>NZ_UCNV01000006.1:0-100794 GCF_900474015.1 Synechococcus sp. UW106
CTGGTTCCGGCTCTGGCTCCGGTTCGGGTTCTGGTTCTGGTTCCGGCTCGGGTTCGGGCTCCGGCTCTGGCTCCGGTTCGGGTTCTGGTTCCGGCTCGGGTTCGGGTTCTGGTTCCGGCTCGGGTTCGGGTTCTGGCGCAGTCTGGTTGCTGAAAATGTTGTCGGATACTGAGGTTTGCTCTGCTACCTCTTGTCCTACTTCTATTCTTTCTTCGAATTCATCATCAGTTGCTCTTACGGAACTAGACGAAAGTGAACTTTGTCCTGCCTCAATAGTACTTGCATTAGTTATTGCTGGATCATTATTTATTTGGGGAACATAGGTTTGCTCTGGGATTGGCTGATTTACAATTACTTCTTCAAGAGGATTGATTTCAGAATTACCATATTCTGTGACTCCTTGATTAGGGCTTAATTCTCTACCTTCTTTGTACTTTGATTCATCAGGTGTTTGTACAGAGTCATTCTCAAGCCGCTGCTCCTCTGAAGCCGCTTGAGATGAGTCATCTGTAAAACGAGGATCCTCAGGCATGCATCACCTCAAAATCCCCAGTAGGTTGCATGCTGAAGATTTCAATTTAAATCTTACCAATAAATCATTCGAATTCAAAGTAGTTCTAATCGAACTCTCAGAAAGCTCAACAGTTCCCTGATTAATTTGTTTAATCGGCAATGTTTTTATTGCAAAGCAAGCGTGACTCACATCAAATATAGGGGGGGAGCTTTTGTTCATTTTTATTCTTCAAAAGCATTTTTTGAAACTCTAGTAAAAGGCTCTAATAAAAAGCCCAGTAAAGATCTCTGATTAGTCTTTATTTCAGCAACTAAAGGCATGCCCACTTGAAATGGTATTTTTGTTTTGGATGTTTGTAGATATTGTTGTTCAATATCTACGATAGACTCGTAGTAATAGTCTTCTGATTGTTCATTTTTAACAGTAGAACCGCTTATCTTTTCTATTGTTCCATTCAGAGAACCGTATTCAGATTCCCTGAACGGCAATAAAGTGATATTTACTTTCTGCCCAACACTTATAAATCCAATGTGTTTTGCTGGGATACGTATTTTGGCTTGTCTAATCGTATTGATTGGTACGACTGACAACACTTGATCTCCCGGAACAATCACCGATCCTATATTGTTAAAACGTAGATCGCTTATTATACCGCCAACAGGGGATTTTATAGTCATATTGTCTAACTCAAAATCTTTACCTTCATTTCCAGAATTCGTAACGTATTCTTCACTCTCCAAATTAGCTAAGCTACTTGTATTGGTTAATTCATAATCTGATTCTAAATTGGTTAAATTTAATTTTGCTTGGATTAATGCCTTCTCAATTTCATTCCTTTTCCCCCGTATTTGCTCTGTCTGAGACTGGGTTGTAAGCAATTTTAATTTTGATGCGGCCCCAGTCGTAGTAAGGTTTCTCCACATATTTTCACTTTTTATAGCTAAGTCTAATTGTTTTCCTAGACTTGTTAATTCTACCTCTTTCTCTTTGATAATCGCTTCAGCTACATTGATTTGATCCTTATGATTACGTATCCTAACCTCTAATAGCTTTTCTTGAACTTTTTTCAAATCAGCATCGTTAGTAAGAGAACTGTCAAACAGTCGTGCATCATTGTTTAGTGTAAGAGCTTCTTTTAACTGCTCCTGCTGGAGTCTTAACGAATTTGTCTTAGCAACTCTTTGTTGGATATCGCTTTTAATTAGACTTGGATTTAAATTGATTAGAGTTTCCCCTTTTTTCACATACTGGCCGTTTTCCACATTCACTTTGGTGACAACACCACCCTCAAGATTATTCACTATAAAAATATTGCCCTTAGGTACAATATTACCTGACGCATCGACAACTTGTGTTATGGGAGTCAAGGCAGTGATTGGTATTGATAAAACAAGAGAGCTCGTAAGTATGATTAAAATTCTTCTGTTAAGTAGGCCTCTTTGTGGATCTTCAATTTCAATTGCCTGTCTAAAAGATTCATCATTGGAATTTAATGTTCCCTCTTCATCTAATTTGAGATAATTTTCACGTGCATCATTCCAGAGGTCTAAGAATCTTTTAGATAACTGCTTTAGCTTTGGTTTGTATTGGTTCATTGACCCTTCCGCACTAGCTTTTTGAGTTGTTCTTTAGTCCCATTGAATACTACCCTACCTTTATCCATTGCATAAACTCTATCAGATTTCTCCATTAATACTTCCGAAGATGAGAATATGACCACTGTTCTCTTTTGAGTTTTATCTAATCGATGTCTGAAACTAGGCATGATACGAAGAAGCTGATCGAATTCAGTCGGAGAAAGACCGTTGGTTGGTTCTTCTAATATGATTATAGGGGTGTCTTTTATGAGTGCTTGCGTAATTGTCAGCATCTTTATGAAACCATTATTTAATTCAGATACTAGGTACTGACTCATTCTTGTACTGTAACCTTCTTCCAATTTCAGAATGTAATCATGAATACCTGTAGACTTGCAAATATTATGGATTTCTTCATCTGTTAGTGTTTCATTAAATATTTTTAGATTATAGAGAATCGTTTCATCAAAGAAGTGCTGTTTCTCAAATGCGCAAGCGATATTTGAAGATAATAACTCTTGACTAAATTGCCTGCTGTTTGTCCCATCAATTAATAAATTACCTTCGTATGCGCTGTCTATACAGCACATTATGTCCACCATGGATTTAGAGCATGCTTTGTCATTGCATGAAATCACGATCAACTCACCAGGATTAATCTTTAGACTTACTCCTCTCAAATTACCAAGACTTTTAGTATGCATTTTGGTCGTAACTTCATCAAGATCTAGATGACCAAGAAAATATTTTTCGTTGTACTGCTCTATTTTGATTGGCTTCGAATAAGTGTTATTGTTTTGATTTAAAAAGAATTTATCGTTCAAAAAATTGTAAATCTTACGATTTGACTTGTATTTCAGTATTGCGTTAAGAAGTAACTGGTAGGGCCCGAAAACTCTATAAAACAAAAACATAATTGAGAGAATCGTGCCTTGAGATGATATTTGACTGTTATTCGAGTTTGCATTGAATAAAATTAGCAAGCTTATGATAATAGCAAGACGGCTCGAAAGTGATAGATATATTTGAAGATAGTTCATGTATTTAGAGGCCTTTAAATTGGCAATTGCTTGTGATGCATAAATATTTTTCAATCTTTTTGTATAAAGCCTTTTAAGGCCAAGAAATCTTATCTGCTTGTCTATTTTGATAAGATTATACTGTTCTCTGAAAGTATCAATACTCTTCCTGGATTCCGTTGCACTTGCTGAATCATAGTATTGAGAAAGTATTAATGTTATAAGCGCTGATACTCCCATAATTATAATTGGAGCCCAAACAATATTTCCACCAATTATTGCGATTGCAATTAAATATATAATTATAAATGGGCTGTCTAGCATCGCATATATAAAACTTGTTCTTAAATAGTCAATAAATATTTGGATATTGATCGTTATTTTGTCCAGTTCATCTGGGTTGTGCTTCACGCCACTGTCTAATTTCTGTGAAGTGATTTGAGTAAGTAATCTTGACTCAAGGTTGTTTTCTATTTTCGCAAGAAATTTTCCAATTAGCTCTTCTCTTGAATTCCTGACTCTATTTTCACACCATAAAACAAGTAGTCCACAGATAAATATCCATACACTTGAGATTATACTACCGCTTGGGATGATCACATTATATATAATTCTTATATATAATGGAACTAGCAAGCCTGTAGTTGCCAATATTAAAGACTTGGTATACGCATTTGCAATTATCTTGGTAAGTTTTGCAATAATTATATCTTTCAGGCTTGATGAAGGTTTAATCAATTCCTCGTTGATTTTTATAATTTGTCCTTCATGCCCTATTGCATTTAATTGAAAGATTCCATTGTAATTCTTGGCAAATATATCGTTACTTCTAGAATCTTTATATATCACAAAGGCATTATTCTTGTCATCAACGAATATTGCTGGAAGTTGATATTTGTTCAATCTCTTCAACCTTGCAAGTCTTGATTGTGTTGTGTTATAACCCAGCTTTAAAAGTATATTTCTTAAGTCAACAAGAGTTAGCTGTTCTGGATTATCTCCCACCATTTTTACTAATTCTGTGTTACTTCCTTGCCAATGTAATTCCTGCAAAAATATATACAAGCAGAATGCCAATGGCGCAGTTTTGGCGAGATTCCTATCTCTCAATGCTGACACTTCCTTTTTTTGTTTATGGTTATTCATGAGGCCGTATCCTCCTTTAAAATATTTACAATTGAGCTAGCTTTTGAATCTATAATACCTCCATTCGTATTTAATATAATTGTTGATTTTCTATTTCTATCTTTTAATATCTTATCTGCATAATCAACAAAATCCCTGCCAAATATTATATTTCTCATTTCTATTATTAAAATCTCAGGATTTGCTGCTAGCGATTGTATAACTTTAATTGCTAATATATCATCAGACGACAGTCCTCTAACCATGTCATTTTGAATCTCTGTTCCATACCCATACTCTAGTTTTTTTATCTTTTCTGAAAGACCGGATGCATAAGTAAGGTAAAGAGATAGCCTTTTATTGTGTTCGATTTCTAAGCAACAAAGGGCATTTAAAAGATTAGTTTCAATGATAGGTCTGCTTAGATCTATCATCTTTATGTGTTTAGCTATATCCTCAACATCAATATTGCTTAAATCAGCATCGTTTATTTTTATTCTACTTAATCCTCCATCGAAAAGTGATTCGCAAAATCTTTTAACATCTACCCCATAGTTTTTATCTTTTAAGCTGTTGACCGTCTTTGCTCTAAGCTTAAATGTTTCTCTTGGGCTGCTAGTATTTGTAAATACTAATTCATTCTTGCATAGATTACCTTTGAATTTATTGTTGTTTTTCAAATATTTTTCAGACTTGTCAGATTCCATAATTGGCGAACCAAGCATTTTCAATTTGTTAAAGTAACTATATCTAGCAAAGATCTGAACAAAGTTATTCCATGGTTTTATGCACCTTGTTATCAATAATATACATGCACCTAATTTTGCTACTGTAAGCCACTCACCAATAACTAAAAATGTTCCTATTGTTGCAACCATTACTATATCTAGCTTCGATGTAAATGCAAAAAGGTTCCTGTCTTTAGAAACCAAAAAATTATCATTGTATCTTTTGATTGAAGACCTTAACTGCATCCTTTTATATTCTTCGATCTCCTTTTGTTCAAAATTGTTTAATCTCATGGAATTAATTCCTTCTTGCATGCGCGCATAACTAACTGTTTTCTCGTATTTATACCTTTGATTGCTTTGGTTCCTTCCATATTGATTGTATATTGATTGAATTCTCCGCCCTGTTGCCAATGCCTTCAATGTTCCAATAATTAAAATTATTAAACCTCCCCCAATGTTGATGATAATCATACATATTGCTAATGCAAATATTAAATCAACAGTCATGACTACCAGATCATAGTCTGGTTTTGAACTTATTGAAGCCGAAGCATTTATCTCCAAAAGTTTACCAATATCACTTTTGTTTATTCTTTTTGATAGATATCTTTCGCAGTCTTGAGTTCTTTCTTCTGCCACGATAATCTGCTTTTCTTTTCTCATTATATTTTGCCTTATATTTTCTAGAAAGCTTGTCAGTACCACTATTAACATTATCAATGCCGTAGCAACTATCATTAATTCCAGCGATTGCTTTGGCAGTATGTTCGTATAGCAAATATATATATACGCAGGGAATGCTAGTTTGCCAAAATTGATTAATATACTAGATATAACAACGTCAAATGCACGTTTTTTATTAAGAACGCTCCAGGTATCTTCTTTGATTTTTTCTAAGACTCGCTGCACTTTTCTATTGAATATGCTTTTTGCATAATTATTTTAGCCCCTTTTCATGATCCTGCATTGATTATCCTCTTGTGTGGCTGGTAATGATTCTCATTATCTTTCGCTATTTCTACTTTGATCCTAGTTCCACCTATCTCCTTTAATGGCTCGTCTGTATTTTTTAAAATACTTGCTAGAATATTTTTATATCAGATTAGTCGCCGTGATCAAGATTTCTCTTTGTTCTAGTTCGTCTAAGGTTGTGCTTTTTACCAGAAGTGACTTTATCTCTACAAAATTCTCTTTAAGTGGCCCTATTTGTGAATCTTCGTATGTTGAACAAGTCTTGATTGATTCTTTTGGTTCTTTAGTCATATCTCCCCCTGACGTGTTTTCTTTTTTGGAAACGAACCATCAGATCACAAAGTATTTTGACCCACCACAGCTTGAGGTGGGTTCTCTCCAATCCGCTCGATTAGATCGATCTGAACCCTTATTTCGTGATCTATCTCTTGGTCAAAAGCTAATCAAAGCGGGTTTTTTAGATCAATTTTCTCTTGACCAGTATCTTAGTGATTATCAAGCCTATGCAAATAAAATGAAGTTTGGTGAGTATCTTAAAATCAATTTAATTGTTTCCCCCGCCCTTTTAGATTTCTTCCTCAACTCATCAAAAATACCAGAGTCATCTTTTGATGACATGAAAATTGGCACCAAACTGCTTAATTTTGGCATCATCACTCGAGTCCAATTGGAAGAGGCACTGAAACTCCAATTAAACACCTCAAATCGTATTGGCTCATGCATGGTTGAACTTGGCTACCTTTCTCAGCAACAATTAGATTTCTTCCTCTATTTTCAACTATCTGATCTCTATTGACGATATTCGTATGAAACCTCTTGTTATGTCGTTTCAATGACTTGTCCTAGTGAAATTGCTGCTGTTTCCATTGGACTTGCCATTACTTCAAAATCCCTAATTTCGATTGCTTTTGACCACAGCCATCCTTGCCCTTCATCAACTCCTACTCTCTTACATAGCATCAGCTGTGAAGCCGTTTCAATCCCTTCTGCGCACACGCTCACGTCGATGGAATGACATCCAGCTACCAACCATTTCAAGAATCTTTGTTTGGCCTCGCTGTAATCGATTCCTTTTATTATGTCCATGTCTACCTTTACCTTTGAAAAGGGTAATTCGACCATGTTTTTTAGCGGTGCTATTCCTGACCCAAAGTCATCGATTGCTATTTCATGGATAGTATTTAGATACTGAAGGAACTCAAGCTGTTGCGGCTCCATCACGCATTTTTCTGTTAGTTCTATTTTCAGTCTTTTTCCAACTTGTCTCCTAAGTCTGTCTAAATCTTCTGATTCTTTAGATAATGCCCGCATAAAACCCTTGCCGTCGCCCATGTACTTGGGGGATATATTTATAGAAATCCATACATCTGATTGTATTCTCGTGAGGATACTCATTGCTAGTAAAAATGAATTTTTTGTAACCTCTAGGTTTAAGAATGGATCGTTGTCTAGTTCCTCCAATATTTCAGGACTAAGATTTCTTCCGTTAGGTCTATATAGCATCTCCCCTCCGCATACTCTGTTGGATTTGATGTCAACAATAGGTTGAATCTTAAAGTTTTTGGAGTATTCCATTAGGCGGCTGAGTCATGGCTTGAGCTTGTTTGTATTATTTCTTGCATTGTCTTCTTTTTTTCTTTCTCTAAAATTGGGCGATAAATTTTTACGTAATTTTCTAATATAATTTTCTTTTTGTTGTTCATGGCACAGTATTTTTTTTTATTCTACCTCTGGATCTTCGTGTTGCAAGTGCGTCTTCACTTTAGTTTGTTGGTTAAGCAAGAAGCCTTGACCCAGTTGACAGCCAAGGGCTGTTAATGCCTTTAGTTGATCTTCTCTTTCTATCCCCTCTGCCACTAACTCTACTTTCAGTGCTCTCGCCATCCAAATTACTGTTTTAATAAGTGCTTGTTCAACTTCATTTTCAATATGTTCGATGTATGACTGATCTAACTTGATCCTTTCCACAGCTATGTGCCTCAGCATTGATATCGATGCATATCCTGTCCCAAAGTCGTCCATAGCAAACTTTATTCCAGCCTCTCTTAATTTGTTCATGTTACTTTTTGCTATTTCAATATTACTTACAAATGCTGTTTCTGTCACCTCTATATAAATTTGGCGGCAATTAAGTCCTGCTGTGTTTAATTGATTCAACAATCTTTCGGGAAAATTCATGTCTAATAGCTCTATAGCACTTATGTTGATTGAAAGTGTCTGATCTTCTTCAAGCGAGATTTGCTCTGTGTCAACTTTCTCGCCGATTTTTTTGATCATCTCACTTGTGATTTCCCTTACCTGGCCAGTTTTCTCGGCTATTTTTATTATTGTTCCTACATCCATTTTTATTTCTTTGCATCTAAATAATGCCTCGTAGCCAATAATATTTCGATATTTATTTCCTTTTTTTGATAGAGAGATATCCACGATTGGTTGTATTTCGACATCGATCCGTCCACTTTTAGTTGCTCTGGCGAGTTGCTCTCTTGTGGTTTCTGTAATCATGACCTCCCTTTTCATTGCTTCCTCGAAGAACATTATTCTATCCTTTCCATCTTCTTTAGCCTTGTACAACGCTATATCGGCATAATCGAATATTGACATCGTTTTATCTGTTTGCATCTTGTCTGTACATATTCCTATGCTGCATTTATAATTTAATTCTATACCTTTTGCCATAAATGACTTGGATATCTCTTTTCTAATTTTTTCTCCTACGGTGAAACTTCTTGTCTCAATTTCTTGCTTATTGCCATATTTGAATTTCGCTATGACCACAAATTCATCCCCTCCTATTCTTCCAACGAAATCAGTTGGTCTTAGGCATGCCTTCAATCTTTTGCTGATCTCTCTCAGGTATATGTCTCCAACTACGTGCCCATTTGTATCATTTAAGTGCTTAAAGTTGTCAATATCTATTACAAAAAGTGAATAGCTCAAATTTTTTCTCAACCTCTCCGAACTTATTGTTTCTAGCTCGATTTCAAATGATGCTCTATTCGCTAGTCCTGTCAGGTTGTCGCTGAATGCCTTGGCTTCAATCAGTTTGTTCCTTTTCATTTTGCTTGTTATATCTTCTATGCAAAATATTGTGCGTTCGTCTTCGTAAATTATTTTATCAAGCACTGTTCTGCTGATTCTTGCATATTTTACTTCATCTTTTTTCTTGGTACGGTATTTTACTTCTATCGTCTTTTTCTCTTCCCTGTTTTCATTCATGAAATCTTCAAGTATCTTGTCGTGCTTTAAATATTTTCTCCACCAATCTTGAGGATATTCCACAAAACTATTGTTTTCCCAGTTTTCCCTCGAATCAATTTCTAGCATTTTACATAGTTTTCTCGAAATCAATGATGTCTTCTGTTTTTTATTCCATTCCCACCAGCCATCGCTATTTGCCTCGAATGCCATTCTGATGCTTTGTGCCGCGGTCTCTCTTATTTTCCTTTTGCTATCTAAGCTCTCTCTCTCCTGACGTTCTAGTCTATTTTCACTTTGCTTTTTTCTTTTTCTTATTGTAAATAGCAAGATGAAGGTTCCCATGATAGCTGTCGCTGCCATTATTTGCAGGTTTCTCACTCTTTCGTGGTCAAGCCTTATCTTCGTTACTGCTTTTATTTGCCCAACGGTGATACCGTTCTTGCTAATTGCTGCCTCTATTGTATTTGTTCGTTCCTTGTCTTCTTCTGCTTTTGATTTATTACCTGCTTTTGCTAGTGTTTTTATTTTTCCGTTTTTAATTCTACTTATTTCTATGTAAGCTAGGTCCCTGTTGTCCTTCAGTATTGTGATGATTGCTTCATTTAGTCTTTCATTGTCTATTGCTGGTATTACGCTTAAGCTGCTGAGACCAGTCGCGAATGATTTAATTTCCTTTTTGATTTCCTCCGCTCTGTGGTTTTTTTCTCCTTCTATGATTGCTGTATTGGTACCTGCTAGGCTTCCAATAAACAGAATTAGAGTCGTTAGGAATATTATTTTCTCCATACATATTTTATGAATCATGGGTGTTAGTTTTTTGTTCATTTGCTCATCATCGGTTCTCGCTTGAAGTATCGTCGATGCCTCTAATCTACCTTGTTTTATCTCCCTTAGAATATCCTTGGTTTTAGTGTGTGCCAATCCCCTGGCCCCGTTTTCGGCTTGTTTTTTTTAAGATTTTCCGTTTTCTGCTCTTTCATTCACCCTTATATTTTTACTTCACTCTCCGAAAATTCCTTCCGCCTCCCTTCAGAGCTCGTAACGTCACTTTGTTTCTATGCGTATAATATTTTACAAATTATTTTTTCTTCTTGTAATCTAGTATCCTGTATTTTGACCGCGTTATTATCAGCTCAGCTTCGCCTGCTTTGTGGAACATATGTTGTCCTTATTCTAAGCTCCCTTTAGTTCTTTTATGTTCCTACTTTTGTAGCTTATCTATTCTATTGCTCAACTGCTCCTCTGGTTCACCTGGCTTTTATATTGAACCCATTTATACTTTGGTATGTTCATGTTATTGTTATTGATCTGAAGGCCTCTACTTTGAATTGCTGACACCATTTTGAAGTCAGTCTATCTCCATTGCTTCCTGATTTGTTGCAGTATGGTAGCCACCTACTTTTAATTAGCTGGCACATGTTCAAAAAAACAATTCAAAAATGTATTGGCTGGGATTTATTTAATTGTTAAGCAGTTGATTCCCGAGATTCCCCGAGACCATGAGATTTGAAATCCCGGGTATTATCCTATTTCACTATCTTATTTGATTCACACAAAACCTTGCTGAGCACAAGTGGTTGAGGGCATGCTTAATTTCGTATATTAGGGTATGCCTGAGGTTTCAAAGCGCCTCAACTTCACTTTGGGCTGTTCTGCCACCAGTGGCTTCGTCGACAATTTTGTATACGAGGTAGTCAATGAAACCTTCATCAATTATCCAGAGATGCGCAAGCGTCTGTTGGAACTGAACCCAAGCAGTTTCCGTCAGATTGTGGTCACGCTTCTCGAAGTGCATGGTCGGGGTTACTGGGAGACCTTAGACGAAAACTTCGAGGAACTGCAGCAGCTTTATCAGAAAGTGGTAGATCGAATTGAGGGTTTTGTAGTTGACTAGTATTTATTCTTTCTTTTCTAGTCAAGTCAGCTCACAAATATAATTAAAATTTCAGCTTAAATGATTCTTTTTTAAGCGTATTCAAAATATTCTGAATAAATTTGATTTATTGGCTAAGCCTAGTCTTTAATTCGAAAATTCATGAAATAGTTAATAGCCTTACCTATAAAGTTTGCATTGTTGTCAAGCTTTGTTTTGGATGTCCAGCCTGGGCAGATGCATTCGTTGTTGGAGTAAAGTCCGCCATCCTTGGCAACTGTTGTGAATAATATTTTCGAGGGCTTCAGTAGGTAAATATTCTTTTCCCACGCTTCATACATAGCGCGATGCTCTTTCTCGAACATCTCTTTTAAGTTTTTACGCTGTTTTGTGCTATTTGGCCGGTCTCTTTGCATTTTTTGTTGATAGTTAGTGTGATAATTGGTGTAAATTGTATTAACAACTATCTGTTCAAATCTGGAGAAAAATTGATGCTTGAGAAAGCTGGATACCATTAAATCGCAAACTTTTGGATCTACTCGGTCTTCGGGGGGAGTGGGGAATTTGGTGACTAATTTAATTTTCTTTTTGTCTTTGTCGGATGCAGCAGTTTGTCCAAGAGCGGCGATTAAGAGCTTGAGATCGACATGCATGAGGATAGTCTTCGGTGGGTCTTTCTCATTCTTTAAATTATTAATGTGCCTTCCTTCAAAGGTTGATCCGTTTTTAAGTGCTTCCTTGTATTTGTCAAATTCCTGATGGGGGTAGCCGCTTCTTGTTTTTTTGAAATCCTCATGGAATTTCTTTCCGTAGAGCTTTACGTCAAAAGTATGGGAATGTTTGACGATGGTTGATTTCCCTGCCCCAGAACAGCCCGCGATGATTAAGCAGGTTTTTAAATCTTTTGTGTTTTGACCTTTCTTTTTTGCACTTTTCTGCTTAGCCGCTTCTGTTATTTGCATCTAGATACTTAGGCCACAATCTAACCTTAGCTTAATTTCCTCTTAATGTCTAGTTTGGAGTGGTTCTCCGCTTTTGCTTGTTCCTCAGCACTTCACTTTTGTGTGCTGATTGGCAGTGGTCAGTTTTTATGCGTCTTCAGTTTTGCGTTGTGCCGAAATGACCACGCTCAGCACGTTCACTGATCTCTGACGTCCTGAAATTCACCCCCGCCCATCGCTCGTAGTCATGCAGGGAGCGTTCCTCTCCGAGCCAGTAGTCGTGGATGTCAGTCACGTCACGGGCCGTCGGTCTGAGTGGCTTAGGAGCGCGATCAAGGCTTTGCAGGAGCGTGTGCACCCGCACCAAGGATTTTCGGTTTAGCTCAAACCAGTTGTCGTGATCGCTCCAATGGTTGGCTGATGGCTCGACCGGTGTGGCTTGCGTCTTGTAGAGATGGAAAAGCAGCAGACGATTCGGGGCGTAAATATTGAAGCCTGAGGTCCACAGCCTTGCCGACATGGCCACTTCCTCCCCATAGAAATAGAGCCCTGGGTCGTAGGGCACTCTGCTTGCGATCGACCCAGGCCCGAAAAGGAATCCTCCGGCAATAAAGGCCCCGGGGATTGGACGCTCAGGCTGTTGTTCTGGCAGTCGGAACCGACTGATGCCTCGGAACCTGAGAATGCCATTCTCGTCAAAGCCGTCGGCTCCCATGACTGGCAGTGTGGACGTCTGTAGGAAGCACGGTTGCTTGAAGCCATTGGGGTAAACACTCAGAACTGCACCTGGATCGCTGGATTCCGCCCAAGTCATGAGCAGCAGCTCATCCCAGTGCTTTACAGCGCGCATGTGACTGTCGATCTGGAGTAGAAAATCTTCCCCGCCGTAAAAACGCTGAGCCTGTCGTCGCGCCCAGCAGGCTCCCAAGCTGTCAGAGGCACGAAACGAGCAGACGCTGAGCTGAGGATGATCCGGAAACGCATTGGTTCCCCAATGGTTCGGATCGTTATCGGCAAGTTGCAGGCAGATGCCGAAGCGCAGGCGTTCTGGCTGGGCTGCCCTCTCGATCAGGTTGTGAAGTGTGGCCGGAAGATCTGGGTCTCGGTAAGCCGAGATTTGAACGAAGATCGTGTCAGTCACCAGAGTGCGGCAGCCATGCGTAGTGTCTGGCTGATCGGGCCCACATCGTGCACCCTCAGCACGGCTGCACCGGCCTGAGCACAACGGCAGGCCACTGCAGCGGTTCCCCAGAGCCGCGCCTTCGGTCTCGGTTCGTCGAGCACGGCACCAATGAAGCGTTTGCGTGAAGGGCCGATCAACACCGGTCGCGGCCCCCGGGTCAGTTGTTCCAGATCTCGCAGCAGCTGCAGGTTCTGCTCGTGAGTCTTGGCGAACCCGAGGCCTGGGTCCCAGATGATCTGGCTTTCTTGGACGCCCGCCTTGATGGCGGCTTCACTGCGCTCCACTAACGCCCCTTTCACATCCGCTACGACATCGGAGTAGCTCGTGAGTTGATCCATGCTTTGACTGTTGCCGCGGCTGTGCATCAGCACCACTGGACACCCTGCATCGGCGACCACCCGCAGCAGATCGGGGTCGCGTCTGCCACCGCTCACATCATTGATCCAGCTTGCACCTGCCTCCAGTGCCCTGGCGGCAACCGGTGCTAGAAACGTGTCCACGGAGATCAGGGCGTCTGGGTTCCTTTCCCTGATGGCTTTCAGTGCTGGCAGGAGCCTGCGCAATTCCTCCTCTTCACCCACCTCCTCCGCGCCAGGTCGGGTGCTCTGGGCGCCCAGATCCAACACGTCGGCCCCGTTGTTCAGTTGCCGCTGGGCTTCAGAGAGGGCACGTTCGCTTGCAAGGAATCGTCCTCCATCACTGAAGGAGTCTGGAGTGATGTTAATCACCCCCATCACCGTCGTGCGTTGGAGCCAGCCCTGGGGCCAGACCCCTGATTCAAGCGGTTTGGTAATTCGCAATGCGGGCAAAGCTTTCGGCTTCCAGGGAAGCGCCCCCCACAAGCACCCCATCGATATCGCTCATGCCCATCAACTGATCAATGTTGGTGGGTTTGACGGACCCTCCGTACTGGATTACGAGATCAGGGGAGCCGACCCAACTCCGGATGAGACCGCAAATGCGGTTTGCTTCCTCGGCTTCGCAGGTTTTGCCCGTTCCGATTGCCCAAATCGGTTCGTAGGCCACGACTAACTTCTCGGCGTCGAGTCCCTCCAGGCCCTGCTCGATTTGGCGTCGAATCACCCGTTCGGCTTCGCCGCGTTCGCGTTGCTCATCACTTTCACCGACACAAACGATCGGAATTAAACCGTTCGATTGGGATGACCTGGCTCGGTGGTTGATTTGCTCATCGCTTTCACTGAAATATTTTCTTGGTTCGCTGTGGCCCACGATCGTGTGGGTGACCCCATGCTCCTTGAGCATTGCAGGGGAGATCTCGCCAGTGAAAGCTCCTTGGCCTTCCCAGTGCACGTTCTGGCTGGAGAGACAAAGGCGGGAGCCTTGGCTGAGATCCGCCATTGTTGACAGCGCCGTGAACGGTGGTGCCAAGACCAGGTCGCGGTCGTCAGGGGTGTCAGCGATCAACGGCAGGAAGGCCGCCATGAACTCCCGCGACTGGGCACACGTCATGTGCATTTTCCAGTTGCCAGCGATCACCGGTCTTCGCACGCCTGCTTCCCCATGGAATGGCAGCCAACTTACGGCCCGGCCGCGTTTTCGCTCCCCACAACGGACTCCTCCCCAGCAAGCACAACCCGATCTCCCGAGGAAAGTTGGTGTCCTCGCCGGGTTTCAACGCTTCCATTGACTTCCACCTCACCCATCTGAATGCGCTGTTTCGCTTCACCACCTGTGGACACCCAACCCTTCCATTTCAGGAACTGATCCAGCTTCATCGGAGAGAGTTTTATGCCCACCATTGATACTGTGCCGCGATGCTGACACCATCCCAGGCCGGTTTCCGCCGACTGCTGCCGCTGCTCCGCCCCCACCTGCATGAACTGCTCTGGGGGGGCTGCTGCATGGTCGTCTACGTCGGTAGTTTTCCGCTCCTTGTTCAGCTGGCAGGAGATCTGTTTCCCGCATTGGGGTCGGGTGATCTCGCCCGAGTGCTTCAGCTGATTGGCTTGGCGTTGCTGATCTTTGCTGTTCAGAAAATCGCTCAGTTCGGCCAGGACTCTCTGCTGGCAGGTCCTGCTCTGCTGGTGAGCCAGGGGTTACGTCGGGATCTGTTCCGTCGCTTGCAGACCGTTGAGCTTGGTGCGCTTGAGAAGCTCTCGGCCGGTGATCTCACCTACCGCTTTACGGAAGACGCTGATCGCGTCAGTGAAGTCCTCTACAAGACCATCCACGACACAGTCCCAAGCGTGCTGCAGCTCTTAGCAGTGCTGGGGATGATGCTCTGGCTCGACTGGAAGCTGACGCTTGCCATCCTGTTGCTTGCGCCTGTGATCGTCTGGCTGATCAGCCTGTTTGGTGCTCGCGTCATGGCAGCCACCGAACGCAGTCAGCAAAAGGTGAGCGAATTGGCCGGTTTGCTGGGTGAGGCGATTGAGGGCTTGCCTTTGGTGCGAGCTTTCGCGGCTGAGCCCTGGCTGCAGGACCGTTTCGAGACGGAGATTGACCAGCACCGGCAGGCCCGTCACCGCACCTACAGCCTTGTGGCTCTCCAGCATCCGGTGGTCGGCATCATCGAGGTGGTGGGCCTGTTTGCGGTGTTGGCGCTCGGCGCCTGGCGAATCCAGACCGGTGATCTGAGCATTGCCGGGCTGAGCAGTTATTTGACGGGACTGATCGTGCTGATCGATCCCATTGCGCACGTCACCAACAACTTCAACGAATTCCAGCAGGGACAGGCTTCGCTGCGACGTCTGCGTCAGATCGAAAGAGAACCTCAAGAGGCCGCTGATCCAGCGGAGGCGCAATCCATCGGCACTCTCAAGGGGGATCTGGTCTTTGACCAGGTGAGCTTTGGCTATGACCCTGCCGAGCCGGTGCTGCAACAGCTGGATCTGTGGGTCGATGCGGGCCAGGTGTTGGCCATCGTTGGGCCCTCAGGTGCTGGCAAAAGCACCCTGCTGTCGCTCCTGCTGCGCTTCAACACAGTGCAACAGGGCCAGATTCGTCTCGATGGCACCGACATCAGCATGATCCGCGCCCGTGAGCTTCGACAGCAGGTGGCCCTGGTTCCCCAGAGAACAACCGTGTTCTCTGGAACGATTTCGGAAGCCATCCGGTTTGGACGTCGCGCGACGGACGACGAGGTTCGTCATGCCGCGCGTTTGGCCAATGCAGATGAGTTCATCCGTGCCTTGCCTCGTGGTTACGACACCCAGTTGGAAGAAAGAGGGACCAACGTTTCTGGTGGACAACTGCAGAGAATCGCCATTGCTCGTGCGGTCTTAGGCAATCCAGCGCTGTTGCTGCTTGATGAGGCCACCAGTGCTCTTGATGCTGAGGCGGAGGCTGCGGTTCAACTCGGTCTCAAGCAGGCGATGAAAGGACGAACGGTGTTGGTCATCGCCCATCGTCTGGCAACGGTGCAGGAGGCGGATCGAATTGTGGTTCTTGAGAAAGGTGCTGTTGTTGATCGAGGAACCCACGATGAGCTGATGCAGCGAGGTGGGCGTTACCGCGAGTTGTGCGAACGCCAGTTCATTAGGGATCGGCAGACGTCCTGAATCCATCTACGATCTGGCCGCCGGTTCCACGCAATCCCGGCGATGAACGATGACTGACTCTGCAGCCAACAACCCTGTCCTGACGTTTGAGGGAAAGCGCTACGACCTCAATACACTCCCTGATGAGCTCAAGGAGCTTGTGCGTGGCATGCAGGTTGCCGATGCTCAGCTGCGGATGCATGAAGACACCCTCAAGGTTCTGGCTGTAGGACGTCAGAGCCTCGCCACGCAGCTGAATGACAAGCTTCAGTCCGTTACCCCACTGCCTGATGGTCAGGGCTGATTGCCTGCCAATAAAAAAGGGGGCCAAGAGCCCCCTTTTTGGATGAATCTTTAAGGCATCAGTCGCTGAACTTGTAAGCCTTGGTGAGTTTGAACACTGTTCCCGAGAGGAGCAGAAGGGCAACAAGGTTGGGGAGGGCCATCAGCCCGTTCAGCGTGTCGGCAATCGACCAGATCACGCCACGGTCACCGGCCACAGCGCCGATCACAACAACAGCCACCCAAACCAGACGGAACGGCATCACGGCAGACTCACCGAACAAGTACGTGGTGCAGCGTTCGCCATAGAAGCTCCAGCCCAGAATGGTGGTGAAGGCAAAGACCACCAACCCCAGCGTTACCACCACGCCACTGCCGGAGATTCCGGTGTTGAAGGCAGCGATAGAGAGGTCTGCGCCGCTTAGTTTTTCGCCAGCTGCATCGAGGATCAGATTGGCTTTGGTGGTGATGATCACCAGCGCGGTCATCGTGCAGATGATCAGGGTGTCGATGAAGGTGCCCAGCATGGCCACCGTGCCCTGTCGAACGGGGTCATCGGTTCTTGCGGCAGCGTGAGCGATCGGCGCGCTGCCGAGGCCTGCTTCATTGGAGAAGATGCCCCTTTTGAAACCCATCAGCACCACCTGACCAAGAGCACCACCGGCAGCTGCTTTGCCGGAGAAGGCGTTGGAGAAAATCGTGGCGAAGGCTTCAGGTACGCCCCCCAGATTGAGAAGCAGCACCAATAAGCATGCCGCTACGTAGAGGATTGACATCAGGGGAACGATGGCTGAAGCCGCTTGGGCGATGCGCTTGATGCCTCCGATCACAACAGCAAAAACAAGTGCTGCCAGAACGATTCCGGTGACCAGCTTCGGAATGCCAATCAGGCTCAAGGCAGACGAAACCTCAAAGGCCTGAACCCCATTGCCGATGCCAAACCCAGCCAACATGCCGAAGAGAGCAAACAGGCCCGCCATCCAGCTCCAGCCGCTGCCGAGCCCATTGCGGATGTAATACATCGGGCCACCGACATGGTTGCCTTCCCCATCGGTTTCACGGAATTGAACCGCGAGCACCGCTTCGGCGTATTTGGTTGCGATACCAAAGATCGCGATGATCCACATCCAGAAGACGGCTCCAGGCCCGCCAACGGCGATCGCCCCTGCAACACCGGCGATGTTCCCTGTGCCGATCGTGGCGGACAAGGATGTCATCAGCGCCTGAAAGGGCGTGATCTCCCCTTCTGTTTGTGATGCAGCAGGGCGCAGCATCATCGAGATGCCATATCCCAGCCTTTGCAGCGGCATGAACCGCAACCCCACCATCAAGAGAATGCCAGTCGCGGCAATCAAAATGACGGTGGGCCATCCCCAAACGACACTGTTGATCGGGCCATTGATGGCCTGAATGGTCGACTCGACTCCGCCCATGCCTTTCAACAAGTTTGGGCGGATGGTCTCATAGCCGGCTGATACCGGCAATCAACTCAGAGTGATTCGAGATCTTCAAAGCGGAAGGTCTGGCTTCCGGCTGGGGTGTCGCCGTGGGCTTCGGTGGTCACGACCCGCTCGGTCAGCACCCAGGGACCATCCCCTGGAAGAGGAGCGAAGGTGTCTTTGAAGCTGCTGCGGCCGCCTCGGGCTTCTCCCGTTGCTGGGTCGGCGTATTGACTTGTGTAGGTGTGGCTGAGGTATCCCGAGCCCGTGTGGGTGACATCTGTGGTGTAGATCGTCACGACGGTGCCGTGGATGTGTCGGTGAACCATGGTCACCACGTCATCCTTGATGCGGTATTTGTCACCTTCTCCCTTGCCGCCGATCAGAACTTCGGTTCCCACCTCGTTGGTGTCACCGGCCGTGAAGGTGTTCTCCCCGTGGGTCTGATCGAAGCTGCGACGAACGCGATGGATCGCCACCTCCCAAAGCTGTGAGTTCACCGCCTTCAGAATGTCTTCGTTCTCAATTCCCTCAACCTTGGCCTTCAGATCAGCGCCGATTTCGAACTGGCCTTCAACCCGTTGATCGTTCTGCTCCCAGATGCAGCGTCCGCGATAGCCGGAAAAACCAGGGGCCCAGGTGTAGCGGTTCTCGTAGGCGCGACGAAAAACATCACGCAGGTCGCATCCAGGCTTGACGGGAACGGAGGCTGTCACAGCAGTGAGGTGGCTTCTGCAACCCTACCGGTGCTTTAACGCTGCATGGCGTGGACGTCTTGCAGTGCATGGATGCTGAGCCTTGGCTGTTGTTGGAGCGCGGAGATTGCTTCCACCGCAGCGCGTGCGCCCGCGAGGGTGGTCACGGTTGGTACGGCGTAATCAAGCGCTGCCCGGCGTAGATATTTGTCGTCATGGGCTGCTTGACGGCCAATCGGTGTGTTGATCACCAGCTGGACCTGATTGGAGCGGATCTGGTCCTCGATATTGGGTCGACCCTCGTGCACCTTGAGCACGGATTGCACTTTCAGTCCCGCGTTGGCGAGCGCTTGAGCGGTTCCTGAGGTCGCTGTCACATCAAACCCGAGTTCGATCAGCCGAGCGGCGATGGGCACCAACGCTTGCTTGTCGCGGTCGTGGGTGGAGAGGAACACTGTTCCTTGGGTGGGCAGCGCTTCACCTGCGCCGAGTTCGGCTTTGGCGTAGGCCATTCCGAAGCTGTCGGCGCATCCCATTACCTCCCCAGTGGAGCGCATTTCTGGCCCCAGCACCGTGTCAGCTCCAGGGAATCGCCTGAAGGGAAGGACGGCCTCCTTGATCGACTGCAGCGGCGGCTTCGGTTCGCGGGTCAAGCCAATGTCGCTGAGGGTTTCGCCTGCCATCAGACGGGTCGCCAGGCGTGCCAGAGGTTGTCCTGTGGCTTTGGCGACGAAGGGGACCGTCCTGGAGGCGCGGGGGTTGGCTTCGATGATGTAGACGACTTCCGAGCCGTCGGTGTTGCGCTGGACGGCGAACTGGAGGTTGATCAGTCCACGAACCTCCAGGGATTGCGCCAAGGAGCGACTCCAGTCGCGAATGGTGTTCAGCGCCGCTTCACCAAGGGAGACCGAGGGCAAACAGCAGGCTGAGTCACCGGAATGGATCCCAGCCGGCTCGATGTGCTCCATCAGACCCCCGACAATGACGGCGCCGTTGTGATCGCAGAGGGCGTCAACGTCTACTTCAACGGCATTTTCCAGGTATTGGTCAATCAGAACCGGATGGTCGGGCTCCACCTGAACGGCCTCGCGCATGTAGCGGTTGAGCTCTTCTTCGTCGAAGACCACCTCCATGGCACGTCCACCTAAGACGTAGGACGGCCGAACGACAACTGGATAGCCCACCCTTGCGGCCACGGCCCGCGCTTCCTCCTCACTGCGCGCCAGGCCATTGCGGGGTTGCCGGATGTTCAGATCGCGGAGGATGGCCTCGAACTGCTCGCGGTCTTCGGCGCGGTCGATTGATTCAGGGGAGGTGCCCCAGATGCTGGTGCCTGTCGCGCGTCCCTCCTCACTCTCGAGCCAGCGCAGCAGGGGAATGGCAAGTTTCAGGGGGGTTTGTCCACCGAACTGCACCACCACTCCATCGGGACGTTCCGCTTCGATCACATTGAGAACGTCCTCCAACGTGAGTGGTTCGAAGTAAAGGCTGTCACTGGTGTCGTAGTCGGTGGACACCGTTTCGGGATTGCTGTTCACCATCACTGTGGTGATCCCTTGCTCCTGTCCGGCAAAGGAGGCATGACAGCAGCAGTAGTCGAATTCGATGCCCTGCCCGATCCTGTTGGGGCCTCCGCCCAAGATCATCATCTTGCGACCGTCCTGGCGACGCGTTACTTCAGAAGAGGATGGAAGGGGCTTGAGGGACCCATCCGCCTGCAGGGTCTGCAGGGGACGTTCATAGGTCGAGTAGTGGTATGGGGTGGATGAGGCGAACTCCGCAGCGCAGGTGTCGACGGTTTTGAAGATGGCGCGAACATCGAGCTGATGACGTCTCTGACGCACCAACAATTCATCGCTGTTGGTTTGCCAGGCGATCTGTCGGTCTGAAAAACCCAGCTGCTTGGCTTCAAACAGGCACTCAGCATTGAGCTGCTCGAGGCTTTTGCCCTTGATGAGCCTTGTTTCCGCCTCGATGATCCGCCGCAGTTTTGCCAGGAACCACGGGTCAATCTTGCTGATTCGATGAATCTCTTCATCGCTGCGTCCGCGCACCATCGCCGTTCGCACGCTGAGGATGCGCTCTGGTGAGGGGGTCCTCAGCCGACGATCGAGCTCACCGTCGCTGTGGTTCGGTTCCTCCCGGTCGCCTCCCCAGCCCGAGAGCCCTGTCTCCAAGGAACGCATGGCTTTCTGGAACGACTCTTCGAAACAGCGGCCGATGGCCATGGCTTCGCCCACCGACTTCATCGACGTGGTGAGCACCGCCGGACTGCCCCGGAATTTTTCGAAGGCGAAGCGCGGGATTTTGGTGACGACGTAATCGATCGTCGGCTCGAAGCAGGCTGGCGTCTTGCCGGTGATGTCGTTGAGGATTTCGTCGAGGGTGTAGCCAACGGCGAGACGTGCGGCGATCTTCGCGATCGGGAAGCCGGTGGCTTTACTCGCCAAAGCAGAGGATCGACTCACCCTTGGATTCATCTCGATCACCACAACGTCGCCGTTGTCCGGGTTGATGGCGAACTGGATGTTGCTGCCGCCTGTGGCAACACCGATCTCGCGAATGATGGCGATCGATTGGTCGCGCAGCCGCTGGTATTCCCGATCCGTGAGGGTTTGGGCCGGAGCCACCGTGATCGAATCCCCTGTATGCACCCCCATCGGGTCCAGGTTTTCGATGCTGCAGACGATCACCACGTTGTCCGCCAGATCACGCATCACCTCGAGCTCGAATTCCTTCCAGCCCAGTAGCGATTGCTCGATCAAGATTTGGGAGACCGGACTCGCCTCAAGCCCGCTCTTGCAGATCGCTGCGTATTCCTCCGGGTTGTAGGCAATTCCCCCGCCACTTCCGCCGAGGGTGAACGCAGGCCGGATGATCCGGGGGTAACTGCCGATCGCGGCCCCAACGGCTTCGGCTTCCTCCTGAGATGAGGCAATCCCTGATGGGCAGACCTTCACACCGATGCGCTCCATGGCCTGCTTGAACAGCAGACGGTCCTCCGCCTTTTGGATCGCCTTGAGGTCGGCACCGATCAATTCGACGCCGAAGCGCTCCAAGGTGCCGTTTTCAGCCAGGGTGACTGCCAGGTTCAGAGCGGTCTGACCGCCCATGGTGGGGAGAAGAGCATCCGGTCGTTCCTGCTCGATCACCCGGGTGACGATGTCCGGCGTGAGCGGTTCGATGTAGGTGCGATCCGCCATCTCCGGGTCGGTCATGATCGACGCCGGATTGGAATTGATCAGAATGACCTCATATCCCTCGGCTCTGAGGGCTTTGCAGGCCTGGGTTCCGGAGTAGTCGAACTCGCAGGCCTGGCCGATCACAATCGGACCTGACCCCACCAGGAGAATGCGACTCAGGTCAGACCGCCTGGGCATGGGAAATCGTCCTAGGCCAAACAGTTCAAGCCTCTCACGCGGCCAAGCCCTGAGCCCCGAGCTTGGCCTCGCTACGGTGATGGAATATCAGCACCAGATTTGCGATGAGTGAGCTCCAGCGCCTGAAGGGGCTGCTGCCACCGGAAATGCAGAGCTGGGTGTTTGTGGAATCAGCTGCTGCAGTTGATCCTCCATTGATCACCCTTGAAGAGATCGGTCGGGATGAAGTGGAGATCCAGGTCGATCTCGACGAATGGGACTCCCTCGCGTTGGACCACCGCAATTTGCTTTTCTGGCACGAGGTTGGTCGCATTCAGAACGACACCATTCCCAGGGATGGGTGGGAGATGGCCGCCCTGGCCATCGGCCTCGGCGGTGCCATCGGTGAATTGTGGGTTCAGGACGGCCTGCTGCTGCTCATGGCCCTTGGCCTTTCTGGCTTCGCGGGATACAGGCTGTACCTGAAGAACAATTCGGAAAAGCGTCTTCAGGACGCCATCAGTGCCGATGAGCGTGCGATTGATCTGGCCTGCCGGTTTGGTTACAGCGTTCCGAACGCCTATCGGAGTCTGGGGGGAGCACTAAAAGAGTTGGTCGAAAAGACCCGCAAGAAGAGTCGCCGCAGCTACTACGAGGACCGTCTTGAAGCCCTGCGGAAGAGCGCCAGCAAGGCCAGAGCCGAAATGGCTCAGCAAGAGGGCTCGCGCAGCTCAGTCACTAGTGAGAATGTCTATGGATAGTCAAAAGCTTGCCGAGCTGGTCGCCGACGCTTGCGATGACCGTAAGGCCACCGACATCCGCCTGATTCGCGTTGATGAGGTCTCCAGCCTGGCCGATTGGATGGTGATCGCCGGTGGTCAATCCGACGTCCAAGTTCGTGCCATTGCACGGTCCGTTGAAGACCGGCTGGAGGCTGAGGCAGATCTCTTGCCCTTGCGTAAGGAAGGTCTCAATGAAGGGCGCTGGGCTCTTCTGGATTACGGCGATGTCATCGTTCATGTGCTGATGCCCGATGAGCGCGGCTACTACGACCTTGAGGCTTTCTGGAGTCACGGTGAAAGTAGAACCTTCTTACCGTCAGCTCAATAGCCGCTTTTCCTATGCCAGAAGCGGTGTCCTGCCCCGTTCCTCCGGAGCAGCGGCCTCTTGAGGAGTTTCAGCAGCTCAGTGAGTCGTGGTTTTTTTCTTGGCCGGCCGGCCCGGACCCCCGTTTGATGCAACGCCTTGCAGGCAGCTGGCTGTTGATGCTGCCGGTGTGCAGTTTGATCGCCAGTGGCAGTTGGACCCTCAAGCAGGATCCGCCCAGGCTCGTGGCTGCAGCCGCAGTTGCGGCTCTCGTTCTTCCTTTGCTGCTCCTTGTGCGCCAATGGTTGGGATGGACCTATGTCATGCAGCGTCTGCTGCGTGAATCCGTCGACTACGAGGAATCCGGCTGGTACGACGGGCAGACCTGGGAAAAACCCTTGTCATGGCGAGAACGAGATTTGCTTGTAGCTCGCCATGAGGTTCGACCAATCCTTGGGCGTTTAGCCCGTGCAATGGCCACCTCGGCTGGTTTGATGCTTGCTGGTGCCGGCCTCTGTCAGGCTCTTTGAACCACTCGGGGTGACCGATGACTTTGCCCTCGGGCTTCAGCCCTGCAGCCCGGTCCGGGTCAGCGCCCCTTGAGGTTTGTCTTCGGCGGGGATCGATCACGGAGTCGGTGCATCGTGTCCATGCGGTGGTTTGCGATGGACGTGGTCGGGTGCTGATGTCGGCTGGAAATCCTGGCTTGGAAAGTTTCATGCGCTCGGCGCTCAAGCCGTTTCAGGCTTTGCCCTTTATCAGCAGTGGTACCGCCGGCCAGATGGATGTCGATGACCGGGGCATCGCCATCAGTTGCGCGTCCCATGCGGGCACCAATGCCCATGCGCGGGAAGCCTTCAGGTTGCTGTGGAAAGCGGAGTTGGACAGCGCTTCACTTCAATGTCCGGTTCCGGATGGTGCTGACAGTCCCCTTCAGCACAATTGTTCCGGCAAACACGCTGCTTTTCTGGCCACCAGTCGGAAGATGGGATGGCCGCTCGAGTCGTATCTGCATAACGACCATCCGCTGCAGGTTGAAGTGAACCGTCGGGTTGCTGAACTGATTGGCCTGCCTGCCGAGGAATTGGTTGCAGAACGGGATGATTGCGGCGCTCCGACCTTGGTGTTGCAGTTGGCCCAGATGGCCCTTCTGTATGCCCATCTCGGGGCCTCACAGCATGCTGAACTTGAACAGATCAGTCGGGCCATGCTGAGTCATCCCGACCTGGTGGCAGGCGAGGGGCGTTTCGACACCGAGCTGATGCGCCGCAGCCATGGTCAGGTCTTGAGCAAAGGTGGAGCGGAGGGGATTCAATGTCTGAGCCGCATTGGTGAAGGTCTTGGGGTAGCCATCAAGGTTGAAGACGGCTCCCGTCGTGCCAAGCAGGCGGTTGCATTGCATGTGTTGCGTCAATTGGAGTGGCTCACACCCATGGGGCTCGACGAGCTGGACGAGCAGGTGCTGGTCGTGAACCCGAGCGTCAAGCTCACCGTGAATGGTGCTTTGCACACCTGAGCTCTGCTGTCATGCGTGACACCGAACATGTATGATTTTCAGGTCGCCGCGGGGTAGAGCAGTCTGGTAGCTCGTCGGGCTCATAACCCGAAGGTCGGGAGTTCAAATCTCCCCCCCGCCACCAACTCTGATTGAATGATTGATCTCCCTCATGGGGGATCTTTTTTTGTCTGTGGTCGTTCCATGAGCAGTCGCTCTATGAACTGCGATGGTCCCTGGGACGCCATCGTCGTTGGCTCGGGAGCGAGTGGAGGTGTTGCAGCCATGACGCTTGCTGAGGGCGGCGCGCGGGTGCTTGTGGTGGAGGCTGGCCCTGACCTCACCAGCACGGAGGCCTTCGGGTCTGAGCCGGGCAATCTGTTGCGGCGGATCGTGGGACTGACCAGCGGCAGTCATCGCCGGCAGTCCCAGCATCCTGGCTACTGGAAAGCAAACCCTCGGCTGTACGCCGACGAGAGAATCCACCCTTACGACCACCCGACGAACCAGCCTTTTCTCTGGACGCGAGGTTTGCAGGTTGGCGGTCGCAGCTTGACCTGGGGTGGCATCACCCTGCGTCTTTCCGATGAGGATCTGGCCGGTGTCAACGTTGACGGCGAACAGGTGGGTTGGCCCCTGCGTAGCCGTGACCTGATGCCGCATTACGCCGAACTGGAGCGCTGGCTCGGCGTTCATGGTGGGCGCGATGGTTTGGATCATCTGCCGGATGGAGACACGCAACCGGCTCTGGTGGCGACGCCGGCAGAACAGCGCTTTGCCGAGGCTGTGCGGCATCGGTTGGGTTACCCCGTGATTCAGTCCAGGGGGTTTGGTCCATGGCTACAGGAGAAAAACGCACCTTGGCCTCGCTCAAGCAGTCGCGGCAGCAGCCTTCCTCGTGCCATGGCCACAGGACGCACACAGCTGCTGTCTGAGCATCTGGTGGAGCGTCTACTGGTGGATGCAGGTGGCGACAAAGCTACTGGTGTGGTTGCCGTTGATCAAGCCAATGGCAACAGAAAGGAGTTGAAGGCGGATCTCGTGGTCTTGGCTGCGTCGACGATTCAGACCGTTTCCATCCTGCTGCGTTCCCGTCGTGGAGAGCAGAGCAAAGGTTTTGACGACCCTTCAGGACGTCTCGGTACACGCCTGATGGATCACGTCTCTACGTCGCAGTTTTTTGCTTTCGACGAGCAAGTCCATGCAGCGCAGCCACCTCTCACGGGGGCTGGAAGTTTCTTTGTGCCCTTTGGGCGGCACCTGTCATCTGCTGAATTTCAGGGCGGCTATGGACTCTGGGGAGGTATTGGGCGGTTTGACCCACCTCGATGGTTGAGGCGTCGCCCGTCCTGCATCACCGGGTTCCTCATTGGCCACGGTGAAGTCCTCCCGAGAGTTGAGAACAAAGTGACGCTGAGTGAGCGCAGGGATCGCTGGGGCGTGCGTGTTCCCTTGATTGCGTGTCGTTGGAGTCCTAATGAGCTGGCGATGGTGACGCACATGCGCGCCTCCATCAAGGCCTGTATCGACGCTGCCGGAGGTGAGGCCCAGCCGATTAAGGACCTTTTCCATCTCCCCTTCGTTGAGCCTTTCTTGGATGGGGCGGTTGCTCTGTCTGACGGCGCAGCACCACCGGGCTATTACATCCATGAGGTTGGAGGGGCTGCGATGGGCTCGAACGAGACAAGCAGCGTTCTCGATTCCTTCAACCGGCTCTGGCGCGTCCCCAATGTGCTGGTGGTTGACGGTGCCTGTTGGCCTTCCTCGGCCTGGCAGAGCCCAACGCTCACCATGATGGCCCTGAGCCGTCGGGCGTGTCTGCTGGCCCTTAGTGGTCGGGGCGGATAAACAAATCGTCGAGATAGCGCTCGGTTACGGCGCGGTCGTCACTGCCGTTCTGAAACAGAAAGTGGGCAAGGGCGGAACTCATCACGCGGTATTGATCCCAGGTGGGGTTCTCACCAATGAAATCCTTCATGCCTCGATAGAGCACCTCGGGAATTTCAGTCTCCAGGCTCACGTAGCTGGCTTTTGCAGATGTTCCGCGTTCCGTTGTCCCCATCTCATGGCATCGCTCGAGATGATTTCGATCCATGTTGTCTAGCTCGTCCATGTCCAACGCCACTAAGAAAGCCACACAACCGCCATTTGCGTCAAAGCCGTCTCCATTTGCTGAATTGCCAATGAGACGAGATGAGACAGCAGTCTGTGACTGGGGTTTGACGCATGAAGGGCGACGAAGGTGGCTTGGCCTAGGGAGTTGGGGCTGACTGTCAACCCGATGGAGCCCTTCCCGTGGAAATTCACAGGTTGACCGTCACGTCCGGCAAGCCACCTTCAGCCTGTGGAAAAGTGCTGCGTTTCCTGTGGAGAAAGCGGGCGAACCTCTGTAAAGGATTTTCGATAAGCAAATCTGATCTTTGCCCCGTCGCTCCTGTCGCTTTCAAGAACCGTGTCATTGGTGACCGAGGAACGGTTTTCCTTAAGGGTTATGGATTCAATCTTTAGGAGCGTCGCTGGTGCGCTTCAGCGTGGTGGGCCCCAAGGGGTGATCGGCATGGGGATAAGGGGGGTGATGGTGGTCATGGCTGTGATTTGCCCCATGGCTGTGATTTGCCCCATGGCTGTGGTCTGCCCCATGGCTGTGGTCATGGGCAATCGGTAGGCCGTCGGGTTGGCAAGCCCCTGTGCACTCCAGTTCGCAGAGCGTGCAGCTTTCGGCAAGTCCTTCCACGTGGTGGTGGTGGCTTTCTTGCGCACGCCCCACGTCCTGTTCGAAGCCCAGCACTTGGGCTCTGTACTTGCAGAGCGAGCAGTTCATGGCAGTGTCACCTCGCAACACTTCCTCGACCCGCTCTTTGAAGGTGTCCACCACCAGTGTGTGGTCGCCCAGGTACCCCGCCGAGAGAAACTCCACCTCAGGGTGGTCCGCTTCCACCAGAGCGGTGTGTTGGCGGATTCGGCTCACCAAAACCCCTGAAAAGAGGAAGTAGGGCACCACCACAACACGTTTGAAACCCAGTTTCACCGCGTGGCGTAGCCCTGGTTCCACCAGCGGGAAGGTCACGCCCGAATACACCGTTTCTCCCCAGCCGAAGCCAAACCCTTCCACCAGTAGGCGCGTCACCTTGGCCACGTTGGAGTTGGCGTCTGGATCGGATGAACCTCGACCCACCACCACCAGGAGGGTTTCTGTCAGCGGAACGGTGCTCGTGGCGGCGTCGAGGCATTCCTGAACCCGTGCTCCGGCAGCCGACACCATCAGGCGATCCACGCCCAGCTCACGGCCGTAATCGATCGGCAGACCAGTTTCGGCGGTGTAGGTGTTGAGAACGGAGGGGATGTCGTTCTTGGCATGCCCCGCGGCGAAAAGCATGGCTGGAATGGCCAGCACCCTGGTGACGCCCTGTTGCCGAAGCGACTCAAGGCCATCCCGAAGGATGGGACGGGCAAATTCGAGATAACCGTGCTCGACCGGCATCGGAGCGAGCCGTGGTCGCAGGGCCTCCACCATCTGCGCGAACTCTTCAACGGCCAATCGGTTTCGGCTGCCATGGCCGCAGATCAGAACGCCAAGTTGCTCCTTGCTGCTTTCCGCGTGCTGTTCGGCCAAAAGGTCGCTCTGCTGTTCCAATGGATTGACGATATCGGTCGCATCGCGATGGATTCAGACCGTCCCGTTTTCATCAATGCGCAGGCGGCTGATGCGAGGTGCTCCGGCCTGGTATCTCCACGGCCGGAAACCTTGAGTGATTGCATTCGGGATTGGAGTGGTCCGCGGCCATTACGACTCTGTGGGGGTGGCACCACATCTCGCGCCGCCGCCGACGACAACTGGACGGTGGATGTTCAAACCCACTTCAAACGTCTTGATTGGGAGCCTGCCGATCAGACGGTGTTGATCGGTGCAGGGTGCCGAATGGGAGAGGTGCTCGATGCGTTGCTTCCCTACGGCCGAACGATGGCTGCTGGTTTGTCGGGGCTGCCCGGGCTTGGGTATGTGCTCACCGGTGGCATGGGGCCGCTGAGTCGACAAGTGGGCCTGGCTGTCGACCAATTGCTGGAGATTCATGGTGTGTGGGGCGATGGCACCCCCTTTGCGCTGTCACGAGCAGCTGATGGTGGTGCGTTGGAGTGGCGCGGCCTTTGTGGAGCAGCACCGTTTCTGGGTGTGGTGAGCGAGGTGCGCATGACCACCCATCCCGTTCAGCCGCTGTGGGTGGAGCAGCGTTCGGTTTCTCCGGATCAACTCCCTGCACTCATGCTCCAGGCGGAAGCATTGGACTCCAGTACCAGCCTGCAATGGCATTGGGAGAGCGCCGACGCGGTGCAGTCGCTCTGGGTTGGTCATGCTGCATGGGCCGGAGCGCAGCGGATCGAGGGGTTGCATCAGCTCCCATCGTTGAGAGGATCAGCCCCGCTGCCTCCCCGTTGTCATTCGGAGGTCGTTGGTTTGTTGGGCCCTGCAGCTGCTGAGGCCTGGGGACATTTGATGCCGGAGCTACGCCATCTGCTGCAGCACCGTCCGCATCCGGGCTGCAATCTGGCCTGTCAGCAGCTTGGTGTGGTGACAAAAAAGGTTCCAGTCACGGTTACCTCGTTTGTCCACCGCGATGCCGAGTGGAAACCTTGGATCACGGCGGCTTGGACGCCAGGGGATGCCGATGGCCGATGTCGCAGCCTCGCTTGGCTGGAAGCGGTTTGGCAGATCCTCCAACCGGTCTGCCCTGGAGTGCATCTGGCGCAGTTTCATGACCACCTGCCGTTTCATCAAAGGGAGTTGGAGGCTGCGTTTGGACCCTGGTTGCTGGAGTTGCGAAAGCTGAAACAGCGCTTGGATCCGGCAGGCATCCTGCCGGCGCTCTGATTTACGGTCGCCCCTAACCGGCATCCGCTGATGGCCAAGCGATCCAACCCAACCCTGGTGAATCAGTGGTTTGCTAACCCCAGCAAAGACCTTCTTTCCGGCCTTGTGGTGGCTTTCGCCATGATCCCGGAGGCCATCGCTTTTTCTGGGATCGCTGGGGTGGATCCCAAGGTCGGTCTGTTCGGAGCGTTTTGCCTGTCGCTGACCATCGCTGTGGTTGGGGGCCGGATGGCGATGATCACATCGGCCACCGGCTCCACGGCGCTCTTGATGACAGGCCTGGTGGCGACGGGTGAGGCTCGGGGGCCAGGCCTTGGGGTGCAATATCTGATGGTGGCTGGTCTGGTGACGGGCCTGCTCCAGATCCTTTGGGGGTATCTGCGATTGGCGTATCAGATGCGCTTTGTTCCCCAAGGGGTGCTGAGCGGGTTTGTGAACGCGCTGGCCTTGCTCATCTTTCAGGCCCAGTTGCCTCAGCTCGGTTTGAATCTCCATGCTGGAGAATCCGATCACGGAGCCTCCTCTCTGTTGCCCCATGGCGGGCAGATCCCAGTCATCTGGGGGTTGGTCCTGCTCGGCCTGGTCATCATCTATGGCCTTCCAAGGCTGACCCGTGTGGTGCCATCGCAGCTGGTCGCCATCGTTGTTCTGACGGCGATCAGCGTGGGTTTCAGCTTCGACATCCCTACGGTCAGCAGCCTGGGCACCCTTCCCTCTGGCCTCCCCTCCTTCAGTCTTCCCTTCGGCGCCGGAGGTGTTCCCTTCAGCCTGGACACTCTGGGGCTGGTGCTGCCCACCGCCCTGGCCATTTCGCTCGTGGGCCTAATGGAAACCTTCCTGACCCAGGACATCCTCGACGACAAGACCGACACCACCACCAACAAAAACGTTGAGGCCCGGGGTCAGGGCATTGCCAACATTGTCGCGTCCCTGTTTGGTGGTATGGCTGGCTGTGCCCTTGTGGGCCAGTCCGTGATGAACGTGGACAACGGTGGTCGCACGCGCCTCTCAACCTTGTTTTCTGGAGTCAGCCTGCTGGCGATGATCCTTCTGGCTGGACCTTGGCTGAAGCAAATTCCGATGGCGGCTTTGGTGGCCGTGATGATCAGCATTGCCGTCAGCACGGCTGATATCAATGGCCTCCTCAACTTGCGTCGCATTCCGAAGAGCGACACGTCGGTGATGCTGATGACCTTCACCGTCACCATGCTCACCACCCCTCACAACCTTGCCCTTGGTGTTTTGGCCGGCGTGGCGTTGGCAGGAATTCTGTTCAGTCGCAAAGTTGCCAAGGTGATTCAGGTGGAGACCATCGAGATCAGTGATCAGGAGCGTCTGTACCGGGTTGAGGGGCAGCTGTTTTTTGTGAGCAAGGTCTACTTCCTTCAGGCATTTGATCTTCACGACCATCCCGAGCGCATCACTCTTGATCTGTCCCAGGCCCATATCTGGGACCAGAGCGGCGTGGCTGCACTTGATCAGGTCATCCGCAAATATCGCAACGGTGGTTCGGTCGTCAGCGTTGTAGGCCTCAACGAAGAAAGCCTTGATCTGTTCGAGCGGATCGGGGGGCAGGAATCAGCGCATGCCTGATCTTGAGCTTTGATTTCAGAATCTTGAGGCTGAATTGGGAGCCCCCATCGTGGCAAGACAGACACTGAGGTCTTGGTGCATGGCCAGGAGGCGCTGCTGAACCTGCGCATCTTCAGGGTTGGTCTCCACGTACCTTTCGGTGACGTCGTTGCTGATGCTCAGCAACAGGCAAAGGGTTTGAAGGTCACCACCAGCACGTTGCTGAGCACTCTCTAAAAGAACCCCCAACAGAGCCATTTTGTTGTTGTAAGCCACCCGATCCCTGCCCTCCCATGAGAGAGCAGCGGGGGCTGTGGTTCCAGCGATAAGTCCGGCCAAAAGCCCGGCCAAGACTTTCATTGCGGTGAATTTAATTAAGGCGAAATTAAGTCGGTTCCAATCGATTTGCCCGGCATCTGGGACAATCCCACCCGATCCGTACCAACGCTGATGTTCCGATCCCATTCGCGTGCTCTGATCGCTGCGTTGGCAGGTCTGTCTGCCCTACTCAGCTCTTGCGCCTCACTGGATAGTGCGGGTGGTTCGCGCCTGGATCTCGTTAAAGCGCGAGGCGAGTTGCTCTGCGGGGTGAGCGGCAAAATTCCAGGTTTCAGTTTTCTTAGTCCTGATGGGAGTTACACCGGATTGGATGTCGATGTCTGCCGTGCCATGGCAGCTGCTTTTGTGGGGGACGCTGAGAAGGTTCAATACCGGCCTTTGACCGCGCCCGAGCGATTCACTGCCTTGCGATCGGGAGAGATTGATCTGTTATCCCGCAACACGACCCATACCCTCAGTCGCGATGCGGTGGGCGGGAACGGTCTGCGCTTTGCTCCAGTGGTGTTCCACGATGGCCAGGGATTGATGGTGAATGCAGCCAGCGGAGTGCGCTCTCTGGCTGATTTAAGCGGCAAGTCCATTTGCGTGGGATCAGGCACCACCACCGAACAGAACCTCAACGACGCCTTCGCTTCTCAAGAGCTGCCTTATACCCCGATCAAATATCAGGATCTCAATCAGGTGGTCGGTGGCTACCTGCAGGGGCGATGTGAAGCCATGACCTCGGATCGGTCACAACTGGCGGCTGCACGTTCCGGCTTTAGCAATCCACAGCAGCATTTAATTCTCGACGACAGGATCAGCAAAGAGCCTTTGGCTCCGGCCGTGGTGGGTGGTGATCAGCCCTTGGGCGATGCCATGGCATGGGTGGTCTATGCCTTGATCGAGGCGGAGGAGCGGGGCATCACTCAGGACAATGTCGACGCCGTGGTGAAGCAAGTTGAAGCCGACCCTTCCCAGACGGCTCTGCGGCGATTCCTGGGCGTGGATGCAGGCCTGGGTCGCAAACTCGGGCTCCCCGATGACTTTGTCGTTCAGGTGATTCGTTCGACCGGCAATTACGGCGAGATCTACAACCGCCATCTGGGTCCGGAGAGTGCGGTGGCCATCCCAAGGGGTGCCAATCGCCTTGCCGGTGAGGGTGGTTTGATGATTGCTCCACCCTTCACCTGATGCGGCATCGTCGTCTTCTGCTTCAGGTTGGTGTTGCCGGGGTTCTGTTCGGCTTGCTGGCCCTGTTGGTCAACAATCTGGCCGTCAATTTGATTCGCACGGGGCTGGGGCTGGGTTTTGGCTGGCTTGGCCGACCGGCAGGCTTCGCTCTGGCGGAAACCGCTCTCCCTTATGCCCCATCCGACAGCTACCTCTGGGCGCTGACCATCGGTTGGCTCAACAGCCTCAAAGTGATCGTGGCTGGTCTTGTGCTGGCCACCATCTTGGGTGTGGCTGCCGGTGCAGCCCGCAGCAGCGGAAACCGTCTGCTTCGCAGCCTGGCCGGGGGGTACGTGGCGCTGATTCGTCAGGTTCCTCTACTCCTGCAGTTGCTTTTCTGGTATTTCGTTGCCTTCCTCGGTCTTCCTGCAGCACCGATCGGCGGCTTGATCAGGCTCTCGAATCAGGGCATTCAGTTGTTGGGCTTGAACCTCAGCGTTGAATTTTGCGCTGTTCTCGTCGGACTCACCGTGTTTACCGGTGCATCGATTGCCGAGATTGTGCGCGGTGGCATCAATGCAGTGTCAAGGGGCCAATGGGAGGCCTTCCGCAGTCTTGGACTCGGAGAAGGGCTCGGGTTGCGTCGCATTGTGCTGCCCCAGGCGCTGCCGGCGATTCTTCCTGCGCTGACGAGCCAGTACCTCAATCTTGCCAAGAACAGCACGTTGGCGATTGCGGTGGGTTATGCCGATCTCTACGCCGTAAGTGACACCACCATCACGCAAACCGGCCGCGCGATTGAAGGATTCCTGCTTCTGTTGCTCAGCTTTCTGCTGCTTAATTTGCTGATCAGTGGTGGCATGGCCGCCTTCAACAGTGCGGTGCTGGGCCGTTTGAACAGGAGCCGCTGATGAACCGTTGGTTGGATCGCTCGATCACCCTCCTCCTGGTGGCCCTGCTCGGTTGGGCCGGCTGGTCGCTGCTGCATTGGTTGCTGCACACGGCCGACTGGTCTGTGGTGACAACGAATCTGCCGCTTTATGCGGTGGGCAGTTTTCCAGCGGATCAACGTTGGCGCCCGCTGCTGTGGATGGCTGGATTGATCATCCTCACGTTGCTGACCCTCTGCGGCCCGAAGCGTGGTCCCGTTCGCCGTTGGCTGCCGCTGCTCTGGATCGCAATGGCACCGCTGGGGCTTTGGCTGTTGGCAGGAGGCCTTGGCCTTCTGCCGGTGGGATCGCGTAGTTGGGGTGGGCTGACACTCACGCTGCTTCTCACGGGAGGCAGCGGCGCTTTGGCGCTGCCGCTGGGAATCCTGCTGGCTTTGGGCCGCCGCAGTGACCTTCCGGTGTTGCGCTGGAGCAGCGCCACATACATCGAATTGATGCGGGCTGTCCCGTTGATCGCCGTTCTGTTTTTCGGACAATTGCTGATTCCGCTGTTCCTTCCGCCAGGGCTTGAGATCAACAGGGTTTTACGGGCGGTCGTGGCCTTCGCCTTGTTTGCAGCGGCCTATATCGCTGAGGATGTGCGCGGTGGATTGCAGGCGATTCCGCCCACCCAGCGGGAAGCTGCAGCCGTGCTTGGCCTCTCACCACGTCAATCACTGCAACTGGTGGTGCTGCCCCAGGCGCTGAGGGTGGCACTGCCTTCGCTCACCAACCAGGCGGTGGGTCTGCTCCAAAACACCAGCCTGATGGCCATTCTCGGTTTGGTCGAATTGTTGGGCATCAGCCGCAGCCTGTTGGCGAATCCCGCTTTCATCGGTCGCTATCTGGAGGTGTATCTCTGGCTTGCTGCGGTTTACTGGCTGGCGTGTACGGCGATGGCTCTGCTGGCCCGGCACCTAGAACTTCAGCTCGATCCTGCCCGCTCTGCCCCATGACCGTTGCCATTCGTGCCACTGAGTTGGTCAAGAGCTACTCCCAAGGGGTGAAAGCTCTTGATGGCGTCACTTTGGAAGTGAACAGCGGCGAAGTTCTGGTGGTGATGGGTCCTTCGGGATCCGGAAAGAGCACCTTGATCCGTACCTTCAATGGTCTGGAATCGCTGGATGGCGGTGCCTTGGATGTGCTGGGGGAACGTTTGGATGCCACCCATGGGGAACGTCAGGTGCGGGCGATTCGCAAACGTGTGGGCATGGTGTTTCAGCAGTTCAACCTGTTCCCCCATCTCTCGATTCTCGACAACATCACCCTTGCCCCGATCAAGGTGCAAAAGCGTTCAAAGGCTGATGCGGAGCATCGCGCCATCGAGCTTCTCGACCAGATGGGAATTCGGGAGCAGGCACGGAAGTACCCGGCGCAACTCAGTGGTGGTCAACAACAGCGGGTGGCGATCGCCCGGGCTTTGGCCTTGGATCCGGAGGTGATGCTGTTCGACGAGCCCACGAGCGCTTTGGATCCGGAGCGGGTGAAGGAAGTGCTTGATGCGATGCGCCAATTAGCCCAGGGCGGCATGACGATGGTGGTGGTGACCCACGAACTGGGCTTTGCCCGTGAGGTGGCGGATCGGGTGATGTTTATGGACCGGGGCCAGGTGGTGGAGACCTCCGCCCCGCAGACGTTCTTCACCAATGCCAGAGAAGAACGCAGCCGCAGATTCCTGAACCAGATGCAGCACTGAAAGAGCTGAGCGACTTCGTTTCAGCCATCAGGCTGACTGTTGTTCCCTCCACGGTTCAGCGGCCTTTCTGCTGTTGGCTTGAGGCAATGGAGCTTTGCTGGATGTGGTTCGCTTCGACTGCTGCCCCTTCCAATGGAAGTAAGCGGTGACGCTGACCAGCCAAAACATCACAAAAGCGAGGGTCAGCACCAGACCATGCATCCGAAAAAAGGTCAGCACAATATGGATAGACAGGGCAACTGAACCACAAAATATGAACGTATTGCTCAAGACCGAAGCGACAGCTGCCTTGAAGGATTTCAACGCTGTCGCTCCATTCCGGCTCACCATACCGAGCAAGAATTGCTGTGCCAGCCCCCTGATCTCTGCAGGAGCGTATTGGTTGTTCAGTCCTCAATAAAAAACCCCTCCCATGGATTGGAGGGGTTGGAAGAGGTTGTGAAACTTCAGAAGATGGATCTGCAGATCACTCGTCTACCTGGTCAGCGGCTTCGCTGTGCTCTGCAGCTGCACCTGTGGGGATCAGACGGATGGCTTTTTTGCCCAGTTTGATTTCAAACTCATCACCTGGCTCGAGATTCAGCATGGCGGTGTAGGCCTTGCCGATCAGCAGGTTACCGTTGCCCTGCACTTTGGCGATGTAGCTCAACTTGCGGCCACCTTTGCCAATTGCAGCACCGCCGCTGCTCAGATTGACGCCTTTGGCCTCAAGCAGGGCCTCGTAGAAGGCAGTGAAATTCAGGCGATCGCCGCCGTCTTTCTTGTCAGAGACGTAGCCACAAGCTCTCACTAGATCGGATTTGGAAACATCCCCTAGTTCTTTGACCTTTGCAAGCAGCTCGGAACCGGTCAGCATTGTGAATGCATCTCATTGGATGATTAGTTCATAACTGATTGGTTGGCTGGGTGTCAATCAGTTGACCCAACATTTCCATGACTTAGTGGCCTGATTTTTGGCATCTAGGGATGCGTCTCTGTGGTCTGACCCTTGAGACTGCTTTCTTGTTATGAACCTTGACTGGGTGATATTGAGTCCTGTGCAGCGGTTTTACGTCAGGATCATTCAACCGGTCGTTTCATGCTCGAGTCGTGGAGACTCTCTGAACCCTCACAGATGATCGTGTAGTCGACACGATCATCGTCAGAACAGCAGAAATCGCTGTAGTACCGCTCAAGTTCATCGTATGCAGCGTCGTAGCTGTCAAAACGTTGCCGCGTCAGGCGGTCCTCCGTACTGTCGCTACGCACGATGCGATGGCGTGAAGCTGGATTCATCAGCTGGGTTCACGCGACATGTCGGAACGCAGATTAGGCGCGTTCGTGGGTGAATTAGGACGGCGTCTTCATGGAATCTGCTTGTCGTTCAAGGTGTCGTTGTTGCGCGATTGAACGGTTTTGGTCTGATGCGTCAGCTGCCTCAGCTTTCTAGGGTCGTGATCTGAGCTGGATGTGCCGATGCTTCGGTTTTTGCTGGAGCTTGCGCCTTCCATGCTGATCGGGTTTTGGGCTGGAGGACGCCATGAAACCCTCGCCGCCCGCTTGGCCACACCGTTGGTGAGGTTCGGGGTACCGATCAGTGTGATGGGCCTGCTGTTGAAGGGTGGCCTGAGCGGCGACATGTTGCAGGCAGCGGGTCTTGCGGTGCTGGCCATGGGCCTTGTGCTGGTGGGGGCGTCGCGCTTACCGGGATTGGCTGAGCTGGTCTCTCCAACGCTGCGGTTGGGCAGCTGCACTGGAAACACGGCCTATTTCGGAGTGCCTCTGGCCTTGGCCTTTCTGCCTAATGAGGCCCTCCCTATCAGCATTGGCTACGACCTTGGGGCGACACTGCTGACTTGGAGTCTTGGTCCGCTGCTGATCGGTGAGCGGGGCAACGGCTCTAAAAGGCTGCACGGTCTCATGAGCAGCGTTGCGGCGAGCCCAGCGACCCGCGGGCTGATCGGTGCATTGCTGATTCAGGCGACCCCCTGGTCTGAACTGGTGACCGACGCTTTGTGGTGGCCTTCCCGCTTGGTGATCTTGCTGGCTCTGATGGTGGTGGGCATGCGCCTGGGCAGCATCCATCGCAAGGGAATCACTCCATCGGCCCGACCGTTGCAACTGCTGAGGCCACTGGTAGCCAAACTCCTGCTTTATCCGTTGCTGCTGCTGCTGCTTGCATCTCTGCTGCGGTTCGATCCGCTGATGGTTCAGGCGGTTGCGCTGCAGGGGGCCGCGCCGACGGCGATCTCACTGCTGTTGATTGCGGAGTCTGTGGGGGCTGATCAGGAGCGGGCTGCAGGGCTGGTGTTTTGGAGCACGCTGCTGGCGTTGGTCACGGCGCCTGCTTGGGGTGTGCTGCTGCGATCTCAGTTTTGAAAACGGCGAAAGGTGAGATTGATGCGCGTGGTTTTTACTTTTCGCCGTTGCGGAACACTGTGCATCCATTGGCTCTGACACCCCGGGTGCATCACGAGCAGATCACCATCGGTCAATGGCAGCGATATCCGGCGTTGGGGAGTGCTGCGATGGCGGAGCTGAAAATCGCGTGTAGCCCCGAGTGAAAGGGAGGCAATCGGAGCCCGCTGATCAATCTCCGGTTCGTCATCAGCGTGCCATCCCATGCGGTCGTCCCCGTGGCGATACAGATTGAGCAGACATCCGTTGAACTCGGTCTCACAGGCTGCATTGACCTGAATCAGCAATGGCTTGAACCATTCGGGCCAACCACAGCCCTTGTGAACAGCACCGCTATAGCGATATTGAATGCCTTCGTTGGCAAGAAACACCGTCATCCTGGGGACTGGATAACGCTTGCCATAGACCTGCACGACTGGCTGTTGCCACAGGAGCTGTTGTTCAAGCAGCGTTTGCCAGCGCCTTGCTTCGTTTGCCTGGAGCCACCCCTCTTGCAGGGACCATTCCGTTTTGGGAGCGGCCGGATTGACGTTCATTCGTGACGTCGGATGACGAGGTCGCTTCCATCTCGAGACTGTCTCATACATTCGAATGCATGGGAGCCCGAATCACTGAAGAAGAATTCCTCAAGCGCGCTGTTCAGCGTTTTGGTGATCAATTCGACTACAGCCTGATCCGCTGGCGTAGTTACAAGAGCCCTGTTCAAATCCGCTGCAAAGAACATCCGGTTCAATTGATCACAATCACGCCGGAAAAGCATCTCCAAACCTTGGGCGGATGCCGCCACTGTCTTCGTGAAAGGCGCATTGCCTCGCTGGAACGGGAACTCAACCGCAAGTCCGCTCAGCGTCCTGATTCCGTTCCGATTGAGTCTTCAATAACCCTCGAAACAACCCCTAACCGTACGGTTTAAAGCTCGCGATGGTGGTGTCGCTGGTTGGAGTTCTGGGGCTCACCCTGACGGGATGGTGGATCAGTCGCTCGACACGCATCGGACGCCAGCTCGGAACCACGATGGTGGTTCTGCTGATCGGATTTCTGGTGACGAATGTCACCGGTTGGCAGCCGCAAACAGCTGCAGCGAATTGGGTGAGCGGTCCGCTGACGTCCTTGGCCATCACCCAGCTCCTGCTCGCTGTTGATCTGCGACGGATCTGGCCAGAGGCTCAGCGTCTTTTCGCTCCTTTTGTTGTGGCTGTGGTGGCGACGCTGCTCGCCGTTCTGCTCGGGGCTGTTTTGCTCAAGCCCTGGCTTTTGGGCAACAGCACTGTTCTTGCAGGCATTTACACCGCCACCTTCACGGGAGGAAGCCTCAACTTTGTATCCGTCGCCCGCACCCTTCAGCCGCCGGAGCCTCTACTCCTCTTGGCCACGGCCGCGGATCATGTGGTCTTTGCCACTTGGTTCGGCCTCAGCATCCTGATCGGCCGTCGTTGGGGTAAAGAGGTGGAGTCCGTTGCCCCCCAGTTGCATCGAGACGAGCTTGATGCGCCATCGCGATCTGATGGTCTCCGGGTCCTGTGGTCACTGCTCTGGGGCGGTGCCGTTCTGTGCACAGCGGAGTTGATGACGGCTCTGATTCAGCGGGGTTGGAGTGACTGTCCATCCATCCTGGTGCTGACCACGACGGCGTTGATTGCTGCCCAGCTCCCTGGTGCGTCTTTGCGCTCGGGTTGCTACGGGCTTGGCTTGCTGTTGATCCAACCTTTCTTCACTGTGATTGGCCTCAGCTCTCCCTTGACCGGGTTGTTTGGTTCTGGATGGCCTGTCTTTTTGTATGCCGTCTGGATTGTTGCTGTTCAGGGGGTTCTGTTGTTGGTGCTGCGTTCCTGGCAACGTTGGCCTCTGGTCGAATCTCTGGTGGCATCCCAGGCAGCCATCGGTGGCCCAAGCACTGCTCTGGCCCTGGCAACATCCCTGAACCGCCCAGCGCTTGCCATGCCTGGGGTAGCCATCGGTCTGCTGGGCTACTTAATCGGCACCTACCTCGGTTTGTTGTCTGCGTTTCTGTTGGGTTTGACCTAACGCAGCTCAGGCCCTAAGGCTGACCTGCTGATAGCAGAACCACAGCCACTGTTGGAACAGAAGGTTCCGATGGGACCGCCAGAGAGTCTGGGGACGGGCGGGATCAAAATTCTCGGGCGGAGGAACATCACCCCGGGCCCGGTCACGTTCCATTTCTCCGACGATTCGCCCGACGTTGTATTCGGGGTGGCCCAAGTGCATCAGCTGGCGTTGATCCGGGGTCTCGAAAATGGTGTAGCCCACCTGCTCGCCGTGGGCGAGCAGACGGAGACGTCCATCCCGTTGTGCGGCTTCCATGGCAGCGTCCGGCAGCCCTGCATGACGGCTCTGGGGACAGACGAAATCATCGTCTTGGGTGCCCATCAAGGAATGACCAGGAACCAGGCTGCGCATGGGGTAGATCCCGAACAGTTTCTGCGGGAACGACACCTTGTCGACGCCGGCCAGGTAGGCGAGGGCGAAACCGGCCCAGCAAAGGCCAAGGGTGCTGGCGCAGGTTTGTCGCGCTTCCTCGACCAATTTGCCCAGCTCTGTCCAGTAACTGACCTGTTCAAAGGGCAGGTGCTCCACGGGGGCACCGGTGATGATCAGGCCATCAAGGGGACCCTGGGACAAGGCCTCATCCCAGCTCACATAAAGCTGGTTGAGATGGTTCTGATCCCAACTCTTGTAGGCATGGGAGTTGAGTCGAATCCAAATCGGTTCTATCTGCAGCACCGAAAGGCCCAGCGGATGCAGCAGGTTGAACTCGTACTGCTTGCCCAGCGGCATGATGTTGAGAATGCCAATACGCAGGGGCCGGATGTCCTGGCGTTCGGCCTGTTCAGGCTCAATCCAGGAGATCCGGTTGCGTTCAACCTCCGCGATTTTGTGGTAGCTGCGAGGAAGGATCAGCGCCATGGGGGCTGTGTCGGCATTCAGCTGAGAACGGCGAGGGCCTGCTCGAAGTCGGCCTTGATGTCGTCGATGTGTTCGAGTCCTACGGAGACCCGCACCATCGTGGGCGTGACGCCAGCAGAGGCCTGTTCAGCCTCACTGAGTTGCTGGTGAGTTGTGGACGCGGGATGAATCACCAGCGTTTTCGCATCGCCCACGTTGGCGAGGTGGCTGGCCAGTTTGAGGCTGTCGATGAAGTGCACGGCATCGTCATAGCCGCCGTTGAGGGAGAACATCAGCATGCATCCCATGCCACGTCCTGTCAGGTATTTCTTGGCGGCAGCGTTGTAAGGATCGTGCGCTAGGCCGGGATAGCTCACATGCGTGATGGCGGGATGCGAATCCAGCCAAGTGGCCAGAGCCATGGCGTTTTCGGTGTGGCGCTCTACGCGCAGACTCAGGGTTTCTAGACCCTGCAACAGCAGGAAGCTGTTGAACGGACTGACGGCCGGACCCCAATCCCGCAGACCTTCCACCCGGGCCCGCAGCGCGAAGGCGATGTTGCGGTCTTCCGGCAGGCCAAGCATCTTGCAGACGTCACTGCCGAAGCCAAAGGCATCCCAGTGCACCAAGCCGTGATATGCCGCACTGGGCTGGCTCATCAGCGGGAATTTGCCGTTGCCCCAATTGAAGGTGCCGGCATCCACGATCACGCCCCCGAGGCTGGTGCCGTGGCCGCCGATCCACTTGGTTGCACTCTCCACCACCACATCGGCGCCATGCTCAATCGGTCGCAGCAGAGCACCACAGGCTCCCAATGTGTTGTCGACGATCAAGGGAATACCTTTCTCTTTGGCGAGCGCTGAAAGGCCCTCGAAATCGGGGATGTTGAAGCGGGGATTGCCCATCGCTTCGACATAAAGCGCTTTGGTGTTGTCGTCGATTTGTGCGGCAAAGCTTGCGACGTCGTCGCCTTCTGCAAAACGCACGTTGATTCCCAGCCGCGGGAACTGCACCTTGAATTGGTTGTACGTGCCGCCGTAGAGGTACGACGTTGAGACGAAGTTGTCTCCCGACTGCATGCAGTTGGTGATCGCAAGAAACTGAGCCGACTGCCCTGAGGCGGTTGCTAGAGCTGCCACTCCGCCTTCGAGGGCAGCAACGCGTTTCTCAAACACGTCTGTGGTCGGATTCATCAGTCGGGTGTAGATGTTCCCGAATTCCTTAAGACCGAAGAGGTTGGCCCCATGTTCGGCGTCATTGAAGACGTATGAACTGGTCTGATAAATGGGAACCGCCCGCGCGTTGGTTGCACTGTCGGGCGATTGCCCGGCATGAAGCTGCAGGGTCTCGAAGCGGTGAGACATCGTCCTCGGCGTTGGGCACTGTCCCTGTTCTAGTCGTCAGCGAGCTCAGGTTTGTCGGTTTCCGCCAGAGAAGGGAACGTGCTGCGAATGACAGCCTGGATGTCGCGGTGGGCTTCGCTGCGGAATCCAGCCACGCCGTCGGCACTGAGCAGGGGGTAGGTGCGATCACTGGCATCCACCTCGCGTAGGTGCTTCCACCGGTTGCTGCTGTCTTCCGCTTTGAGTGCGATGAGGGGCGCCTGGAAGTCGTAGGCCTTGGTGTTGCCGAGGGCGGCCACCTGGGCGGTGAGCTTTTCACGCACTGGGCTGAGGGCTTTGGCCTTCAGCGTGTCCGGCAAGCCAAGAACAGGCTCGTAATGGTCGAGAAGACGGAGTTCGGCCTCCAGCAGCACGGGCCAGGCACCGCGTTCGCCTTCGGTCAGGCCCATCGCCGCCTCGGCCTCGGTCATTGCCTCTAGATGGAAGCGCAGCCATCGGTAGTAGGTCTTCTCTTTGATGGGTTTCTTGGCCGCAGCCCTTCCAGACACAATCGCCGGGAGAGCTTTTTCGGCCTTACGCAGGAAGAGACGATCCTCCCGTTCCAAATTCATGGCCCCCCAGCGCTGCCGGTATTCCCAGAGCTCGATGTAGCGAGCCACATCAATCTCGGACCATCCGAGACCTTTCAGTTCATCACCGCGATGGGAGGTTTCCTTGGACACCCGCTTCCTGGATCACGCCAGTTCTCAGCGTAGGTGTCGATGCTCACCGGTTTGGTGATCTGCTGGCGGGGTTGGTTTGTAGATACTCCTGAACACTGATGAGCTGCGGCTGGTTGTAGCCCACCGGTAACCAAAGATCCCCGGCCGCAGCATTGAAGTGGATTTCCCAGTGATACAAACCGGTGTAGGCCGCGGGATCCTCCTTGATCAGCGAGGCATAGAGGAGCACCGCGCGGCCGTAGTAATCGCTGTTGTTGTAACCCCAAAGGCCGCGGCGAATGTCTTGAAGTCCGCCCCGACGCACCAGATATCGCGCCGCAGCCTGGATGGCGTCGTGGGGATTGCGGATGTTCCCGGCGCCAATCCCTGGTTCTGCCCAGGTGGTGGGCAGAAACTGCATGGGCCCCTGGGCATTGGCCACGGAGACGCCATCGATGCGCCCCATGCCGGTTTCCACGAGGTTCACTGCAGCCAGAACCTCCCATTCAATCCCCGTCGCCGCCTCCGCTTTGCGGTAGTAGCTGAGCAGCTTGTCCGCTGCTTCTGGCTGAATGATCCGCCAGGCGGGGAGCATGGACGGCCCACGGCCACGGCTCATCCGCACGAATTCGCGCCGTGCTGCGAGGTGCCTTTCTGCCACGCTGCGCCAGCGCGGAGGCAGGCCGTTGATGACCGCTTGGGCTCTGGGCTGGTCCGTGGACAGCACCCGGTAGATCACCTGTTGTTGATGCCCAAGATCGGGCAGCGCATCGGCCGGCGTGGCTGGGTCCCGTAACGCCTGTTCAACAGCTGCCAGCAGCGTTGCCAGTTCGGTTGTGTCGGCTGGCACAAGGGGGTATTGCCTGCCGTCTTGTGTTTTGGGTTGGGTCGCTTGGGCAGGAAGTGCTACCGGCGCCGTCATCACTGCCGCGGTCACCACCGGTGCGGTCACGAACGCTTCTGCTTCGGCCCGTGGCTGTTTCGGTTTAAGCCACAGCCCCCCCAGCAGGGTTGCCGTGAGAGCCGAGACAATCAGCACGTTGCGGCTGCGCATGGTGAGGCAGGGGCGCTGTGCTGACACTACCGGTGCGGTTCAGGCCGTAAGGAAGGTGCTGCGGTCGTGAAAGTCCGGCTTGCGTCCGTGGCAGAGAGCCCAATGGCTCAGACCGTCCTGACCGCGATCGATCACAGCCGTCAATGCCAGGTCTGGGCAGCCCCCTGGCGTCCACCAGGGCTCCAAAGCAATCCTGGCGTCCAGCCGCAGTTGATGTGCCCCGCGTTGCAGCCGCACCGTTGGGGGTGTGCTGAGCTCTTGCTGGGTCTGGCCACTGCGGTAGTGATCAAAGCGATAAACCGCCCAATCCCCATTGGGAGCCAGATTGACTTCCCAGTAACGTTTCTCGCCAGGGGCGGCGAGAAACGCCTCGAAGCACGTGGTGGTCCAGAGATCATCCCTGCGTTGTCCCTGTTGTGGCCCATCATTCAGATCCGTCGGCAGACGCAGCGCATTGATGCCTGTGGCCGCGCGGGCCAGGACTCCATAGCTGAGTTCCAGCCATCCATCGCGCGTCCAGACGAGCTCGGCGCTGATCTGGAACCCTGGAGGCATGGACCGTTCAAAGGGGATCAGGCGGCATGCCTGACGCAGCATCACTGCAGAACGACCCATCTCAGTGGCTTGGTCCCTGCTGACGCTGCAGCCGCTTGACCAGGTGTTCCAAGTCGCTGAACTGTTGTTCCACCGCTTCTGTAAGTCGGAATTGAACCAGGGCCCGTTGCAGATTGTGCCCAGGTCGATCGCAGCGGAAATACACGTCGCCCTCAAGATGATCCGTGAGGAACCTCAGTCCCAGTTCCATCGGGATCAGACGGATGCAGTGGGGCAGATAGTGCAGGTCCCAGTCACTCAGAAATCCACCTGCAACTGACAGATAGCCGTTGAGAATGGCCTCACAGAGGTTCATGTCAAATTCCACATCGTCCAGGGAGAGTGTTTCTTCTCCGGCTGGATTGCAGCAGGACCGCAAACAGTCGCCGATGTCGTAGTGAACGAGTCCCGGTTTGACCGTGTCCAGGTCAATCAGACCGATGGCCTGACCGCTTGCCTCGTCAATCATCACGTTGTTGATCTTCGGGTCTCCGTGGATGGGACGGTGATGGAGTTCGCCGCGTGCAAGAGCTGCTTCGAGAACATCCACGTCCTGGCGGCGCTGCTCTACAAACGCGCAGGCGTCACGCTCGGCAGGGCCCATGCGGCCCGTGGCCGCGGCGATCTCATCGAAGCGTTGGAGGTAGGCCGGTGTGACATGGAAATTTTCCAGGGTGTCAGCCAGCTGATCGGTGGGCAGGTCACTGATCAGGTGGTGGAACATTCCCAGCCCATAACCCACTTCCTGGGCGTGGGCACTGTCCCTGATGACATCACTGGTGGTCGCTGCACCGATGTAGGTGATCGAGCGCCAAAACTCCCCGTTTTGTTCGATCCAGGGGGAGGCTTCCCGACGACAGGGAACCACTCTGGGTACTTCCCAGCGGCGTCCCTTCAGTTGTGGAGGTGGAGAGGCGAGACGGCGCTCCATGTGGTCGCCCAGGGCCTGCAGGTTCTGCATCACCAGGTCGGGACGATCGAAAACGCTCGTGTTCAGCCGCTGCAGGACGAAGGCGCCGTCTTGTCCCTCATGAGTCACGAGGAAAGTTTCGTTGACGTTGCCTGAGCCAAGGGAGCGAATGGCTTTGATCCCCTCGCGAGGATGGAAGCGATCGGCGATGGCTTCCAGGGCCTCGGTCATGAACGGTCGCATGGGTCTCAGGTCGCACCTTGCCGCTCTTCCTGCGTTTTGCCCCGTTCAGGTGTGCAGAACAGAAGCCGACTCAGGCTTCGAGCTGGCTTTCGATGACGTCCATCAATTGCAGGTAGGCCGGCGTTCCGGTCTCACCGTTCTCGTCGAGGGCCATCTTTTTGCGCATGGCCTGATTGGCATTGTCCGCAATGACGGCATTCACCACAAGGTCGAGAGCTTTGGGGACCTCCAGGTTTTGCAGAGCCTCGGCATACCGACGGCTGTGGCTAGGTCGTACTGATTCCTGGCAGTAGCTGGAGAGTTCCCGGCTTTCCGTCATCACCCGGTAGGCGGTGTCCTTGACGCCAGCACGCCCGTAAATCGCCATATACAGCAGATTCACCATGGAAGCGTCGTGGGCTGGGATCGCGTATTTGCGGGCGATTTGAGGCCAATACCGCAGAGATTTCAAACCCTCTAGTCCGCCTTTGCGCAGGCCTGCGGCTTCACACCACTGTTCCAACTCCTCCATGGAATGAGGACAGCGGCCTTGATGGCACATCTCCTGTGCCATCACTTGCCCGGCCTGGAAATTACGGGTTGGGCTACCGGAAACGGGCAGCATCATGCTGCCGCGCACATCAGCCACCATGGCCGTGAGCTGGCTGAAGGTGTGGTCCCGTACCCGCTCGAAGTCGCCGTCGCGCACCAGGGTGGATTCAATTCTTGGTACGGCGTAGCCCAGTTCTGTAAGAGGGAAGGGCTGACGGTGGTAAAGCCGTTGCCGGTCGGGTCGTGCCATGGACACGGTGGCCGCCTGATCCAGGCACTGGTTCAGAAGCAGGGTTAGGAGCGTTGGCAACACACCTGGGTTGTCCTGATGGAAGCCATAGCCGAAACCGGCAAACACCGACGCCATGTTTTTGGCGGCTTTGATGAACTGCCCCTCCACGTTGTGAACACCAGCGGAGACCTGGATGTTGGGGGACAGTTGATCCATCAGCTGGGCACCCAACATCGCTGTTAGGGCGTTCGGATGGCAAAAGTTGGCTGTGAAGCTGTCGAAGGGATTACGTAGAGCTCCATGGCGGTGAAAGCCGGAGAAGAAAGCGAGCTCCGGTTGTTGCTCACACAGCACATAGGCGCTGTTGTTGATCGGGTCATGGCTGAAGGACCCCGCCAGGCAGGCCAGCACCACTTGCTCTCGATTGAGCTCTTGCCTCAAACGACAGGCTTCGTGGAGATCTTCTTCGATGTGATTGCTGTTGGCGCTGAGCACAACGAGGTCGCAACGCTCGATGAGATCGCTGAGGGTGTTGGCCACAAGCTCACCGCCTCTGCGATGGCAACCCATCTCGAGCACGGTCTCCACGTGCTCGTCGTCCATCGTTTCAATCGTTTCTCTGGGGAATGCTCCCAGCAGGTCCCGGCCAGGACGAGGGGCTAGTAGCAGACGCCCTTCTGCGTTCTGCATGGCGCAGTTGTATGCCAGCGACGCGGGATAAAGCCCGACGCTGTAGAACCCCACCTTGCCGTTCGACAGCTCCTGCACGCGCCGTCGTATTGCTCCGGCGTCCAGGCTTTGGTCGAAGAAGGAGTTGCGCATGCTGGCAAGCCTAAACAGCGTCTCTGTTGGGACTGCTCACAACAGACAGACACAATGTTCTTTCGTGATGCGGAGTTTCGCTATTCCGCAAGCTATGAGTTAACCCACTTGATCGAGGTTGAGCGCTGCGGAGACCTGTGAAGGTCTCTGCAATGCGGAAAATTGAATGAGGGGATAATTCGGAAATTATTAGCAAATGAATAGATTAAAGGCCCATGATTTGTCTGTAGTTTTGGTTGGAACGTGTTCTTTCATTGAGGGACTGGATTTCTGGATAGGCTGAAAGGGCTTCGTTGGGATAAAAAATGGGGAGGTAGCCGAGGTGCGCGTTGACGGCACAATCGGCGGCTGTCCAGCAATCCCCCACTAAAAACTTTTTCTTGCCGTAGAGGTCGTTCAGTGTTGCCATCAGTCTTGGAAACTCCCGCTCCTTATTTGAGGGAACGAATAAAGCAATCGCCAGTGTGGAGTTGGCGAAAAGGATCCACTGGCTGATGGAGGCGCGTGTTGCTAGATCTTTGACTTCGTTAGCGTAATTCTCGGAAAGATACTAAAGATACTGAAGAATTGCGCCCGACTCAAACAGCACTAATCCATTGCTGTTGTCTTTAAGGGCAGGTGGCTTGCCAAAAGGATTCACCTCCAAATAACTCGATGCAAGGTTTTGACGAGCTGTCAGGTCAACGTTGACGTAATCGTAGGAAATCCCTTTTCCTGACATGTACCATTTCGGCATCAAGGCACGGGTCTTGATGTCGCCATAGAGATAAAGCGTCATTGCTGATTATTATTGATCCTATCCTTTGGTGGTCACCATTGAGCAAGTGTCGCGAACGAATTGACTTGTGGTGATGTCAATGATGTATGTCTTAATGATCATGAAGTTGGCTTCGGGGTGTGGTATTTGATCTGATTTGTTGGACTCTCACAAATATTCCATTTGTTTGATAGTCGTCGGAATTGTTACTTGCTTTATGCCACTTCTTGGTGGATTATGTGGTGCTGGCGGTGTGATTCCTGCAGGACCGGTTTAAACACGCTGTAATGCGTTCAAACCATTGCCTGCAGGCCTATGACCAGCCGTGATCTGCTGATGGCATACCGCTGGCCAGCGGCGGTTGTTTTGTCCAGCCTGGTTTTGGCGGCAACGGCAGTAAAGCTGCTAAGTCGGCCTATCCCCATTGCGATTGAGGGTGGATTGCAGGTGGACAAGCTGGTGCTTCCGCCCAGTGTCACCATCCGCTCTGATACGCCTTTACCGGTGGTGGTGCAGGAGCAGGTGACCATCTCCGGAGATGCCCCCCTTGCGATTGAAGGTCCCGTGTCGGTGAAATCGATTGCGGGGGCGGTGACGGTGAATGCCGATGCACGGGTCAGCGGGGTGGAAGGACAGCTGTCCGTCACGGCTGATCAACCGCTTGCTGTGCGAGCAGATGTGTCTGTCGAAGACAAAATTACGATCGGCGGCAAGGTCGACATTCAGGGCAAGGTGAAGCCAACCTTGCTTCCTGTTCCAGGGCTCTGATCAGCCGTTGCGAGGAGCCAAGCCGTTGCCGATGGTCAGGCCCCGCTCCCAGCGGTTGAGTTGTCGCAGTCCCAGGCCCGTCACTGCGGCGGTGACCAATCCGACGCTGCTCCAGGGGGTGCCCTGTCCGATGCCCACGAGAGCTGCGGAGCCCCAGAGCAACGCCCAGGTCCATGGACGAGCCTTTTGAATGTTCGCCAGAGCTGCAGAGCAGCTGCGGCAATGGATGGTGTGGCTTTGGTACCGATCCATGAGCTCTGTTGTGGTTTGCCTGGGTGGTAGGCGTTGCCCTGCAAAGGGCTCGCCGCCGTTGGCGTTCAACCAGCGATGCAGGGCAGCGACGTAGACGTCTGAAGTTGTGGGCATAAAAAAGCTGCGCTCCACGGCGGAGCTACCGCCGGCCTGCTCCAGTACCCGTTCCTGCCAGTGCAAAAACACCTGATCGTCCTCCAGTACCTTGTGGTTCCCGATGTGCTGCAACCAGCGGGGACGCAATCCGATCAGGACGCGAGGTAACGCTGATTGGAATTGGAAGGGGAAGCGGGCGAACAGGCGGCACTCGCCGCGTCGGATCGGGACGGCATACACAACGGTGAGGATGCGTCCGAACCCCTTGGCGGTGAGGTCGTGCCACATCAGTTGGGGCGCCCGAAAGCAGGTGGACTGGGCGCCGAGCTTGCCCCGGCGAGGCCCCTCCTCCCAGAACGCTTCGAAGCCATCAGCGTCTTCATGGGTGACTTTGGCTTCAACGGGGGCAGCGTTGTCCCGCTTGCCCACGGTTTTGTGGTGGGTGAAAGGAACGTGACTGACGTCGAGCACGTTTTCCAGCAGGGTCACCGCATCCATGGGGAGATCCCGGAAGGTGTCTTGCACCGTCCAGCTTTCGGGATTGTCTTCAAGAGCTGGAACCAGGGGGAGCTGACTTGGGTCTGCGGCATCGGGGGCACCCATCCAGACGAACAGCAGTCCCTGCCCCGTCGCTGTCGGCAAGCTGGCGCAGCGGGACCGCCGGTTGTTGGGCTGAGTGTTCTCGAGCGCTTGCGGCACGCGCTGGCACTGGCCGCTGCCATCGAAACTCCAGCCGTGATACGGACATTCAAGGAGCCCTTCGTCGTTGATCCGACCTTCGCTGAGGGGAACCAAACGGTGGGGGCAGACATCGGGGAACACTCGCCAGCGTTCCTTGCTGTTATCCCACCAGATCACCAGATCCCGCTCTAGCAGGGTGAATCGACTCGGCTTTTTAGGGTCGAGGTCCTGCACATAGCTGATGGGCCACCACTGTTCGGTCCAGGTGGGGTGCATGGCAGGAGCATCAAGGCCGCCATGTTCGCTAGCCGGATGGCTTGACCGCGGAGTTGCGCTTGCCATCAGCGCTGCTCCGTGCCTCCGCCACTGGACTTCTCACTCGTTTGGAACTATGGAGTTGCGCGAAGAAATTGCACTGTTGTGCATTCGTCTGAAGCGACATCTCTGAATCTCCATGCCCCGTCTGACGCCCGACCAGTTCCTGCACGAGCTCACAGGTGCTGAAGACCTGTTGATCGTGCAGGACCTCGATGGCGTCTGCATGCAACTCGTCAAGGATCCACTGACACGGTGCATGGATCCTGCCTATGTGGAAGCAGTCGCTGCCCTGGATGGCCAATTCGCTGTGTTGACCAATGGTGAACATGAGGGCCGTCGCGGGGTGAACCGTCTCGTGGAACAGGCCCTGGTGGATCCCGATTTACCCAAACGTGAGGGCCGTTATCTGCCGGGTCTGGCGGCTGGAGGGGTGCAGTTGCAGGATCGCTTTGGCGACCTGAGCCATCCCGGCGTCTCGCAGGAGGAAATGACCTTCCTTGCTCAAGCCCCCAGCAGGATGGAAGCCTTGCTGATGGAGCGGCTGCCGGCCCTGCTTCCGCAGCTGCATGGTGACGACCTGGCTCAGGTTGCCAAAGCCGCCGTGTTGGACACCCAGGTCTCACCGACGATCAATCTCAATGGGATTTTTGCTTTTGTCCCCGGTGATGTGACTTGTCAGCAGGCTCTTCAGACGATGCTGTCTGAGCTGATGCATCAGTTGCTTGCCGAAGCTGCAGATCAGGGGTTGGAGGGGTCTTTCTTTTTGCATGTGGCTCCCAACCTGGGCCGTGATGCACAAGGGGATGAACGGATCAAACCCGCTGCTTTTGGGGATGTCGGAACCACCGACATTCAATTCATGCTCACAGGTTCCATCAAGGAGGCTGGCCTTTTGGTGCTGCTCAATCAGCACATCAAGCGCCGTTGGGGTGAATCCCCTTTGGGTGATGCCTTCAATGTGAGAACGGCTCCCCATGCCCCCGATGCGCTGTTGGCCTTGGTGAAGGAGCGGATCCCCGCGGAACGGATGCCGTTGTTGGTGGGGGTGGGCGACACCGTTACCTCCACGGCATCAGCTGATGGCACGGGGTGGCTGCGAGGCGGCAGTGATCGAGGCTTCCTCAACCTGTTGCAGGACCTCGGGGCCTGGTGTGGTCAACCCAACCGCGTTGTTCTCGTCGACAGCAGCCATGGCGAAGTGGATCGGCCCAGCCACGCCGATGGGAGCTTGCAAGGAATCACCGATCCAGAGGATTCCCTGCGGATTGACGTGCTGATGCCCGACGGTCCGGACCAGTACATCGCCTGGTTCCGCCAGCTTTCCGCGCATCGCTCTGCGGGCCCTGTGCGCTAAATCACAACCGCGCTTGACCGGTGTCATCGGGAATCAGCGCTGAATTGAGGAGGGTTGCCTCAGCACCAACCCAGTTCTCATGTTTGCCAAAACCGTCGCTGTTCTCGCTGTCCTCAGCGGTACCGCCCTTCCGATCGCCGCCTTGTCGATTCATGCGGTGATGGAAGCTCAGATCCACCACTGCACGATTGATTTGCCGGCTTCAGAACCTATCTGTACGGATGCGGTTACCGGCCTCAAGTTCGACCATCAGTATCGCCGCAGTGGAATGTTCGCCTCCGCCGGTGAACGCAGCTGATCAAGAGAAGACCCGTTGATTGTGTCGATAAGAACCAACTCCACTCCGATCTGCTATCTGGAAGAATCAGCGTTACCTGTTAGGTGCCGGTGACTGTCGTTGAGAGGGTTTTCCCGCCACTGAAGCGCGGACAGCTCACAACGTTGCAGGTCAATCTTGGGTACCGCTGCAACCAAAGCTGCGCCCATTGCCATGTGAATGCAGGGCCGACCCGCACCGAGATGATGGCTGCGGATCTTCTGGCGTTGATTCCTCAGATTCTTGAGCGCCATGGGATCGCCTGCCTCGATCTCACGGGGGGAGCACCGGAGCTGCATCCGGGCTTTCGTGATTTGGTGCGGCAGGCACGATCACGCGGAACCGCTGTGATTGACCGCTGCAATCTCACAATCCTGAGTGAACCGGATCAGGAGGACCTGGCTGAATTCCTGGCGGATCAGGGTGTTTGCATCACAGCCTCCTTGCCCTGTTACAGCGCTGAGAATGTCGATCGCCAGAGGGGTGATGGCGTGTTTGAACGCAGCATCAGCGGCCTGCGGCAGCTCAACGCTCTGGGCTATGGAACGGGCGATCCCAACCGGCAGCTGGATCTCGTTTACAACCCCCTTGGCCCGGTTTTGCCTCCCCCCCAGCAGGCCTTGGAGGCTGATTACAAGACCGCATTGGCTGGGTTGGGGATCCGGTTTGATCGTCTACTGACGCTGGCCAACATGCCCATCCAACGGTTCGCCAGGCAATTGGAACTCAACAGCGAATTGCAGTCATATCAAGCCCTTCTGGAGGAAGCGCACAATCCCGACAATCTGGAGTCTGTGATGTGCCGCCAGCTGATCAGTGTGGACTGGCAAGGCCATTTGTATGACTGCGATTTCAACCAGCAGCTCGGACTCCCCTGTTCCGGGGAGCTCCGACACCTTCGTGATTTGATGCGCCTCTCAACCGTTCCGGCGGATCAGTCGATCCACACGGCTCAGCATTGTTTCGGCTGTACCGCTGGCGCAGGATCAAGTTGTGGTGGAGCACTTCAGGGCTGATTCTCACTTCATGGGCATAGTGGGGAGATCTGTGTCGAGGCCATGCCGCTGAATCGCATTTGTTCCTCTGCTGTTGTTCTTCTGATGTCTGCGACCGGAGCCATGGCTGAGGCGCAGGCGCATGGCCAACCCAAACAGGCGATGTTCAGCACCAAAGCTGAAGCCGAAGCGGCTGCCCCGGGCTTTGGTTGCAAGGGTGCGCATCAGATGGGTGAGATGTGGATGGTCTGCGACAAGCACGGTGAGGCGGATCACCATGGAGCGCACTGATTCATGAGTGAAGGTGGGCACTGCGGCAGCAAGCCGAAGCGAATTGCGATCGGGGTAGCTCCTCTGGGCACCATCTCCATCGGCATCGTGCCGATGGGGGTCATCTGCATTGGGGTGGTGCCGATGGGGGTGGTCTCGATCGGTGTGGTGGCGATGGGCGTGATCAATGCAGCCATCGTTGGGATGGGATTGGTGGCGGTGGGTGTCAACACCATGGGTGTGATCACAGCAGGCCCGATGAGCATGGGGTTGATTCAGATTCGCTCCACGACCAACCCGCGCTATCTGGCTTATCCAAGTCGAGAGGAGGCGGAGGAGCAGGCACGCAAGTTGGGCTGTAAAGGAGTGCACCGCATGGGCGATCGCTACTGGATGCCTTGTAACGAGCACCCTCAGTAAGGCCGCTACAGGAAGGTCCCCAAGGGTTCGCTTCACAAAAGCTTCGGAAGACTTCTGTTGCAGGCACCTTCTCAGCGGTCCTTCTGCTGGCTTCAGTGTGAGAAAGAGGGGCGTACCCGATGTCATCGTCTCCACGTGAGCGTCTTCAATCCCTACTCAGTGCCCGATGGCTGGAGATGGGTGAGGTGTCGTTGATGCATCACCGCCAGGTTCAAGTCTTGTTGAACACCTTGAGGCGCGAAAAAGAGCTTGTTTCCGTGCAGCTCATTGACCTCCTTGTGACAGATCTCTACGACAGGGAATTTCGCGCTTAATGATCAGCTGTTAAGTGCTTATCCCTGGCACTTGGGGCAGATCGCGCGCACATTCAGGCTGGATTCAATGAGTTGAAAGCCAACATGTTCTGCGGCAGCAGCCCCTGCTGCAAGAACGGATTCGCTTTCAAATTCTTCTGTCCGTCCGCAGCGGATGCAGACCACATGGTGATGTTGACGATGATCTTCGACGGCCAGCTCGAAGCGTCGTCCACCCTCACTGAGTTCCAGTTCTTGGAGCAATCCCATGTCGGCCAGGAGGCGCAGGGTGCGATACACCGTGGCCAGGGACACCTTCATGTCGAGTGCCGCCAGCTGCTGGTGCACCTCCTCGGCACTGAGGTGGCAACCTGATCCACAGTGTTCAAACAGTTCAAGAACACGTTTGCGCTGCGGCGTGAGTCGACGCCCGTCCTGATGCAGGCCCCGCTGCAAAGTTGTGTCAGTTGCGGCAGGCGCGGAGGACGATGTCACAGCTTCTCCTCGCTTGTTCTCAATAGTAGTCCTTAATGAGAGTGCCGTCTCGCCTCTATTTCATTGTCGTGATCTAATCCCCTCGGTTGCCGATGAAGCAAGACGAATTCTGGTGATAACGTCCGCCAGCGATGTCGTTCTGGTCGATGGAAACCCACGTCCTCACCTTCACGATCACCAAGTCATTTGCTGAATGGGTCGCCACCTATGACGCATCTCTGCCGCTTCAGAAAATCGCTGGTATTACTTCTCTCTACCGGGGAGTCAGTAAGGAGGACCCCACCAAGGTCTGCGCCGTGATGCAAGCCGCACCCGGTGTGATGGAGCAATTCATCGCCGACAACACCGACATGATCGAGGCTTCAGGGCATGTGATTGAGAGCACCATCAGCCAGGTGTTCGTCGCCAGCTGATGGTTTGGCGTCCTGCGCGGGCCTGGACCAGCCAGAGCCCGGTGGCCGGTTATCGCCATTTCGAGTTGATCACGCAGGGTGGGAGCGGTGATCAGCGCTGGCTGGAATTGGCCGCTGTCCTGAAGCCATCCCATCGGGAGCGGGTGCTTTGGAGCGAGCTCAAGGATCCAAATCGCTGGAGCAGCGGCTGGCAGTCCATTCCTGAGGACGATGCGAATTCTCCAACTCAGTGATCCACACCTGGTGGCAGCTGATCAGGGTTTGGTGCGTGGAAGGCTGGCCCTCGCACACGTGGAGCAAGCTCTGCGGGTTGGCTGCGCCATGGACCCCGATCTGGTTCTGGTCACGGGTGACCTTTGCCAGGACGAAAGCTGGGGTGGGTATGTCCGGCTGCGAACAGCCCTGACCAACCACGTGCGCTGCAAGGTTGCTCTGGTGCCCGGTAACCACGATCACCCGCTGTTGCTGGATGCGGTTTTGGGGAGGGGGTGCGTGACAGGCCCCGCTGATTTTGTGGTCAGAGGAGTGCGCTTGGTACTGCTGAACAGCCACAAGGTTTCTTCTGCTGCCGGTCAGCTCGGCTGGGCTCAGCTCCAGTGGCTGGAACGACGTTTGCAGCGTTCAGAGCGCCGTCATCTGCCCCTTGTGGTTGCTCTTCATCATCCTCCGATCGCCATCGGTGATGCCGGCATGGATGCGATCCGGTTGCTTGATCAAGATTCTCTTGAGGCTGTGTTGCGTCCCCATCTCGCTCTGCGGGCGGTTTTGTTTGGCCATATTCATCAGCATTGGCTAGGCCACTGGGCGACGCGTCCTGATGTGTCACTTCTGGGCTGCCCTTCCACGCTTTGCAGTTTCAAGGCAGTGCAGGCTTGTCCCCTCGACCGAGCTGGTGATCCAGGCGGAAGGCTGCTCGACCTGACATCTGATGGAGAGCTTCAGCATCAAGTGCTGCGTTGGTCTGACGTCAGCCCATCCCTTTCTGGGATTCGCGGAAGGCCTTGAGCTTGTCGATGTCTTTTTCTTCGTCGATGGAATAGTCCGTCAGGATCAAGGCCTTGCCAATGGTGCCGAGGGCGTACTCGATCCGGTCGAGATCCCGACGTCCCTCTTGATCCAGCCTCGCTGAGCGAATCACTTCAGGGTGCAACTGATCGGCCAACTGCTCCAACGCCGATGCGATCGCTTTGGCCTGCTCGAGTGGCTCTGTTTGACCCATGAATCCTGAACAGATGCAACCAGTTGACTCTGGCAGCTCTCCTCAGAATCCCTTGGCGGTGGGGCGCTGACTCGAGAGGGAGACGTTGCCAAGGGGGTGCTGCTGGGCGGGCTGTTGCATTGCGGTTGGTGCAGCACCAGGTGCTGCCATGGCATTGAAAGCGAGGGACCAGCGCTCCCCTTCACCACGGAAGGGCATCACCGAATGGGGTTGCCAGGCCGGGAACACATAGAACTCTCCGGGGACGGGCAGCACGTAGTGCGCCATTCCGGTGCGGAACGACTGCAGATGCCAGTCTTCCGGGCCGTGGAAGCAGAGTTGGCCATCAAAACTGTTGGCATTGATCTGGGGTGGCACCTTTAGAAAGATCACCCCGGAAAAGCTGCCGCCATGGGTGTGGGTGGGGTTGTAGTCGCCTGCGGTCTGGCAATTGAGCCAGAGATCAATCATTTGCAAGCGGTATCGACCGGGAACCCAGGGGCCGCGACCTTGGGGAGGCTGACGGTCCATCACATGGCGGATCCAGCGATCACAGGCCGGCAGCAGGTAGTTGTTGCTGAGGTCCTGCACGCCGGGTTGGTCCGGCCGCAGTTCGCGTTGCTGACGCAGTTGACCCGCCAGCTTCGCTGATGCATCGGGGCTGGAATCAGGATTGGCGAGAACGCTTTCACTTAGATCAATCAGCTGCTGGAGCAAAGGGTCCGGCAGGGTGCCCCGCAGGATGGAGCGGGGAAACAGATCGAGAACGTCCACCAATGATTGGTCTGCTGCAGGTCATCGTGGCAGCCCCAAAGTGGGTGGACTGTTCATGCCGATCGTGATGCTGCGCCACGCACTCCTGCTGCCTTTGGTGCTTGTGGGCTCCGCTGCTGTGGCGGCTCCTGATCTACTGGGGCAACAGGGTCCCACGACAGCCTTGCTTCAGGGCGGGGCACTGCAGCTCAGTACCCGCCGAACTGCTGAGCGGTTCCCTGACGGCAACCGCATCTGGAAGGTTGAGCTGCATCGAGGCGCTCGACTCCTGGCCAGTTGGCCAGCAGCCAGTGGTGTTGCCGGGCGCCAAACCGCTGATCGCCGCTGGAGTCCCGGGAATGCTGCCCCCTTACCCGCCGGCGAGTACAGCTTGGGACGTCCCGAACCTTGGGGTAACGATCTTTGGTTTGACCTGACCCCTCGCTTCGACACCACTCGCAGTGCTTTAGGAATCCACCGCTGTTACCCCGGCACAGGGTGCATCTGTATTCCAAAGAGGGCTGACATCGATGCACTCGCAAGTTGGGTTAAGGCCTCGGGAATTCGCACCCTGAAGGTGGTGAACTGACTTTTTGCGGCCTGTCATGCACCAGGTGACGCCAGCACCGTTAAGCAAGACTCAAAAATCGACCCTTGACAGGTCAACTCGGTTTTCAGCGAGATTGTTGAGCAATACAGACTGCTTCTTGAAACCAGCAGACGTATTGGATTCATCGTCACAGCGCTTTGGCTCATTTGAACAATGTCGTTGACTCATCTGAACGCCATTGAATATTTCACTGAGAGATATTCGTAGTGGAGGCTTGGAGAAGCATCCAAATCGATGATTGATCGTGTCATCGGGCGCTGGTACACCAACTGACTTCTTCGTCGTAGGGGGAGTCGGTCCAGCGTTATCTCATCCTGATGAGTCGTCTTGCAACTTGCTCCCGTCTCATTTGGTCAAAGTCACTGCTTCATCGGAACGGTAATTACCACTTTTCAAGGTCATCGTTGCTTTGAAGGGCAGCTTGACGGCGCCTCTTCACCCGATGATTCTGGCGAGCCATCGGGCGCTGGAGCAGAACTGACTCTTCTTCATGAGCGATGGAGAGTCAGTCCAGCGTTATCGCATTTGTCTTCGACAGCTTTGAAACGAAACCTGGTTTCATTTGAGTGATGCCAACTTCTCATTTTTATGCAACGCCTGCGTGAGCCGGAGGCAAGATGAAATTTGAAGGTTCTCGCGAGGCACCTTCAAATCGATGACTTATCCGGGTCATCAAGCTGGGGTTACAACTGACTCTTCTTCATGAGCGATGGAGAGTCAGTCCAGCCATTTTGTTTTGATAGCAATTTCATTTTCATGGCTAAGAGCAAAGGCGTTCGAATTATTGTCACTCTTGAATGTACCGAGTGCAGAACAGCTGCAACTTCCGAAAAACGCTCGCCAGGTGTATCCCGTTATACGACCACAAAAAATCGGAGAAATACTCCAGAAAGACTTGAGCTCATGAAATTCTGCCCGCAGCTCAACAGAATGACATTGCATCGTGAAATCAAGTAATAAGAATAAGAGTTTGTATGTGCTTGTTTTGGGATAATTGAATTGCTTAATGGTCACAATATGAGATACGAAGATGCATGCCTATAAGCAGTTTTATCTGCCTGCTGTATCTTTGCCTGGTCGTCGCTGATGAGCTCCCATGAGCGCAATTGTCTATGAGCGGATGGTGGATTTGATTGATGCCAGTGCGGCTTTTCTTCCTTGCTTCTAAGTGAATACCATGGCAATGCTCATTATCAATGATTGGTGAATTATTAATTGATTGGCGCTTTATGGTTTTTGATTATTTTGCGTATCAATGTGATTGGCCATTGGTAGAATTTAAGACGACCCTTGAGCAGTAATCAGGCTAATTTCTAGGCATCCGCATTCTCATCCTAGTCATGACCAACATCGAAGCATTCGCCCATATCATTGACTTAGCAAACCGAACCACTGATAAGACTACCTATGATTATTTAATGCAGGAGGCTCAGGAGATCATGAGAGATAAAGAGACAGAAGATATAAGCTATTGTGATTTTGCGGAGTTGGTGAAAGAGCGGCTTGAAAATGAATCTCAAAGACTAAAGATTGACTAATCTTGACTCAACCCAAAAGGGATTGTGGTATGGGTGGATATGGTTCAGTGAAGCTAATGGCGGTCACAGAAGCGCATTGTGAGAGAACTGTTGTTGCTTCGGCTTGGCACTGACGCGTCAATCCTGTTCTTGGCTGACCAGCCAGTCAGGCTTCATGTTTAGGCGCTTACCGAGAATGACTTGTGGATTCCAGGGGAACCAGCCTGAGAACCTACTTTGTGGTTTGTCACACCGCTCTTCAGCCTTGCCACTCCTTCACCGCTGATGCATGGAAGATCGAGAGAGTTGATCCCTTCGTCCGGGGTTGCATTGGTCACGTTGTCATTGCTCAAAGGAATCTCGCTGTAGCGGCATTGGAAGCACATCTTTCCAGAGAGCCAGCGAATATTTGTTTGAACAGTTCATTCCAGCCGGAGCTGTTCCTGCAATGGATTCGCTGCTGTCGAATTCATTGGCGTCGTCTGGCCCTTCTTCCCTCCAGGTTCAAGGGTCAGCCAGACGTGCACTAAAAACAGTATTAATGTCAGTGCTGATTGGGTTGCTTTTTGCGCTAATCAATCGCCTGCATCAGTCTTTCCCACTCTGGCTCTGCACTCTGATGTCACGTAAGACAACTCGTCTCACCAACCTTGATGCATCAGTTTTAGAAGCAGAGATGCGTTGCGGAACTGAATGGCCGATTGGTCTTATTGATGCGATTGCACAAGCCCATCAGACCACAGTTCGATGCGTGACAGAGCGGCGTCGAGTATTGCGTCCCACCGTTTGGCACGATCCCTATAATCCACACTCCACCAGTAATTTGTAATGCTGATGTTTTGCTAGGTCTCAGATTCTCTCGTGAACAAGCAAAAATAATAGTCAAAATATTGTTCCATTTTTTTTGCCTCTTTTTGGCTTTGATATGACCGTTGCTGGAATTGCCCGTATTCTTCAATATGGTGCTAAGGATGGTTTGAAGTCATCGCCTATGCATTGCCTTCTGGAAGGGCATCGCTAAAAGGTGTCGCTCTTCCGTTCGATCAATTGACTCGATCAACGTTTTAGATTTAACATGTTCTTGATGCGTTAATTACGTGGCTGTGCTGGCAAGTCTTGATAATAGTTAGGTCGCCCTTGGACGGGGTTCGGCAAAAACATAAGTGATTTACTCTTCGGCAATACTTTCGAGGGGTAGATCTCTTTTTTATTCTGTATTTAAAAGACAAGCCATGGGTGGATGAACCATGGCTTGCCTGAGCCTGCAAAACCCCTGCAGGCTCAGGCGAAATCTAAAGACTGTTCTTCTATGCCTGCGCATTCATTTGATACTTTGAATGCTCTCAATTGCTTTTGTGCTTTCTTGTGGAAGCTGGTGGATTTTTGCAGCTAGCAGGATCCAGTATGTTCTTGATTGATCCACTGCTTGCTACAATTAATCTTTCCTGTTGTCTCCATTGATGCGATCAAGGTTTGATTTGTGCAAATGATTCTTTTTCTGGTTAAATAAGATCTACCCCTAAAAAGTAATGTAAAAATAAGGCGAATTGGATCGGGCCAATTCTTAAGTTGCGAATGCCACATTTTTTTGAAAATGCAGTCTTATGGAAGTTCATCAGTCAGTTATGACTGGTGGGCTGGAAACTCAGGCGTGGCTAAACGCAGCGGCTCTTTTATTGCAGCGCACGCTGCCCATGCAGGCTTGATCATGTTTTGGGCTGGTGCCTTCACCTTGTTTGAGTTGGCCCGTTATGACGGAACACTGCCAATGGGAGAACAAGGGCTGATTTTGATTCCACATCTTGCCGGCCTTGGCTTCGGCGTAGGAGAAGGTGCTGTAATCATTGACCAGCAACCCCTCATCGCGATCGCAGCATTCCATCTGGTTTCATCTGCTGTACTTGGAGCAGCTGGAATCTGGCATACGCTTCGAGCTCCCAAGGATCTGTCTAGTGCTGAGGGCCGAGCCCAAAAGTTTCATTTTGAATGGAGTGATGGCAAAAAGCTCACTTTCATCCTGGGTCATCACCTGATTTTTCTCGGCCTCGGAGTCATCGCCTTCGTTGAATGGGCAAAGCGCCATGGAATTTACGACAGCGCCATTGGAGCTGTTCGTCGGGTTGAACCAAACATTGACCTCGGCATGGTGTGGGGTTATCAGGCTAATTTTCTTTCCATCAGCAGTCTTGAGGATGTGATGGGTGGCCATGCTGTTTTGGCCTTCATTCTCACGATTGGTGGTGTTTGGCATATCATCTCCAGCCCTTTCGGTCCCTTCAAAAAGGTCTTGATCTACAACGGGGAGTCAATTTTGTCTTACTCGCTTGCAGGTATAGCTCTGATGGGATTTGTGACCGCCATTTGGTGTGCTCAAAACACAACAATTTACCCCGTTGAGCTGTATGGAGATCCATTGAAATTGAATTTCGCTTTCTCTCCATACTTCAGCGACGCAACTACTCTTGAAGGTGGTGCCCACTCAGCCCGGGCTTGGCTGGCCAATACGCACTTCTACCTTGCATTCTTCTTCCTGCAAGGACATTTTTGGCATGCCTTGCGCGGCATGGGCTTTAACTTCAAGCGCGTTTCTGAGGCGCTTGACAACATGGGGAATTCCAAGATCAGTGCCTGATTGATCTGCCGTTTCTGATGTACCCCTCATCTCAGTGAGATGGGGGGATTTTTTTGTTTCGTGATTCGGCCGGAAGTCCGCCTTGTCTGATTCTTTCTGAAACCACATCATCCTTTTCCTGGATTATTTTGTCTTGTCGGTGACCTTTTAGCGGTATTTTTTCAGGCTGCGGTGCAGATATCCACGTCGTCATCATGAGACCCATGGACCATCTCGCATCAAACATCTCAAGGGCTACGGAAGTATTGCAAGGCCTTGTCGAGCTCCTGCCTGGCCTGTTGTGTATTGGATGGATTCTCTAAATGAAGACTCTTGTCTTTGTATGTGCCGACAAAATGTCGACCTATCGTCTGCGATTTTGTTCTTTGTATCTCGTTTTGGTTGCTTCAAGCCTTTGATCGCTGTTTTGAGTGATGCCTGCCAGGCACTGGGATTCGCCTTGATTTTGGCTTGTGTCAAGCCTCTTCGTCCCTTAAGAAATTCGGTGGTGTATCGGTAGACACGGATTTGTCCATCAACATAATTCCGTGGTCGAATCGCTCCGGTGGTGCATCGCCGTCGACCACACAACATTCATTGTCGATGTGCAGATTGCAGCGTTCGGATCAGATGGCATCCGATGGCAGGGTGGTCTGTAGCACCGACGTTCCCTTGGCAGAGAACTACAACGGAGTCAATCCAGCACCTTGATCGGTTTTATGGACGTCAGCTTCTGGATGATTGTCGGCTTTCTCCTTGCGGCGTACTCCGTCGTAGCGAACGACTCTCTTCAGACTCTCGGCACCTACATCTCGTCCAACAAAAAACGCACGCCAAAGCCGGTGCAGATGCTTTTTATCTGCACAGTGACAACCGTGGTGTTGATGCTGGGCTGGGCTCTCTCCAACGGCGATCCCGCCTGGGGAAGGCTCAGTGTTCCCGGCAGAGAGTTCCCTTTGCCCGAACCTTTTTCCTGGGTGTATGTACTCCCACCCCTTGCGGTTTTGGCATTAACCCAATGGGGGGAGCCGGTGAGCACGTCGTTTTTGGTGTTGTCCTCCTTCCAACCGGCCAACATCGGTATCTTGATCAGTAGCTCCCTGACGGGCTACGTCCTTGCCTTCTCCGTTGGCCTTGCCGCCTATGGCCTGGGCATGTGGTTGTTGGAGCGCTGGGTGTTCCGCTGCTCTGAGGAGGGCAAAGTTCCCAGCAAAGTCTGGTACTTACTGCAGTGGTGCTCCACCGGTTTCCTTTGGAGCATGTGGTTGGTGCAGGACTTGGCCAATATTTTCGTGTTCCTGCCCCGTCAGCTTGGGTTCTTCCCGATGCTGATCTCCACGCTGGTGCTCTGCGTGGGCCTATGTGTTCTGGTAGCCACCGGGGGTGGACCTATTCAGGCTGTACTCCGCTCGAAGACCAACACGTCCGATCTTCGGTCGGCCACGGTGATCGACTTCTTTTTTGGCCTTTGTCTGCTCTATAAAGCGTTTCTTTCGACGTTCCCTTTGAGCACCACCTGGGTGTTTTTGGGGCTGCTGGGCGGTCGAGAGATTGCCCTGAGGATCAAGGAAAGGGAATTCGAGTACGTGTTCACCAACCAGGAAAGCGGCACGCTCGCCAAGATCATTGGTAGTGATCTTTGGAAAGCCGCCATCGGCGTGGTGGTGAGTCTGGTGATTGCCCTCAGCATCCAGCCTCTCGCTCAGTTCACTGCAGGTTGACCGCTTGATCTCATGGCAGCTCCCCGATCCACGTCCAGAGATTCCGGTGGTCGCTTTCAGGCCAGCAAGGAACCCAAGGCCAAGCCGGTGCAGGTTTGGTTGAAGCCTGATGTCTTGCAACGGCTCGACACCTACTGCGCCTTTTACGGCGTCGGTCGTGGTCGGGCCATTGGCCACCTCCTGCAGGGTGCTCTGCCTGACCCCAATTGGTTGCCCCCGGTGATTGATTTGCTGGAGGAAGCTGATCCTGCTGCTGCACTTGCAAACGAGCCTGATCATTCACAACATGAACAGAGGCAGGCATTGACGCCGATGCCTTGTTTTCATGTGGGTGATCGTGTGTGCAACAAGGCCAGTGGCCGTTGCGGTGTGATTGCTGATGAGCCCCTTCTTTGGGTCGAGCCGGGGCCATCTTCCACCGGAATGCGCGGTGAAGGCCATTGGAGTTACGCCGTGGCCTGGGATGGTCAGCTGGGATTAACGATCCGTTATGCGGGATATCTGCTTGTCCCAGAGGGTGTGGTCTGAGTCGCCTGATCCTGTGGTCAGCCGATGAATCCATGGCTAGGGCAGAGAGGGATGAGGCCCTCCATGGGACGTTGTGTTCTCCTATCGCTTTTGCTTCCATGGTTAATGGGAGGGTCGGTGCTTGCCAAGCCTGAGCCGCAGCTCAGTGCCAGACAGACCATCCTCGAGGCGAACCGCCATCTGATCGCCGATGGTTGGCGTCCTGCCCCTGAACAAATGCCAACGCCGGAAGAGCGGCGCTGGTCGTCTGTTGCACTCAAAAGTCTCTCTGCCTGTTCCGGCACAGGCGTCGGCTTCTGCCGTTTTGATTACCGACGTGATCTGCAGCGGTTGTCGGTGGTGACAGTACCCAGTAAACCGGGCCGCCCTTCTGTTGGTCGCGTCGATCGTTGGTGGTGATTAGGGGTTGAGCGATTGCTCCTGCCAGTGCGTTGCAGCGCTCCAACGCGTGCGTTGATGGGGATGAGGCCCCAGGTGGAGCCGCTCGACGATCTCTATCTGCAACCGCAGCACCATGAAATGGTTTGGTAGCGGTGACGTTTCACTGAGTTTCTCGGGGAAAGTTGCTGAGGGATCCAGTGGATAGGCCGGTGTGGGCCAGCCCCAGACAGCACGCCCTGTATCGGAGAGCTGTTGCCAGCGCTGCTGACACAGTTCAGCTTGTTCGGCAGGTGTGATCAGCTGCACCATGCCGCGAAGCCTGAACTGCTGGCGGGCTTTGGGGAACAGCCAGCACAGTTCTGCTGCTCCATCGTTGGAGAGTTCTTTTCCTTTCTCGCTGCGTTGATCAGTGAATAGTTCCAGCTGGTCCACACCGGACCAGCCTCGGAACACCAACGTCCGCACCCGGGGCGTTCGATCGCGCCCGTTTGTGGCCAGTTGCACCCAGCGGGCGCTAACGGAGCGCCCCTCCCGCTGCAAGGCAGCACGAAGCAGAGGTCTCCAGGGGGGCAAGGCCTCAGTCATGGCAGATCGAACAAGCGAGCTTGCTCGGCAGCGGCACGCACAACGATGGCGTGGCGCTGCACCAGCGGGGTGAGGGCGTCATAACCACCACCGATCACGGTCGCGGTTGGAATTCTGCGGCGCAGACAGGCATCGAGCACGAGTCGATCCCGCATCATTAATCCCGCATCGCTGAGTGCAAGTCGGCCGAGCCGATCATCGCGGTGGGGATCGACGCCGGCGTTGAAGAGAACCAGTTCCGGCGCGGTGTTGTCCAAGGCGTCTGGCAATCGATCGGCAATGGCGGCGAGATAGTCGTCATCGCTGGTGTGATCGGCGAGGGCAATGTCGATATCCCCCTGCACTTTGCGCAAGGGGAAATTGCTGCCGGCGTGCACCGAGAGGGTGGTCACCCTGGGGTCGTGTTGAAAACAGGCTGCTGAACCATCGCCCTGGTGCACGTCGAGATCAATGATCAGAATCCGCTGCACCTCCCCTGTTGTCAGCAACACCCGTGCGGCGACAGCACAGTCGTTAAAAATGCAGAATCCGCTCCCGAAGTCAGGGTGGGCATGGTGGGTGCCGCCAGCGAGATGACACGCCAGGCCTCGCTGTAGAGCCAGGCGTGCCGTTAACAAGGTGCCGCCCACGGCGAGCCAGGTGCGCTGCACCAACGGACGTGTGGCAGGGAGCCCAATGCGGCGTTGCGCCGGATGGGGGAGGCGGTCGCGGCTGAAGGCTTCGTGATAACCGCGGGGGTGCACATGTTCCAGATCCTTGCGGGCGATGCTCAAGGGCCGATGGACCTGGTTGGCCTGGATCACCCCCTGCTCCAGCAGAAGTTGATGCAGCAGCCGGAACTTCGCCATCGGAAAGCGATGGGTGCTCGGCAGCGGAGCGGAGTAGCGAGGGTGGTAGACAACCGAAAGCGTCAAGGGGTTGTTCTCACCCAAGAGGTCTCAGGCCCATTCAAGGATTATGCAGGCTGCTGGTGCAGCAACAGACCTTATGCCCTAGATCTCCCTGCTGGACTTGGTTTTGGGAGATCACATTCTTCAAATGTGCCAAAGCGGTGCCAATAGCTGCTGGATTTCTCAGGTTTTTTGGCACGACCTTTCTGAGACCTCTCTGAACGCCTGGTGACGCGTACACACACCAGCTAACGTTTTGCTCATAACGGAATCGCGCTTCTCGGTGCCCCCGACCCGCGGTGACGTCGACCTCCTTCTCTCAGTCAACAGTTGTCTGGAGAACAGCTGCTAAAGCCCATTCATCCGTCGCAGCAGACGCTGCCCTTAGAAGAGTGGATTGCCTTGCCAATCCGCACACCTAAAGGTGAGCGCCCGGTGCGTTGCGGGAATGCGGCTGAAACGGCGGCGGCTCATAGCAAGGTTCGACGCGCCCACGCCTTAGGCGTCATTTGGGAGCACACCGAGGGCAAACCTCGGGAAGGTGAACTGCTTTGCCACAAGATCGGCAATCGCTTTCACCACCTTCAGCAGCATCTGTTCAAGACCGAGGGAAGGGCACCCGCTGCAGTGCAGCAGGAAGCTCGCGATGCAGAAGCATCCAAACCTCCACCGGAAGACTCACCCGAAATCCGAGCCTTCTTTGAGCGCTGGCTCGCCACACAGCACCACAGCTACAAACACGGAACCCACCTCTGAATGGGTGCCCGAGTCAGAGGCGGCAAAGCTTCTGGCGATTAAAAAAAGCACCATCCGCACAATGCGGCGTGACGGCAGGCTGACGCCTGGCGATCACTACATCTTTGCCACTGGCACCGCGGGTGGCCCGGTGGTCTATCGCATTGACGCCATCAGAAAAACACTTGCCGAACGAACCATCGCGGCAGTGCAGGGAAAGGACTCTCGACGGAAAGCTGAATTAGAGCGACGCCTGGGGCTAATCGAAACCTATGGCGAAGAAGACCACCTCAAAAAAGAGGGGGAATGAGTCATGCGTTCCTCTAGAGGAAACAATCCCTGCCCCGTTTGTGGCAGGACGAAGGATACCGACTGTCGATGGAATGACACCACGATCCTTTGCCATACAGGTACCGATCTACGACCAGGCGACACCATCACCATCGCTGGCATCAAGTGGGCATTCATCCATCACAAAGGTGGGTTCAGCGGCATGGCAGCCGTCTTCAAGCCTCACCGTGATCGCAACCGTGAGGAATGGAAACGCGACCTTCGACGACCCACACCAAGCAGCCCCGCACAACTGCTTGCAGTTCAGCAGAAGCGCACCCAGTGGTTAGACGTTCTGGATCAATTCTTCGCTGCCTTTGACGCCGCATGGAACGTCCCTGACTTCTATTCAGCCACCCCAGACCAACTCAAAAACGCACTTACCGCCATTGATGACGCGCAAGCCAAAGCAGCAGCCCTCGCACCGCATCTGCCAACCATCTGGCGTGAACACCCAGACCTGAAGCAACTTCACCGCCTACGCGTTGAAGACAACCTCAAGGCCATTGCCTACATGGCAGACGACGCCCGCCAGTTCAAACAAAACGAACTTGGTAACCCTTGCTCCGTGGCAGTTCGTGCAATGGCGGAGGGGCTCTAAATGACTTTCGTCTCTGACCCACCACAACTTGCAGACGTGTTTGAACTGCCCAGCAAAAACGGGCACGCCAATCGTGAACAGAAGAAGGCTGCACTGCTGGAAGCCATCACAGGTGCCGATGCAGTCGAAACCCTCAAGCTTGGGCTGGAAGCACTCGAAAGCATTTCATCGTCAACAGAGCGGTTTATTGCCCTTCAAAACCTCAAGGCAAAAACAGGGCTGAACGGCAGCAAGGCATTTGAACAAGCCGTTGCAACGCTCATTGACGAGCAACGCAATGAAAAGGACTGCACCCTTGCCGAACTCATGGCAAGAAAGCGGGATGCCACCTGGGGCATTGATCAATTTGGCTGCAAAGGCGCTTTAGTCGGCATCGGCGGAGACAAGGGCGATGGCAAAACAACCCTCATGTATCAAGCCGCAATCGCTGTTGCTTCTGGTGCCCCGCTTTTTGATGAACTCACCGTTCAACGCGCTCCAGCAATCATCGTGCAATGCGATGAATCAGACCTGAACGCCCAAAAGAAATTTCTCGCGATGGGCGCTGACGCTGACTTGCCCATCCATTGGATGTGGGGCTTTAACCCCGCAATGGTTCCAGACCTCAAACGCAAGATTCAGAAGACTGGAGCCAAGTTCGTCGGGATTGACTCCATCACCACCGTTGCGGGCGGTCGCGGCATCAAATCAACCGACCCGGAATATGCCCTGTTCCTCTATCAGCTGAACAACCTGGCCGCTGAAGTTGGGGTCGTCATCTTCCTGTTGATTCACCTCCGCAAACCCGACAATGCCAAAGGACGCAAAGCAGTTGGGCTGGACGACTTCCTTGGCACTGGAATGCTCACCGCCGCTTGTTCTGATGTCTTTGGCTATTGGCCGAACAAGGCAGAAGACGCCTTCCCTGACCAGTTCATGCTGCGATGCCTCGGTAAGCGGAATTGCGAGGCAGGAACCACCTGGGACCTGCAGGGCAATAAAGACGATTACTCCCTCACCTTTGTTGGTGTTCAAGGTGGTGGCGCAACGCCCTCAGAACGGCGCACAGTCATCGCTAAGGCGCTGGACTACCTACGCCAACGGAAGGGGCATCTGCAGGACACAGAAACGATTGCAGCGGGCATTGGTGCCCATGAGAGGACCGTCGCCAGAGAGCTTCGTGACTACTTCTCCAGCGGCAATGCCCTGGGCATCCAACGCGTGAAGGGTGAATCAACAAACACCGGCGGGCGGAAGCCATGGCTTTGGTTGTACTGACCAGTTTCGGAATGCCTCGCATGGGGCGTTCCAAATTCCAAAACTCACGCGGAATCGGCATAAATCCCAGTCCTGCACTGGATTCAGTTTCGGAACCTTTGCCCCACTCACCGAATTCCCAAACCAGTTTCGGAATATCTAAAGCAGTTTCGGAATGTCAATACAGGCTGAATGTTCCTAAACCTCCATTCTCCCTAATCCTTCTCTCTAACAACTCTCTCTCCATGTCTCTCTCTGAAACACTGCTGGGTTTTGGAGCTTTTTTCAAATACGCGCGCGCGGTAGAGAGACCTATCAGATTGATGTAATCACGATGACGATTTTCTCTAATGTAAATCGCGCCATTTAATGACTTCCTGGCAGAATGAAGCAATGGCGAAGAAGTCCGACAAAGCAGAAATTGATCGGCGGGTTCATACCGTCGTGAAACTATTGTCGTCCGCCAAGACATCCAGTTACATCCTTCGCTTCTGTTCTGAAGAATGGGGGGTGACTGAACGACAAGCACAGACATACCTGCAACGTGCCAGAGAGATCATCAAGGCTGACTACTCAGTCGAACGCTCAGACTTCCTTGGGACGCGTCTAGCCCTGCTGGACGAAATCATCGAAGCCAGCATCCGCTGCAAGCAACACTCAAATGCGGTTGGGGCCTTGAAGCTTCAGGCACAGCTAACCAGGCTGCTGGAAGGCAGTTAGATGGAATGAAAAAAACCGCCATTGCTGACGGGGTGTTTTGTGTAAGGTTTTGTCGGGAGAGTGTAAGTAGAAGGTCTCTTCCATGACTGCCTCTTCATCCTCATCTTCTAAAACGATGGTTAGGCCATCTTCAAGTTCGTCAAAGGCACACCAGAAGTCGTAGGTTCCCGCTTTGCAGGCAGTAGTCACTTCTGTGTACTTTGCCTTTGCTTGCTCCAGGTCGTTGGTTTCAAGAATGACGTTGTCGTGTTCGCCATCCATTTCAATCAGTTTGTAAGTCATTCTTTTTTGGATTAGCAGTTGTGTGGTTTTGTCGGAAGATGGATAGCGACAACATCAGCGCCCCCTACTTTTCCCTTCAAGGGGGCGACGAGGTGGTGCGAAGGCAGTTGTCAATTAAAGTTATTTATGGAGAGATTCAATAGGTTCTCAGCCCCGCATCCTTTTTTTTCCTCTTGGATACATACTTTTTCGCGATGTCATGGTCCGCATAGCTGAGCATTGTGATTGCTAAAGCTGCTATGTGCTTGAGAAAAAATAGTGAACCGTGAAAAGCTATTAAGAATAAGGATCCAAAAACTGCGTTAGTGTCACCATCTGCATTTGGTTTCTGTTTTCCCGCAAAGTGATCTTCCCCCCGATCAGAAGATACTGCCTGAACTTCAGGGTACGAAGTGGATGGTGCTGAGGTGGCTACGTATGCAAAAGCCGGAGGATAGTCTGGAACTTCAGGAGAATCTAAATTAAGGACTTCTTGGGATTCAACTGTCCTTGGTTTGTCGGCAACATGGTTTGAAGCGTCATTAGTTGTATGACGAAGATGAGAGAAGATGTTCATTGTTCTGAAGAAGATAGTGTGGGGGAACCTTGCGCTCGCCAAAATGCCAGTAGTTCTTCGGGCGATGGAAAAGTCAGACATTCTGTCCAACAATTAACAACATCAATTCCTCGTTCTGAAAGCCAGTCTGCATAGTTGGTAACTGATAGCCTTTTAGCGTTGGTGATTCCTTTGAATGCGCTTTTTTCGAAGCATGGCTTGTGACTGGTGTACAGCTTGTTAAGCCAGTCTTTCGTCATCCTTCGCTTTGCAGGAGCAAATGGAATTGATGCCTCTGAAGATGGAAGAGCTTTGTAATCAGTAGATCGAGCCTGGTTCAGCGTCGACTGTGCTCGTGCCAACCCTTTGTCGAGGTTGTCCATCAGTCGTGCTGTCGCCATCGCGTCCTGCTTGATCTCCTCTCTCAACTGTTTGGCTGAGTTGAGGGTCGACGCTGTGAGTGAGTTGTTGTTCACGGTCTAAACGGAGCTTCTTGATGGATTTCCAAGTTGTTAGAAAGCGGTAACAGGCACCGATCAGCGCTTGAATGGGGCGCCCGCCTGAGAATTTGCCAACACCTCTTCGATATTGATCGATAGCAGATGTGAAGTCATCACCCACAGACTCAAGACGTTCCCAGGCTTTAGCATCTTCTTCTATTTGTTGAATTAGTTTGTCCATTCGTTGAAGTGCCTGGAGCTTTCCTGCACTCGCTTCGAGTAACTCACTACGCATGTTTTGAAGATCTAAATAAAGCTGGTCAATCAGCTTATCTCTATGAGAAATCTTCATTCCGGAACTCCTATTATTGCCAATAGATGCAACACGGAGTGCGTCATATGTTTCCCTTAATTCGTTTGAAATAGGAATAGAGGGAAACGTCGATTCATTGATTGGATACTTGCTTGGCATAGTAATTTTTTTTGATGACAACTGAGGCCTGGACTAGATTCCTCCTTGTCTTTGCTGGCTCTTTTATTGTTATTTAGATCCACTAGTGATACCTCCCCCATCTGAGGGATTTATTCAGGCAACCTTCTCCCCTATCTGGGTAGGCCATAAAAAGCCCCGCCATTGCTGACGGGGCGAATAATATGAAGGGAACTAGTTGAAACTAATCACTCGTCCTAAACCGTATTGTGTTTCCTGAAGATGACTTAATGCGAAGACTAAGCACATTATTCATATAGCTAGAGCTTTGGATGACTCCTGGAATTGTGTTATTTATAAGGACTTTTGCTCCTTTTTGGGGAGGCTCTAAATACCTTATTGATGTCACCTCCTCGTCCTCCCACAGAATATCTATGTGATTGTTTCTTGTCACAGTATATCTTCCACTGTGGCTAAAAATCGTGCATCTTCTGCGCAAGTTATTGAAGTAACAAGTGCGCTTGTAGTCATAAGGCCATTGTGACTTATCAGTAAGCTGATTTCTCCAGTGCCACTTAGGGTCCCAAGGGTCTCGCGGGGCTGCATGAACTGTATGACTAGCAGCGCAGATGCCAGCAATTAAAACAACTGATTTGGCTGCTCGGATTAGATTTGATGCGAGTTTCATTGGTTAGCATCCTATCGATGCAGGGCTCGAATTGATGAATTACGTGGTAAATTTTTTGTGTTGACTACAGAGCAGGCGTCATCAATGACACTTGCAAGATGATCGGATTCGCGAATGGCTCCAACCAAATAATTTGAAATCGCTCTGGCGTTATATTCAATTTCCCATTCACTGGGAGGATATAGTCTTTGCACCATTATCTGTTCTCTTTGGCTCAGCACCCCCTTATTAAATGGCACATATGAATTGAGACATGCTTGGCCTGCATGTATTGTTTCATGAGCGATAGTATTTGCAATTTCTTGAGCTGACTTTGCGTTCTCATTGCACATAGTTATTTCATGAGTGCTGGGACGGTAGTAACCCAATAAACCTTTTTTCTCTTTGCACAATGAATCCCTGTTGTTGCTGAAACGGAAATCGGTTCCAGAGCTGAAGCTCATCCTTTCAGCAAATTCCTCAAGGCTCATTGAGCAGCCGATTTGATTACAGAGCTTTGTGTCTGGATGGACGTAATTAGCAAACGCATGGTTGTTTGATACTGCGACCAAAAGTGCAAAGGTCGATATTGGGAGAAATTTTTTCATTGGATTGCCGCTTCTGTGAGGCTCTTGCCCCGTAACAACAGAGTGGCAATGGCAGCAGGAAATGGCATCACCATTTCGAGGGACAAATCGAGCTGATTTCAGCGCTTCGTATCCCCCATCTGGTTAGAGGCTTACCCCCAGGTGCCAACCCGTCAGCCTGTCCTGCTCTTCCACCGTCAGGAACGAATACAGCCAGTCCAGCAGCAGTTCCTCCACCACTGGCTCACCTAGGTCTTGAATCCCACCAGACAGCCATTGCCTGAAGGCGTCAGGGTCATTGGCACGTAGTGCGTAAATCAGCTCCCCCATCAGAAACAGTGCAATACGGGTGTCTTGAGGCATGGGTCAGATGTGACTGTCTTGAGTGTTCCCCGCTCTGGTCAAGCAATAAAAAACCCCGCCTTGCGAGCGGGGCTAAATGAAAAATAGTGCCAGGTATTGGATGCTGATTTGTTTGCTTATTGATGTGACTGAAGAAATAAAAAAGCCCCTGTGGTCGCAGGGGCGTTGAGTGATAAGTTGCATCCTACAACGCCACTGATCACTAAGGATTTAAAGATCCATACCCACTAAGCTCAGCCCTCTAACAAAGGCACAGTACGGCAATTCCCCTGGCCAGCAGTCTGCATCGTGTACCCTCACATCCCGGTTGCTTGGTGTTGATGTTAAGGCATTGATTACAGGTAGTTGTTGAACTTCTTTGCGCTGCGCTGTTGTAGATGCACCACCAAAGCGAACTTTAATATCGGCTGAAACTCTTGTATCGAATGCTTCGTCGTAGGAGATATTCACTCCCGCTGTGACTCCATTGGTCATTTCATAAGCCAAGCGTCCGAGTACGCCAGAGCCATCAGCTGTTCCTAAATCACCATTTTGGTAGTAGTAACCAACAGAAGCATTCACCACTGGAGTGATGAAGTAACCCACATCAAGCCCGTAGGTGTTGAGTGAACCGCCTTTATAAACGCTGTTGAGTTGAGCTTCTTTCTCCCCAACAGCAATTAAGGCATAAGCATTCAAATTCCAGCTATTTGAGACTGCTTCTGCATTCACAGCCACCTGCTGGAAAAACACACTGCGCTTGTTGCTGACGTTCATCCCTGTATCAGCATCACCTGTATTCATTGGGCGGCTGTCATAACCAGCGTTCAGCCCGTACATCCAAGAGCGATCGCTATTCAACCAGCGGTAGCCAAGCCTTGATGAGGTGCTGATCGTGGTGCCAGCAACAGTGGTGTTGATGATGCTGCTGTCATTGCCGTAATCAGCGAAGTTGACGTTCGCCAGTACATCAGCAAAGAACACACTGTTGTCGCCAACGGAAATCGGCAAGAACCCACCAATACCGGCTTGATTCGGTGTTCCAGCTCCTTGCAGTGCGCCTTGGAATCCAAGGGTGGGTTTGACCACATCCTTAAGGCTGATGCTCATCACATCTCCAAGGTCTTCTGCAGTGCCGTCCTGAGCCTTTGTGGGCAACGGAGCGAGAGCTATGGCAGAAGCCACAAGCCCGCTGGAAAGACGGCGGAGCATCGGACAGGTTCGATTCCGCGAATGATGCCGAAGGTGTGGTCAGTCGTCACGTAGTCCTGCCACCAGCTCCCCCATCAGGAACAGGGCAATGCGGGTGTCTTGAGGCATGGGTCAAACGTGACTGTCTTGAGTGTTCCCCGCTTTGCTCAAGCAATAAAAAAACCCGCCATTGCTGACGGGGTGATGTGTGTGAGGTTTTGTCGGGAGATGGATAGCGACAACCACGCCCCCTGCTTTTCCCCGAAGGGTTTTGTATTGCTTTCAGCCCCGTGTCTTAGGCATCAGGCTTCCCGACAAAGGATTTTTAACTTGGGCATTTTTTGCCAGACTTCATGTAGCCAGTACGATTGCCCATGCATTCTTGAAATTCTCCAAAATCACTCAAGCCTCTAGCCCAGTTACCTCCGCAAGCTTTTGCCAAATTGAAAAAGTAATATTCCTGCTCGACATGACTAATCTTTCCGCCGTCAATTGACAACAGTCTCGCTTCAACTTCTTCTACTTGTGCATAAGCATCGTCGTACTGGGTTGCAACAACTTCTTGATGGTATTTAGGGAGCTTTCTAAACGCCTCCAGTACTTCAGTCTTGCTGGAGAAAGCTGAGCCCCAACCTCTGCAGTGTTGTGCTCTATGAACTCCTTCATGGAGGAGTGTCTGCAAAACATCTCCAGTACTTGATTGGTTGTTAAGGCAGATTGTGATTTTGTTTTGACTAGGAGCATAGAAACCTCCCAAGCCTGGCTCGCAATGGCTTGATCCGACAACAGTTGTATTTCCTTGACTTTCAATGAGTTTTGCAAATTGCTTTAGGCGCTCAGATGATGGATTGAAAGAGATTCCTTGTGAACTTGCAGACCAAGCTTGCCTATGGCTATGACCGTGACCGTGCCTCACTTGTGACATAGCAGGACCCGTTAAAGCTAGCCCGCTAACTGCTAAGGCTAAAAATTGAATAACTGGTTTCATTTGATTCCTGTGTGTGTTGTGAGGCTCTCGCCCCGTAAACACACCATCGCCGTTCCAGCTGGGAATCACCTCCCCCACCTGGGGGATTTATTCAGGCAACCTTCTCCCCTATCTGGTTAGAGGCTGAATCCCAAGCGGTGACACAACCACAGTTATGACGAACTGAACCTTCGGGGACAGCGAACTGGTGGTTTGCACATAACCCAAGCAGTAGTCGGTTCCTGATGAGTGCTGCAAGCGACAACGAAGGCTGAGTACTCAACCCAGGATGTGGCGAAAGGCAACCTCTCCATGGCATCCAAGTTCTTCCACGTTCATCACGAATTCCGCGCAGGCAAAGCGCAGCAGTGGTGGGAGACGGCCCAAGCAGCCATGGCTCCAGGTGGTGGCTGGGATGAGGCCGTAGCCAAAAATCTAGAAGCGGGGTTCTACAACCATTCGTTCTGCCCCGTTGGACCTGAAGGTCCTGCCTTCTGCATCTGGGAAGTCCGCGAAGGAATAACAGCGGAAGAGTTTCAGGAATTCATCGATGGCCCTAATGGCGTGAACTTCGGATTGGGGGCATGGATGAACATCTGCAGGGAGATCAACGTGGAAATGGCAGGCACCCCCCCTTACCCAAGAAAGTTCTGAATCACCGGACTGGTGGTGAGCACCGCCGCCAGCCAGTTTTGAGCATCTTGTCCCACGCCTCGATGGCGTTATGGCGAAGCATCCGCCTACGGGTATGCGGCACTGGTGGGCGAGGCGGAACCCAGCTGTAGGTGCGCACTGCGACCCATTGGGCGTGGACCGTCGCTGAGTCAGGTTTGAACTGACAAAGCAGTTGCTGCTCAAGACTCACCAGCCAACCTTCACCACCCGGTTTTTCTGGGGGTGGATTGGTGGCGCGGTCTTTGCTTGGCATGGGGTGGAGTCTGGCTAGATCGGTCAGACGTTGACCGCTGCCACGAGGTCTGCCGTCGCATTGGGCTTGAACCGCGCGTAGCTCTTCAGGTGCACCTCGATGGTGTGCCCCATTGCCTCGCTGATGTTGGCGATGGGGATGTTGTTGGCGTGCATCCCCTTGGCGTAGCGATGGCGGAATGAATAGGGGGTGAGCTGTTCGCCCTGTTGTTTGGCGTCTTCACGCATCGACAGCCAAACCGCACGGCGCCTGAGATAACGACTCAATGCCTCGCTGCCGTTGCCTTCGCTGTTCAATGGCGGCAATTTCTCGCCCACCTGCAATCGGCTTTGCAGGTTCCAGTTGATGGCAGATCCATCGGCATCGCGCACCAGCAGGGGGTGCAGCCTGCGGGGTTCCGTCTTTGCGCCTTTGGTGCCGCCCATCGACTTCTGATAAATCGTCCAGAGTTCTGCCCCGTTTGCCCCGTCCTTAATACGCAGGTACCGCAATTCCTCAGGACGCAGCCCGTAGACGGCACAAAGCTGAATGGCGAACCGCCAGCGGTTGTGCTTTTCACCCTGCGGCAGGTTGTCGAGGATCTGGAGGATCTGCGCATCGCTGAGGGGATAGCCAATGCGCTTTGGCTTGAGCACCTCTGGGAGGGTCGCAGGCGGGCTGTAGATGGGCTTGAGGTGCCCACGCTGCACCGTCCAGTTCAGAAAGCCATAAAGCTTCTGACGTGCGGTCTGACGCATCCTTGTGCCTTGTTCCCATTGCGCGAGGGCTGCCATGCAAAGTGCTTCACCGTCCACTGGGGGGCGGTCCTTGAATTGCTTGGCGCAGTTGCGCAGCACCGGCAGGTAGAAGCCTTCCCAGGTCTTCTCGCCAGCGTTGGGGACGAACTCCCGATATGTCTCAATTAACTGGCTGAAATCCAGCTTTTTCTGGCTGCTGCTGGTGTTGGTGGAGGTGGCTGCAGCAGCGAGGGTGATGCGCCCACCATCCCATCGCTTGAACAGCTGCTGGATGAAGGGGAGGGCTTGCGTTGCGCCCCGCTCTGACCAGTCGTAGTTGAGAGAGAGGGAGCCGTGACCGGGGACGTTGAGGCGCATCCGTCCACGGTTATTGCGGACGTACCAGCCATCTCCGCAGGTAATTGCCACCTGACGGCGAAAGGGCTTGATCCAGCCATCGGTTTCGCTGAGGCGTGGCAAGTGAAAGAGGCCGGTTGCTACCGAAGTGTGCCAAAGGCGTGCCAACCGCGTCAAGTATCTGCTGCCACCTGCTGACAGCTGATGACGCAGAAACACTGCGAGAACTGGGTGCTGGACTAGGAAAACCCGGTGTTTGCCCGCTTATGCCGGCTGCTGGTGCAGCAACCAGTCGTTGAAGCCACTGGTGTTGAGTTCGCTGATGCAGCTTTGAATTTTGCGCAGATGACTCTGCTTGATCTGGGTGAGCCGTTGGCCCTCCTCGGATGATGCTCCGACACGGATTCGCTGTTGGTTGAGGAGGTCCATTTCGCGATCCAGATGCTCCATCAGGTTGAGCAGTGCGTATCCCTGCTTGACCTCTTGCGCGCTCAGCTGCTTTGCGAAATAACCCATGCAGCGCCCCTTAAGGATCGCTTAATTATTTCATGATGAGACTCGCAGGTCTCTTTCATGGGCTCAATAAAAAGGCCCCCGGATTGAACGGAAGCCTTTGGTCCGCGTGTGAGGGGTGTCTCGCCCCCGAGCTGAGTGTGGTCTCAGCGAGCGGATTAAGGATGACCAGGCTGTGCCGAGGGAGTGTCCAAGTGTGACTCCCTCGGCATGGAGTGGGTTGAGCTGAAGTGCAAATCCGGGATTTCAAGTTTCTGCTGGGGCCAGATCAGGCTGGTCCCTGTGCTGGAGCTGATCCGTAAAACCCCATAGACAACTTCGCTTCCGAGATCGATGCGTGCATTGCAGCTGCGGGTTGTGATCCCGTCTTGGTGGCTCATCCGCCAGCGCCCCAGGCGCCTTGCTTGCAGCATGAGATCGGGTTGAAGCTTCAGTTCAAGGCTGTTGTCGTCGAGCTTGACGCTACAGATCGCTTCTCTGGTGCCATTCCTGCAAACCGTCTGTTCAAGCTCAGTGGCCTTGGCTGCCTCTGGTGCGATGACACATGCGGCGATAAGCGCTGCGAACAGCATTGGGATCGATCGCTGAAGCTGAATCCACTTGCGGTCAGTTCGGGACAAGCTTGTCGGTCGAGACACACCGTGCCCAGCCGGTTGATGGCAGCTCGGGGTTGTCACGGTCAGCAATTTTGTAGATCAGCTTGAACTGGCAGAAGCCAGCGGCGTCTTTCTTCGGTGGAACATGAACACGTACTTCCGGTAGCTGCAGCAGAAGCTCTTGCTTGGCTTGAGGTTTGGAATAAAACGATGTGCCTGGTTTGACGGTGAAAACAGCTGCTTGCCCTGCAGGGAGCAGCGTGCAAAGCAGAAATCCAGCCGTCAGAAATCCGCGCATTCGGCTGAAGTGGGTGCAGCAAAGCTAAGAAGCGTCGTCTCCGCCGTCAACGACAGGCCTGACTCTCCGATCAGCTCGTAGATCGAAGTGGGTATGGTCGGATGGGTTTGATGCATGGGCATGGGTGACTACGCAACAGCGATCTGGGTCACCATCGGCTTAACAGTCATCATCACAGTTCCTGTCGTTTGGCAATTTCTTCAGCCAAACGACGATGATTTTGGAGACCTCACGCGTAGAAAGTGAGCCAACACGAAGCCGTCACCATCCGTTGCTGGCAATTGACGGGTGAAACAGCCCTTGAAGATATGGTTCTCGGTGTCGACGAACGTGCTGTTCGCGATGGCGTCAATGTTTTGTCTTCCGAAGATTTTGATGCCTGTTTGGCGATCGTCTTATGTCGTGTAGGGCTGAATTTCTACGCACACCTTTCGCAGGTGGTGGGGCATTACAAAGGGGACCCCAATGGGATCTGGGACCGCAGTCGAGGCGGCGGTGCTCCCGAAGGAACGGCCTATGAAATTAGGCCGATCAGTCGTATTCATCGCGTTCCGGATGCTTTGATCGGTCCCGATTCCTCCGATGGAGTTGGGGTCGCCCATCGAGTTGCGGTGATGCACTATCTGCTCGACATGGGCTGACCTCTACAGCGGATAGGTTTGATTTGGCCATCAATGCAGGAACTGTGATCGAACAGTGTCGCGTTCTTGTGCCAATCATTGCCGTTAAGATTGCTTCTGAATGAGACAGGGATAGATCACATGCGACCCGTTGAAAATGTTTCTGAATATCCCCGTCCCCCCTTGGTTGAGATGGTGTCGGGTTCTGTCGAAATTTGGATTTTGGGAGAGTTGATTGCACAAGATCAGCACTATGTGCGTGTCTGTGAGACATTCCATCCCCCTACGATTTATCTCCATCCTTCGGCTTTTAAACCTGGCACGCTCCACCCTTCAACGGGGCGGCCGTCGTTTTGCGAATGGAAAGGAGTGGCTTCCTACTGGGATGTAAGCGCTGATGATGGAACCAGTCGTCGCGTTCGTGCGGGGTGGAGCTATCCCGATCCAACCCAATCGTTTGCTCTCTTAGCCGGATGGATCAGCATTTATCCAAGAAGCGTTGATGGTTGCAGGTTGGAAGGGGAAACGGTTTTGGCTCAGCCAGGTTTGTTCTACGGAGGCTGGATCACTCCTTGGACGCGTGGTCCGTTTAAGGGGGATCCCAACCATCCGGAATTGATTTGAACAGGACGTGTTCAGTTCGATGGAGCCATGGGATTGGGATCTGTATCCAACATGAATTGGTTGCTAAAGGTGTTCATCAGAATCTCCCAAAAACCAGGTCGGCGAGCGAGTTCATGGCTCGCCTCCTGGATGGCTAAGTCTTTTTGAAGCTCCGTAAGATCAAGACTCTGAGTTAATTGATCGAATGCTTTGCGTTCTGCCGAGTTAACAGCAAACCCGTAGTCCTCTCGGCTGCAGCCAATCACCATATAGGCGAGCTTCGCGGCCAGAGGGCGATCGGCAATCGCAATCTCCTGGGCGAGTTGCTTCAGATCCATCGGGTTTTGAAAAGCCTGATCCCAGCTATCGAATTTTGACTTCTTGAAGTATTGCTTACTCAATCTCTCCAACATCACAAGCTCTTCTGGTGCAAGGACACCATCGGCAATTGCCATCAGCACCAAGATCCGAAGCAATGCACCTGAAGAACGAAGATCCACAGTGGGTTGTGCTCAGCTTTTCCGATTCATCATGAAGGAGCTGTCATTTATCGAACATGCCCCTGTATGACCTTGACATCTGATTGGAGCGTTTAAGAGCTGGGGCGATGAAACGGAGCTGCCGATGACTCGAGCTTGGCGTGAGCCTTGTCAGCTTTCTTCAGAATCTTCTGGGCTTCGTCGCGGGTCTTGCACTCTTCTGCAGCGAGCTGGAGAGACTCGAGACGTAAGTGAGCTGTGCTTGTCTTCATTGCTTCATAACCAATTCATAACCTTCTATCGCAAAACGTCCATAACTTCAAGAGTCATTGCAACAAGCGGGTTTAAGCGCAGTTTTTGCTTGTCTTCTCTTGTAGGGGCGATGCGATGAGTTGCAGTCCCCATCGAAGGCTTTGGGGATTGCCTGCAGATGTCGATGGAGTGGGAGCTTGGGAGCCACGGGTGAGGTGTTCAGGAAGCCCCCGAAGCAATCAGTTGCAGCCGAAAACCCCAAAGGTGATTTGACTGACGATCCCGTGTCCCGTCAGGGCCTCCGTCAGGACGCCCACAACAAAGCCGATCATTGCTGTGCGGCCATTCAGTAGCTCGGCTCGCTCAAAGCGCTCGTTGCGGATTTGTGCGGCGGCAGCGTTTTGGAACCAGTCGTCATTGGGAGTGGAAGATGCCATATCTATTGAGAAGATTTCGAAATGTTAAGCCCTGCGTAACGCTTTGTAAAGGATGGGTCGAAGAGTTCTCTCGCTAAGGAGCGTCACCGACTGCTGGCAAAGGGATTGGTTTGGATGCAGACCAAAGCCATGTCATCTCCCACAGCCATGTCTGCCTCGAGAAACCGAGTCCAGACACGATTTTCGTTCCTCCGGATCGATCCGGAATTGCGGTGGTGACCGGCGCGGATGCCCTGTTGCTTGACGAGTTCAGCCCGGAGTCCCTGGCAACCTTGGTTCCCATGCTTTGTCCTCAGGCAGAGGCGCGCCCTGCTCGAGCCTCCATCGTGCTGGAAGCACCTGGGGGCAACCCTGCCGACTTGAAGCTCTACGCCAAAACTGGGGTGGATCTGAGCATGCTTTGCGCTGAGCTAGGTCGCGACAGCGGAGCCGGTCATGGCTCAAGGCGCACCAACTGCAGGGCATCTGTGCAGCCTCGATGCCCCTGGTCATAGATGCTTGGGACGAAACAGCCTCGCCAGCCGGCCGGCAGCTCGGCCAGCAGAGCCTCTGCATAGGGATGTCGGCGGGCGTTGAGGGCGATGGTGTGGGCCGGATAAAGCCGAACCTGTTGGCGACTGACACGGCACAGTTCCGACAGAGCACGACGATGCCAGGTCAGATCCAGCCCCTGACCAGCCATCAGTCCCCCATCGGCCAGGGGCGCATAGGAGAACAGCAGGTGACCGCAGAGCACCAGATCAAAGCTCTGATCCTTGAAGGGCAGATCGGGTAAGGCCGCACTCAGATAGCGATCTGGATGGGCCCGGTGGTCGTCGAGAAATGCTTTTAGGGCGACTAGGTGCTCCTGTCGACAGGCCTCAAGATCAAAGTCGCTGCGCAGTGTGGGGCTGGTGGCCTGTATGGCCATGGTCTGCTCCAGATCCGCCAGGGCGCGGCGCTCCAGGTCCGCCCGGGGGAGCGCATAGACAGGATCGATGGCCGTGACGTCGCAGCCTTCGGCGCGCAGGTGGGCCGCCAGGGTCCCCGGACCTCCAGGGCAGTCGAGAACTGTGGAGCCCCGCCAGCGGTCGAGTTCAGCCGCGAGACCGAACATCTGCATGGCCTGCTCCCCAAGTCTCCCGTAGAAAACGACACGATCTAATTTCATGAGGAAGAAATCTTCGTGAGAGGCCCAATCCACGAACATCAGCCATGGATCCTTCGTTGAAGTTTATCGATTTAAAATGACAAGCCAGGGTAATTGTTGAGGCCGAGACAACGAGGGCTTGCAGACTGCATTTTTCACAACAAGGTTGAAAGTTTGTCAATATCAAGTTGCGATGACATTTGTTTAATCTCTCCAAGGAGCTCTCGTTAGATGACAGTATTTCTAGTCCATAGAGAGAGATACTTTTACGGGCTGGTGCAAATTAATTCTTGCCTGGTTAATGCTTTTTAAGCTTGTTGGTTAAAAGACAACACAGCGCCAATTAAAAGTCTGCAGGTATTGGCTAGAAAATCCATGCACACTACTTAGCGATTCACGCGGGGCTGGATCAGTTCGATGAAGCCGGTGTACAGCGCAAAGCCGAGGATGATGATGGGCCTCGTCTGGGCTTGCGCAGTGCGGATGGAAAGGCCAGCCCTGCCTAGGCAGCGAAATGATGGATTTTGTCGGAACCTGGAACCTCAGGAAGCATGTTGAGGGGATGTAACGACAACGCTGTGATGCTCGCAAGCAGGCTTGCTGTGGCTTGAGGTCTGGATGGCCCGCCAACAAGCATGCTGTTGTTCATTCCTTGCTCTGTGCATTGGCCTGAGGCCAGATCATTCGCGCTTAAGCGAAGCGTCTGTGACTTTCTTCTCGCTTCTTCTGTTGTTGTGATCCGATGGCTAAGTGGTGAAGTTCCTCTGCATTCAAGGGACGCAATGCAGAGATGAGTGCGTCATCAGTCCAGTAGTCAGGACTGTCGAGAAGTCCTAAGTGCAATGGGCAGGACGGGCCAGCAATCATGGCTGCTCCCTTAAGAATGTCTTCATCATGGCGCAGCATGGTTCCGTCGCTGGGTTGACGCTCTCCACCAGATCTAGTGTCTCGCCAATCACTAGCTTGTTGTGGCGACAAGCTTGGTTGATCTGGGTGAGCATGCTTCAATCCCGCCAGCACTAGATGCAGTGCCGCCCTTGCCTGATGCAGCTTCGTTACGCATATTCATCTGAGTCTTAAGTGACTATTGTCCTCCACTACATCTGGGGGCTAAACGGTATTATTTTTTTATTGCATCAAAATCTGGTGCAGATTGCCGGGTGATGGGGATTGCTACGGCTCTTGAAACCGCTCCTGCGATGGGGCGGTTTTTTGTCTGCACCGAACGATTTATAACCTCGGTCTCCCTTCGAGCAAGCCTGTTGCAGCTGGATGCGGTCAGCTGTTGATCTGCACCTGCAACCCTTGCTTTGGCAAGCCATGGTTCGCACTCAAGGAGCTTGTGGAGCCTGATCTGGCTTGGGTTGTTTGTTCGCTCCGCTGAAGGCCGGTTGCAGTGGTGACGATCTTTCTCTTGCGTACCAGGCTTGTCAGGACCATCCAACAGCCGGCGAGCCGGATTGGATGCAACAACGCTGCGGAGCAAAGGGCCGATCGGGTGGCGCCATTGGAGTGAGGTACTCCCATTGCCACAGTGTTGATGAATTCATCCGGAGACTGGATGACGACATAGACTATGAAAGATGAGCGACTTCCTGAGAAGCGTCAAAGAACTAAGCGCATCTCGAAATCAAGATCGATCTCTCAGTGCCGACATTGATTGGTATTGCATCTTTATTTTTACAGCTTAATAGTGATCGTTAGTAACACGGATGTATCGGGTGAAGTGTGGATATGGATTAATCAGTCACGCTGAAGGCGTGGAGCATCACCAAGTAGAATATATGTTCTTAATAGGCCCAATCCAAAAGCGAGGTATAGGCAAAATTCTGCCCACTCCTGATCGATATTAATTACAAATTCAGCCCCCGATTCCGTGGCTACGAAATAAGATAAAAATGCGGCACAGAAGAATAGTGGCCAAAAATATCTGGGCATAAAGAATACTGTGGGTAAAGTTGCCCCTCTGCTAAGACGTCTTGATCGGATAAAGCCAACAGAGGGTCGCCATAGCACCAAGATCAGGATCAAGGCTGAAAACAAGAAAAGGTTGAGATCAAGATGATTTTGGAAGAACTTTAGGTTATGAAATGTGGTTTGATTCTGAGCGTTAACAGCTGCAATGTTCTCTGGTGTTTTCCATCCAAATAATACTTGACCCCACGCAATCTCCTCTAGGCCAACGAACAACATCCCAAAAGAAATGATGGCGTAAATTATTGCGTGCAAGCGCATGAATAGACGTCTCCATAGATCCCTTGAAATCAGCCAAGAAACCCACGCCGAAGTAAACAAGATCAGGGCTTGCAAATACTCAAGAATTCCACCCTCACCAAGCAGGCGCTTGTAACGCAAGACATCCTGAACGGAAAACTTGAGCAGAACCACGCAGCCCATCAACAAGGAGGCAAGGGCAAGCATGAGCAGTGAACGTCGAGCTCGACCCGAAGGGCTGAATTCCGAAAGCAAGGACCTTGAAAAAGCTGAGTTTCGGACAATGCTTCCTGAGATAACCAACACCAACCCAACGGCACCAAGCAGCAGCTCGGGCCAGGGAGAAACATTGAACCAAAAAGCACTAAAAAATTTATAAAGTGAAACCCCCAGAACAACCACTCCAAAAAACACAAAGGCTTGGCCACATATCTTCTGCACAGTCTTTTGCCTGATCAAGCTCTCCGGTTGACCATCTCCAGAGGATTGCTGAGCCTCAGGACTCGGCTTCAGGGAGCGATTCATGCGGCAGTGCTCTGCTGTTTAACAGGAGGTTATGACGCGACGCCTTTCATTGGTGCAGGCAAATGAAGAGTGGGTGATCATGCAGCTGCTGCTTGCATGGTGCAACCCATGCTGAAGACCCGCCATTGCTCAGCCTGGGCTGAGCATCTCGTTCATCGTGGAGCGGTTGTCCCGATGTAACGCCGCACTGTGATTTGAAGTCGATCGAGCCTGTAGATCGCTGAATTTCATCCGACCTGTGCGGTGGTTTGTTCTGAGGAAAGCCCTCACATGGTGCGTCAAGACTCAACCAGCAATCCTGGCTTGACGAATCGATTCAAAGTCGAACCCCATCACCTTGGTTAAATAAAAATAGGCGCCCCAAGCGACGATGTTGAGAGCAAGGGCCCAGATGAATAGCGTTCGTCTGGCTTGCGTTGTCTCTTCTTTCATGGATTATTGCCGGTTCAGCAGACACCAAGCTCCGTAGATGGTCAGTCCAAGCAGAATCCACGGGAAAATGGCACGCAAAAGCGTTAAACCGATCAAGACGACCACAAGCGTGATCGCGGATCGTTTGACCATTGCTTTGCTGCTGTCAGTCATGTACTGCCAGCGGGGAATCAAGGCCATAACGACAAGCGTGTTGACTTGCGTTCTAGGGGACTTGGGCTGAAAGCGCCAACCCCCCTAGAGCTGTTCAGCACTCCATGGCATTTCGGCCGAGATCCTGCTCCTGAATCGAAAGCTCTTGGCGCGGGGGGGACTCTGCGTTCTTCCAGTGGGATCACTTGAAGATGCGAAGTGGCCTCTTCATCCACTTCGCATCCATGGTTTTGGCAGGTTCAGCAGTCGTATTCGAGAGTTGATTTCTGTTGTCTCTTAATTGCATTTGTTTCCCTCATCTGCGATTCGTCGTATGCAAATTTGCTGTAAATTGTTGACTCTGAAAAGCTTTTTTTCAAACGTAGAGCGGCGATGCGTTGACCAAGAAGATCAAATGACCATTTGGCTGCGGAAAGAACCTTGCCCATGACAACTCTTTTCAACTGTTCTCCGGTAATAGCGCATTGCTACCGCTTGAACATTGGTGCATATACTTATTGAAGGCTGGGCCAATTGCATGATTTTGGTTGAGTCAACTGATCGTTTTTGGCACTTCAATCCTCGGTTGCACCATCGGCCTCTTGTTTCAAGGCCTGTCGGCGACGTATCGCTTCACAGTTTCGGCACTCTTTGCTGTCCAAGCCAAAGAAATTCAGGATTTTGATGTCACCGCAGCTTGTGCACTGACGACCCTCTGCAGGGGGAGCTTCAAAGGTCATGGTTGTTGCATCACGCACCCAACATTTAGCAACTGAAACGCAGCTCTAGCAGCCGGCAGTGTCTGAGCTCAGTTGCAGAGAACCAGTTCGAGGAGTTTTGCAGCCAGCCTCCGTTGGCCTGAGGTGAGACAAGATTGGAGATCCTTCTTCCATCAACGAAAAGTCCGACACGCACAGTCGTCGTCCCATTGCTGTCACTGTCGGTATCGACCGAAATAAAAATAATCGACTGGTTTGTCACCAGAGTTTTAACCCCAGCTGCAGCACCCATGGGTTGGTAACGGCCTCTTTTGAAGCACTGCACTGAGCGGTCATCTCATCCGAGGAGCGGGATGCCTTTCCAAAGCACCAAAATGCCAGTCATCGTCCGTGCTGTCTTCAGAGTGCTTTTGGCTGGCTCTTCCTTGCTTGCAAACGATCAGCATATGGATTGGGTCTCCATGTTTTTCTCTGCGCAGTTGCCCTAAGGGTGCTCAGATCGTCCGCTTTTACGTTGCACTGAGGGCAGTCGACTCTCAAGCTCGAGTGCATGTGGCCACAGTGAGCACAACAAATGAGTGACATTCTTGTCTTTGCTGATGATCCACGCTGATCGTTCAGATCATGGAATGCATCGGTGTTTGTCCCTAGTCACACCGATAGCCCTGTTCTCTAGCTCCATGGCCATCGAGGTAAGAGCATCAGATGTGAGTGATCAGGATTGATCAAAGATCTTTTGCAGGATGGTTTTTTCATTCTGGAGTGAATTTGCTCGCATCGGTTTGCCCAGGGGTCTTGGCTGTCGAGGGCGATTCAAAAAGACCTTGCTGAGCCACCAAAGCTGGAGACCCACAAAAGCAAGAGTGAGCAGTGCCAGTTCTGTTACTCCCTGCATCAGTAGTGCTTGCTGCGGTTTTCAATAGCATCTGCTTTAAAGCATTCCAGCTCTTCAGGTGTGTGCAATGGAGGCTTTTCCCGTTTGCCTACCAATCGCTGAAGCAGTCGCTGCAGTCGTTTCATTTTCCTTTCTTGATCAATCACACTCAGTTCTGCTCAGGCCATAACGGTGAAGGTTGAGCCTATCGATCTCCGCTCCGATATTTTAACGCCATCGATGAAGGATGATGAAATCATGCAGGCTGAGAGACATCAAATGCTTTCTGAGCCTTCCTTATGATAAGCAGGTTTAGATGTAGCTGATTCCAATGACGTTCCAGGAGCTTGTTGCCAGTTTTAATCAACAACACACAACATGGGAAGAGCTCTGCCTGGAAATCAGGTGCGAAAGCTGCTTCGCTTCGGTTTTTGATGAAGTCTCCGAACAAATGGGTTCCGCAAGCCATGCGCTTGTTCTTCTTGCAGATGAATTCCCGAATCATTTCAAGAGTTATGCGAAGGAGAGAGGCCTTGATCAACCATGATGAATTCTTTCCTGATCATCTGTTTGCAGATGCCGAGGTTCGCCTGTCGGTTTCGCAGAACCCATAGCACTTTCTTTGAATACTAGCCTCTTGATTGATATGGATGAAAATTCTCTTTTATGGATTCTCAGAGTTGAACTCAAGCTTCTTAAACGTTTTGCTTGCTTCGACGCTAATCAGGCTTAATGTAGTTTGTCTACTAACCTTCGGGTTTAAATCGCCATGTAATTGAAAAATTCGAGTAAAATGCTTGTATCCACCTCTGGAGCTTTAAGGCTAAAAAATATAATTATTTTTGTATGTAGTTATTGTCAGGCTTCCAGAGTTGAAGTGCTGTATCGTGCATGATTGCTTGCGTGGCGTTGAGTTTTCTTTTGTCCAGGTGCAGGCCCCCATCACGCTTTCCTGCGCGAGCATGCTTGTGGGAATCATCGATAAAAATATAGAAACGACAACTAATCCGAATGAAGAGCATCCGAAGTGGTTTTTCTCAAGCTAAGAAGAGCAAGGCATCTTTATTGTTGGCAATTCATTTAAATTGTGCCAATTCTTTGCTGGTCTAGACCTTGCAACCGATGATCTCGCTTTGAGCTCTAGATCGACCCACTGACTCCATTTTCGTTGATCCTTATCGCTTACACCCGCGAGGCCATCGAGTGCTCCATTGAGGTGCACCTGAATATCTCAACTCATGCGCGGCTCAAGCTGAAGCCATAACTGATTTGATGGCCTCACCCAAGGCCGAAGCACCTTGTCTTGGACGACTGGAGTTGCTAGAGCGCAACCAAGCAACCATCCGTCCATGAATAGAGCACTCTTCGCGCTGCTGCCTTTGGCACTTGCTTCAGTAATGCCTGCTGCAATGGCTCAAAAGGAGATCCCCAAAGCTCCGGGGCATGACCAGTGCCCGCTTGGTTACGTCAATACCCTGGGCACGACATGTGTGTCGCCCATCTATTACGAGGTGGCCCCTACTGCCGGCGAAGCTTGCCCGTCAGGATGGATGAATATTGGCGCTGGCTACTGCAAGAAGAAAAAGGGACCTCTCGGCATCCTCTGAGCTCTCATGCGGGGCTCAGTCTGGAGGGATCCCCCCCCCTTCCATTCCTCAGCTCAGGATGTCAATGCTGGCTGCTCCATCCCGATCATCAGATCTTGGTGTGGGTGATGCCATGCCTGACGGACCTGTACAAAAAAATAGGCAATTGTTCCCAACGTATGCACTTGAGTGAATGAGCCTTTGACGGTCAAATAATGAAAAGAAAATAATTACCTATTTGCGTAATATAAAGCCTTTGGCTTGGTTAAGCGGGTAAGTGCTTAAGTCCACTTGTATTTTATGGAGGACAGTATGCACAGCCAGAAGAACTCCCCTGCGTGTTTCTTGCGCTGGTCTGTCAGTAAGGTCGCTGACAAGCTCTATGCCGTAGCAGCAACGGTTGATGGAAAAGAGTACGATTTTGTCGGTAATTTTAAAAGTGTGCGTGAAGCACAAAAAGCAGGCCGCCAATATGCTCAAGATTTAGTTCATAACTCGATGGCTGGAGGTCGCTTGTCACTTAAACAACAGTCTTTGGCTGCATAATTACAATGTTTCTGCTCTGTTGATCCTTTTGGGTCATTGATGAATGGGGCCAAGGGTGATGGGCGTCATCGCAAGAGGAAAAAGCGCCTTTGGTGTGTTTTCGCTCCAAGGGTTTTTTATTGCTTCTCTGGATTGCTGCTGATGCTTTCCAGGGTGTCGGTGCTGAGTAGGTATCGCTGTGTTCCGCTTAAATGCTGCTATTCAACGTCGCTGCAGTTGATGAGGTACCAGAAAAGGAGTGACATAGCCGAAAGCTCGTTAACCACCCATCTATCGAACAACGATGCCCAAGTGGTTTCCCTCTCGCATCTAGGCGTCAGGTCTGCATAGAGATTATGGCTGTGTGACGGTGATTCACAGTGAGACCATCATCGAAGGCGGAGCGACGATGCAGCAGTTAGGCCGTCTGCGTTGCAACCCTCCAAAAGAAGACACGCTGGTCTGACTCTCTGCATCGCCAGAAGAGAGTCAGTGCAGTGACCAGCGCCCAACGGTTAACGGAAAAACCATTGGAAAGAAGGTGCCTTCGTATGCGCCTTCTTTGGTTAGCTTGGCGCTTGCAAGACTTCTCATGTCTGACTTATGAGCAGGTTGCGCCGCTCAAAAGATCTCGACGCGGGTTAAGGATTGGCTACCACCTGTCCGATGGGCTTGAAAATGGCCTCCTAATAGACGGGTTGACGGATTCATTGGCTTTGCTCAGCAGAGCAGGACATTATTCTGCTACTCATTTGGGATGATAAGTCAATAATCGTGCAGGCTGGTTTTGTCTATATTTGATAGAAGTTCCCGGTAATGTTATTCCTTGCTTGACGTCGGGCGACCGCAGAGGCAACGAAGGAGCATTGACTCAATACATAACTCTTTTAAATATCAATCAAAAATCTGGCCTCCTGTTTGGAAGACGCATATGAACAAGATTCCAGAGCCTGGTTAGCGACTCACGTCGCTACTGCCTGCTACTTGCATTTCGTGCATCCAGCGTTTCGGCAAGCAGATCAACAGAACACTTGATAAGAACCTCAGCTCTTCTGCGTCATCCCAGTGCACATAATTTGAATCACGGCGTTGCAGCCATGATTCCCATTCGTTGACTGATCGCGATTCGAGCATTCCTCTACTTCAGCATGGGCCGAGACGGCAGAACAGCTTCTGAGACTCTTCAGCACATTGAATCAACAGCTCTCGTACCAAATCAAAGTCGTACAACTGTGGTGTTCCATTCAGGCTGCTCACTGTGCTGCTCCTGGTCGGATCGCCAGTAGCTGCCTACGTGGGTTCCTTTGAGATGTGGTGTGCCCCAAGATCACAAAGCGAACCGTGGAGGCACCTCCACTACCCCATTGAATTTCTTGTTTATTTAGAGGCCCTTTCAACACTGGCCACCGCGAGTATCGACTTACAAACCAATGAGAAGACACAAAGGTGAAAGCCACCCACACAGGACACTGCAAGACCTTCAGCGGCTTGCCCTCTTCTCTTCGGACCTCCCCTGCCTTAAGCAACCAGCCTCTGCTGGGGTAACCCTGGAGCCGATGTGGGTCGTGTAGCTCTCGGATCTCCTCACTCCCGTAGCTATCACGACGACCAAGGCTGCGATTAAAAGCAGTCCTGGTGATCGCACGCGCATACATGGGCCAGATGTGAGGCTTCAAGTCTGGAAAGATGAGACATCCCATGTGCTTCAGCGACGCATTCACCGAGACGACCGATATCCTCAATATGGAAATATTGGATGGCCTTGGTGGCCGCTGTTGTTGCGGGAGCTGTACTTTTTGGCAATCCAACAACTTCTCGATGGACCCTAGGGGGTCTCATCGGAGGGGTGGAGGGGTTGCCTTCTATTACGGCACACGGCCTTCAACGGGCGAGATGGCTCAGAAACAAGTCCCTTCAGAACAGAAGAAGAAGAAAAAGAAGGGATGAAAAAAGTCGAAGTGTTCCAAGTGGTGAGGCGGTAAGTGTCGTTGCGGTCGAGAGTGAAGCAATGAACTACTTAGACATCGATATTGATTTCTCGTAAAAGGTCTGGGAAAGCAAGACCTAATGAGAGGTTGTGATTTGGGGTCATCCCTTCATTAACCACATCTCAGGTGGTGTCCAGAAAAGTCGTGTGGTGAGAGCTGCGTGGCCCTGTGATCTGCCTCCACACGTCTGCGTAAGCAATAAAAAACCGCCCCTTGCGGAGCGGCGGAGATGTTTGCTGGGGACTGACTTTGATGGGCATCGGGGAGACAGGATTCGAACCTGCGGCATCTTGCTCCCAAAGCGAGAGATTCCTTGAGTCGTTTTCTGGGTTTTCCCAGTCTCTGACTCAGTTTTAGCAATGCTTCTAAGTGGCGAGCTGTCAGCAGGTGTTGGCAGGTATTTTGCGTTTTGCGCACGTTTTGCGCACACCTGTCATGGCGAGATGCCTCTGTAGTTTTGCCGCGCGTCGTCGATGCAGCCCCTTGGATTAAGCCATTTCGAGACTTGGTTCGCTCCTCCTGTGGCCCGGGATGGAAGGTGCGCAATGCACATGGGCGGATACGGCTTGAGGTTCAAGACCATTGTTCGGTGATGTTGATCTACCCCTAGTCCCAAGAGGGGGCTAGTGCAGCCCTGCCTCGCATCCAACAGATCTTCAGGCGGTGCAACGTGGGCACCTCAAGCCCATCTACAGCCCCCCTGCGGCGCTTCCAGAGACCCTTAGCCAAAGCGCATCGGATACCCCTTCAGCGATGCACAGATCCTTCAGCTGCTGGACAACCTCCCCGATGGTGAAATTCATGACCGCTGGCGGTTTGCCATTCAGTTCTGTGCCGTCTACGGGTTACGTCCTGAGGAATTACGGCACCTCAGAATCAAAGACGGGGCAAGAGGGGCAGAACTCTGGTCCATCTATCAGAAGTCGATGGGCGGCACCAAAGGGGCCAAAACAGAACCCCGCAGGCTCCACCCCCTCTTCCTGCGTGATGGTGACGGCACCGCTATCGACTGGAAATTGCAGGCACGCCTCCAGGTAGGCGAACAACTGCCGCCGTTGAACCGTGATGGTGATGGTGGGCAGGCGTTGAACCAATACCTGCGCCGTCGTGCCGTGTGGATGGCATTACGGGATGACGCCAAGAAACAGGGTGAGCAGCTAACGCCGTATTCATTCCGTCATCGCTTCGCCAAAGGGATGCACGCCAACAACCTCCCAATCGCCAACATCATTGAGGCCATGGGTCACACCATCGAGGTGCATCTCAAGAGCTATGCCCGCTTCAAACCCAACGCGACGGCTGACCTCGTAGCCGCTGTCAACGCCTAGTTGACTCAGCCAGACTCCACCTCATGCCGAATAAGGACCGCGCTATACATGCATCCACTCGACCTATTCGACCGCTTTCGTCGCTGGTTCAGCTGGGTGCTGCCATGTCGCCAGCCCTGGGATCGCAATCCTGAGCAAGTGGCCCCGGATCGCTCTAATGATTGGCTTCTTGAGCCCGCAAGCCTGGAAGAGGCCCGTTTGTTATTTCCTCAATTGGATGAGGATCGGGCTTTAGTTCGCTACCAGCAACTCCGCCTGGAAATGCGGGAGCGTGACGGCCGCGGTTTTTGATCGCCAAGCCAACTTGCTTACGCCTTGGGTTTTCCCCGCTCGCCAGACTCCACCCCATGGCGAACAAGGACCGCGCCACCAATCCCTCGGTGGAGCAATTGGGCAGTTGCCGCTGACCAAGCTTTATTGGCAAAAGTGGGTTCTGTGCTTAGAACACTTGGGTGAGCAAAACAAAGTAGATGAAATCGAAAATTAATAAGGTCCTTATTGCGTCTGCTGCTTGTATTGCCACTTCCATTGGAGTTTCATTGGCAATGAGTCCCAATGCTCCTGTTTTTGCAGGCAGTGCGCCTTCAAATTGCTCCGATATCAAACCTGCCTTTAAAAAGGAAAGTCCAACAATAGCCGTTGTTAATACAGACAACTATGCGTTTGCTGAAACGGAAATAATCCTTGGTGATTATGTAGAAAAGATTGCTAAAGCAACATGTTCAGATGGTGTGGGTGTTTTCATGCATCTCCGCAAGGCAATGGATCCAAAAGATAAAACCATATTAAGAGCGAATTTCGATACATTGTATTCAATGGCTGTCCTTGACTTGACAAGTCCAGCAACGCTTACCTTGCCAGCCTCCGACCGGTTGCAAATCCTGGAAGTCATTAGCTCAGATTCCTGGATTCCATTGGAATCGAGCAAGCCTGGAGACTATGAAATCACCAAAGAAATGGTTGGAAGCCGCTTCGCATATGTCATCATTCGCACCCAGGTAAATATGCAGGACCGCGCTGACATCAAGCGGGTTGGTGCGATTCAAAATAAAATAAATATCAGCTAAGAGAGTCGCGGCGAATTCGTACAAACTAAAAACTGGGATAGAGACCAAATGCTTAAAATGAGGTCAGACTATCAAAAGAAAAAAGAGGAAAAAGGTATTAATCCCGAAGATTTGTTTGGCAAGAAAGGCGAGATCAGTTCTGAAATGAGAAATATGGGGGTAGCCTTCGGGTGGGGAGCACTTACTAAAAAAGGAGCTGTCTATCCGTCTATCTCTATCCCTGAATCGGGCGAGGACTTGACACTCACCCTGAAAGATGTGCCTATGGCTGATAATGCTTTTTGGTCGGTAACTGTTTACGATAAAGATGGATTTGCTCAAGGAGATAATTACAATATCGATAGCTCCTTCGCGAAGAAGGGCGACAACGGAAGCTATGTGCTCAATTTCGGAAAAGATTCAACAAAAGAAAATTTTCTAGAAATTTACCCTGGTTCAAATGCCACCCTTCGAATCTACTCTCCCCAAGAGGCTTACTTTGACGGGAGCTGGATAGTTCCTGAAATACAGTCTGCTATTGGTGTTAATTAAAAAATTGATACTTCGGCACAACGCCATCGAGGCGTGGGACAAGATGCTCAAAACAGGCTGGCGGCGGTGCTCACCACCCGTGCGGTGGGGTTTAATTCCCTCGGTTGAGGGATGCGTTGGTTGTTTTTTCGACTAAGACAAGGGGAGTTGATCGTCGAATCCATGCCAATTGCAAACCAGCAATGCGCGTGTGAGCCATGTGGCTGCAGTGTTTCCCCTGAAAGAGCCGTCGAGAAAGATGGAAAGATCTATTGCTCTCAGCCCTGTGCTGATGGTCACGCCGGAGAAGAGCAATGTTGCTCAAGTTGTGATTGCTGCTGATTAGTCGCAGCAGCCGCCTTGTTGCAGGGGGACCACTGTTACGCCGCTAACGACATTTGAATCCATAAGAACCCGTACTTGAACGCCGCCACTGGGGTCTTCAGCCAATTCCACAGCGAGCCCAACTAGCTCCTCCCCGTTGGCTTTCGTGTAGTTCAGCAGCTCAACGCGTTGGAGTTCTTTGGGAGTAGACACAGGTAGTAAAGGGATCTTGAGAGCTTTTTAACGCTGATCTGACTCCTCGCATCGCTCATGACAGAGGAGTCAGTGGTGTTATCAGCGCCCAATGGTTTCGCCCCATTGGATGGAAAGCCCTAACGGCAGAACTTCCGATGACACCATCGCGGAGGCGATGGGTGCTGTGATGTTCCAAATGACGCGATGGCAGCGACCAAATGAGCTGCTGCAGCGGTCACTTCTGCCCAAATGTTCCCTGGCGAATGTGGCTCCTGTCCCTTAAAACCTGTGAGCCAACCGCGCAAAGAGCATGAACTCCAAAATTGAGAAGGGTCTGATTGGGGCTGCTGTCCTTGGAGCCCTCGTCTTGCTTGCCCCAATGGCCAAGCAGTCCAAGGAGTTCGTGAACTGCGTCAAGAACTCTGAAGACGCCATCGTCAAGCTGACTGGGGTTGAGTTTCTCGACAAGGACGGCAAGCCTGGATTCCTTGAGCGTCCTGTTGCTGTCCACTACTGCAACGGCGGTGACATCACCAACTTCCTGACGCTTTCTGCTCTCTCAGACTGAGAAGCGCATAATTCTCAGCTGAACCTCAGAACAAACCAGTCGAAAGCTTTTTAACTGGCGGGGCAGCGAGGAATACGTCCCAGGTGGTGTTGAGAGCTGCCTGGGTCTTTTATTGCTTGACCAGAGCGGGGAATACTCAAGGCAGTCACGTCTGACCCATGTCCCAAGAAACCCGCATTGCCTTGTTCCTGATGGGAGAACTCTTTCAGTACTACCTACTTAGTAATACGACTGGGCTTCACCAGATCCTGAAATTGCTTTCACCAACAGGCCATCGATGCAGCTGTTGACTCAACGCCATTGCAGCCATACATGGCATCACAAGACCGCAGACCGCTCCCATCAACAACAAACGAGGAACTGTTGCTGACTTGGCTGGCCCGAAACCGCGAGTAACGCTCGTCATGAAGACAGAGAGGTGGCTTCATCACTTCAGCGATGAGCAGCTCAGGCTTCGTGTGATACCTGTGAGAACTCCCAGAGAATTGACCAAGGATTCACCCCGTCAGCAATGGTGGGGCTCCTGGTGATCTGCAGTCCTTAGAAATTCTCAGCTGTTCCTCAGAACAAAAACGATTAACGGTCTTAAAACTTGAGTGCGCAAGCAGCGAGGCGAACCAGGTGCACGCTCAAGCCTGGTTTTTTCTTGATTTCATCGCATTCAAACATGGCTTGCTTAATTAATTAATGTCACATCCCTTGAAATTCATCACCGCATTCAAAGCTTTTGTTAGCAAAGGAAATGTCATTGATCTAGCAATTGCTGTAATCATTGCTGGTGCATTTAAAGAGGTAGTCAATTCTGTTGTCACCTTGGTCATGACCAATGCTTTAGAGCCAGCATTAGAAAAAGCAAATGTCAATTCACTTGCTGAGCTCCCAGCAGGGCTTGTTCTTGTTGCTCTGATTAATTTCGTTGCAATTGCGTTCATTTGCTTCTTGATTGTTCAATCAATCGAAACTGCAAATCGCAGAAAGCAAGCCGTTGAAGAATCCAAACCAGATCCCCAGGCTCAACTTGCTTCTGCCATGACGCATTTGACGGAAGTTATCGAGAAGATGACTCTTTGATTTCATTCCTCTCAATGACTTATCCTTGCATCTAGAAGTCAGTTTCTACAATTTGTTGTCCGAGGGCATTCAGGAGCTTGGAGTGATAGAGGTGGAGGAGTTTCTGCAGGACTGGCTCTACTGGTTCCTGACTGCTGAGGAGCAGGACAGGCTTCTGGGTTGGCACCTGGGGGTGAGCTTCTAACCAGATGGGGGATGCAACCCGCTGAATAAATCACTCGTTTGTGGGAGTTGATTCCCAGCTGGAACGGACATGGTGTGTTCACGGGGCGAGAGTCCCACAACACAGAATGACGAATGCCCCTTCGCCACCGAACATTCCTGCCATTTGCTCTTTTTACTGCCGTCCTCTCGCTTTCAACTACAGCCCAAGCAGCTGAGTACCGAGGAACCTGCTGCTTCAACTCAAGGGGAATGCCTTGTTCTGTTTCGCAGAACCCTTTCGTTTTGACGATGCGTTGGTCAGATGGCATTACAGAGACTTATAGCCATCAAGGCAACGGGGTTTTTGTGGATGAAAGGGGTGGTGTTTGGACGAGCCATCCAGACGTAACAGGAGGGATACTCCTGCAACATAAAAATGGGAATTCGGTTGGCTTCATCGAAAACTGAATGCGGGGTACAAGGCTCTACTGAAGACGCGTTATGTTCACTCCAGATGCTTGGCAATACTGTTGTCCTCAGAAGGGTCGAGGTAAAGGTCCGTCGTCGGAAGTGCGTGTCGAGTCACTGGGAGGGCACGACGTTGCAGTGGCGAGTTGACGGCAACAGGGCATCGCTGCTAGAACATATGTATTAGTGATGAGGGGTTGCGGAGGAGTGGGGCTTCGTAGGCGAGCGCGACCTGCAGAATTGGAAAGGCGGCGTGGTCTGCATGACCTGCCAGTACTTCACCTATGGCGTTGACCAGCACTGCCACACGATGGTGGGCTGCAACCTCAGGCAGAAGCAGCTGCAGCAGGGTCAGCACCTAGAGAAGCGCTGCAAGTTGTGGGCACCGACGTGGCAGAAGGAAGTGGGCTGGGCACCCGAAGCGGGTTAGTCGTAAGCCCTTTTATTGCAACGGCTTTTGGGCTCTGTGACCAACATCACACCTGCAGATGACTGGGGTCATCAGCTGGGTCGTTGATTACGGCGATGGTCTGTACATCGGGGATAAACACCTCCCACTTAATCTCACATCACACTAAATCAATGACCTACATCAACCTCCACGACACCGTTAAGCAGCTGAACGCCGAAGGATTTTTGATTAATGGGAGTATTCCCAATGTATTCAATGATTGAGAGGTGCTCGAAACTTCAGGTCCGGCGTTACGATTGGTTTAGTCACTATTTTTAGAGAACCTTGGCTGCATATCTAGTTGACTTAGATGGTACATTCTTTATGTATGGAACCAATATGGTAACGCACCAAGGAAAGGAAATAATAGGAGCAATTAATCGAACTGGCGGAAAGGTATATTTTTTGACCGCTAGAACAGAAGATAATCAGCCTGAACATCTAAATTTAGCCCAAACGCACTTGGCACTCAAAGAACTGGGAATCCAATATGAACTTGTTCTTGGTGATGTTCCTAGCCCTAGAGTTTTAATCAATGATGAGGGTGCTACTGCATACAATGTTCAATCAAACAGCGGCCTTAATTCTAGAATCTCACCCAGTATATTTGCCAATTCAATCCATGACGCTCTCGAAGGTCTTGCATGGGTGAATTCAAAGTTCGGCAAACCGGGCGGTTCTGATGATTTTGTGCAAACAATTCTAATCGCAGAATCATTAATTCAAAAATCGGGGTTTTGCCACGCAGATATTGTTCATAAATTGAGGTCTTCTCCCCCGATCACAATGAATGGAGAACCTCTTTCTCCTGGAGGCCTTGCTCCAAAGAGATATAAAGGACAGATGTGGAAATTAATTAATAGTACCGATAGTCTGTATCAGGCAGAAAAAGGAGTATCCGATGGTGCGGCAATGCGAACGCTTGGAATTGGAGCTTTTTATACCAATAACTTTGAAGATCTTGTATGTGCTGCATCGGAAATTGCGTCCATCACGCATGGATCAGTTGAAGCTCGATTAAGTTCTGTATTAACAGCTTTAAGGTATAGGCAAATCTTTTCTCAGGACGTAACGGCTACTCCATCATCACTGTTCAACCAACTTGCAAGAGCAGTCAGAATTCTGAAGCTAGGAAATTCAGCCGATTTCTTTCTTGATAGAGCAAATACTGCTGCAATAATTGCGACAAGAAACCACCATCCATCCCTTCAGTTGTTTCAGCTTTCAAAATATATAGGTATCGATCACCTTTGCTGGTCGACACCGATTGCAGCTACTTTTTGGAGTTTCCATTCTGACGACAATTATAATAAATGGTTCAAAGGCTTTAAGCTTAGAAGTATTAATATTCCACCGCATCCAAGATTCAATAAAAACATGATCACCATAGATAGCAATACCTATTTGCAGAGTCAGCGGGACAAAGATATGGACCATCTGAAGAGTACAAATGAATACGAAGATTTTGTCAATTGCCACGGATATCACTACGGCAAGTGGATCGACAATGATACATTTTTCAGCATTGCCATTTCAATGCTCTCAGGGCGGCTTGGTACTAAGTCGATATTTTTAGAGGTTGAAAGGCATTTGCGAACATTTAATGTGGACATGCGCACCTTCGCATACGCTTTTTCCGATTGCTTGTTTAGAGAATCGAAAAACATTAGTGAATCTAAGGAGTATGACTTCTACCTTTAAAGATCATCTTGTCTTGTGTATGAAGAATTTCAGCATTGTTTCAGATCAAGTACTGTTGCCAGCAACAGATTTTTCAGTGTTCCGCTCCAGCTTTCTTCTTCAACAGAGGTAAACTTCCTGATCCCAGAAGTCAACAAAGCTTGCGAAGACAAGACTCCTGATGGCTTTCTCGCAAATCTTGCCTATGTCACACGGGCCACGTCATTCTCAATGAATCTCAACGTTGTTATCAAGATGCACACGGCAGCAATGGTCGCCGCCAATCAGCTCGCCAATCTCCTCGCTAACGCAGTTCTCCATGAAGCATAAGACAAGGCCTTTGCGATCGTTCAATTGCTCGATACCGAGTTCTACCTGAAGCCACTGATTCAAGGCATCTCAGAGTCTTGGTATATTCACAGCCTGATTTGGAAAGGTGCAAGCCACATCCTCGAAATAGAATGACTCTGCGAGGCCTATTGCTTCACTTCCCTCGCACTGGGTCGTCTCGTCAATTGGGCAGAGGATGAGTGTGACTGGATGGCTGACCTACAGAAAGAGGAGTGTTGGGTCGAGACGCAGAAACCCTGCTATTAGGTTCGAGTCGTCGCCGACGAAATCGCCGACGAAATCGACAAGATGCTGTGTCCTCCAGCTCAGGCGGCTTCATTTTTTGTCGGGAAGCCTGATGCCAGAAGCGGTGATCGTTAAATCATTCGCAGGTTGAAAGCAATACAAGACCCGCAAGGGAAAAGCAGGGGGCGTTGTGATTGTCGCTATCCATCTCCCGACAAAACATTCACCCCGTCAGCAATGGCGGTTTTTTTACCGCTGATCAGAGCGGGGAACACTCAAGGCACCTACGCCTGACCCATGACCCGCGACACACGCATTGCGCTGTTCCTGATGGGGGAGCTTATTGTTGCGCTACGCGTCAATGCCCCTGACATGTTTAGGAAGCCGCATTCCAATGCCTTTGCTGAGCCTGGATGGTCTGCGTAAGACGATTTTCCTAACATTTTTGCAGCCTTGTCATATTTCGAGTACAAATCAATTAAAAGCATTCTCATTGATGTCCCTTCTGCATACCGCTGTTGGTGTCTTCACAATTGCAAACCCCATAGGGAACCTTCCGATCTACTTGTCCTTCACAGATGGAAATCCACGACGTGATCGAGCGATTGCCCGCAGCGCAGCTTTAACATTCGTCATTGCTCTACTGCTATCTACATGGATTGGGAACGGTCTTCTTGAGTTTTTTGGTATCAGTCGAGGTGCCTTTCAAATTGCTGGTGGTGTGGTCGTTGTCTTGATTGGACTTTCGATGTTGCGTTCGCAGACGCCTCCAGAGCATCACGACCCTGAATCAGTAGCTCGCGATCAAGCCTCTTCTGTAAAAGGTGTTGTCCCTCTTGGGATTCCGCTTCTTGCTGGGCCAGGAACGTTAACGGTTGTCATTGCCGACCCATTAGCTGCGAGCCTTAGTGGTCAACTGGGAATCAGCTTGGTAGTTCTGTTGCTGGGTGTTGTGGTGTTTCTGATCTTTTCTGCTGGAGATCGCATAGCAAGTCGAATCAGTTCTTCTGCATTGCAGGTACTTACAAAGGTAATGGGGCTTCTGCTAACCGCGATTGCTATTCAGATGCTGATTAATGGATTCGTTTCAGTATTCCCATTACTGAGTCAAGCCTTATCGTAGAAAACCCTTTTCCACCCGACGAAACTATTCACTCCGCTCGAAAGGCGGGGTTTTTTATTGGCTTTGATATTATAAGGAACGCGTCATCAACCTCCCGCCTGAAAAAACGGGTGGCTAGGGTTGGAAATTGAGTTCCGAACAGCAACTGCTTTGTAAGTTCAAAGCCGACTCGGCAACGGTCCATGCGCAATCGGTTTCGGTGCGTACCTACAGCTGGATGCCACCCCCTCCACCAGTGCCGCAAACCCGTAGGTGAATGCTTCGGCACAACGCCATTGAGGCATTGGACAAGATGCTCAGAATAGGCTCGCGGCTGAGCAGGCCGCCCGTTCGATAGACACAAACAAGCCGGTTTATCACACACAGCTCATTCGCAAATGAACCTTCTAACCGGCTGACATTCGACGCCCAAAAGGGCGCCAATACCCATCCCTCAACTGGTGCCGTTCGACCCAGCAGAAATCTCCCATTCGGGTGATGTGGGATCGCCCCCCCCTTCAGCGACCGTGAATGCAGAGAAAACAAGACCAATGCCAGTCTTTGCCCTATTCTTCGTCGTCTGGATTCCGGTCAGCGTTGCCGCCTGGAAGTGGATCGCAGATGCCTGATGGAACCAAACTCCAAAGAGCATTTTTGTTTTTTCAAGCGCTCTAATTATTATTCTCACCCATTCCCCGTTGATTTCATTGCGAATTATTTCGCAATGTTTAACTTAAGCTAATACTTGACCTGCTCCTTAAATATGAAAAATATTAACTTCTTGAAATACAACTTGAAAGCTCGAGCAAGGGGTGGATAAGCTT
>NZ_UCNV01000008.1:0-529006 GCF_900474015.1 Synechococcus sp. UW106
AAATTCGTTAGGAATAAATAATTATGCAGCCAAATTGCAGCAAACATCACTGATTGATACGGGTTCAGAGACTTGGAACTCTCTAACGGGAACGCTTTACATATCTGCCTCTGAATTTATCACTCTTTGGCTATCATTCTGGGAACCTTATGAAGTTACCAGTCCATATAGTGCGTGGTCTCGTAGCTATACCTATATGAGTCCGCTGTCCGATACTAGGACATATTATTTGCAGGCTAGTGTTTATACTGTAGTAAGTCTCACTACAACACTTTACTTTTCTGATTCAACCTATACATACCTCACGGGCTATGCATCCACTGGTAGATACACAATTAATTTGCCCAGTGATTTTGCTGTATATGCGCTAGAAAAATATACAGATACAATGAATTTATCTCTCATTGGATTTGGCACCGGTTTTTCGGAAACTTTGCGCGTTGGATCACTGAGTGCTATAAGTGGTTCTGATGGAATATGGAACACTAACTCCACCTCCACTTATTATACTTTTTATACCACGTTTACAACATATTTTAGTACAAGATTGACTTTCCAAGAATCCCTTTCATCTACTTCCAGGATATATCCTAGTGACTCGAGTATGACATTCTCTCTTACTGCATCTGTGTGGGGAACGGCAACACTTTCTGGCACATTCAGCACAGATCGCTCCTCGGGGACCTTTCTCACTATTAATACCTCGACTAACACTATTATAAGTCTTGCTTACCGGCCTGCATTCGCAGCAACTGCAACAGATGATATGAATTTGATGAATACTGATCGCTTGGATATTCTTCAGCCTTCGAAGGGTGTAACGATTTCAGCAATTACTTCATTCAGCAAGACAGGTAATCCAATCGTTACTGCAGCAAGTTTTGGCGTAAGTCAGCTTGCGCCTCTGAGTTTTGGAGTTAATGCTTTAGGCAGCCAATTCACAAAAACGACAAATTTAACGTTGAATTGTCCATTTAGAGTATTATTTGTTGATTCTGATAGTGTCAGTAATGGCCTTTACATTGTTTCCGGAAGTCTGACGTGGGCTGGCAATAGTCAGACACGTAGCCTGATAGGTATTCAATCTACAAAACGCCATACTTTGCTCAAAGGCTCAAGCCTTAATCCAATTGCCTTTGAAGATCTAAATTTCATTTAAAAGGATAAGTAAAAATTGAAGTATATGGATTTTTGTTCGATTTAATTGTTGTCAAATGATTGACCTATGCCTCAAGGCATAAGATAACGACGACATTCTCATCGGCGGATCTGGTAATGATTCACTCTATCGAGGTAAGGATGATGACGAACTTATCGGTTGCTCTGGTAATTACATCTTGGGTGGTACCAAGAAGGCCATATCCTGACTGCTGGTTAAAATTCTGATGCCTTCAAAATCTCTAAGGGGAATAACGTTATTTGCGACTTCTCTATTGTTCAGAATGATAGTATTGATGCCAATAGCTACAATCTTGAATTCACGCAGGATAGCGGCAGGCTTCTGATTAGTGATTTTGGCAACGATGTTCTAGCGACTGTGCTCAATCTCGACCGTGATGACCTACTTGTTTCGCAGTCTGAACTGCTGAGCTGAAAGCAATACAGGATCTGCAAGGGAAAAGCAGGGGGCGTTGTGATTGTCGTTATCCATCTCCCGACAAAACCTCACTCATGCCCATCACCCCCTCAGCAATGGCGGGGTTTTTCAGCGGGGAATATTCCAGCAGTCACGTCTGACCAAAGCCTCAAGATACCCGCATTGCCCTGTTCCTGATGGGGGAGTTGATTGCAGCCCTACGAGCCAATGACCCTGATGCCTTCAGGTGCTGGCTATCTGGGGGTCTATAGGGCGCAGGGCTACCGGTTGCTCAAGAAAGCCTGGGCTCAAGTAAAAGACGACATAGAGGAATCTGGAATTGACCGACAGGAGCTACTGAGTTGGTCAATCCAGATGCTGATGGCCGCGGCTGGTCAAGCGATGAAGCAAAACAATCCTGGTGCTGTGGTTAGTGCCATCCGTCAGCCAGAGCACATGACTGGCACTGGGTACAACTCCCACCGCGGCAATGGCTTACTCCGTTGATTTGCGTCACCGCAGCAAGCTGACGACAGAGCGGAGAGGACCAGAAGAAGTCCAAGCTCTGTCATAGGCGCTGCAAGTGGAGCCGGCAGCTCTCGGGGGTGAACCACAGCGCCGTGATCAAGGTGATGGCTCCAGCCAAGGCAACCCAGTAACCCGGCAGCAGCGGATTGCCACTGCTGCTCACCAACCAACTGGCGATCAGCGGGGTGGTGCCGCCGAAGTACCCCTCGGCGACATTGAAAGCAAGGGCCAAGCCAGTGCAGCGAACCGCTTGCGGCATCAATTCGACATTGGCTGGGTTTTTGGCTCCAGCCAGCAGCGCCACCGCCAACATCAGCAGCACTTCCCCCCTGGTGATCCATGCGGGATTGCCGCTGTGAAGGAGTTCAAAAATTGGCAAGCCTGCGAGCAGTAGGAATAGTGAACCAGTGATCAGCAATGGCCTGCGCCCAAGCCGATCCGAGATCCAGGCGGCGATTGGGTAAAAGATCAACAGCAATCCCATTACACGGGTGTTGAGGGCGAGTGCAACGCTTTCGCTCTGCCCTGCTTCGGTTTGGACGTAGGTGATCACGTAGACGAAGGCCGTGTAGAAGGCAACGCTGCTGGCGACATTGAGCAGCAGAACACGCAGCACTGCGCCCTGATAGCGAGCTAAGTCTTGCAGTGGGCGGGAGGCTGTAGTTGGTGGCGTTTCGCTATGGAGGCTGCGACGCAGAGCCAGACCCGTGAGGGCCACCAACAGCCCCAGGGCAAAGGGCATGCGCCAGCCCCAGTTGTGCATTTGGGTGGCGCTCAAGCTGCTGGAGAGCAGCGTCCCAGCGGCTGAGCCCAGCAGCATGCCCAATACCGAACCCCAGAGACCCCATATCGTGACCATGCCGCGGCGATTGGCCGGGGCATGCTCAGCCAAAAACACAATCGAGGTGGTGTATTCACCGCCAGCCGAGAGTCCTTGCAGGATGCGCAATAACACCAAAGCAATCGGGGCCCAAATCCCCACCTGCTGATACGTGGGCAGGATCGCCATGGAGACCGTGGCTAGTGCCATGGCCATCACAGAGAGGGTGAGGGCTTGGCGGCGGCCAACCCGATCGCCGATGCGGCCCAGCACCACGCCTCCCAGTGGGCGAACCAGAAAGCCGGCGGCAAAGGCTCCAAACGCCGCGATCAGTGAGGCATTGGCGTCGCTGGATGGAAAGAATTGATCGCTGAAGATGCCAACGAAGTAGCCGTAGAGGGCGAAGTCGTACCACTCCATGACATTGCCAATCAGGCCCGCCAAGATCACGTGCCAAAGAGGTGGCTGATGGGCTCCCATGGCGGCCTGTGTGCTCTAGCTCACTAATAGGAATGAAGTCAGGGGCCTGCAAGGGTTCGCTCAGACCACGGGGTTTGCTTCAGAGCGATGGCACGTTGGACCGTTGATGCCATGGCTGAGCAAGCCCGCCGCTTTGCCCTGGTCACTGGCGCCAAAACGGGAATCGGTTTTGAGGCTGCCCTGCAGCTTGCCTGCAAGGGGAAAGCAGGGGGCGCTGATGTTGTCGCCATCCATACTCCCGACAAAATCTCACACGCACCACCCCGTTAGTAATGGCGGGGTTTTTTAATTGCTTGAGAAAAGAGGGGAACACTTCAAGCAGTCACTTCTGACACATGACCCGCCGCTTCCACCGTGGCTAGTACTTCAGAAGTTCAGCTGCTCAATGGGCCTAATGAAGCCAACCACCCTTCTTGGAACACTGATCCTGCTCAGCACCTGGAGCAGTGTGGGCGCCACTGAGGCTGGAACATATTCGGTTCAAAAAGCTGACAACAGCATCGAGCAACGCATTGCTGCTGCACGGAGTGACGACGGCTGGGCACACCTGTTGAAGTCAAAGCTGCACAAACCGCTGGATATCGCTGCTTGGGGTAACGGTCGCGGACGTGGTTGGGCCAACGGCGGTGGCTGGCGCAATGGTGGCGGTTTCGCTAATTCCGGTGGTGGTTTCGCTAACGCCGGTGGTGGTGGCTGGCGCAATGGTGGCGGTGCCTGGGGCAACGGTGGCGGTCGTCGTGGCTTTGTGAATTGGTAAACCTGCGAGCCCACTTCACCCCGTCATCCATGGCGGGGTTTTTTATTGCTTACCCATATGAGGGATGCAGTTGTCTGAATCCATCCATCAGTTGGAATAGTTTTATCCCATTTACGTGGTTTGCTTTTTCTCTTGGAGTTCAAGGCTAAGAAAATAATTCAAAAATGTTCGCACTACTGCCACAGCGCCCAGTGCAATCAAGTCAGATGCTTCCCGGCTGATTGTGGTTTGCACCACATCAGCTCCAAGTTGAAACTCAAGTGCCAAAGCAAGCCATCCGCCAAACGTCAAGCGGGCTGCTGTCAATGGTCCACGCTGTAAAAGATGAGGGGGGAGGTGCCGCCGAAGGATGCTCCGAAGTGGCCCACGTGAACTGAATACTGCAATCAGGCCAACGCCAACACAGAGAACGGAGAGGTACTCAAGGATTAAGCGTAATACGTCAGCTGTATGTGTCAGCAGATGTTCAAACCATTCCATTTGCTGAGACTTTTTGTGTGTAAGATTTTCAATTCAATGGTAGTAATTGACTATGAAATTTCAATAGCTAATCCCGTAGTTGTAGTACGGCTTAAGAAGACTGGGCGCGACACGTTGGCTACATATCCCTCAACTGGTGGGTGGTGCTCCTGACATCAGGCAAAACAATGGCTCGAATGGGGGAGGTGCTGCCATGCCATTTCGGCGACCTTGTCGTCAGATGAATTGAATTGATGAGAGGTCTACATCGCACTGTTGCTGCTGGTTTTATCGGTGGTTTGGCAGGTTCCCTTATCGGCGCGACCGCTTTTCTGGCGGTGAATGGGCTGATGCCTTCGCCCGTTGAGGCTCAGCAGCGCAATCCCGCAGGACAGGGCTACTACCAACGCGCTAATCCAGTAGGGGAGTGACGCACCTGGGTACCCATCCTTATAACGCTGAACTGACTCCGCTCCATTGGATGGCGGTTTCCTGCGGCGGGAACTTCCAAAGACACCATCCCCCCTGCTTTGGGTTCACTGCCGTCAGGCAGAACAATCAACCGGTGCGGGCTACCTTCTACGACAAGCAGCGATTCTCACCACAACACAGAGCCAGCAAATGGAATCGGTAATCAACGAAATCGAGTTCGACTTCGACCAGACCGTCAGCATCCGAACTGACGTGAAGCTGAGCAAGGACGATGTGAAGCAGATCGTCTCAGAAGCTCCTGAAGAGACGCTGGAGGAGATCGTTTATCAAAGTCTGGTGACCGACGAGTTGTACCTAAGAGCAAGAGCAAAGGAGATCGTCGCCAAGCTGAAGCAAGAAGACCTGGACGTGAACAGGATCGAGTATTGGGACGACGAAGGCAACAGGGTCTGAGCCTGCAACCGCCTTAAGCCAACAAAACTCTCAGCGGAGCCTCAGAACAAATCTGAAGAATCCTCTTTAACTGGCAGTGGACGAAAACCCCAACCCAGGAGACCTCTCTTCCCTCCTGGGTTTGTTATTGCTTACCCACCTAGAGGAAACCTCAAGGCAGTCATGTTTGTCCCTTGTCTAAAGCATCCGCATTGCCCTTTCGCTGCTGGGCGAACTGGTCGCCAGTGTCCATGCTGCGATTGATTGGAAGTACACCCACCAGTGCGCTTGGACACGATGATTCGCACAACACTGGCCGCTGCAGCCATCGCCATCACCGCCTTGGTTGCACCAGCTCATGCCGACACTGCTGATGTCTGGTGTTTTACCCAGGAGACAGGTTTCTCACCGACTGAACTGAAGCAATGCGGCTTCAGCCAACGACAAGGCAACGTCAGGGTTTATCGCGACAATGTCGCTTACTTCTTCGCTGCTGACCAGCAGGGCAAGAGCTACGAACGCATCGCCGAGGAAGGTGGACTGATCTTCAAGTCACCCAGGGGGCAACTGCGTGTGTTCTGGGAACGTCCCTGCAACAAATGGAACGGCTGCGCCGGTGGTGTTTAGATCCAAGCCCCAATCCATCGAAGGCTGGTCCATGAGAATGATCTTTTCTGGGGGCGCGCAAAGACCTTGGGGAGCCAGTGGTGGAGAAGCTGTTGCTGGTCTGGCTTTACCCGTTCCTGACGCACGAAAAGCAGACAGGTTGCTGGGTTGCCACCTGGGAGTGAGTCTTTAACCGGTATGGAGATCTGGTTGCTTTCAACATTCCTCAACCGCATCCTTCTTGGTAACGGTTCCATTCATCGATCAGCAGCTCGGGTTTGCCCATAAATGGTGCTGTTATTGCTGTAGCACCAACAACAGCGATGACGGTAAGACACTTCTTATCGCTATTTCTCAACCTGTAGGCATATTGATCGGCTGACTCTGCCGCCGTTTTGCAATTCATCTCACTTGGATTTGATATGCACTTCATAACAGCTTGCTCGAAGTGATCCTTTACGCGTGCGTGAGCAGCAGTACTCCCGACCAGCAGGAGGGCCATGAGGTGTGGCAGATATTTCATTGATGGTTTGTTGATGCGGAAAGTTTGACCCGGGTCCCCGCAGGCCCGCATCCCTCAACTGGTGGATGGGACTGCTGAAATTGGGCAAAAAACACCCTCGGATTTGGCAGTTGTTCGCAGGCCGTAGCCGCGATGGAGTATTCGAGGGGCGTTGCACTGCCATGCAAAAGCATTCAATGACACATATTGGCTTCATTACTCACTCACTTCTCAGGTAGGTATCACCCATGTGGGGGAGCAATAACCTGGTATCCCTGGTGAAACTAGATCTATAACCGTTCCCCAATCAATGACTCTGAAGCGTTCGCTTTATCTGGATCAAATCAAGGCAGTGGTGGTTGCTCTCGTCATTGCACTCCATGTCCCAATAGCTTTTGGAGGGGGTATTGGCTGGCTTGGAGTTCGCATTCCGGTTGAGGAATCTGTTGGTCCATTCTTCAAAGGATTTTTCACCTGGTACATGTATGCGATAAACTCTTTCATCATGCCGATGATGTTTTTGATCTCTGGATATTTCGTTCCTCGCTCAGTGCATAAGAAGGGAGTGGTGCACTATTTGAAAGACCGTCTCTTTCGACTTGGTGTTCCCTTCTTGGTTGGCATGCTGTTGATTAACAACAGCTTACTTCTGCTCAGCAGGCTCTCGCCGGCTAGCCCTTTTGCGAAATTGCCATTGAGTGATCTTCCTTTTAATACCGTAATTGTGTTGTGGTTTTTAGTTGTTCTGTTTGCTTTTGATTTGCTCTATTGTGCCTGGGTGGCGCTGCGAGGAGATCAATATGCAGTCGATACATCTGTTTCCACGCCAAGGATGCGTTCATGGTTGATCAGTGCCGTGGTTCTAGGGTCTCTTGAAGTGGTGATGACAACGCAAACCGAACTCTGGTCTGCTTTAGTGAAGTCACCTTTAAATGGTCTGGGCGTACAAGGAATGCACATTTTTACATATGCATTCTTGTTTTTTGCGGGATGTAAGGCGTCGTTCCATCGCTGGTTTGAGAGGCTCGACACTCATCTTGTTGTGAAGTGGTTCCGCTTTTCCATGTTTTTAATCCTATGTTTCCTTGGCCTTACCCTGACTCTGTCATTCAATCCTGGCCTGGTGGATAAGCCGGCAAAATTAGTCTTTCTTGGTAAATTCTTCCATCCCTTCATCGCATGGGGAATTCTCTCCTATCTAATCTTGTGGTTCCAGCGCAATGAAGATCGCTTTGGCCAATGGTTGGCAACCGCTGGAGTTAACAGCTATGGAGCGTATGTTATTCATTCATTGATTCTTGTGGGGGTTTTGATGGCAATTGGTTTTATCGGAATCAACCCTTGGCTCATTGCAATATCTGCAACCGTCGTTACGACTATTGTTTCGTTCGGTCTTGCTGGTCAGCTCAGACGTATTCCAGCTGTGGCGAGAGTGCTTTGAAGACCAAAGTTAGGCCTTGGCTTGAATTGATAAGAGCAAGGCACTGTTTGTCTCTATCCATCTCCCGATAAAGCCTCAAACACTTCGCCCCGTCAGCAATGGCGGGGTTTTCATTGTCTGGTTGATGCCGTGTGGCTTCGTATGTAGTCCCAGGCCTCTTCTGGAGTATCGGAAAAATGAATTAATTTCAAGTCATCACCTGAAATCAAGCCTGTCTCAGCGAGGTATTCAAAATCAACAAGTCGCTTCCAGAAGTCTTTGCCAAAGAGGACAATTGGCATGCTTCCTTTTGTACCAACCTGTCTCAAGGTGAGTAGCTCAAACAGTTCATCCAGCGTGCCAAATCCACCTGGAAACAGAATGGCTCCAATAGAGCGCATCACAAAATGGAATTTTCGAAGAGAGAAATAATTGAAATTAAAGCAAAGGTCGGGAGTGATGTAGGGATTTGGGTGTTGTTCAAACGGTAGGGAGATGTTGAGTCCGATCGATCGGCATCCGGCTTCAAAGGCGCCACGGTTCGCTGCTTCCATAATGCCTGGCCCACCGCCGGTCACGATCACGTGTGATGAGCATCCATGGTCGTTTTCTTTGTTGCCTTGGCCATGCTGAGATGCTAAGCGGGCGAATTCACGGGCTGAATCGTAAAAACGAGATAGCTCCACTAACTGTTGATGATGAATTACCTGTCTTTTTAAGCTTGAAGATCCTGGATCTTTACTCAGGTGTTGTTCTGCTTCCTTGAGTCGCTGTGTTGCAGTTTCTCTATCGATAATTCTGGCTCCACCAAAAACAATGATGGTTGATTCAATGCCGGCTGTTTGCAGATGAAGATCTGGTTTGGTGATCTCAAGCAGCATTCTCACACCTCGCATGGCGCTGCTGTTCAGTAATTCTGGATCTTCATGGGCGATTTTGTAGGTTGTTGATTTCAGAATGGCATCCAGATTTGTTTGCTCGGGTTTTGAGTAATTAGCAAATTGAGTCATGGTGATGAGTTCTTGGATATGTCGTTATGAATCAGAGGATGTTTGCGGCCAGCTCAGCAAGTTCACTGCGCTCTCCCTTCGTGAGGGTCATGTGTCCCACGAGGGGCTGACCTTTGAGCTTTTCGACCAGCCATGTGAGCCCGTTGCTTTCCGCATCGACATAGGGATTGTCGATTTGATAGGGATCACCGGTGAAGACAACCTTGGTGCCCTCGCCCACCCGCGTGACGATGGTCTTCACTTCCAGGGGAGTTAGGTTTTGCGCCTCATCCACCACCAGGAACTGATTGGGAATCGATCGCCCTCGAATGGTGTTGATTGCTTCAACCTCCAGTAAGCCCATGCCTTGGAGGTCTGCCCAGGCGTTACGTGGCTCTCGCTGCTTTTGTCTTTTCGTCTGTTCAGCGTCATCGCCAGGTGAAGTGCCGGTGATGAAGTCAATGTTGTCGATGATCGGCTTCATCCATGGACCAAGTTTTTCTTCAAGTGTTCCTGGCAGGTAGCCAATGTCTTTCCCGAGTGAGATCGGCGGGCGCGTCACCAATAATCGTGCGTATTGATGGGTATCAGCGACCTGGTGTAAACCAGCTGCCAGGGCCAACAATGTTTTGCCTGTTCCTGCCTTGCCCACCAACGTCACCAGTGCGATGGATGGATCGAGCAGCAAATCCAGCGCGAAGCTTTGCTCTCGGTTTCGCGCCTTGATCCGCCCCAAATGGGCGCGATTCAGCCAGTGCAGAGGTTTGAGGGTGTTGCTGTTGCCTTGATGACGGGCAAGCAGGGTGTGGCTGTCGTTGTGCTGATCCACCATCACTACGCCTTCATTGGCTTGGAGATGTTGTTCTTCGCTATCTGTTACTGCTGCGAGAGGGAGTTGATCTTCGTCATGCAGTGTCGTCATCGTCTGAGCATCTGTACTGAGCTCACGGAATCCTGAGTACAAATCGTCGATGGAGACGTTGTCGTTGATGTAGTCCTCGGCTTGTAATCCCACCGCATCAGCCTTGATCCTCAGATTGATGTCTTTGCTGATAAGGACAACTTCAGGCGCCTCTTTCAGCCCACTGCATCGCATCTGCTCCAAGGCCACCGCGAGGATGTTGTTGTCGCCGCCGCCAACCCCCAGCTCTGGAGGTAATTCTTTGAGGGCGTTGGTCTGACAGAAAATCACTTGCAGCATTCCCTTGTCAGTGCCTTCAATCAGCACGCCATCAGCAAGGCTTCCTCGCTGTCGATAGGAATCCAAGAGTCTTGAAATCCTGCGGGCATTTCTTCCTTTCTCAGAGTGATCTTTTTTGAATCGATCAATTTCTTCGACCACCTGCATTGGAATCACGACTCTCAAGTTTCCAAAGCGGTGTGGAGCTTCGGGGTCATGCAGCAGCACATTCGTGTCGAGAACAACAACTTTTCCTTTCATTGATTTTCACCATGGAGTATTTATTTGGGATTAGGTCAAGTATCGCTCAGCTCGGTCTTTCTGTTTAATTTTCGTATTTTTGCCGGTTCTAGGCAATGTCTTGCTTTGCGTGACAGATCTTGAGTTTCTCTTTTTTTGTGCTTAGTGAAAGATTGAATCCGCCTGCTTTTGGATTGGTTCGTGATGCATAGACCTCTTGAGGAATGAGTGTAGTTTTCCTCATCTTTCTTGTCCTCGTCTGTGTCTTCTCTACTCCTTTCACATTTGAATGCAATAGGTACTTTACCCTTGTCGTTACAAACGCAAGCTGTCTTCCGTTTCGGCCAGTTATTCGCGTGGATTCTTTTTGATTTTTACTGGTGCTATGGATGGTTCAGGTGTTGGGCTATTTGTTCTGCTTTTGGTTATCTGCTCTTTGAGTGCTTGTTAGTCGCTGATCTGTTCCATTGGAATCTGTATTCATGCCGATGAATCGAAGCGATGTCGAGTTCTGAGGCATCGAGCTTTCAGGATGTTGCTGTCTCGGATCTCGGCCATCTCGCCAGGGGGTGAACAACAGGAAATTGCCGGCGACAAGGCCAGCCGTCACGATCACCGCGGCAAGCTGTTCGAGCTTTTCAATGGTCATCCCTGCATTGTCATGCTCCCCCTTCGCTGAGAGCAGTTTTCGATCAAGGATGGTGAAGCTGGCTCAATAAGGGTGACGTCTTACGTGTTTCCTGGTCGGGGCTCAGCCCTGCCTGCAGTTCCAGGCACAAGGCAGCCCCCAGCATCACCATTGTCACGGCAAGCCACTGACTGAACCTGAACTGCCGTTTTGGTTTGCGAAAAATACAGCGGGTCATTCCCAGGACCTTGCTCCTCACCCTGGTTTAACTGTGTTTTTCGCTTGAAAATGAAGCGTTCGCCTAGTGATGTATGGGAAACCTCTGAGTTGATCCGTTTCAGGTTTCCTGAGGCTTTTCCAGATCGCGGCGGATCAGGGCCAGCAGGTAGGAGGGTGATTTGTAACGGGTTGGAAGGCAGCGGTTCAGGGTTTCAAGATGTCCCCAGCAGACGGTGCGTTCAATGTCTTGAGCTGTTTTCCCTTGCTGGAGGAGGCGCCTCAGCGCCTTGCAATACATCGGATAGCCCGCCTCTAATTCACCGATGGTGAGTTTCGCCTGAGGCATAGGACCACTGAAGCCAGTTCCAACCTATGCCCCCGTGGGTCAGGCTCAGGTTCCAAGCCATGCGACACAGTCGATTTCCACCCTTGCTCCCTTGGGTAGTGCTGCCACTTGAACGCAGGCCCGTGCTGGGCTGACCCCGCTCCCAAACACGTCGGCATAGATGCCGTTGACGGTCTGAAAGTCGCTGAGGTCTGCCAGGAAGACCGTTGTGCGAACCACTTGTTGAGGCGTGGCTCCGGCCTCATTTAAGACAGCGACTAAGTTCTTCAGCACCTGATGCGTTTCCGCGGCGACATCACCGTTTCCCACCATCTCCCCAGTGGTTGGATCAAGCGGAATCTGCCCAGAGCAGTAGAGCCACTCGCCGGCAAGGACGGCTTGGTTGTAGGGCCCAACCGGTGCAGGCGCGTCTTGAGTGGTGATGGCCTTAGCGCTCATGGGGTGTTTCTTCACGCGTTCACAATGATCATCGCCGTTGGTGATCCCGTTCTTCGCGTTGGGGCCTCCCCGGTCTCCACTGATCCTTCCGTGTGCGCAGCACCCCCAGCTCGGTGGCTGTTTTGGCTTGCAGGAACAGGTTGGTACGACGTTCTATACCGATGCTGCTCGGAAGGCTGAGGGCGCCTTTTGAGCGAAGGGTTCGCACCTCCTGCAAGCGGTCAGCCAGAACCGTTTCCTCAGGGCGTTGCTCAACGGCCCATTGCAGGTTGGCCTCTGTGTATTCATGGGCGCAACAAACCTTGGTCTCGTCAGGGAGGCTGGCCAGCTTTTGCAGGGCTTCATGCATCTGTTCAGCGGTGCCTTCGAACAGGCGGCCGCAGCCTGCGCCGAACAAGGTGTCACCGCAAAACAAAACGGGGCCCAGGGCCTCGTCTTGCAGGTTCGGGATGAAAAAAGCGATGTGGGCCCTGGTGTGGGCGGCGACATCCATGACGTCCACCGGCTCTCCCAGCACGGTGAGCTGGTCACCATCCCCCACCGGCATGGTTTGGAAAGGAATCCGCTCCCGGTCAGCTCTGGATGCAATGACCTCGGCTTTGGGCCAACGCTTCAGCAGATCCGGTGTTCCTCCGATGTGGTCGGAATGGTGATGGGTCTGCAGCACAGCGGCCAGTTTTAACTGGCGTTGCTCCAGCCAGTCACGCACCGGAGAGGCGATGGCGGGGTCGATCACAACGGCCTCCGCTCCCTTCACCCAGACCCAGATCACGTTGTCTTGCAGCACCGGCAGGGCATGAAGTGAGGAATGCATCGTTAAAGTCCTGCCTGGTTAACCGGTCAGCGCTGGACCCATGATCACCGTCGCGTTGGCCAAGGGAGCGCTACTTAAGGATTCGGTCGCCCGATTTGCGGCGGCAGGTCTTGATTTCTCAGCTGTTCTCGACAAGAACAATCGCCAGTTGATGGTGCCCACCCCCTGCGGACGTGCCAGGGCCCTGCTTGTTCGGAACGGTGATGTGCCCACTTACGTGGCCTACGGCCAGGCCCAACTGGGCGTGGTGGGATACGACGTGCTCAAGGAGCATCAGCTTCCTGTAGCCCAACTGGTGGATCTTGGCTTTGGCGGTTGCCGAATGGCCGTGGCGGTTCAGGAGAGCAGTGGTTACACCCGTGCCGCAGATCTCCCTCCCCATTGCCGGGTGGCCAGCAAATTCACGCACTGCGCCCGGGAATATTTCGATGCACTCGATCTTCCCGTTGAGTTGGTGCATCTCAATGGTTCGGTGGAGCTGGGGCCGATCACAGGGATGTCGGAAGCGATTGTTGATCTTGTTGCTACGGGTCGGACCCTTCGGGACAACGGCTTGATTGCCATCGAGGACCTGTTCCAGTCGACGGCTCGGCTGGTGGGGCATCCGCTGTCCATTCGCCTGGACCATGGACCCCTTGCCTCCATCGTGGAGGCGATCCGCGCCGCAGGAACGCCCGTCGGGAGTCCCAGCTGATGGGAGCTGTTGCGGATTGGCGCCGGGTTCGTCGTCTGGGCCGTTATCTCGTGCGGGATCGTCGGCGTCTTCTGGTCACCCTGGTGCTGCTGGTTCCCGTGGCCTTTGCGGGTGCCGTTCAGCCACTTCTCGTCGGCCAGGCTGTCAGTGTCTTGCGCGGAGAACCCAGTCTTCCGTGGCTTTCGGGGCTGAGTCTTTCCGGATCGATCCGCGTCATCATCGGGCTCTATTTCATCTCGGTGCTACTGAGGCTCTGCTTGCAGGGGGTACAGAGCTTCAACATTCAGGCCGTCGGTCAACGCCTTACCGCTCGCATCCGCGACGACCTCTTTGAGCACTCGCTGTCGCTGTCTTTGCGCTTTCACGACGGCATGCCGGTCGGCAAGTTGCTCACGCGGCTCACCAGTGACGTGGATGCACTGGCCGAGGTGTTCGGCAGTGGTGCTGTGGGGGTGCTTGGTGATCTGGTGAGCCTTCTGGTCATTGCTTCGACGATGCTCTTCATCGAGTGGAGGCTCGGGCTGCTTTTGCTGTGCACACAGGTGCCCGTGACGCTTGCTGTGCTCTGGCTGCAGCGTCGCTACCGCAAGGCCAACTACCGCGTTCGAGAAGAGCTTTCCCAGCTCAACGCCGACTTTCAGGAGAACCTCCAGGGCCTTGAGGTGGTTCAGATGTATCGCCGCGAAACGGTCAACAGTGCCCGCTTCCTCCGCACGGGCACGGCGTACCGCAACGCAGTCAACGGGACCATCTTTTACGACAGCAGCATTTCCGCTTTTCTTGAATGGGTCGCGCTCGGAGCTATTGCGTTGGTTCTGGCTCTGGGGGGCTGGATGGTGACCAGTGGCGTGATGGGGTTGGGCACCCTCACCACCTTCATCCTTTATTCACAGCGTCTGTTTGACCCTTTGCGTCAGCTGGCCGAGCGCTTCACGCAGATTCAGGGCGGACTGACTGCTGTGGAACGAATCGGTGAGTTGATGGAGCAGCCCCTCGAAATCGCCGAGGCCAAGGGGGTTGATCCTCACGTTGCTGGCGGTGGCGGCGAAGTGATCTTCGACAACGTGAGCTTCTCTTACCGGCCGGATGAGCCCATCCTCCGCAATCTTTCCTTCCGCATCGCTCCTGGTGAGCATGTGGCGTTGGTGGGCCCCACGGGTTCCGGCAAGAGCACCATCATTCGTCTGCTCTGCCGCCTCTATGACCCCCAGCAGGGGCGCATCCTTCTGGATGGACGTGACATCCGCAGCATCCCGATGGCAGATCTACGGCGTGAGCTGGGGGTCGTGCTGCAAGACACATTCCTGTTCAGCGGCAATGTGGCCGACAATCTTCGCTTGAATGCTCCGGTCAGTGATCAGGAGCTTGTTCAGGTCTGTGCTGAGCTCGGTCTCAACGACCTGTTGTCCCGACTCCCCAACGGACTGGAGACGCAACTGCGCGAGCGTGGTGGCAATCTTTCCTCAGGAGAGCGTCAATTGCTGGCGGTGGCCCGGGTGGCGATCCGCAATCCAACGGTGTTGGTGATGGATGAAGCCACGGCCTTCATGGATCCTTCAACGGAGGCGACGCTTCAGGCCGATCTGGACCGTCTTTTGCAAAAACGGACCGCCATCGTCATTGCCCACCGTCTCGCCACAGTGGAAGCCTCAGATCGCATCCTTGTGTTGCGCCGAGGTGAACTGATCGAACAGGGCACCCATCACGAGCTCAGGGCCCGCGGTGGCCTCTATGCCCAGCTCGCAGAGCTGCAGGAGCGGGGGTTGGCGCGTTTGTGATCGGTTCCTCCCTGCCTATACCTGCCGAGCCTCTGCTGCAGCAGTACGGCCAGGGGGCCCGTCTCTGTCCCTGTGCCAACGACCAGCTCACCTTGGTCTTTAGTCAGGAGTACCCCTTTGATCTGGTGGAGCTCGAGCAACTCCTGGAAGCTGTGGGCTGGAGCCGCCGTCCGATTCGACGGGTCCGCAAAGCACTGACTCACAGCCTGCTCAAAGTCGGGCTGTGGCGTCACGACGCTCGGGTTCCTCGTTTGGTTGGTTTTGCGCGCTGCACCGGGGATGGTGTTTTCGAAGCCACCGTCTGGGACGTCGCTGTACACCCCTTGTATCAGGGCAATGGACTTGGCAAGCAGATGATGGCGTACATCCTCGACGCCTTGGCTCAGATGGGAACAGAGCGCGTCAGCCTGTTCGCGGACCCTGGCGTCGTGAGCTTCTATCAAGGCCAGGGTTGGGACCTGGAGCCCCAGGGCCATCGCTGTGCCTTCTGGTACGCCAACTGAACTGATCGGATCGTTCAGCGCTGGTACATCCGCAACAATTGTTCTGCTGATCGCCCCTGACGCCATAGCCATCGCAGACGGGCGTTGCGCCAGGCCTGCATCAACACGCTCCGCTCCTGCCAGCGCTGAGCGCTGGTCAGGAGGGCACAGTTCAACGAGCGGATGGTCGCGATCTTGCTGAGGCGTTCCACCAGGTCCAGGTCTTCCATGAGTGCCAGCGGGCGGTAGCCACCGATGCGCTGATACAGCTGGCGATGAATTAGCAGGCCCTGATCGCCGTAGGGACGCTGCAGCCAACGGCTGCGCAAGTTCACCATTCGCTCCAGCAGCCACAGCATGGGCCGCGCCTCTGTAACTACTGTGAATTCGAAGCTCCAGGCGCTGAAGCGCGCTTGCGGTGTTTTCAGAATCTGCTCCACCCTCTGGTGCCATGAGCCAGGCAGTCGGCTATCGGCATGCAGCACCAGCACCCAGGAATGACAGCTGTGGTCGACGCCCCAGCGCAGCTGCGGACCTCGTCCTGCAGTCGGGCTGTCGAGCACGGTGGCGCCGCTGAGGTGAGCCACTTGTCGGGTCTGATCCCTGCTGCCACCGTCACAGATAACAATCTCCAACTCCCCTTGCCAACGCTGCAGATCCGCCAGCAGCAGCGGAAGCCTGTTGGCTTCCTCCAGGGTTGGAATTACGACGCTCAGCCCTGCCATGGCTTCAGATCACTCCAGTGATCCAGATCATTCCTCCTGGGCAAAAGTGCGGTGGAGATTGCATGCGCGCTCGCAGCCTTCAGCGTTGATTCCAGCACCGTCGGACCGCCCCAGGGAATGCCGATCAGCGGCCAGTGCTTGGGGGTATGGATCAGGTTCGCTCCGATCCCCAGCAGCCAGTAGCCACCATCCGAGGCTGGGCCCAGCACCAAATCGTGGGTTTGCAGTTGTTCGATGGCCCGCTTCAAGTCATCGGGATTGAGTTCGGGCAGATCCGTGCCGATCACGAGGGATGGCATGCCGCGGCGATGGCCTTGCATCAACTGCCGTCGCAATCGGGTGCCGAGTTGCCCCTGCCCCTGCAGGCGCACCAGCGGCAACCCCAGTTGTTGTCCCCAACGTCCGGCGGCGTTGGGCCCAAGCCCGCTCACCGCCAGCACCGGCTCAATCACCATCGCGTCGGCGAGCCCGCGCACCACACCGGTGGTGTGCTCGGTAAGACGCTTCTGGATCCGGGCACCGCGCTCGCTGCTGTTGGACAAGCCCAGCCTGTTGTAGAGATCACGGGACAGGCGGCGTTTGCATCGGCCCGGTGATGGCCATCGGGCCATCACGATTATCTGCAGCATCTCAGTTGTTCCGAGGCAGTTCCCGCGGGCGCACCTGCACCATCAGCTCCTCTCCATTGCGTTGGAGGGTGAGCTCCATCGGTTCTCCCACCTGGCCGCGATCCACGGCGAGTTGCACTTCGGTGGGGGTCTGCACAGCCTTGTTCTCCACTTTGAGAATCAGATCACACTGGCGGATGCCAGCGGCAGCAGCCGGAGTGCCGCTGACCACATCCTTGACCAGGACACCGTTGACTTCGGGAACAGTGCAGGCGCTGTTGGTGGCATTGATCTCCCGGGCCAGCTGCGGAGTGAGATTCATCAGCTGCACCCCGATGAAGGGATGGGAGGCCTGGCCGGTGCTCACAATCTGCTGCGCGATGCGCTTCGCAAGGTTGATTGGAACGGCAAAACTCAAACCGCCTCCAGGGGCGGTCCGAATCGCCGTGTTGATGCCAATCACCTGACCGGCGGCATTGATCAGGGGGCCTCCGCTGTTGCCGGGATTCACGGCTGCATCGGTCTGGATGTAAGGAATCCGCTGGCCTTCACTGATTGCATTCAGTCGGCCTACCGCGCTGATGATGCCGGCGGTCACGGTGTTGTTGAGACCAAATGGGTTGCCGATGGCAATCGCCCATTCCCCCGGCCTGAGCTGGTCGGAGTTGCCCAGGGCCGCCACCGGAAGGTTGTCAGCCACCACCTTGACCACTGCAACGTCGGTGAGTGGGTCTGTGCCGAGCACCTTGCCCTTGAAGTTGCGTCCGTCCGGAAGGGTCACCGCCACCTGATCTGCTCCGCGCACGACGTGTTCGTTGGTGAAGATCAGGCCGCTGGCCCTGGTGATGAATCCGGATCCCTGGCCTTGTCGACGCTGGCTGGACGGTCCCATGCCAAAGATCCCACCGAAGGGGTTGTTCACCTCTTTGACTACATCGATCCGCACCACGGCAGGACCGACGCGGTCCACAGCCTTCACGATCACGTTGTCTCCCGGCTGCAGTGGAGCGCTGCGGGGCTGATCGTGCACCACCGGAGGCAGTGCCACCGGTGCTTTGGGGGGCAGGCCCAGCTGGTCCCTCACCAGGCTGCAACCGGAGAGTGCGCTCCCGGCCAGGACGATGGCGAACCAATGCTGGGCGTTGGGCATCACGACGAGATGTGTGCTGATGCATTTAAGACGGCCTGAGCGGATCGGCATGCGTAGATTCAGCGCTCGGGTGCATGGCGGTTTTAGGTGCAGACGGGCGAAGAGCTCTGGATCAAGGTGCGAGATGGGTTGCAGGCAAAGCTGAGCAAGCCCACCTTCGAGACCTTCATTCGCCCGACGGGTTGCAGTGGCTTTGCCAATGGAGAGCTGAAGCTTCTGGCCCCCAATCCGTTCGCCAGCATCCGATTGCGGGAGCAGCTGCTGCCCACGATCGCGGAGCTAGCCAGCAGCATCAGCGGTCAGACCGTTCAAGTGACCGTCCTGGCGGAAACCGCCCTGCCGATGCAGGAAACCAGTGATGACTCCGCAGCTGCGAGTGATGCAGCGCCGCCTGCGGCCGCCCAGGAATCAGTGTCGGCTACGGCCCGGAGCGGCTCACCGCGGCGCTACCTGCCCGGGCTCAACCCCCGATATGTGTTCGGCCGTTTCGTGGTCGGCCCCAACAGCCGAATGGCTCATGCGGCGGCTCTTGCCGTGGCCGAAGCTCCAGGCAGGGAGTTCAATCCCCTTTTCATTTGCGGCGGTGTGGGCCTGGGGAAAACCCACTTAATGCAAGCCATTGGCCATTACCGGCTGGAAATCGATCCCGGGGCTCGCGTGGCCTACGTCTCCACCGAAACCTTCACCAATGACCTGATCCAGGCCATCCGCAAGGACGGCATGCAGGCCTTTCGCGATCGCTATCGCGCCGCCGATCTGATCCTGGTGGATGACATTCAATTCATCGAAGGCAAGGAGTACACCCAAGAAGAGTTCTTCCATACCTTTAATGCACTGCACGAGGCTGGGCGGCAGGTGGTGATCGCCAGTGATCGTCCCCCCAGTCAGATTCCACGCCTGCAGCAGCGCCTGATCTCCCGTTTCCAGATGGGGCTGATCGCTGACATTCAGTCACCTGATCTGGAAACGCGTATGGCGATCCTCCAGAAGAAAGCGGAGCAGGAGCGCATGTCGCTGCCCCGGGATCTGATCCAGTACATCGCTGGGCGCTTCACCTCGAACATCCGCGAGTTGGAAGGGGCCCTGACCCGGGCTGTCGCCTTTGCCTCAATCACGGGGTTGCCCATGACCGTGGAATCGGTGGCGCCCATGCTGGACCCCACCGGTCAGGGGGTGGAGGTCACGCCGCAACAGGTGATCGACAAGGTGTCTGAAGTGTTTGATGTCACGGCCGAGGAAATGTGCAGCAGCACCCGTCGCCGTGCCGTCAGCCAGGCCCGTCAGGTGGGGATGTACCTCATGCGCCAGGGCACCGACCTCAGCCTGCCGAGAATCGGCGACAACTTCGGCGGAAAGGACCACACCACGGTGATGTACGCGATTGAGCAAGTCGAGAAAAAACTGGCGTCCGATCCCCAGCTCGCGGGTCAGGTGCAGAAAGTGAAGGATCTGCTGCAGATCGATTCCCGAAAGAAGCGCTGATCAGCTGCAGGCTTTCTTGTCGCCTTTCCAGCCCGGCATGTCTTGAGCTGCCGCAGAGCAGACCAGCTGGCGTGCTGCCGCGAGTGCCGGATCCAGTCGCTTGGAGCTGAAGGGTGGCAGGGGACGGGTGCGCAGCCAGGCTGCCCAACGAAATTCGTGATAGGGGATCAGCGGTTGGGGTTTAATCCAGCCTTCCTGCTTGAGCTTCCAGACCAGGCTTCGGTAGGGATCGTCTTCGAGCCCCATCAGGCTGGTGGGCAACAGCTCGGTTGGGCGGGGACCGATGCCCCGACCGTCGTAGAGATAAAGCCACCCTTGGCTTTGCAGAAACGACAGCACGGCACTTTTATCAGTTGTCGCTAGCTCCTGCACCACATAAGCCCAGGTGGTGGCGCCTGGGTCAATGCCGATCAGGCCCCGCAGCCGGTGGTGACGATCGAGCATCCACATGGCGCCATCGGCAGAGCGGATCAGGGGGACGGGTTTGCCGCGCATGTAGGCAAGACGCTGCTGGCGTGTGTCTTGGGCGAAATCCCTCTCGCGTGACCAGATCTCAGCCAGCCCCACACACCATTGGGTCGGCTGCAACTGTGCCGCTGACACCTCGATCAGTTCGTTCTCCTGTTCGGGGGCCGGAATAGGTTGGTAGGCAGGCAGCCGCAGGGGCACGACTCAGTTTTGGCGCCTTTGCACTATGACCTAATTAAGAAGGGACGGGGATCCTGATCAAAGCGATCCCGCACCGGGAGAGGCTTGGCTTGCTTAGGCCCGTCCAGTTGCGCGGTGGATTCGAGCGCCCGACGCAGCAAACGAGCTGCCGGTAAGGGCATATCTCTCGGAACTGAAATTCGATCGCGCAGGTAGCGGAGCCCCGCCGCACTTCCAGATGGAGGAGGGCATGGAGTGTTGTGGATCAACTGGGTCAGTGCACAGCGCAGGGGCCGGTCAAAGGCATCAGCACCCATTGGATTGACCTCCCGAAGCCGATGCTGGTGTCGGAGGACCCTGCCGAGAGCGATTCTGGCCTGATCGGCTTGATTGACCCCAACCCAGCAGGCTTCGTCTTCGCCAAGGCCATCGCCTCGGTCGATCCGTTCGGCCATGCGTTGCGCTTCCGTTGCGTCGTCCGACCAGCACCCGCCCATCTGGGGAGGAAGGTCATGGGCATGGGTGTGAAAGTCGCTTTGGGTGCCGCGGTAGGTCTCCAGTTGCTCCAACGCGCGGAACCAGCGGTCAATCGCGGGATGCTCAGCCCTCAGGCGATATCCCTTGTAGTAAGCCAGAGATGCATTCATTCGTTCCACGTAGGGAACAAAGATCAGATCAACGGTTTGTGGCTCCTGCCCCCGCAGAAACGGGCCTTCAACCTGATTCAGCTCACTTTCGAAGCGCCGGGCGATCCCCTGAAACTGGTCCCGGGCCAGGGACTGTTGCCTGGGGCTTAATCGTGGCGAACATAGCCAGATGCACCAGGCCTGAAACAGCAGACGTTCGAGACGGCGCAGCTCGAGGGCTTCTGGACACGTCATTGCCATGCCGAGGGGGCCGAACTGCTGTTCGAGTGCCAGCAGGATCTCATCACTTTCCGTGATCAGCTGCCCGTTCAGCTCGAGGGCGGGCAACATTCCTGAGGGCACTTTTTCAAGGAACCATGGCTCTTTTGGGCCATAGCAACGCATGGTGACTTTGCGGATCCGGTGGGGGATGCGCTTGAACTCCAACCACAGCCAAATTTTTTGGCAGTAGGGACACCAGGCGTGATGGTCGCGGTAAAGCGTGACCATCAGGCTTGATTCAGGCTGACCGAACAAGCGCAAGTTGGCCTGGGCACTGGTCGGCCCTTCAATTCGATCCGGTTCAGCATTCGCCAGCCCGGCCAGTTCCAACCAACTCAGTGGTTCAGCTGATTCCGATGTAGGGGGCATGCAGGATCGGCGAAAGCGTGGTCCGTCCATAGGACTGCCAGTCGCCAAGTTCATGCATCAGCGCCAGACAGTCTTGCTGGCGGCCCTGCTCAGCGAGCTGCTTGAGCCGCAGCTTCATGTCGTCGCTGGTGATCATCATCGCGATTTCTCGACGCTGCAACCTCTTTTGCTGCAGCTCAGGGTCAGGCGACTGCCTGCGACGTTTGGAAGGATTTTTCATGGTCTTAGAACGCGGCGTGAATACAACCGATTCGTCTTGGGCTTCTACGGCCCTCTTCCCAGGACCATAACTCCATCTCTTGAATTGCGCCCGTCGTCGCGGCATGGCCCCCGTCAGCAGAAGAATGGAGTGAAGCAAACGGCTGTCATGGGCGCTGATCTGGATCTGATTGTTCTTGGGGCGGGTTCCGGTGGGCTTGCTTCCGCAAAACGTGCTGCTAGCCATGGTGCCCGCGTGGCCATCGTGGAGGGGGATCGCGTTGGGGGCACCTGCGTGATCCGCGGCTGTGTTCCCAAGAAGCTTTTGGTCTACGGCGCCCAGGCCCGGCATCAACTGGCGGATGCATCGGCCTATGGGCTGCACATCCAATCCGTGCGCTCCGATGTGCCTGACCTGTTGCGGCGCGTGCGCGCCGAGGTGGATCGGCTCAATGCGCTCCACCTTGGATTTCTGGAGAAGGCCGGCGTTCAGCTGATCTCCGGTTGGGGCCGCTTCACGGCAGCGGATCGCATGGGCATCTCCGATCTACGCGGTGGGCCCGTTCAGACGGAGCTTTCAGCTCCCCGTTTTCTGGTGGCAGTGGGTGGCCGTCCGGCACGGCCGGAGATCCCAGGGATTGAAAAAACTTGGGTGAGTGATGACATGTTCCAGCTTGAAGATGTCCCTCCGGCGGTGGTGGTGGTCGGCGCAGGATTCATCGCCTGTGAGTTCGCCTGCATCCTTCGAGGCCTCGGTGTTGCGGTCACCCAGGTGGTGCGCGGCCCTCGGCTGCTGCGCGGGTTTGATGGGGAGTTGGCGGATGCAGTCCTCAGCGGGATGCGTGACCAGGGCATTGATGTGCTCTTGGGTCAGACGGTCGCGGCTGTGGAGGGGGATCCCGGTGCGCTGACTGCGCGACTGGGGGATGGTCAGTCCCTCGACTGTGGGGGTGTGCTGATGGCCACCGGGCGTCGCCCATGGCTTGCAGATCTGGGTCTGGAGGCTGCTGGTGTTGCCGTGGACAACGGGCGAATCAGGGTTGATGGCAACTCCTGCACCTCAGTTCCTCACATTCATGCCGTCGGCGATGTCACTGACCGGGTCAACCTCACGCCTGTCGCCATTGATGAAGGTCGTGCTTTCGCCGACAGCGTGTTCGGTTCGCGTCAGCGGCAGGTGAACCACGATCTGGTGGCCAGTGCCGTGTTCAGTGATCCCGAGCTGGCGACCGTTGGCTTATCGGAAGAGGAGGCGACTGAACGCCATGGCGAGGACGGCGTCGTCGTGCATCGGGCCCGCTTCCGTTCGATGGCGCGGGCACTGCCCGCCTCCGGCCCTCGCTGCCTACTGAAGTTGGTGGTGGAGAAGCAAACCGATCGGGTGCTTGGCTGCCACATGGTGGGCGAGCATGCGGCGGAGATCATTCAGATGGCCGCCATTGCCGTTGGGATGGGCGCCACCAAAGCTGATTTCGATCGCACCATGGCGTTGCATCCCTCCGTCTCAGAGGAGTTCGTGACGATGTAGGCAACAGTGCCTTAATCAGGCCAGGTGATTGGCCAGCCGCAGGGCCAGGGCGATCACCGTGAGCCCGGGACCAATGCTTGGGCAACTAGGGAAAATGCTGCTGTCGGCGATGTAGAGGTTCTCCAGTTCATGGCATTTGCCGTTGGGATCCACCACCGAGTTGGATGGGTCCTCGCCCATGCGACACGTGCCGCAGCTGTAGCCCACGACACTCAAGGGGGCTTCTCCTCGCGCATGGGTGGGTGCCTTTAAAACGACTTTGGTCACCGGATCGTTCTCCACGGCTTTCAGCGTGTCGATCCAGCGGTACACGAGGCGATCATGGGCTTCCCGGTTGTTAGGGATGTAGTTGATCCGGATTTGTTCGTTGTTGAGCCACACCTTGTTGTGGGGATCTGGACGCACCTCCGTCATGGCCCACCAGGCCACAGAGCGGGAGGCCAGCCGCTCGAGGCCGAAGTCGGGGATCAGTTTCGTCACCAGGGACAGCACCGGTGGTGACTCGGCGAACAACGCGTCCTGCAGAACGCCACCGGCGGCCTGGATGTGTCCCAGCGGAAAACTGACGTTCTTGTCTCCCCAGTAGTAGTCGTTGATCCCCAGCGAGCGCCCGTAGCGGCCGCTGTTGCGTTCTGTGGCCAGCTGCAGAATTGAGGTGAGCTGCAGATTCATCAGATTCCGCCCCACCTGATCCGATCCGTTGCTGATGCCCTTGGGATGGTGAGCATTGTCCGAGCGCATCAGGATGGTCGGCGTGTTGATGGCACCGGCGGCAATCACCACGACATCGGCACTGAACAGCCATGAATCGCCGTTTACCTCAGCTTCCACGCCGCGGATGGCCCTTCCACCTGGATTCACATGCAGGCGCAGGACGCGGGCGTTGTCACGCACGGTGAGCCGTTCGGGATCACCCACCTGCAGTCCAAACAACTGGGAATCGCCGCTGGGATCGTCCCGGTCGTCTGACCAGCTGATCGGTATGTCGTAGGGCTGGCAGCCTTGGCGTTGGAGTGCGGAACGCAGGGGTTCCAGAAAGGGTTCCACCGGCTTCGGCGCACGTTCATAACCCGTGCTTCGCTGGGGCTCGCAGGGGTCAACGCCTGCTTTGCCGTGAACCCTGTACAGGGTCTCGGCCTGCTCGTAGTACGGCTCCAGTTCGGCGTAATCCAGGGGCCACGCCGGCGATACTCCGTCCTGGAGCGCTACCTCGCCGAAATCCTGTTCGCGCATGCGTTCCAGCACCGCCCCCCAGATCTTGGTGTTTCCTCCCCGTGCATAGGTGGTTTGCGGTGCAAAGGGATCGCCGTCGGGTCCGAACCAGCGCTCACTCTTGGGGTGATATCGATCCTTGCGGAACAAATCCACGTCGGCGACGTTCTGGTCTTCGAGGGCCATCGCCCCGCCGCGCTCCAGCACGAGCACGTTCTTGCCGCGTCGGCTCAGGGCTCCGGCCAGGGTGCCTCCTCCGGCACCGCTGCCGATAACGATGACGTCGTAGTGGCGGTCGTCGATGATCATGCTTGGTTAATCAAGAGTTTCGTGAATCTTTCAGTAGACAAAAGAGTCGCAATTGCATCGTAAAGGGATGCTTGGCATTTAACGCTTTATAGATATTATTAATTCTCTTCAAGGTTGCCCGGCCAGTCAGAATTTAAAATATTTTGCAAATTGTTGAGTCTTAGATTTTTGTTATTTTCCTCCCAAAAGCTGTCAAATCGGTCGACTGCATGTGTTGCTACATGAAGTCGTATGAGTTCGTTTATTGGCAGTGAATGGCCTGAAATATTCGATAAGCGGAGGTCGTGTCTAATGTTTTTAATATTTGCCAGTTCTAAAAGTTCTTTTAGTGAAGTGGCTTTCAAATAGGCCTTATCTAGTCTCCATCGTAAATAATCTATGGCGCCGATTCCTGTCGCCTTGGAAAATTCCCAATCTAAGTATCCTATGGATATGTGATGGCTATTTTGTTGTCTGTTTAGTATTTTAATATTTGCTGGGCGCAAGTCGCCGTGTATCAATGCGGCCTCGACGGTTTGATTGCATTTATTTTGGTCAAGGAGGCGTTTGATGTTATTCTTTTGTTGCTCATTCAAGTCTTTTTTGTGCAAATCGTCTAAGATAATTTCTGATTGCACTTTTAGTGATGTAGTTGTATTTTTTAATGTTAAATTTTGAAGCTCTGAAGCGATTTGTTTGTCAAGGTGCGGACTATATTTTGGCTCACTTCCTCTCATTAGTGTTTGCGACGAAAAAGCAAAATTGTCGTTAATGGCTTTATAGTTTAGGGGCTGAGGTGCTTCCACCCTTGAGTGAAGATTTTTGAGAGTTTCGTATTCATTTAGTAGATTAAATTTTAGGCTTGATGTTTTTATTATTCTTCCGACTTTTCCTGGTGGAATTATAGAGACTAAGTTTTTCATCGAGGCTGTCCTGTAGGCCAGGGATGTCAGCTCACTGATCTTCATTCCAGATTGAATGTGTCTTGCATTTGGCGTAATCGTGTAGATAAATTTTTGAATATGTGGGGGTAAAGAGCTTTGAAGCCTGGGAGTTAAGACTTGTTCTGTTTGTGCATTCAAGAAAGAATTTATACCGCTTGTCTGTGAAGCATCTCTGCCAAATGGGCTTGTAAACCAATGAGTAATTTTTGATTCCCTTTTGAAGACATAGATATGATTGCTTTTGGGGCTCTTGGACTTGTCCTCCTTTAGTGATATTCCGGTAAAAAGGCTGTCTATTATTTTTTCAATTTTTTGTTGGGTTTCGGTCATTCTTTGTTTTGTGAAGCTTGGTCGGGGGGTGGCGTGTTGGGGTTTGATTGTTTTGCCCCTTGAGTTTTTCCTGGGGTTGTGTTGATGATTTTTCTAAATCACTGCCAGACGTAGATCAGAAGGAAGAGAAGAATCCAGATCACGTCGACGAAGTGCCAAAACAGGCTCACCGCAGCGACGCCCATCTCGCCTTTGTCGTAGTTCCCTGGGACGAAAGAACGCGCCAACATCAGTCCCATCAGCAGGATGCCGGTGATCACGTGCAGACCGTGAAAGCCCGTCAGCAAATAGAACAATCCTCCGAACACACCGGTGCTGAGGCTGAAGCTGAGCTCCGACCATTCGAGGTATTGGCCGTAAACGAAGTAGGAGCCCATGGCCATGGTGAGCAGCCAGACCGAGCGGAAGCCCCAGAGGTTGCCCTTATGCAGATATCGCTCGGCGGCATAGGCCACGAAACTTGAGCTCACCAAGACCACGCTATTGATCAGGGGCATGCGTACCTTCAGCCCGTCGACGCCGTCTGGTAGCCACTGCGGAGCTGTGAGCTTCAGCACCGCGTAGCCGGCGAAGAAGGCCAGGAAGATGACGCTCTCAGAGCAGAGGAAAATCACAAAGCCGGTCATGTTGTGGCCGTCGTGCTTCACATGCCCGGGTGTGTGATTTAGCTGCAGGTCGGGATTGACGCTGGTCATCGGTTCAGGCCTCGTGGGAACGGCGCACGTAGAACTCCTCGTCCTCAACGAGGGGGTGCCCGAGGCCGTAGCCGTAGGGCTCACTGATAACGGTGGGGATGTCGTCTTCGAAGTTTTCGGCCGGGGGCGGTGAGGGAAGCAGCCATTCCAGGCCGATGGCTCTCCAGGGGTTGGGGGGAGCCTGCGGCCCCCGGGCCCAGGAGCTCACCATATTGAGAATGAAGGGGATGGAGGCGACGCCGAGCATGAAGGCGCCGATGCTGCCGAGCACGTTCCAGATCGCGAATTCAGGGTCGTAGGACGCGACACGACGAGGCATGCCAAGCAGTCCAGCCCAGTGCAGGGGCAGCCAGTTGAGCGTGGCACCGATGAAGGTGAGCACGAAGTGGACTTTGCCGAGCCCTTCGTAATACATCCGGCCCGTGAATTTGGGGAACCAGTGGTAAATCCCGGCGAAGACCCCGAAGCCGATCGTGTTGAAGATTACATAGTGGAAGTGGGCTACCACGAAGTAGGTGTTGCCCACGTGAATGTCGATCGGCACGGTGGCCAGCATCACGCCGGTGATCCCGGCGAAGATGAAGTTAAACAAGCCACCCAGACAGAACAGCATCGGTGTGTTCAAGCGCAGATTGCCCTGCCAGAGCGTTCCCAGCCAGGCGAACACCTTTACCCCTGTGGGAACGGCGATCAACATCGTGGTGAACATGAAGATATGGCGCATCCAGTTCGGCGTGCCGGTATAGAACATGTGGTGGGCCCACACGATCAGGCTGAGGAAGGTGATGCCGAAGGAGGCGATCGCCACGAATCGATAGCCGAACAGTGGCTTGCGGGCATACACCGGGAACAGTTCGGAGAAGATGCCGAACACCGGAAGCACCAGCACGTACACGGCGGGGTGGGAATAGAACCAGAAGAAGTGCTGGAACAGCACCGGATCTCCCCCACCTTCGGGCCGGAAAAAGCTCGTGCCGAAGCTGAGGTCGAACAGCAGCATGACCGCACCACCGGTCAGGGCCGGCAGTCCCACCAGTTGGATGGTCTGGGCGGCCCAAGCGGTCCAGACATAGACCGGCATCTTGAAAAAGCCCATGCCCGGGGCCCGCATCCGGATGATCGTCGTCACGAAATTGACGGCACCCATGATCGAGGAGATGCCCGACAGAGCCACCGCCAGGATCCAGAGGAATTCCCCATTGATGAAGTGTCCAAGGGGGTTCTGAAGACTCATCGGTGGGTACGACCACCAGCCCGATGACGCCGGTCCACCGGGGGCGAAGAAGCTGCCCATCAACACCGCTGCAAATACGGGCACCAGCCAGAAAGCGGCCGCGTTTAGCTTCGGGAACGCCATGTCTGGCGCGCCGATCATCGTGGGGATCAACAGGTTGTTGAATCCGTTGAGGATCGGGAAGAGGAACAGGAACAGCATCACTGTTCCGTGCATGGTGTAGAGGCCGTTGTAGACGCTGGGATCCACCAGATCTGCCGGTGGTGTGATCAGCTCACCGCGCACGATCATGGCCAGCAGTCCCCCCACCAGAAGGAAGAAAAGAGACGTGGCGATGTATTGGATGCCGATCACCTTGGCATCGGTGTTGAAACTGAAGAAGCGCTTCCAGTTGTCCGGGGCCCCTGGGACCGGGTGGGGGGCCTTGAGGATGCGCGGGTCGTAGTTCGTGGAGGTCATGGCGCGTCTCAGGCGTCGTGGGGGAGGGAGGGATCGCCGGGGTCGTTCACCATCGGGGCAGGAGCTGGCGGCACCGTGGCCCAGCCCTTGTCTCCCCGACTAAGGCGTCGGTCGTACAGCGGCCGTCCTGGATCGAGGCCGGGCCGCAAGGGTTGTTTGGCCGTTGCCTTCAGCCAGCCGTCGTAGGTCTGTTCGGATTCGACGATGACGTCGGTCTGGTTCTGGGAGAAGTAAGCGCCGCTGAACATGGCGTCCCGCAACCGGAACCTGCCCTCCTTGGTGGGGGTGAGGCTGTAGGAAATGATGCTGCCGGGGATGATGTCTTGCTTCAGCCGGAAAGCCGGTACATAGAAGCTGTGCAGCACGTCTTCCGAGATCAACCGCAGATTCACCCGTTGATCAACAGGAAGGTGCAGTTCTGAACTGCGCACGCCGCTGGGGTACACGAACTCCCAGCTCCACTGGCGGGCAATCACATCAATCGGTCCGATGTCGGCGCTGGGGTCAACGCTCACCAGCGTGGTGGGATCACTGCCGATGGCGTACTTGTGCTTCGGACCGAGGGTCTGAAGCTTCATGTTCACGTTCATCGTGTAGGCGGCGATCGCGAAGACCGTCACCAAAGGAATGATCGTCCAGATGATCTCCAGCTTGGTGTTTCCCTCGATGGGTGCCCCGTCGCTCTCGTCGTATTTGCCGGCTCTGTTGAACAACAGAACCCAGCCCATCACACCGGTGCAGCCGAAGAAGATGAAGGAGCCGATGCCGGTCTCCAGGGCGAACAGATCGTCGACGTAAGAGGCTGCGCTGGAGGCCTGGGGTGGGAACCAGCTGTAGGACCACGTCGCCATCAATTTGGCGATCACCAGATTGATCGCTACCGCGATGCTGATGATCACGATGGCGCCGATGTTCGGGCCGTTCTTGGGAGCGGTTGTGGTCATGGCAATGCCTCCTGCAGATCGGCACCGGCGGCAAGCAACTGGTCTGCGGTGATGTGCACGCCGAAGTCACTGGCCAGCCAGGCGCCGAGGCTGCCGTGCAAACCCATCACCAGCAGCATGGCGGCGCCACAGAGCAGATACAGCCAGGTGACCTGACGGCCCATGTCCTTGCGCCATACAAACCGTTGGTAACCACGCCAGATCGTCATGGCCACCATCACCAACAGAATCGCCACGCCACCGATGGCATGCCAGAGCATCGTGTCGATGGCGGTTTGGCCGAGCAGGCTGCGAACGCCCGGCAACGGAACCGCCAGCAGCATTTCGTAGAACCCAGCAGCCACGGTGAAGAAGCTGATGCCGCTGCACGCCACGAGGTTGTACCAGCCCACGTCGTGGAAGCCGCTGCGGGTGACCGGCAACGCCAGAAAGCGGAACACCCGTTTCTCCAACGGGTAGAAGGCACCGGCGAAGTCAAAGGCGATGGCGATCGCAAACAGGCCGATGCTCAGGTGCACCAGATTGGGGTGCAGCGGAATCGCGTAGGGAAGGGTGTTGGCGCCGAGGGAGTCGGCGATGTCGTTGATCGGTGATGCGATCGCGGCGAAGAGAATCACGACACCACCCCCTGACGGATGGCCTCAACGACGGGAACCGTGTGCAGCCCGTAAACCCAGACCAGCTTGTCGCCGAGGTACACCTGCGTGACCACCAGACCCGCCAGCACGACGTCAAAGATGAGAAAGCCCTTGGGCAAAATCGCCGGGTCCTTCTGCCGGGCGACGTAGCGCCAGCCCGTGAGCAGGGCCAGCACACCGGCGAGGGACCAGCCGATGGTGCTGTGCACATTGAGGATGTCCCTTGATGCGCCATAGGGATTGGCGAGACCCGCCTCCACCTGGCCGAAGATGATCGCCACAAAGATCGCAACAGTGGCCACGATCAGGTTCCAGAAGCTCACCTCAAACAGGTTCTTCTTTCGGCTGATCACGCCAATGAAGTCGAACACGACGCTGATCAAGGCCATCGCGATCACGAAGTGAACAACGATCGGGTGGATGACGTCGATCCAGGGCAGATTCTTGTCGTTGAGCGGAGGAAGCAGCTCAAGCATCGGCAAGCCGAGCAACGTCTGCTCCAAGGATGAACACGTCGCGTCAGACGGTCATCCCTGGGTGAGGAAATACAACTCCATTGGTCTCATTGCCGGCCTGACGGAGAGGCCTTTAGGTCTTGGTCCGCCAGAACACAAGCGCCTGGGTCATGATCACGATCATCACAATCGGCAGCACCAGGCAGAGCATCAACAACCGGAATTCATCGGACAAACTGGCCAGGGATGTCCTCGGTAGAACGTTGTCAACGATGTAAAGGATGTACAAACCGAGCAACAGGCCGCCCTCCAATCGACTGATCCGTCCGCGCGTCCAGAAGATCGGCATGCAGGCCAGACTGGTGAGCAGCATCACGGGCATGTCGTCCTGAATCAATTCGGGGCTGACCTCCAAGCCACGGCCAGCGGCGGCCAGGGCTCCGCACCCGAGCACCAGCAGCAGATTGAGCAGGCAGCTGCCCACCACGTTGCCGATCGCCAGATCGGTGCGCCCTCGCAGGGCGGCAACCAGGGAGGTGATCAATTCCGGCATGGAGGTTCCGGCGGAAACGATCGTCAGACCGATCACCGCCTCACTGACCCCCAGGTAGGTGGCGGCTGCTGTGGCTCCACTCACCAGCACCCTGGATCCGATGGTGAGGATGCCGATGCCCCCGATGAGGCGCAGGACGGCCAGGCTCCAACCACCCCGCGCAGCGTCGTCCTCGATCTCTGGTTCAGCGCTGCCGCTGTCGTCCGGTTGTTCACGGGCGGTGCGGATCTCCCAGATGCTGTTGATCACAAGTCCCAACATCAGGGCCAGGCCTGCCTGCCAGGTGACCCGTCCCGCTGAGGCCATTCCCCAGACGGCAGCGGAGATCGCAATCATCAGAGGAACGTCCCTCCGCACCAGACGGCTTTCCACGCGCAGCGGCAGCACCAAGGCACTGCTGCCGAGCACCACCATCACGTTGAAGATGTTGCTGCCCACAACATTGCTCACGGCGAGAGCGTCAGATCCCTGCAGCACCGAACTCAGGCTCACGAACAGTTCAGGTGCGCTCGTGCCCAGCGAAACCACCGTGAGGCCGATCACGAGCTGGGGAATACCGAAGATCACCGCCATGGCGACGGCCCCCTGAACGAACAGCTCTCCGCCACCGAACAGCAGCCCGATCCCCAGCAGCACTTGGATCGTGGCCTGTACAAATTCAGGCATGGGGAGGGATCAGTTGTGTGTGGGGATTCTGCTTTGTCGTGACTCCACTTAATGTCAGGCGCTGCGGTTCAGTGCCTGACTTTTGTTGAATCGGATTTCCACAAGCAATCTGCGCGGTGATGCCTTCGGTGGCGTCACCGCCGCGGTGATTGCCCTTCCGATGGCCCTGGCCTTCGGGGTCGCTGCAACGGGCGACCCAGCACCGGGACTTTGGGGAGCCGTGATCATCGGCTTGGTGGCCGCCGTCTTCGGCGGCACACCCACCTTGATCTCTGAACCCACTGGTCCGATGACCGTGGTGTTCACCTCAGTGATCCTCAGCTTCACCGCCACGGCCCCGGACAAGGAAACGGCCATGGCCATGGCTTTCACCGTGGTCATCCTGGCGGGCCTGTTTCAAATTCTCTTCGGCGTGTTCCGTCTGGGTCGTTACGTCACCCAGATGCCCTACACGGTGATCTCCGGTTTCATGTCGGGGATCGGAGCCATCTTGGTGATTCTCCAGCTGCCGGCCTTCCTCGGTCAGACCGCCTCTGGCGGGGTCATGGGGACCTTGTCCAATTTGCCCGGGTTGATCGCTGGTGTGCAGCCGATGGAGCTGGCTCTGGCCTTGATCACCGTCGCGATCCTCTGGTTCACCCCAGCAAACGTCAAGCGTTTCTGTCCGCCGCAGTTACTGGCTCTGGTCTTGGGAACGGTTCTGTCGATGACCTTGTTTCAAGACGCTGGCCTCAAGACCATTCCGCCTTTCAATGCCGAGCTCCCCAGCCTGCATGTGCCCACCTTCTCTGGAGGGCAGCTGCGCTTGATGTTCGTTGATGCGGCTGTGTTGGGCATGCTCGGGTGCATCGATGCGCTGCTCACCTCCGTGGTGGCCGATAGCCTCACCCGCACCGAGCACAACTCGAACAAGGAACTGGTGGGCCAGGGACTGGCGAACATCGCCTCGGGTGTCTTCGGAGGTCTCCCTGGGGCGGGAGCCACCATGGGCACCGTGGTCAACATCCAGGCTGGCGGACGTTCGGCCCTCTCTGGAATTGTTCGAGCAGGGATTTTGGTGGTGGTTGTTCTGGCCGCCGCTCCCCTCGCTTCCACGATCCCCCTTGCTGTGCTGGCGGGGATCGCCCTGAAGGTGGGTATCGACATCATCGACTGGGATTTCCTTCAACGGGCCCATCACCTTTCGGTTAAAGCTGCGGTGATCACCTACGGCGTCATTGCGCTCACGGTGTTGGTGGATCTGATTACTGCGGTGGGGATTGGCGTCTTCGTGGCCAACGTCCTCACCATTGATCGGATGAGCGCTTTGCAGTCCAGAAAAGTGAAAACGATCAGCACCGCCGATGACGATGTGGAGCTGACCGAAGAGGAACAGGTTTTGCTGGATCAGGCCTCCGGCAAGGTCCTGTTGTTTCAGCTCGCCGGCCCAATGATCTTCGGTGTGGCTAAAGCGATCGCTCGCGAGCACAACGCCATCGGCAATTGTCAGGCGGTCGTCTTCGACCTCTCAGAGGTATCCCACCTCGGGGTCACCGCTGCGATCGCGCTCGAGAATGCGGTCAAGGAAGCGATTGAAGAAGGGCGCAGGGTTTACCTGGTCGTTGCAACGGGAAGTACAGAAAATCGGCTTCAGAAGCTCAAGCTGCTTGATCGTGTTCCCAAGAGCCACATCAGCGCCGATCGCCTCGTGGCCTTGCGTCTTGCCGTCAATGGTTTGGCGCTGAATGACTGATCAGATTTCGATCATCGCTCCGGATGATTGGCATGTGCATCTCCGTGACGGCGAGATGCTCACGCATGTTGTGGCCCATACAGCCCGTCGTTTTCGTCGGGCGATTGTGATGCCAAATCTGCGCCCTCCGGTGACAACCGTTGCTGCGGCGCGGGCATACCGCGCGCGTATTCAGGCCGCATGTCCCGCTGATCTGGAGTTCACGCCGTTGATGACGGCCTACCTCACCGACTCGATCGATCCCTCCGAGCTCGAGACTGGCTTTAAAGAGGGAGTGTTTGCCGCGGCCAAGCTTTATCCCGCCAACGCCACCACCAATTCAGCAGCTGGAGTAACGGATCTGCTGCAGATAGATCCAGTGCTGGAGACGATGGCCCGGATCGGCATGCCATTGCTGATCCATGGAGAGGTCACGGATGCCGATATCGATATTTTCGACCGTGAGGCGGTCTTCATTGAACGGCATTTGGCACCCCTGAGGGTTCGTCATCCCGAGCTGAAGGTTGTGTTCGAGCACATCACCACCGAGCAGGCTGTGCAGTACGTCAGCTCCGCGGATCACCATCTCGCGGCCACGATCACCCCCCACCATCTGCATATCAACCGCAACGCGATGTTTGCCGGAGGGTTGCGCAGTGACTTCTACTGCCTTCCCGTCGCCAAGCGGGAATGTCACCGTCAGGCCCTACGCCGGGCTGCCACCAGCGGTGACCCCCGCTTCTTTCTTGGCACTGATACAGCACCTCACGAGCGGGCCTCAAAAGAGAGTTCCTGCGGTTGCGCCGGCATTTTCAATGCGCCCTTCGCTTTGGAGAGCTACGCCCAAGTCTTCAATGAAGAAGGTGCCCTTGCCCATCTAGAAGCATTCGCCAGCCTGAACGGGCCAGCTTTCTACAACCTGCCAGCCAACAGCAGCCGCATCACGTTGCAACGGCGTGATCATCTTGTGCCGGAACTTGTGAATGGACTGGTTCCTTTCCATGCTGGAGAGATCCTCTCCTGGACCGTCGCCGATGCACCTGATCAAGTTCAGCTCTGAAGACTGCGGCACCTGTCACCGCATGAGCCACTACGACGCCAAAGTGGCGGAGGAGCTTGGCTGCAGCTTCATTTCCGTGATGCTTCAGGACACGGAGATGTATCGCAAATATCGGAAAATCCTGCTCAAGCAGTACCCCAACAAGGAGGGGATGGGTTGGCCCACCTACCTTCTGGTGACCGATCCCGATGGCGAGTTCACCATCGAAGGAGAGTTAAAGGGCGGTATGCCCAAGGGAGACTTCCGTACCAAGCTCGCCGCAATGCTGTCGTCCTGATGCGGGTGGTGGGGGCAGGGGGACTTGAACCCCCACAGGCCTTTCAGCCCAAGCGATTTTAAGTCGCGTGCGTCTACCGATTCCGCCATGCCCCCGACCCGGCAAGTTTAGTTTCCCCTGAGTGCTCGAGCTCTCCGATCTGTTGTTTCTGTTCAATCAGCGGTGACGCGTCATCCCCATGGGCCGATGCCTTGCACGGTGATCTCTTGGATCAGGAGATGGTGGTGAACATTCGGGCGTGCTGATGTTTGCCTCTGCAGGCCATGCTCCTTTGATCCGGAATGCTTCAGACCTGTCTGTGCTGTGCGAGTTGATAGTCAGCCTTGTTCGAAATGAATAGGGTGCAAAGACCAGTGCATGCCTCTGATGACCGACCCTTTCAGTCTGGCTCCAGAGCCTGAAAGCTACTGGCACCTCTATACAGATGCTGAAGGGATCAGTCGTCAGGAACGATGCACCATCAGTGCGTTCACGCTTGGTCAACTTGGGCCAGGTGATTCGCCCCAATTTTCGCGTGATTTGATGAAGGAAGGAAATGCTTTTGTGACCTACTTGCCCGTTGGCTGGACTGCAGACTGGCATGAAAATCACGTGCCGAAATGGATTTATGTCCTGAAAGGTGCCTGGTCTGTCGAGAGCATGGATGGAACAAAGGCGGTCATGAAGGCTGGTGAATATTCCTATGGGGGTGATCAGGATTGTCTGGCGATGGCAGATGGTCGTCGAGGTCACCTCTCCGCTCAGGTTGGAGACGAACCCTGTGTTCAACTGATTATCCAGAGAAATGATCAGGATTGGCGAAATCTGCCCCCTGGATCATTTAAGTAAGGGTGCATTCGTCATGGTGTTCCGTAGTCAATTTGTTGAAACTGAGATTGAAGCGGTGGATCCGCGCTTCAACTCTTTGGTGTTGTTCAATGCTCAGCTTGAACGTCTCTTTGACGGTTGTCGTTGGCTGGAGGGGCCGGTCTGGTTCGGCGATCAACAGCGTCTGCTGGTTTCCGACATCCCCAATGATCGAATTCTGTCTTGGGATGAGACCCATGGTCTCAGTGTGTTCCGCTACAACGCCGGGTTCCCAAATGGCCAAACCCGTGATCTCCAGGGACGGCTGTTGACTTGCAGCCATGGTCATCGGGCTGTATTGCGCACGGAGCACAACGGTCGTGTTGTGCATTTGGTGGACTCCCACCAGGGCAAGCCTTTGAACACCCCCAATGATGTGGTGGTGAAAAGTGATGGCACGATCTGGTTTAGCGATCCTCTTTACGGCCTCGTCAATGATTTTGAGGGAGGCCGGCGCCATTCCGTGCAACCGGCGGTGGTTTATCGCTTTGACCCGGCCGATGGATCTCTCAAGGCAATGACAACTCCCGACGAGGTTGTGGGCCCCAATGGGTTGGCGTTCTCTCCCGATGAGTCGCTTCTCTACATCGTCGATACGGCAGCCCCCTCAGGCGTGTTTGGTGATCCGCCGAATAACGACGCGCCCATGCCGGATCGACTCATTCACGTGTTCGAGGTGGAGGATGGTGGCCGTCAGATTTCAGGTCGACGTGATTTCTACCGGGTTACCAACGGCAATGCCGATGGCATCCGTGTGGATGTCGACGGAAACATCTGGAGCAGTGCTGGGAATGGGGTTCATTGCATCGCATCGGATGGCACCTTCCTGGGACGAATTGCCACGCCCCACTTGGTTGGCAACCTTTGCTTTGGAGGCGTTCATGGCAACCGTTTGTTCCTCTGCTGTTGGGATTCGGTGTATTCCATCCATGTGAATGCCCGTGGCATCCAGCACCCTGCACTCCCCTGAAATGCCGCTACAACAAAGACAATTACGTTGATCGACGGTGTTGGACCGACATCCAATTCGCACTAAAAAGGCCAACCAGCCTGTGGCCAGCTACAGCCAGGGCTATCGCGTCGGTCAGTTTGTCTTTGTGTCCGGCCAGATGCCTGTGGATCCCGTCACCAATCAAACGGTGGAGGGAGGGAGTTCGGAACACACCCGTCAATGTCTCAAGAATGTGTTCGGAGTTCTTGAAGCGGCTGGATGCACGTACAAAGACGTTGGCCAGGCCGTTGTTTACATGACCAACATTGATGAAATTGAGGAGATGGATGCTGTTTGGCAGGAGTTTTTCCCTGATCCAGAGAATTACTGTTCCCGCGCGGTAATCGGCATCAGCAAATTGGTGGTGGGAGCCCGTATTGAAATTTCCTGCATTGCAATCAAAGACTGACGCCATGACCCACAACGGCAATCCACAGTTGGAACAATTCCTCCACAAGGTGAAGGGTGATCAAGGTCTGCTTGATCAATTTCACGACGCAGCTTGCCTCGACGACATTGCTGCGATGGGGCAGACGATGGGGTTCCAATTCACCGGGGTCGACATCCTGGTGCATCAGGCCTCAGCAACGTTGAAATTGCCCGAGGAGGCCTTGCAGGCTTTGGCTGCAGGGGTGGAGCTGGAAGGGCACCTTTGGAAGATGGCCATTCAGTGGGCCTGAACCGATGCAGATGATTCCTTGTCTCGATTTGGCCGACGCCGACAGGATCGTTGTGTCGGCCATGGCCATGGCTCATCAGTTGTCGGCAAGGGTCTCGATTGCGGTGGTGGATGCCTCTGGAGTGCTCATCTCCTTTCGCCGGCTGGACGGCGCGTCCATCGCCAGCGTTGAGACATCCGCTGCAAAAGCGCGCACGGCTGCGCTGACGGGCGTTGACAGCGCGGCTGCGGAACAGGCCATCGCTTCCGGTCGCACGGCACTCTTGTCGTTGCAGGCAGTACTGCATCAGCCCTGTGCCCTGATGGCTGGCGGTCTGACCTTGGGTTACCAGGATGCGGTGGTAGGGGCGATCGGGGTGTCAGGCATGACGCCTGACCAGGATGCTGCCGTCGCCCGTGCCGGGGTTGAGGCCTTTGAAATCAAAGCCCAGGACTGCTCATCATGATTCCACCGTCAGCAAAGACGCTGGTTGCCGTCATGTAGCTGGCACCATCGCTGGCGAGGAACGCCACCAGCGAAGCGATTTCTTCCGGTTGGGCCATCCGGCCCATCGGAATCGCCGCATTGAGCTTGGCCATCAGCTCGGGATTGTTCATGGTGGAGTCGTTGATGGGTGTGGCCACAGCACCCGGACCGACGTTGACGATGGAGACCCCCTTGCTCGCCAGTTCAACACCAGCCGTCCGGGTCATCATGCGCACCCCGCCCTTGGCGACGCAATAGGGCGTGTTGTCTGGCATCGGCCAGTCTTCATGGACGGACGAAATATTGATGATTCGACCACCACTTCCTTGGGCAATCATCTGTTTGGCGCTGTACTGCGTGGCAAAGAACACCCCACGCAGGTTGACGTTCATCACCTTGTCGAAATCCTCTGGGGTGGTGTCAAGGATCGAGGTTCGTGTCTCGATGCCAGCGTTATTCACCATCACATCCACCTTGCCGAAGGTCTTCACGGCAACGTCGATGAGGTGTTGAATCTCCTCAAGCTTCGCCACATCGGCCTGCACGCCAATCGCTTGCCCACCGAGCTCGCCAACTTCATCGATCAAGGCTTCGGTGCGCTCAGGATGCGAGCGGTAGTCGATGACCACCTTGGCGCCCAAAGCCCCGACGGCTTCGACAATGGCCTTGCCGATACCGGAATTGCCACCGGTCACGATGATCACCTTGTCACGCAGACACAGAGAGGTCATTGCCTTTGGGACTTGGGTGGTCATGGCAGGCATCAACGAATAAACACTCCATAGCTGTTTTCACTGATCTCGGCAGTGATTGATGCGTAAACGGCGCTAAGACAACCGCAGTGGAGATGACGCATTCGTGGTAGCTGCTCAGGGGCAATCCCTTTCGATTCAAGGGGTAGCGTTTTCCTTGCCGGAGCCTGGATGTCTTGATCCCCTACTTGATGTTTTAGGGGCGATTGATCAGGGCCAATCGTTGCTGGAAGGGGAGGCCCTTCAGCGACGTTTTGGCTTGAACAAGGGGCGGGCGATTGTTAGTCACCACCGACTGGGCAGGGAATGCCTCGACTATGTCTTCTTTGAGGGAGTCGATGCGGTTTCACACCCCGATCCAGGCCCCGCAAACAGCCTCTGGTTTCAGCACGTCGCGATTGTGGTGAGCGATATGGAGCGTGCTGCTGACCAGTTGATGCCCCTTGTGGCTCCGATCTCGGAGGCGCCGCAGTGGTTGCCCAATGGCGTGGCGGCGTGGAAGTTCCGCAACGCCGCAGGTCATGCCATGGAGCTGCTCTGGTTCCCTCCCGGTCAAGGGCATCCCCGTTGGCATCAGGACGACGGTCCTCTCTTTCAGGGGCTGGACCATACGGCCATTGCGATCAGTGATAGCGATCGCAGCTTGTTGTTTTACGGCGTTGATCTTGGCCTGCAACTTCGCTACGCCACTCTGAACCAGGGTGTTGAACAGGAACGGCTCGATGGCGTGATCAACCCAAGGGTGGCCATCCATGGCTTAAGCGGTTGTTCTCCATGTGGTGTTGAATTTTTGAGATATCTCAGCCCCTCTCCCTTGCGACCCTCAGCGGCTGCGTTGCAGCCGCAAAATGCCCTCTATGCCCAGATCCTGGTCCAGGATCCTTCGGCTGGATCCGGTCGATTGTTGTGTGATCCAGATGGTCATCGCCTCTGGATTTCTTCTTAAGCGAATCCTTCAATTGTTCGGGCTGGTCGTCACTAGTTTTGGAGAAAAGACTGGTGTCTTGTGGACCTTGTCTCTTTGATTGCCCCCTCGTCACCTGAGGGCCTTGCTGGTTCTGGTCTGCTGGTGTTGCGTCTGTTCACGGGGCTGGTGTTCATCCGCCATGGTTGGCCCAAACTTGTGAACTTGAAAACATGGTCCACGGCGATGAACACGCCGGCCTGGCTTTGTTCCCTTTCGGCTTTTTCCATGTGGTCTGGAGGGATCGCTCTGCTGCTTGGTTTCCTCACGCCTCTGGCGGCTGTCGCCATTGCTGTGTCGATGTTTTACGCCGTTGTGCTGGAGATCACCCGTGGTTTTCCGTTCATTGCCCCTGATCCTTATCTAATCCCCGAAGGGGATTACGGCGGTCCGATGGGTGTTGGAGAACCACCAAGTTGGGAGAAAGCTGCGATGTATGTCGTGATGTGCCTTGTGTTGATCACCGCTGGCGGTGGCCCCCTCAGCGTTGACCTGATGCTCGTTGCGCCGTGGCTTCAATCCTGGTTGGGCTAATTAATCAACCCAGCCGTTCCTTGAGATGGTCCGCCACACGGATGGCATTGGCGATGGCTGTCAGGGATGGATTCACCGCTGAGCTGCTGGGGAAAAAGCTCGTGTCAACCACATACAGATTGTCCACATCGTGGGTGCGGCAGTTGGTGTCCAACACCGAGGTGCTGGAGTCGGTGCCGAAGCGACATGTCCCTGATTGATGGCCCACGGCAGCAATGTCCATCGACGAGGCGAAATAGATCTGACGTTCGGCGAGATGGTTTTTGAGGTACAGCTTGTCCAGCAATGCCTCCAGTCTGTTGGCCAGCTCGTCGGATGCCCTGGTGTTGGTCGGGGTGTAGTCCAGCTTGATCTGACCTTTCGTATTGATGGTGACCCGATTGTTCGGTAGCGGAAGATCTTCCGTTTGCAGCCAGAAATCGAGTGAGTGTTCCGCGAGTTTGTCCATGCTCCATGTGGGAGCAAGAGCGGTGAGCCGCGGTTTATAGCCTTTCATCATCGCTCCATTGGTTTTACCGGTCATTTGCACGTTGCCCATCGGGAAGTCGAAGTAGTTGTCGCCGAAATACCAGTCATTGAGCGCGACAGTCTTTTGAAACACCGTGGTATTTGGCTCATGGGCGAGAGCCACCAATGCTTTGCAGTTGTGATACATGTAATTTCTGCCCACTTGATCGGAGCTGTTGGCTAGGCCCCGGGGATGGGCATCGTTGGCTGACATCAGCAGCAGACGTGCCGAATTGGCGGCACCAGCGGAAACGACCACGATGTCGCCTTTGAAACGGCGTTCTTCTCCCTGGTGCCTCACCACCACATCAGTGATCTGACGACCACTCCCATCGGTGTTGAGTCGAAGCACCTCCGCTTCTGTGAGCATGAACACATTGTCGTGATCAAGAGCTGGACGGACGCCCATCACTTCCGCATCACCCTTGGCATGAACCAGGCAGGGAAATCCATCGCAGCGGTTGCAGCGCACGCAAGCGCTGAAGGCGGGGTTCGCTTCATCGAGTGCGACTCCCGTGGGTGCGTGAAATGGATGGAGCCCCGCTGAGCGGAGGTCATCTACCAGCTTTTGCATGCGTGGCTCGTGGCTGATGGGCGCATGGGGATACGCGGAGGAGGCCGGTGGCTCGGTGGGGTCCTCACCCCGCAGCCCATGCACGTGATACCACTCCTCCGCTTTGCGGTAATACGGCTCGAAGACGTCGTATTTCAGCGGCCATTCCGGTGATTCGCCGTCGACATGCATCACCGATTCGAAATCCCTCTCCCGCAAGCGGAAGTGAGCTGCTCCATACAGTTTTGAGGCACCGCCAACGAAGTAGTGACTTCCCGGCTGAAACGTCTTTCCGTGCTTGTCCTGCCAGGGGTCCGTTGAGACGTAGCGGTCTTTCTGGAAGACCTCAACCGGATCCCAGTTTTGCGGTTCCCGTGGCAGCCAGCCGCCTCGTTCCAGAATCAAAATGGAGTGGCCGGAGTCGGCTAAAGCTCGGGCCAGAGACCCACCACCCGCGCCACTGCCGATTATCACCACATTGTAGTGATCTGCTTGAGGTTCTACGGCGTTAAGACGACGAGCGTCATGGGTGGCGTGATCCATAACGACGTGCCGGACAATGACCCAAACGTTAGAGAGATCACCTCATGGCGTCAGCGCCATCGTTGGAGTTGTGTGATCATTTTCGCGACAATCGCTGTCCATCCTGTCTGGTGACTCGCACCGACGCCGGCACCGCTGCAGCCATTGAAATACTCATTGAAGAGGAAGAAATCACGCCATTCGGGATCATTTTGGAACAGCTCGATCGTCCCGTTGAATGGCCTCTGTCCGTTGCGATCACGCCTGAAGATGCCAACCAGTCGCTCCTCAAGTTCCAGAGAAATGTCCCAGAGATTCAATTCGCGACCAGAGCCCGTCGGGAACTCCATCTTGAAATCATCGCCGAAGTAGTGGGCAAACTTCTGCAGGGCTTCGATCAGCAGGTAGTTGATCGGCATCCATACCGGTCCTCGCCAGTTGGAATTACCTCCAAACATGGCTACAGGACTGTCGGCAGGGCTGTAGTTGATCGTGGCGTAGTCGTCACCCTGTTGATAGCTGTACGGAGTTTTTTCATAACTCTTGGAGAGGCTTCGGATGCCGTAAGGGGAGAGAAATTCCTCTTCATCGAACACCCTTTCGAGGATGCGCCGTAGGCGTTGCGGAGGCACGATCGAAAACAGAATTCGATCACGGTGCCAGGATCCAAGATGAGCGATCGAATCAAACTCCTCTCCGCGTTCGCGACCCAGATCACGCAGATAGGTGCTCACGTCGAGAGAGGGAATCGATTCGACCGTTTCGGCGTCGAACGTTGCGATGGCGAGCAACGGAATCAGACCACTCAGTGAACGTGTTCTCAAATAGTCGGTGCTTCCGTCCGGGCGCTTGAGCACGTCGTAGTAGAAACCGTCTTCCTCGTCCCAGTTCACGTACCCTTTGCCACCAGGACTGTTCAGCGCGTAGGTCAGGCGACTGAAGTCGCGGACAAAGCGATCGCTCAGGCTTTTGTATTCCGTTCTGTCCTCAGAGAGAAGAACGCACGCCTCCAGCATGTTGAGGCTGAGCATTCCCATCCAGGCTGTTCCATCCGATTGCTCGATCCGGCTGCCGTCTTTGAGTGGGTAACGCCGATCGAAGATGGCGATGTTGTCCAGTCCAAGGAAGCCTCCTTCGAAGAGGCTGTCACCGTTGCGGTCCGTTCGGTTGGCCCACCATCCGTATTCCAGCAACAGCTCCCGGAGGCTGGCGCGGAGAAAGGGATAGTCCTGCTCTCCGTAACGACGCTTGGAGATCTGGAAGATCCGCAGTGCTGCCCAGGCACCAATCGGTGGGTTGGCGTCTGAGAGGGCCCATTCATAGGCAGGGGATTGCCCATTGTTCGCGGTGTAAGAGGCCTGGCGGAGCATGCGCGACTGCCGCTTCGCTTCGCCCGGATCGATTTCCGCGAAGGCCACTGCATGGAACATCAGATCCCACTGGCAGAAGTAGGGGTACTCCCAGCAGTCGGGCATCGAGATGATGTTTTGGGCCCGAAGGGTTCGCCAGTAGGCGTTTTCGGTGTGCCACCGTTCCTGAGGTGGCCTGGGAGCGTTGTTGTCCCCGCGCAGCCACCGGGCCACATACCAGTCGTAGTACTTGCGGCACCAGAACAATCCGGCAGCGGCCGAGGCATGGATGGCACGGTCCTCCTCGTTGAGTCCAGGTGCTACCCATTCCAGATGGTCCTGCCACTCCCGGCGGCGTTTGTCCATCAAGGTGTTGAACGAGGCTGTCTCTTCCGGCTCCGGGGCCTGGCTTGCTTGGTGGTCGTGTCGGCTCAGTCGTAGCGTCACCGTCCAGATTCCTTCTGGATGGAGCGTGCGTTGGAGATGCAGCGCTGCTTTGCTCCCAGTCTGTGCCGGATTTACCGCGCCCCGCTCTCCGTCAATCAGAAAGCGGTGAAAGGCATCTTTCACATAGGGCTGCTCTGGGGCTTGTCCGTAGAGCCGTTCGGTGTTGGTTTCGTTTTCCGTGAACAGCCATGGGCCTTGTTCACTGCAGGTCAGGTTGTAAGCAGCCAGGCCTTCGACGGCATCACTCAGGAGCCGATTGTCCTGGAGGCGAAGGCGGGGTCGGTTCCGGTCAGGATCCCCCCAGCTCCAGGTGTTCCGGAACCACAGGCTGGGAAGGAGATGAAGGTCTGCGTCCTCCGGACCTCGGTTGGTGATGGTGAGTCGGATCAGCACATCTTCGGGAGAAGCTTTCGCGTACTCAACGTCGAGATCAAAAAAGCGATTGCCCGAAAAGATGCCTGTATCGACCAGTTCGTATTCGTTCTCTTCTCTGCTGCGGTTGCGGTTTTCGTCGCGCAGTTGCTGGTAAGGAAAGCTCTGATGCGGGTAGCGATACAGAGCTTTCGCATAACTACCGGTTGGTGTACCGGCGAGGTGATACATCGTGTCTTTGATGTCTTCTCCGTGGTTGCCTTCGGGATTGCCGAGACCGAACAAGCGTTCTTTGAGAATGGAATCCTTGCCGTTCCAGAGCACAGGAGAGAAACAGAGCAGACAGCGTTCGTCGCTCAGGCCCAGCAAGCCGTCCTCCCCCCAGCGGTAGCTGCGCAGGTGGCTGTGGTCGAAGGGAAATGAGTTCCAGGCGTTGCCATCGCCTGAATAATCCTCGCGGACTGTGCCCCACTGCCGATCACTCAGATAGGTCCCCCAGCGATCCCAGGGCTGGTGTCCTTCATCCCTTTCGTGGCAACGCAGAAGTTCCGCGGGTTCTCCACCGATCTGTGCGGTGGAACTCACAGACGTCGACATCGACTGAACACCCTCTTGATCAGAAACTAGTGAGGGCTTCTTGAGTTGCCCACGCAGGTTCTGTGTCCAACGCAATCGCTGGCGGTGGCTTGACGGACCGAGCGGAATGACGCCGAATGCGTCTTCCGATTCCGCCATGCCCCCGCCCAGACATCTTAGATTTCCCCCAGCTGTCCTCAGGCCTTGGACCTCTCGTCCCTGCTCCATCAAGTCCCACAGGACACACTGCTGGTTCTTTTGGCCTACGTCGTGCTGGGCGGTTTGTACCTCGTGGTCATTCCGCTGGCCCTTTTTGCCTGGATGAATCAGCGCTGGCATCAGATGGGCAAGCTGGAGCGTCTGGGGATTTATGGGATGGTCTTCTTCTTTTTCCCGGGGATGATTCTGTTCGCTCCGTTCCTCAATTTCCGTCTCAGCGGGCAGGGAGACGTCTGAATTGACGCGTGGAAAGGTTCTCCTGATTGGACTCGCCGTCCTCCTGCTGGGAGGGGTTGGGCAAGTGGGCTTTCAAGCTGCTGGCTTTGAAGGTTTCTCGGCAGGGATTGCTGCCCAGACACTGTTGGTGGTGATCGTTGTGGTCTGGACGAGTTCCTACCTGTTTCGGGTTGTGACCGGCCAAATGACCTATATGAATCAGCGGCGTCGCTACCGCGAGGTGTACGACAAGCAGGAGGCTGACGCGCTTCAGGCTCGTTTTGACGCTCTCCCAGAGGAGGAGCAGCAGGCGCTGTTGCGCAAGATCGGAGCGGATGCCTCGGTTGCTTCGGACGGTGACGCCCCCGCCGACTCATAGGCTTTCGAGGTTTGTTCCTGGTCGGTTGACCGAGATGCCCAATCAGCAGTCCTCTTCCATCGCCCAGCGCTTTGAGCAGCTGAAGCAGGACGGTCGCCTCGCTCTGATGCCGTTCCTGATGGCTGGCGACCCTGATCTCTCTGTGACCGCTGAAGTGCTCCTCAGCCTGCAAAGCGCCGGGGCCGACATGGTGGAACTGGGGATGCCCTACAGCGACCCTCTCGCTGATGGACCTGTCATTCAGGCCGCCGCTTCCCGGGCCCTTGCCGCTGGAACCACGCCCAAGGCGGTTCTGGACATGCTGCGCTCCTTGAAAGGGAAATTGCAGATTCCCGTCATTCTGTTCACCTACTCCAATCCGCTGCTGAATGTGGGAATGGAGTCGTTCTGCCAGTCCGCAGCGGAGGCCGGTGCGGCGGGGCTGGTGGTGCCTGATTTGCCTCTCGAAGAGGCGGAGCGGTTGTCGACAATTGCAGAGCGCTACGGATTGGATCTCGTTCTTCTTGTTGCACCCACCACACCCAAAGATCGAATGGGTCGGATTGCGACATGCAGCCGAGGTTTCACTTATCTGGTGAGCGTCACCGGTGTCACCGGTGAGCGGGCTCAAATGGAAAGCAGAGTTGAAGGGTTGGTCCAGCAACTGAAACAAACCTCACCCGTTCCTGTCGCCGTTGGTTTTGGAATTTCAGGCTCTGAGCAGGTGCGCCAGGTTCGTGGCTGGGGTGCCGATGGAGCGATTGTGGGAAGTGCACTTGTGAAAAGGATGGCTGCAGCCTCTCCTGGAGAAATAGCTCAGGAAGCGGGTCGTTTTTGCGCTGAATTGCGCGTCGCTGCTGACCAGCCTTAGTGGCCTCCATCACGCTGAAGGCATTAAAAAACCCCAACATCGGTCGGGGTTGAGCAGGTCTTCAGGAGAGATGCAATGTCGGTGAGCACATCACCTGATGTTGAATCACTCCTCGTCTTCGTCGCTTGCACCAACAGGTGTCAAGCGAATTTGCTTGCGGCCTAGTTTGATTTCAAATTCATCTCCAGGCGTGAGGTCAAGAAGAGCCGTATACGCCTTGCCGATCAGCAAGTTGCCGTTGCCTTGCACTGTGGCCACATAGCTGAGCTTGCGGCCACCTTTGCCGACACCGCCAACACCGCCGGTACCAAGACTGACGCCTTTGGCATCCAAGAGGGCTTCGTAGAAAGCGGTGAAATTCAGACGTTCGCCACCATCCTTTTTGTGGGAAACATAGCCACAGACACGAACCAGATCAGACTTGCTGACATCACCCAGGTCTTTGACTTTATTGAGAAGGTCGCTCCCAGTGAGCATCGCTTTCGTGAGAAATCATCCTTCACAACATAGCGTTTGCTCAATCCGTTATGCCATCCTTCCTACTGAAAAGTTCTTCGGTATTTCATCTTTTGCTATGGCACGTTTCGTTTTGTGGGGCACTTACTGCACGGATGCTCTTGTGAAGCGTGCTCCCTATCGAGATGAACACCTCGCGCGCCTTCAGGGTCTTAAAGAGCAGGGCACGCTTGTCACTCTTGGGCCCACTGAAGGAAGCACTCACGTTTTCGGAATCTTCGAGGCAGACGACATCTCCGTCGTGCGCAAGCTGGTTGAGGACGACATTTATTGGAAGGAAGGAATCTGGACGGCTCTCGAGGTTTATCCCTGGGTCCAGGCGTTCTGAGCCTGCATCAGGATCCATTCCGCCACAAGCTGATCACCATCCGTCCCGAGAACGTCTGCGTAACCGCTCATCTGGCCTCGCCCTTCACGGGCGATGGCTGCGATGGCTTCCACCGTTGCGATGTCATCCCGCTCGAGGGTCTTCAGCTTCAGGTTTTTTCCACGGCGAATGATGTTGCCGCCGTTGATATGGCATCCCGCGCAGTGTTGTTCGAACAACACCGATCCTTGCTGGGCATCTGGAACGGCAGCGGCAGTGGCTGCCGCTGTTCCAAGGTTCAGCAGCAGCAGCAGACATGCACCAATGCAGTAGCGCAGGACATGGCTCGGCACAGGGATGTTGTGGCTTTGATCAGTTTGCTTGAGCAGGTGAAGCTTCCCTTTGGTACCGCTGAATCAGTTCGTCTGGAGAGCGGTAATCATGAGGCAGGGAGCTGTGCAGTCTTTGCAGGTAATCCCAGCAGACAGTCCGGCGAATGGCGTCTAGGTCGCGTCCATCCGCGACAAGGCGTCTCAGGGCCAAGCAGTAGTTGGAGAAGCCTGCTTCCAGATCGCTGATGGTGAGAGCCTTGGTTGCAGAAGGCATGAAATAGAACGTCAGGATCTTCTGACTTTTGCGCCCATCCCTGAATTGGTCTGTTGTCAGGATCACTATTGAAGCTGTGCGGTCCCCCCATGGCGGAACAGGATCTGATCCGTTTCCTCAGCAAGATCTCCCAACTTCAGTCCCTTGCGGAGCGTGTGCAGCAGGACTCCAGCAGTCGTCAACAGCTGGCGGACTGTGCTGACCACAATCAGGTTGTGCAGCTGGCCCAATCCTGGGGATTCGACATTGGTCGGCGCTGGGGAGAGCGTGACCATGGGCAGGGGGGGGACGCCAATCTGCTGGTGACCCCTTGCCCACCTCCCGGGGAGGAATCAATGCGGGTGCTGGCGTCGGCCGAGACTTGGAGATTGATGCTGATCGCATCGAATGACTACCGATCCCCCAGCGACGAATGGATGGATCAGTCCGAACACGAATGGGTGCTTGTCCTGCGGGGTAGCGCCTGTGTTGCGCTGGAGAACCCCGATCGGATTGTGGATCTCAGCCCTGGAGATCATCTTTCACTTCCGCCCCATCAACGCCACCGGGTCGAGCGCACGGACCCTGATCCTGGAACGCTCTGGCTGGCCCTGCACTGGGATGCCGCCTAAGCCTGCTCAGGCACGCCATTCCCAGGATGGGGTATTCCGGCCCCAAAAGGCAATGAGCACGACAGCTGATTGCCGTTCCCGTTATCGCTGACGAGAGTGTGTGTATCGAGATCGGAGGAGCCCATGACGGCCGACACTCCACCTGAGCAAATCGCAGAAGCAGACTGACTTTCTGGCCCCTGCTCCAACAGTTTCCACCCATTCGTAAGCAATTCGTCTGGCGCGACAACGAAGAGCGTCAAGCCAGTCGACTCTCCTCTGCATCGTTCGGAGGTGCCCCGCAGGAGAGTTGCTTCACACCTGGACCCCATGGCCCCAGGGTGCCTTGAGCCAGACGCTTCGACCTTTCCCTTCTCAGTTCCATTGCTGGAGGAGATTTCCCAAGGCATCAGACACTGAATATGAGGTCGATTGCAATGCGCAAACGAGCGAGTTAGGCCGTCTTTCCAGCGGGAAGGGCGGCCTTCCTATTTGGAGACATCCCTCAGTTGTTAGCCCTCAGTTGTCAGTCTTGGTGCTCAAGTTTGCTGACAGACCCACGCCCGAGCCGTGTCTTGGTGGGAGTTGCATTGGCACGTTTGACCAACCAGTAAGCGGCGGAGAGAGAGACGACCGCGATCCCTAGACCAACCAAAAGTTGGGGTTTGTTTTCAGCACCTGAAGGCAGCACGATCACTTTCCTGGCCACTGCGGTGAGAGCAGTCACCAGGACCAGTTCGATCTGCACTACATGGCGGCGTAGGTAACTGGTGATGTTTTGCAGTACCTCAAGGGCGATCAAAACGGTGAGCAGATCACCGAGGATCTTGATGAGATCGTCGCCTAACCACGTCGCAGCTGATCCAGTCAGCAGCTTGGAGCCCAGAGAAATCATCAGCTGGATGATCGCTGCAGCGATCACAACAGAAGTGATCAGGGTCAGAAGTCGGGCGACCTCGCGCTCACCAGCATCAACAAAACCAAGAAACGTTCTCTTCGATCGGGTGGGTCCGCTCACGGGTCTCAGTCGTTGAAGGGGTTGTAATAGGGCCGTGCTTTGGTGTTGCTGGCCGGGTTAACGACTTTGGTGTCACAGGTCATCGAGCCGTCTTCTGCAGTGACGCAATTCGTGGCTTCGATCTTGCTGTCTTTGCCTGTTGTGCTGCCAGGTCCCCTCAGCCAGCCTTCTGTCTGGGCCAGGGCAGACGAAGCTCCGCACACCGACATGGTCAAACAGAAGGAGGCACTAAGGAGTTGTGTAGGCGTCATCGGAGCGATGTCTGAGCCACCACTTTGCCCGTGATGTCCCTTAATCGGAGCAGTCGTCTCGAATTTCCTGCAAAAGCAGATCAAGTTGACCGAAAGGATCCTCCTCTGCTGCTGCGACGCCGTTGTTGTCTGCTGATTGCTGGCCATGCCATTCGGCTTCGACGCTGCAGAGCCGATCAGCCAGTCCGGACAGTCCGCGCAGTTTGTGTTCTCGCTCCAGCACCTCCAGCAGTGCGGGCATTCGGGTCGACACGGCGCGAAGGTTTCGCCGCAGGTCGGCCTGCGAGCGCCCCTGGTGTTTCAACCAGTCCTTCAGCAGCAGGGTGAGATCCGCTTCAAATTCAGGGGTCCAGCCAGACATCAATCAGTAACTCAGTTCAGCTATTCAGTGCGCAAGGGGAAACCATCGATCCAGTTTGCGGCGAGCTCGCATCCGGATCGACGGGGTGACGTGATTGCTCCAAAGTCCCACCATTGCTGAGAGCGCGACCAAATCATCACTGAAACCTGCCACAGGCAGCAGGTCGGGAATGAGATCAGCTGGCATCAACAGATAACTCAGTGCTGCGAGCATCGTCAGCCGCGCTGCTGAGGGAGTCTCTGGGTCAAGCATCAACTCCAGGGCTTCCAGGGCTGGGGCGGCAAGACCCCTCCCAGCCCGCTGCAATAGCCGGCGCAGCAGGCTCTCGTCGATGACTTCCCGTTCAAGCACGTCGGCCTCAACGGTGGTTCGAGCTGCATGGTTCGTCATGCGGAGGGAGCCAGATTTCTTCACTCTCACCACATCAGCTGCAAAGCGCTAGCTGTGTGAGCCGATGTTCAGAGTGTGGATTCCACGAGTCCGTTCTGAATTCCGGTCTTGCGCAGTTTGCGCAGGGCCCGCTGCACCACCTGACGGCAGTATTCCCGTGAACAGTTCATGTGGCGAGCCACTTCTGCAAGGGTGCTCCATTCGTTGGTGCCATCCAGCCCGAAGCGCAAGGTCACGACGGTGTGCTCTTTAGGGGTGAGATTGGCTTTGGCCAGTAACGACCAAACCGAGGCTGTGCGCTCAGCGATTTCGGCCCGCTCCATCGGAGGCAGCTCCTCGCTGGGCAGCACGTCCACCAGCTCTGAGGGATCGGATTTCGATTTCACAACCCCCTGCAGGCTGACGGTGACGCTGCGAAGTTCACAGGCCAGGAGGTCTTCCACTTCAGCGATGGGGATCTCCATGAACTCCGCCAATTGTTCCCCGGTAGGGCTCAGGCCATTCCTTTGCATCAAGCGCGCCTTGGCCGCCCGCAGCTTGGTGAGCTTTTCGTTCACATTCACGGGAATGCGAATGGTGCGGCTTTGGGTGGAGAGCGCCCTGTTCAGGCCCTGACGGATCCACCAATAGGCATAGGTCGAAAAACGATGGCCGCGGGTGGGGTCGTATTTCTCAACAGCACGGGTCAGACCGAGTGTTCCCTCCTGAATGAGATCAAGAAGATCCAAGCCCTTGCCCTGATAGCGCTTCGCCAGATTGACAACCAGGCGAAGGTTTGAGGTGATCATCTGATTCTTGGCCCGTTCTCCACGGCGAATCACTCCTTTTTCTTTATCGCTGTACTCACATGCTGGGCCACTCCCGCCAGCAAGATGACAGCGTTCGGTGATGGCAACCATCGCCTGAACCTTTCTCCCCATCATCAGTTCTTGCTCTGGGGTGAGCAGCTGATGGCGACCAATTTCGCCGAGAAAAGCACTCAGAGAACTCGTCATCATGACGATACGGCTGAATTGAACCTAGAACCAAAGTGTTTTTTTCTGGCGGTCATAATAAAGACTCCCGAATTAACACTTTTTGCGTTATTACACTCTTTCTTCCTGTTGATGAAGTGAATCTTTCATTGTTAATTCAATTGGGTGGCTAAGGTCGCCGCACCTTCTGTTGCTACGCCAATGCCCCTGGCCGTCGCTCTGACATCCGACATCGCCAAAAACGCTGGCGTTGCCTACGTTCACTACCTCAGCTTCATGCTCTGTTTCGGCGCACTCGTGCTGGAGCGGAAGCTGATCAAAGCCGATCCGAATCGCCAGGAAGCAACGGCGATGGTGATCACCGACATCGTCTACGGCATCGCTGCCCTGGCTTTGCTGGTGAGTGGAATTCTGCGGGTGATTCACTTCGGCCAGGGTGCCGAGTTCTATACCCAGAACCCCTTGTTCTGGTGGAAGGTCGGCCTTTACCTCTCCGTGGGGGGGCTGTCGCTGTATCCCACGATCACCTACATCCTCTGGGCAATTCCACTGCGCAAGGGCGAGCTGCCGAAAGTAAGCGAGGCTCTAGCAGGACGTCTGGCCTGGATCATCAACATTGAATTGGTCGGCTTCGCCAGCATTCCCCTGATGGCGACACTCATGGCCCGCGGCGTTGGTCTCCCCGCCGCCTGATGCAACCCGACCTCTGTCCTCCGCAACAGCAGCTTCGAACGCTCAAGGTTGCCTTGGAACGCCAGGCTCCTGGTCAGCTTCCGGGGTATGCCTCCTCCCTCGCCACCACATCTCTGGGCCCGCCCGTGCTGAAGCACTGGTGCGTCTGGATTCAGCCTGCTGATGCAACCCCTGCCAACCGTTGGGACCAACGCTGGCTGAAGGCGGTGTCATCGGCATTGACCACCTGGAATGCACTGGTCCCCATCACGAGGGTGGACAGCCCAGACCAGGCCAATGTGCTGATTCGACGTGAGCGTCCGGCGCGGCGTCAGGTCGCTGGGGTATGGCGGGCGAGCAACGGACGAACGCAGCTTCAGATCATTGACGTGCAGCGTCTTGGCAGCCGTCGATTGGAGCCCCAGGTGAAGGTGATGGTCTCCCCGGAGCTTCGGGCCGAAGCCCTGCAAGCCACAGCTCTGCACGAACTCGGCCACGCCTTCGGGCTCTGGGGTCACAGTTCTGTTCCTACCGATGCCCTGGCGATAAACCAGGGGGAGAGTCCTGTATTGGTGCCATCGGAACGGGATCGCCTCACCCTTGCGTGGGTGATGCAGCAGACGACCCGCTTCGGGTCGACGATTCAACAGCCCATTGAACCGTCCGAATTTGCTTTGCCTGAGTGACGTCGACATCCGGGCGCGGCATGCTGCTCGCATTCGAGGTCAATGCATGGATCTGATCCGTTCTTTGGTGATGGCTGGCGTGCTCGTCAGCCTTGTGGGTTGCCGTTCTGACACCAGTTCGTTTCTGCAGGACCCACAGATTCGTGAACCGATTCGGATCCAGCTGAATGGCAGCAATCCCATGGCCAGTGAGGGTGTTTTGGATCGTGCTGAGGGCCCTTTGCGTTTCACCGTCGGCCATGGGCGCCATGGCATTGGCTGTGAAGGCACCACCTTTGAAGAGGGTGTCACTCCGCTCGGAACGTTTCAGGTCAACGCCATCCTCAGCAACGACCGCTTCGAGATGGACCCCTCACTGGTGGAGCAATCAGGAAAAACGGAGGAGGAGCTGCGCGAGACCCTCTTCACCAACATGAATTCCATCGACTTCAAAGGGGATGGGGCAACCGGTGAATACGGCATTGGCTACATCAGCCTGGCTCCTGTTCCGGCAACAGAGCAGCCCTTTCGCTTCAACACCTACGACGGCGTCTTTCGCTGGTACAGCTTCGCCATTCACGGCACCAACGACGAGACCAGGATCGGCAAGGCGGTGACTGGAGGTTGCATCAACACCGGTCAGCTCACCATGGGGGTGCTCTTGGACACGGTGGAGCTCGGCGATGAAGTGGTGATCAGCAGCGACAGCCCCTGCTTGCCTTAATGCCGGCGCGGGGCACCCCGTCGCGCCGCCAGTACTTCCTGAACTTTCCTCCAGCTGACACCGTGATGGGCCAGGGCGACCTGCATGTGGAAGACGATGTCAGCTGCCTCTCCCGCGATCTCGTCGGCATTGTCGTCTTTGCAGGCCATCACGAATTCAGCGCTTTCTTCTCCGATTTTCTTGAGGATGCTGTTGTCTCCCCCCGCCAGCAACTTGTTGGTGTAGCTGCCTTCCTCCGGTTGTTTTCGTCTTCCCTCGATCACTCGGAACAGTTCGGTGCAGGCATCCGTTGGCGGCAGCAGAGCTGCTGTTCCACCAGGAGTTCTTTCGTCACTGTTCTCGAAGAAACAGCTGCGGGCACCGGTGTGGCAGGCCACATCCCCGGTCTGCTCGATCGTTACCAACAGCACGTCGGCATCACAGTCGTAGCGGATCTCACGCATCGTCTGGATGTGACCGCTGGTGGCACCCTTGTGCCAGAGCTCCTCGCGTGAGCGGCTCCAGTAATGCACCTCACCGCTGCGCAGGGTCGCTTCAATCGCTTCCCGGTTCATCCAGGCCACCATCAGCACAGCCCCGTCCAGCCAGTCCTGCGCCACAGCTGGAATCAACCCCGCTTCGTTAAAACGGAGTTGGTCAATGAAGGCGGGGCTGAGGGGCTGCATCAGGCCTCGGACATTCGGGCAACGCCTGAATCTTCCCGCAGCGTGCTCCCTTCCGCGTTTTCCCCCCTTGCTCGTTTCTCCGACCCCTTACAGCTGCAGCAAAGCCTTCAGCGGATATCCCTGCTGTCATCGGCAGTGGCGTCACGAAGGACATTGCCGCTTCGTGCATGGGTACAGCCGCAGTTTCAACCTCTGGTTCTCCGCAACTGATCTGGATTCCTGCGGTTTTGTCGTTGATTTCTCCAGCCTTCGCCCCTTCGAACAACAGCTGCGGCAGCAGTTTGACCACACCTTTCTGGTTAATGCCGATGATCCACTGCTGGCGGAATGGCAGCGGCTGCACGACCTCGGAGCGCTGGATCTCCGCGTGATGGAGAACGTGGGCATGGAGGCGACGGCGGCCTTGATCTGGGCCTGGGCCAACGAGCTGCTGCAAGAGCGCGATAGCGGTCGCACCTGTTGCTATGCCGTGGAGGCGCGGGAGAACAGCAGCAATGCAGCCAATTACAGCGCGGTTCCCCCATGGTTCTCAGCGCAGAGCTAACTGGTCGGCCTCCAGCTCCACGCTGATCGCCTGCCCCTCGCCGTAACGACCCGCCAGGATCGCCTTGGCAATGGGTGTCTCAAGTTCCCGTTGAACAGCTCGTTTCAGCGGTCGTGCTCCGTACACCGGGTCATATCCGGCACTGGCGAGCCAGTCGGCGGCCCCGTCACTCAGGCTGAGCTCCAGCTTGCGGTCAGCCAGCCGCTTGCGAAGGCGTTCCACCTGGAGGGTGACGATCTGGCGCAGTTCCTCCCGCCTGAGGCTGTGGAAGATGATCTGATCGTCCAGACGATTTAGAAATTCCGGCCGGAAATGGGCCCGGAGAGCTTCATTCACCCTGGCTTCCATCGCTTCATGCTGCTCGGGATCAGCGGCCAGCTCCAGGATCGATTGGCTGCCGATGTTGCTGGTCAGAATCAGCACCGTGTTGGTGAAGTCCACGGTGCGGCCTTGCCCATCGGTGACGCGGCCGTCATCGAGGATTTGCAGCATCACGTTGAAGACATCGGGGTGGGCTTTCTCCACCTCGTCGAACAGGATCACGGCGTAGGGCCGACGACGCACCGCTTCGGTGAGCTGGCCCCCTGCTTCATAACCCACATAGCCTGGGGGAGCACCGATCAAACGACTGACGGTGTGCTTCTCCATGTACTCCGACATGTCGATGCGCACCATGGCGTCATCGCTGTCGAACAGCCGGTTGGCGAGTGCTTTGGAGAGTTCGGTCTTGCCAACACCGGTGGGGCCGAGAAAGAGGAAGCTGGCGATGGGGCGGTTCGGGTCGCTCAGGCCTGCCCTGGATCGTTGGATCGCATCTGCCACCGCGGTGACGGCCTGGTTCTGGCCGATCACCCGCTGATGCAGGTCATCCTCAAGCTGGAGCAGCTTCTCCATTTCGCTCTGCACCAGCCGCGCCACGGGGATCCCGGTCCACTTGGCGATCACCTCGGCAATGTCGTCTTCACTCACCTCCTCCCTCAGCAAGCCTTTCTCGCCAGGCTCCTCCGAGGCGATCTGGGCTTCCTGCTCGAGCAACTGCTTCTGCAGCGAGGCCAGGGTGCCGTATTCCAGTTCCGCCGCTTTGTTGAGGTCGTAGCTGCGCTTGGCTTGCTCCACCTGCAGCTGCACCCGTTCGATCTCTTCCTTAAGCGACGAGAGATCGTCGATGGCGCCTTTCTCCTGCTGCCACTGGGCATTCAGCGAACTTTGCTGTTCGCCCAGTTCCGCCAGTTCCCGTTCGATCCGTTGCAGCCGTTCCTGGCTGGCACTGTCGGATTCACGGCCGAGGGAGAGCTTTTCCATCTCCAGCTGCAGGATCTTGCGATCGATTTCATCGATCTCCTCAGGTTTGGAGGTGATCTCCATCTTCAGGCGCGCGGCGGATTCATCCACCAGATCGATCGCTTTGTCGGGCAAAAAGCGGTCAGCGATGTAGCGGCTGCTTAAGACAGCTGCAGCCACCAGGGCACTGTCGGCAATGCGGACGCCGTGGTGCACCTCATAGCGCTCTTTGAGACCGCGCAGGATGGAAATCGTGTCTTCCACCGTGGGTTGATCCACCAGCACTTGCTGGAAGCGTCGCTCCAGGGCAGGGTCCTTTTCGATGTGCTGTCGATGCTCATCAAGGGTGGTGGCACCGATGCAGCGGAGTTCTCCCCGGGCCAGCATCGGTTTGAGCAGGTTGCTGGCGTCCATGGCTCCACCGGTGGCTCCTGCGCCCACCACCGTGTGGATTTCATCGATGAACAGCACGATCTGGCCTTCGGAGGCGGTGACCTCCTTGAGCACAGCTTTGAGGCGTTCCTCAAACTCGCCTCGGTATTTCGCTCCAGCGATCAGGGCCCCCATGTCGAGGGCGATGAGCTGACGATTCTGCAAGGCCTGCGGTACGTCACCGTTGACGATCCGCTGTGCTAATCCCTCCACAATTGCGGTTTTGCCAACCCCCGGTTCGCCGATCAGCACGGGGTTGTTCTTGGTGCGTCGGCTGAGGATCTGGATCGTGCGTCGGATCTCCTCGTCCCGCCCGATCACCGGGTCCAGCTTGCCGTCACGGGCAGCTGCTGTCAGGTCCCTCCCATACTTTTCGAGGGATTCATAGGTCCCCTCTGGGTTCTGATCGGTCACCGTCTGGTTGCCTCGCACAGCAGTAATGGCTTCTTTGAGTTTGGTGGTATCAACGCCTGCTTGGCTGAGCAGTTGCCTTCCGCAGCGCTCATCGTCTGCCAAGGCCAGCAAAAGGTGTTCAATAGCGATGTAGCTGTCGCTAAATCCATCACGGGCTGTTTCTGCTCGATCCAGGCAGCTGTTCAGGGAACGTCCCAGAAAGACTGATTCCGGTGGAGATCCAAGGCTGGGTTGCTGCTTGAGATGGGTGTCGACCGACGCTTGGAAATTGGCGACGTCGACACCTGCTTTGCTCAGAATTCGGCCAGCCAGACCGTTCTGCTGCAGAAGAGCCAGCAGCAGATGCTCCGTCTCAAGGTGCTGATGTTTGCTGGTTTGCGCCAGTTGCTGGGCGGCGACGATGGCGGCCCAGGCTTTCTCAGTGAACTGTTCTGCCGTGGGTTGCATCTCTGATGCGCTTCAAACTCCGTTCACCGTATGGCGATTGATGCGAGGCCCGAGGGAGCAAACCGAAGGATTCGGTTGGGTGCTCTCACCAGGGGGCGGCAAACCGGAATGGGTTTTTAGAGTTCGCCGAACTGAGAAGGGCCGATGTCTGATCCACAGCTGGTGGAGTCTCTCGTCCAGAAGAGTTTGGCGCTGTCGTCGACAGCTGGCGGAGAGCTGGAGCGCAGCTGTTGGATGGTCGTCCATGAGCACCATCACGGTGTGAAGCCGACGGAGTACGACATCCGCGAGATTGACGAAGACCTCTACCTCGGTGTGCTGAAGGCTGCCAAACAGGCCCACCCGCTGCGTGAAAGTCAGTCTCATTCAGGTTCTGATTTTGCGCGTCAGGACGTGCGCTGAGCTGATGCTTGATCAACCGTTGAGGAGCTGCCTCAGGAGTGCACGGTGAGCGTTTTCAGCCTCAATCGTCTCTCGCATCTCCTTGGGAAGACTGGCTTCCAGGATGTCCTGTTTTTTCATCTCCATGGCGTAGCGACTTTTGAATTCGCTGAAGTTGTTCAGGTAGGCCGTCGCGATCTCTGGTGTGAAGGCAATGACCTCAAGTGCGTGTTTGAAATGGAGGTAGGAGACGGTCCAGTCGACCAGTTCCACAAAACTCTCTAGGCCCAGGGGGTTGTCGGGAAGCGTCATTGGGTCGTGGTCGGTTGGTTCAGCCGAAACCCTCGGCCTTGGCTTGGTCGGTCAGCCCCCGCAATTGACCGTTGAGCAGTGCATCGCGCTCGCGGTCAGCCCCCACATGGGGAGCAATTTCCACCCCTGCGGCCTGCATGGCCTGCATGGCGGCTGCTTCCTCTACTGATCCTGTTTCGCTGCTGAGGTAGCGCTCCACAGTGGCTGCGCCGGTGGCATCCGCTGCGAAGTACACCGTTCCCGGGCCGCGGCGCACGACGGTTTGACGTCGCTGCCTTCGGCGTTGTTGCACGCTCGCCCAGAGCCGGCCTTGATTGGCGGTCATGAAGGCGTTCAGATCGGCTGCATCGGTGTCTTCGGCCAGAGCCATGCTGGTGCCATCAATGAAATCACTGAGCAGGGTGACAACGGCCATCAGGACGGTGTTGATTGAGAGGGTGTTGATTCAGAGGGTGGTGATTGAAAGGAGCGTTGGATCCTGCTGGTTTCAAACCAGCGAGTGATGGCTGATTCCTGAGCGTCGTCGCGGAGATCTCGCTGGATCACATCGAAGCCATGGCGCTGGGCCAGGGCCAGTAATTCGATGTCATCGCTGCAACGCGCAGCATCGCGTCGCAATCCCTGGTGATGCTCGATCGCCCGTAGAAAGTCTTGAAGAGCTTCACGACTCATCGCACTTACCAGCCCAATTCAGCCCGTTGTTCGACGTAGGTGGCCACCGCAATGATCTCCTCTTCACTCAGTTTGTCGGCATAGCCGGGCATTGCATTGAGGCCATCCTCGATTTCGTGCTCAAGAGCCTCCAAAGGGGCGCTCGTGTAGGCCTCGACGTGGTTGCTCAGGTCGCTGATCTTCAGCGTGCGTTTGGCGCTGATCACATTGCCGCCTCCCATGTGACAGGCCGCACAGTTGCTGTTGAAAATTTGCTCCCCTTGCTCAAAGGCTGAGGTGTCTATCGCCATCGCTGGGGCTGACAGCAGATCAGTCGAACCGACGATCAACAAGAGCGTCAGGATCAGGCCTGCAGCACGTGCCATCAAAATCCCTTCAATACTCCAAGGTATCCATCGTTTCCGACAAAAAAAAGAACCCCGAGCTGTGATTGATACACAGATCAGGGTTGTCAGTTCAGTTGGGATGAAACCTTAATTTCTAGAGAAATTTTGGAATCACTCGACGATCACCTTGCCGACCATGCCAGCGCCACGGTGGGGCTCGCAGTAGAAGTCATAGGTGCCAGCGGTAGCGAAGGTTTCTTCCCAGGATTCGCCGGGGTTGAAGGCGAGATCGGAGTGGCTGTACTCATCGTTGCCTTCGAAGACAGCGTTGTGGGGTGCCAATTTGTTGTTGACGAACTTGACGGTGTCGCCTGCCTTGATGTTCACGGTGGCAGGTTCGAAAGCGAGCATGCCGGCGTCTGTGCCGAGCTTCACCTCAACGGTGGCGGCTTGAGCAGTGCCGACGTTGAGGCCGATCAGCATCAGGAAGGCGCAGCAAGCAGCTGCAACGGTGCGAATGACGGAGCGCATGAAAGAGCTATGTCGATCCGTTGATTTTACGCGCTGCTCTGGGGGTTCCGCGGTTGGGCAATCCGGAATCACAAAGAACTGTTGCTAAGTCGGGGGCATGGCTGCTGCCACCGAAGCGTTCCGGCTGCGTCACCGGGTCATGAATGAAGTGGCGCTGGCGAATGCTGAATCGGTCCCAAGCGTTCACTTCAATAGGGAGAACGCGGATCAGGGTTTCAATCAGCCATGGCCAGAGCGGAATGCCTGGCGTGCGAGCAACACCGCGCCAGCGGCAGAGGGTGGCCACGGTGTCGTTCACCGAGATGGCTGGTTGACCCATGACCACGCGGCGCAGGGCTCCTTGACCGGGCTCACGGTTTGGCTCATGGGGATGTGTTGCCAACAGGCCGCAGATGCGTGCGATGTCTTCCGCGTGGATGAAGTGGAAGCTCGCATCCACCCGCAGCCAACGGGCCAGCCACAGCCAACGGCTGGCTTCAGCCAAGCCTTCGGTGAGATAGCTGGTGGGGAAGGGGCTGGTGCCATCGACCCGTCCGCCAAACACCAGGGTGGGAAAAACCGCGATGATTTTGCTGGCCAGGGGGTGCTGTTCAAGATCCCTGAGGCATCGCGCCTTCGTTTGGATGTATTCCGTGCCGTAGGCCAGAGCTTCCGGCAGGGGACGTAGGTGCCGGTCGAGCACGCTGGCTGTTGAGAAATAGATGACCTGTTCCAGCTTGGTTGGATCCAGAAGCTCAAGCATCCGCTTCACGGCCACCACATTCACCTGTTCGGCACGCTCTGGATCACCCCAGGCTGTGGCGGTGTGGATCACCCGGTTGATTGTTGCTAGCTCATGGGCAAACCGGTCTGTGTCCCGAAGATCCCCCACCAGAAGGCGGATGCGGGGGTGGTCTGCAGGAACAGCATTGAGCTTGGCGGGGTCCCTCAGCCAGAGAAGCAACTCCGCCTCGGAATTCTCCAGCAGCCAGCGGGAGACGTACTGACCGACGCAGCCGCTGGCGCCGGTCACCAGGATGCGGGTCAAACGGCAGCCCCGAGACGGTCCATCACGCTCTTGCCGGCGCGGAAGAAGGCTTCACCGTTCTCCTCGGGAGTTCCCGGCAAGATTCCATGGCCCAGGTTGAGAATGTGTTTGCGACCGCGGGCCTTGCGGACGCAGTCATCGATGCGAGCCTCGATCGCCTCTGGGGTGCCGAAAAGCAGGCCGGGGTCCACATTGCCCTGAACACCGATGTGCTCCGGCAATCGCGCCAGGGCTTCGGCCATGTCCACCGTCCAATCCAGCGAAATGATGTCGACGCCGGTGTTGGCCATCCGTTCGAGCACACCCGCGCTTCCGGAGATGTAGAGGATGAAGGGGGTGTCAGGGTGCGTCTGCTTGACCAGATCCACCACTTTTTTCTGATAAGGCGCAGCAAAGGTGTCGTAGTCAGCAGGGCTTAGCTGGCCAGCCCAAGAATCAAACATCTGCACCACCTGGGCACCGGAATCAATCTGGTAGCGCAGGTAATTGGCGATCGACTCAGCGAAGTGGTCGAGCAGCTTGTGAAGAATGTCGGGCTCGCGGAAGGCCATGGCCTTGATCACCGCGTAGTTCTTGCTGCTCTTGCCCTCCACCACGTAGGCGGCGAGGGTCCATGGGGCACCGACGAAACCAAGAACAGCCGCCTCGTTTCCGACGCTTTGGCGGAGACGTCCCAGAACTTCTCCCACGAAGGGCATCGACTCGGCTGGGTTCAGCGGGTGCAGGGCATCCACCTGGGCCATGCTCCGGATGGGGTCGCCAATCTGGGGGCCTTTGCTCTCTATGATGTCGAAATCAATCCCCATCCCCGGTAGGGGCGTGAGGATGTCGGAGAACAGGATCACGCCGTCGGGCTTGAAGGCATGAAACGGCTGCATTGAGATCTCATAGGAGAGATCAGGGTTTTCGGAACGCTCACGGAAGCTGGGGTACTTGTCCCGCAGGTCCCTGTAGATCTTCATGTAGCGCCCGGCTTGGCGCATCATCCAAACCGGAGGACGCTCCACCGATTCACCTCGCGCAGCACGCAGGAGCAGGGGTAAAGAGTCGCTCATCAAGCCCGGTCAGGTCAGCCGAAAACTTACCTGAATCAAAGGCTCCACTAGCGCTTCACCCCCTAATAGTCATCACCTTCGTCACAGGATGTTGTCGGGGTCGCTGCTGTTCAGGCTGCGTTTCGGGTCGTGCTTGAACACCATCAGGCTCAGCGGTGGCAGGCAGAGATCCAGGGAGTTCTCGTAGCCATGGATGCCCCACTCTTCCGTCGGTTTGCCGCCCATGTTGCCGAGGTTGCTACCGCCGTATTTGGCCGCATCGGAGTTGAAGATCTCCTCGTAGAAGCCCGCGAGTGGAACGCCCACGCGGTACTGGGAGTGGCTTTGGGGAGTGAAGTTCGCCACCACCACGAGCCAGGTGCCGCTGCTGCTCTCCCGACGCATGAAGCTGATGACGGAGTGGCGGTTGTCATTGCAGTCGATCCACTGGAAGCCGAACTGGTCGAAGTCGTCACGCCAGAGGGCCGGTTCCGCCTTGTAGAGAACGTTGAGGTCATCCACCAGTCGCTGGATGCCTTTGTGGGGTTCGTAGTTGAGCAGATCCCACTCCAGATCCCCCCAAACGTTCCATTCGGCCCGCTGGCCGAATTCCATCCCCATAAAGATCGTCTTCTTGCCGGGGTGCGTCCACATGTAGGCCAGCAAAGCCCTTGTGTTGGCGTACTTCTGCCAGTCATCTCCTGGCATTTTGTGCAGGAGATGGCTTTTGCCGTGCACCACTTCATCGTGGCTCAGCGCCAACATGAAGTTCTCGGTGTAGGTGTACCAGATTGAGAACGTGATGTTGTTCTGATGGAACTGGCGGAACCACGGGTCCAGCTCGAAGTAATCGAGCATGTCGTGCATCCAACCCATGTTCCATTTGAGGTTGAATCCGAGCCCTCCGATGTCCGTTGGCTGCGTCACCATCGGCCAGGTTGTTGATTCCTCCGCAATGGAGAGGGCTCCGGGGTAGTGCTGGAACAGCACGTGGTTGGCTTGCTGGAGAAAGCGGACCGCCTCGGTGTTTTCCCGGCCGCCGTTCTCATTCGGGAGCCATTCCCCATCGGGACGCAGGTAGTCGCGATAAAGCATCGAGGCCACCGCATCCACACGAATGCCATCGATGTGGAATTGCTCGAACCAGAAGATCAGATTGGCAACAAGGAAATTGCGAACCTCATTGCGGCTGTAGTTGAAGATCAGGGTGCCCCATTCCTTGTGTTCCCCGATCCGTGGATCGCTGTGTTCGTAAAGGTGTGCACCATCGAAGAAAGCAAGCCCATGGGCATCCTTCGGGAAATGGCCGGGAACCCAATCGATGATCACCCCGATCCCTTCGGCGTGGCAGCGATCAACGAAGGCCCGGAATTCATCAGGCGTTCCGTAGCGGCTGGTGGGGGCGTACCAACCCGTCACCTGATAGCCCCACGACCCATCGAAGGGGTGCTCGGTGATCGGCATCACCTCGATGTGGGTGAATCCCCTCTCCTTGACGTAGGGAATCAGGCGATCGGCGAGCTCGGCATAGGTGAGGAGGCGAGCACCGGGCTTCATGTCCGCCGCAGGGACCGGTTTGCGGGGGGTCCCGTCAGGTTGAATCCACGGCTCCTCCGCTGAGGCGTGGATCCAGCTGCCCAGGTGCATTTCATACACCGAGATGGGTTGATCCAGCGCGTTGCTGCTGTCCCGCTTCTGCATCCACTCCTGGTCGTCCCAGCTGTATCCGTTCAGGCGGGCCACCACGGAGCTGTTGTCCGGGCGGACTTCGTGCTGGAAGCCGTAGGGGTCAGCCTTTTGGTAGCAGTGGCCGTCCTGGGTGCGGATTTCGTATTTGTAGAGATGTCCCTCATTGAGTCCGGGAATGAACAATTCCCAGATGCCCCCGAGACGCTGTTGCATGGGGTGGTGGCGTCCGTCCCAGGAGTTCAGATCTCCGATGACTGAGACGCTCAGAGCGTTGGGAGCCCAAAGGCAGAACATCACACCCGTGATGCCGTCTCGCTCGATGAGGTGGGCACCCATCTTTTGCCAGATGTGGTGATGGTTGCCCTCAGCAAACAGGTGGCGATCCATTTCGCCCATCCATTCACCACGGAAGGCCCAGGGATCGTGCTGTTCGTGAACGATGCCGCCTCGTTCGACTCGGACCCGGTAGTCCAGGCCAGGGTCCTTGCCGATTTCGGCCTCAAACACCCAGGGGTGGTTCGGCGTGGTCATGGCGATTTGTTCGCCAGCCACCAGCAGGGTCACGCTTTGGGCCTCTGGCATCCACATACGCACGGTCCAACCCTGATCTGAGGGCTGGGGACCGAGCACCGCGAACGGGTGGTCATGGCGACAATTCGCCAACCGTTCGCCGTCCTGCACCATCCAGTCGAGGACTGCGGCGACACCCATGGGAGACCTAAGAATTGGGCGCGATGTTAAGCCTGATTTACGAAACAGATCCGCTGATCTTCAGACGAAGTCCCGCGAAATGTCGACGTTGATGATCCGACCACGTTCGTCGAAGATCACAAACAAGTTGGATGTGGCCTTGCCGAAGGCAACAGCCACTAGGACGAGTTGCTGATCCCCCCCCTGGTGGGCGATTACAGCGTCCTTGACCTTGCGGAAACCACCAGCGACCCGGCTGAGCTTGGTCCACTTGCGTTCCAGGTCTCCAGGAGCCAGCTCTTCCTGAAGTTCCAAGGACATCTTGGATCGCGCGGCAATCCAACGGCCTGCCGCGAGGTCCCGGGTGAATTCCAGCGCCGTTGTTTCGATGGGTTGGATGCGATCGGTCCACTTCCAGGCGAGCAGCTTGCCGTCCTCGTCCAGCACCATCAGCATCCCTTCGTCACCGGATGCGGTGGTCACAACTGCGTCAATCGTGGTCGTGTTGTAGCCGGGAATCACGCTGACAATGCGGCTCGCTTCGATGGCTACGCGTTGGTCAAGGCGAGCCTGGATGGTTTTGACATCAACACTGGTCTGGACTGGAGTGGCTAGGGCGTCATGCATCACGTTCCCTTGGCGTTCCTTCAGAGCCTCCAGCAGGACTTCAGCGGCCGCTGTTGCCTGGGCTGGTGTGAGTTCAGTCCTGGTTAGCTCCTCCGCTGCTGCGGGACTGATCAACCCCATCGGGGCTGACAGAGCGATGGCCAGCAGGGCAGCAGAGAGCTTCAAAGCACAAACATCAGTCGAGCTTCAGTCTGCCGGAGGCAAAGGGGTTCAGCTGCAGGGTGGAGTCAGCAAGCTCGAGTGTCAGCGTCACCACACGATGCTCCTGGCTTGGTGCTCCGCAGGGCACGCCGTCGTGCCCAGGGTTTACGCCAATGGCAGGCCACGCTGCTGCTGCGATTGAGATCCGCAAGCGATCTCCCTGAGCCAGTGCGGCCTGAAGGGGTTGAAGGGTCACATTGCGGATGGCTGATGTCAGCGCCTCATCCCCTCGAACTCGCAGGAAGCCTGTACTCAGTTGCTCCACTGTCTTGGCGTCAGCAGGCAGGCGCGACAGGCTGATGCAGAGATCAAACCCTGGCTGGTCTGCTTGGGCGTTCAGCAGCAGCAACGGCTGTCCCGACAGCAGAATTTCAGCCCCCAAGGGGTCAGAGGTGAATGTTGCGACGTCGCTGCGTTGATCAACCGCACAGCGGTCCACGGGCCCCGGGGTTGTTCCGAGGTGTCCACCAATGGCTGGAACCGGTCGCCAGGGGTCATGAACGATGCTTACGCCGCCCTCTCCCTCTCCATCCGTCACGAGCGCACCGTCGTGTGGATCGATGCAGGCCAGTCCCTGGCTTCGCAGTCCCCATGAGATCGTTTCGACCGCGTCTGGTGCGGGGATGGCGTCCCAGTGATGGTCCGTGATGTTCCAGAGCTGGCTGGTTGGCGCCGGCTCCAGTGGTGGTCGATCCTGTAAGTGCTCTTGGAAGAACTGCAGCAAGAGCTGCTGGGTTTCCGGCCACCACTGCAGGTGGGAGGCCGGTCCGATATGGAGTGATGGCTGGCCTCCAGCGGCTTGGCTGCGACACCACAGGTCGAGAAGGCCGATCAGATGCGGGTCCCACCATCCGCCGATTAACAGCATCGGGCGTTGGAGCCAGCTCACGGGGGGGTGATGAACCGTCCATTGCTGCTCCTGGGCCGGGTCGCTTTGCAACCATCTCCAAGCCATGCCATCGGGGTCATGGCGTTGCAGCAGTGCAGGCCCGTCCCGCAGGTAACGGTTGTCTTCCAGGCTTCTGCGGATCTCCAGCCAGGCCGTTGCTTCACCGCGTCGCTGAGCCTGAAGAGCGGCGAGCTGGAGCCCCCAGCCGAGTCCAAGGTGCCACCAGTGGGCACCCCCTTCACAACTCCAGTGGCGACGTTCGTCCAGTCCGGTCATCGCCGGTGTTGTGCAATCCGGTGGCGGCGTGGATTCAGCTGCGGTGAGCTGGGTTAATCCCTGATACGAAAACCCGTAGGCCCCAAGCCTGCCATTGCACTCCGGCAGTTGGCGAACCCAGGCGTGGGTGGCGGTGGTGTCGGCCGCTTCCTGACCAAACCCCCCGAAGCTGCCCTCCGATTCCCCTTGACCTCGCACGTCTTGAACGACGACCAGGAATCCATGGGAGGCCAACCATGTTGGATGGGCGTAGGTGACCGTTGAGGCGATGCGGCTTCCATAGGGTTGCCGCATCAGCAAGGCAGGCCAGGGTCCGCCATGGCTGGGGTGCCACAGCCTCGACTGCAGCACGACGCCATCAGGCAGCGTCAGCGCCGCATGGCGGCAGTGAACTCGATTGGTCTCAGCGAACATCGGGGCAATGCAACCCCACGACGTAGGTCACCAGGATTTCCGCATCCTGAAAGTTCAGGTTCTGACTTTTGGCGACCTTGCGGGTGGCTTTCTTGGAGTAGGCCGATTGGCCGTTGTCGTTCATGTCCCGGAATGAACGACACATCGCCTTGGCTTTTTCAGGATTGCGTTTGACGCTGTTGAGCAAATCTGAATCAGCAGCACCCACAAGTGCGGGAGACCCGATCAGAGCCAAAGCAACCAGAGCTGTGCGCAGGGGGGACAACCTCATGAATTCTTCTTACGCAGGATTGGACATCAAGTCAGGGCTCTTGGGGTCAGTTCGCAAGTTGTTTGGCGCGTCGGATCCAGTCGCCGGCTACTTTCAGATCCACGACAGCAGGCCTCTTGGTCCTGAGGCTGCGCTCCAGCCTGCCGGTCTGGCGAACGAGGCGCTCGGGGCTGCACGCCGCTAAAGCGGCCGGCGTGGCAATTCCGGCATGCATCAGCAGCGCGGCGTCCTGGGGGGGGAGATCCAACCCGCAGACCAAATGCGCCATGCCCCGTAGCCGTTTGAGATTGCGGGCTGATGCCTGACCGCTGCGGGCCAGTTGGCTCAACTCCAGATCCGTGAGGTCACGGATGGCCGACCAGTGGTTGATGCCGGCCTGATCAAGCTCCTTTTTTTCCCTGCGAAACGACTGGGGAAGCTCCTGAATCGTGTCGTTGAAGTTCGGCATCAACGCAAGGTCTTGCTGACCTCGCCAAGGATGACGGGGCGGCCCTGGCCGTCGCCTTCTGTCTTGATTCCCCGCAACCGCACCAGCACAGAGCTGCTGCTGCGGCCGGAGCCACGCAGGTTCCCTTCCAGTTGCTCCAGGGTGGCCTGCACTGTTGAGGGCGCCAGGTCGGTAGGAACCTGTGCCACAACGAGGTCGTTGCCGTTGTCGAACACGATCGGTGCCCGTACAGCGCCCTCCACCACCACGGGGGGGGTATAGCTCACGCCGAACGCCCAGCAGCTGACCGCCAGTAACAGCGTGAAGCTGCTGACGCCGACCAGGCGAAAACGGATGCCCCAACGGGCGAGGAAACCAACAGCTGTCAGCAATCCCAGCCCAAGACCGGACCAGCCCAGCCAGGGAGCGGCAGTGAGCAACAGCTGATCGAAGGACATGGGGTCTGGTGGACTTAAAACAGTCTCCTTATATTGCGCGAGATTCCGGGATGTCCGTCGCGTCTGATGGGGAAAACGCGGCGCAGAGCCTGGCTGGCAGCGGGCAGTTTCGTTCTAATCGGTGCTGGAACAGCGGGTTTCATCGCCCTTGATCGTGTTGCGGAGCGAACCGTTGCCCGCTTCAGTCCCATCTTGGAGAGAGCTCTTTCGGCTCCTCTTGGTCATCCGCTGAAACTCGGTACCTACCAGGGATTACGCCCCTGGGGGATGGCTATTGGTCCCAGTCGGATCCTGCCGTCAGAGGTGGATCGTTCTGAACTGAGCTTGGCGGGACTTGAGGTCAGCCTTGCGCCCCTAGCCAGTCTTCGGCGTTTGCAGCCGGTTCTGCAGATCACCCTGCACAAGCTGCGCGGCCAGTTAGAGGCCAATGAGGCAGGTCGTTACTGGACGTTTGGTCCTGCGAGCGGTGAAGGCGACCTGCCGCGGCTTGGGCTTCAGTACAAGTTGGCTGATCCCGCGTGGCTGCGTTTCGGCCCTCAGCGGCAGACCCTTGAACTCCGCAGCCAGGGCTCGGTTTTGCTGGGGGAGGCATTTTTCAGCACCGAATCTTCACTGCGCTGGGTCGACTCCGAAGGCTCGTTGCGCCTGGATGGTCAAGGGCACTGGGATCGCCCCAGCTTCAGGCTGCGCAGTCGACTGGATCGGCTCAACCTGCAACCGTTCGGGACGGTCATGGCCCCCGCGGGGGATTTGGATGCCTCAGGACAGCTGAAAGGCGATATCCAGATCAGCTGGACCGGTGGCGCCTTGAACTGCCGGGGTGGAGTCAGGCTGAACCGTCTCAAACTTGCGTCAGTCCAGAGCCGTCGCCTCAGCATTGGTTGCAAGGGTGATCAACTGAAGTTGGAGCCCGCAACACTGCGTTTCGGATCGTTTGAGGCTCTGGCCTCAGGCTCCGTGGCTTTGAACAAACGCTTTGATCTTCGCGCTGAAGTTCGCAGTTCAGATGTCAGCTCCGCGAGCAAGGATCGCTTGAAGCTCCGGATCCAGGGCCCCTGGGAGGAGCCCCTGTGGAGCGCCGATGGTCAGCTCCAGCTGCCGGAGACCATGGGCCTCAACACAGCTCTGACGTTGGATGGTCAGTGGCGCACCCCTTGGCTTCAACCTCAGCAACCGGCTGTTTTGGTGGACCGGCTCCGGCTCAGCGCCTCTGGACTTCGCTTCGGGCTTGCTGGAACGATTGGATCCAACCTGGATCTGCGCAGTACCGAGCTGCAGATTGATCCCCGCTTCTGGTCTGCCGTCCCTTCGCTTCAGGCAGGGTTGGGTCAAACCGCTCCGATCCTTGGAGCCGTTGACGTCAGTGGTGCTTTGGACTCACCGGATCTGACCCTGAAGCTTGGCCAGGCGGTGAATCCTCTTCTGGCGCGCTGGTCGCTCCAGACCCGATGGTCCACGGGTGATTCGGCTCTGGTGCTGGATCGCTTCACCAGCCTGATGCTGCGGGCGGAAGCGCGCCTGCCCTTGCAACTGGAGCAGGGGCGTCTTCAAGCGGGTGAACTGCAGAGCGGCTTTGAACTCAAACCTCTGGACATGAGCCGCTTCAGCCCCTTGGTCGGCACGCCTTTGAACGGCCGGGTGGCGGCGCGGGGGCGGCTGAACGGTGCACTGTCAGCCCTTCAGCCAGATATCAGGCTGATGCTGGACCAACCCCGCTTCGGGGCCTTGCAGGTTCCCGAGCGTTGGAGAGGGCGCCTCAGTGGTGTGCTTGGCCGTGGCGCTCGCCTTGAGATGGCGGCCCAGCAGCCCTCAGTGCCCGGCTCGCTCGTGGCCGAGCTCGCCGCAGATGGTTGGCCTGAGGCCGTGCGTCTGGATCGTGGTGAGGGGCAGTTGCGCCTGGACGGTGTGGCGCCCAGAGGTGGGCAACGCCGCTACCGATGGAGTGCAGCGGACCTCAACATCGATGGTCTTCGATTCATCGTTTCGCCGGTCAATCAGCCCAAAGCGGTGGCTGGCCAGCTGACGGGCGAGGGGAGCCTGGCCATGGCCCCGTTCGCGTTCAGTGGGTCTGCTGCGATCGCTGAACCCTCCTTGGCAGGAGTCGCCATGGAGAGCCTCAATTTGGAGGGATCCCTGACGGATGGACGTTTTCAGGCAGATGCAACGCTTATCCCCCTGGTTGGCAGCATTCGGCTGAAGGGCCGTGGAGATCTAGGTGGGCAGATGCATAGCCAGATCGAGGCTGAAGGTCTTGATGTCACCTGGCTGACGCTCATCTCCCGTCAATTAAGAGGGAACGACAGCCATCCCGGTCTGGCCTCTGGGCGTGCCGAGGATCTCGGAACTCTGTTCATCAATACTTTCGGCGGTTCCCTCGATGGGCAGTTGCGAGCCCTAGCGCAATCGCGACGTGCTCTCGAGGCTTATGCCCTGGCCCATCCCAGCAAAGGACCAGAACTGGAGCGCTTGGAAGGACGGGTCAATGTTTCGGGAACGATCCAGGGTCCTGATCCAAAGCATCTGAAGGCCGATCTCATCGCCAAGGCCCATCTGTGGATTGAAGGGGACGACCAGGCCAAGGCTCTCCAGCTCGAACCCATGGTCGCCACATTGCGTGGCCCGCTGTTCGGTGGATCCGGTGACCTCTCGCTGCTGCAGGTTCCCCTATCGCTGCTGGCGTTGCTGGCCCCTGTTCCGCCGCAGCTGCGCGGCAGCGTTGGCATCCGCGGCCGTTATGACCTCAGCGGAGATGCGCCCCTGCTGGTCTCCTATTTGGAGCTTGAGTCCGCAAGTCTGGCGGGCCAACCCCTGCAGTTGGAGCAGCGATCTGTCATCGTCAACCGTGATTTGATCCGCCTGGATCTCGCCCTGAGGGGGGGTGAGAGCAAGGAAGCCCTCATCGTTTCGGGGGACGTTCCATTCGACCCCGATGCCGATCTGAACCTGAAGATCGAAAGCCATGGGGATGCCCTTGGCGTATTGACGCTTCTGGCGGGCGATTCGCTGACGGTCAAGCAGGGGGGCACGGATCTGCGACTTCTGTTGCGCGGGCCCCTGAAGCAACCCCAAGCCAATGGTTTCTTTGTCGTCACCAACGGTGACCTCAGCATCGGTGAACAGGCGCTGAGTCGGATCAACGCCTCGGTTCTCTTCGATTTCGATCGGGTGTTGGTGCAACGCCTTGAGGCCGAGGTGGGCCGCGGCGGCAAGCTGAGTGGTTCAGGAACGCTTGGCCTGTTTGCCCCTCGGAGCGATGCTCCACCCCTCACCTTGCAACTCAGCCAAGGTCAGATTCGCCAGGCGATCGTGAAGTTCCAGGCCGATGGCGAACTGCAGGTTTCCGGTGCCTTGGTGCAACCCGTCATCTCTGGAGATCTGACCCTGTCTCGAGGCACGCTTCGGCCGCAGTCAGGATTCTTCGGACGGCTGCGGCGGGGTGGACTTCAGGGCTTGATTCCCACGGGTGTGGAGGGCCCCAGTGCAGCGGTGCAGCCCGCTTCCCAATCTGTGAGCGAACTTTTGGAGGAGAAGTGGGATTTCCAGGAACCTCTGGTTCTGATGGGACCCAACACACCCATCCAGGGCCCGGATCAGAAGCAACGGTTCATGCCGAATCTGCCAGCGATTCGCTTCGAGAACTTACGCCTTGCTCTCGGACCTGATCTACAGGTGCTGAATCCACCATTCCTCAATTTCAAAGGGGGAGGGGCGGTGACATTGAACGGCCCTCTTGATCCCTCCTTGGAGGCGCGAGGCGTGATCCGGCTCAATTCCGGCCGGATCTCGATACCACCGTTTTCCCCGACGTTCACTTTGGATCCGCAGGCAGCGAATGTTGCCGTGTTCACACCCTCCTTGGGGCTCGTTCCCTACGTCGATATCGCGATGAAATCCAGGGTGTCCGACACCGTCAGCCTGGGCAGCAGCGATCAGATCACCAGCTCCAACTTGTTTGATGCCAATGGCACTGGCAGTGCTTACCCCGGAGGCGGTCAGCTTCGGCTGGTGAAGATCACGGTGCAGGCAACTGGCCCGGCGAACCGTCTGGTTGGCAGCGACAACCTTGTTTTGCGCAGCTCACCACCCATGAGCAAGCAGCAGCTGCTGGGCTTGATCGGCGGTAATTCCCTGTCGGCTTTGGGCGGAAGCAGCGGTGCCGCTCTGGCCACAGTTGTGGGCCAGTCGCTGCTCTCTCCTGTGCTGGGCACCTTGACCGATGCCATGGGGCAAAGGCTTCAGGTGGCAATTTTCCCGACTTATGTCACCCCCGATGTGAAGTCGGAGAAAGAGCGCATCTCCGGTCGGGTCCCGCCGACATTCACACTGGTGACGGAGTTCGGAGTGGATCTGACCGACAAGTTCGACCTCTCCGTTTTGGCTGCACCGAACACGACCGATGTTCCTCCCCAGGCAACCGTCTCCTATCGGCTGACGCCGAACACCACCGTGTCTGGGGCTGTGGATGCCAACGGCACCTGGCAGAGCCAGTTGCAGGTGTTCTTCCGGTTCTGAGTCATGCCTGTTGCGCAGGTGATCGGTGTGGATCTCGGGGGCACGGCGATCAAGCTGGCTCGGATCTCTTCCGATGGCACGGTGCTAGCGGAGGCGCAATGGCCCACACCGCAGCCCGCCGTTCCTGGCGCCGTGACCATGGCCCTCTGTGAGGTCATTGCAAAGATCGACCCGGAGCACCAGGCCGAGGCGGTTGGCATCGGGCTTCCTGGTCCGATGGATGCGGCTGCCAGGGTGGCGCGGGTTTGCATCAACTTGCCCGGCTGGGAGGACGTGCCGCTGGCGGACTGGTTGGAGTCACGGCTCAATCGCCGGGTCACCCTCGCCAATGACGGCAACTGTGCCGTGGTGGGTGAGGCCTGGCTTGGTGCTGCCCAGGGTGTGGACGATGTAGTGCTGCTCACCCTCGGCACCGGTGTGGGTGGGGGGGTGCTCCTGCGTGGGGAGTTATTCACGGGCCATAACGGCGCTGCTGCGGAACCGGGACTGATCGGGGTTCAGACCGATGGTCCGGCATGCAACAGCGGCAACCGTGGCTCGCTTGAGCAGTTCGCCAGCATTTCGGGGTTGCGGCGGCTCTGCGATCGCGATCCCCGCGAGCTCAGTGCAGAGGCCGATTCCGGTGATCCGGCTGCCCTTGAGGTTTGGAGCCGTTATGGCGAGCGTCTGGGCTGTGGCGTTGCCTCTTTGGTGTATGTGTTCACGCCGCAGTTGGTGTTGCTGGGTGGTGGGCTGGCGGGTGCAGCGCATCACTTTCTCCCGTCAGTACGCCGCGAGGTGGAGTCGCGGGTTCAAGCCGTGTCGCGGGAGGGGTTGCGCATCGAAGCCGCCTGCCTTGGTAATGGCGCCGGACGCCTTGGGGCTGCGCGGCTCGCCCTGCAGCGGCTGAACGGGATGATGGCTCCAGATTGATTGCGTTGATGTCCAGCGTTCCAGAGCCTTCCGCCGCACTGTTGCAGCGTGCAGCGGCTGTCCGCCGTGCTGCTGTTGATCTGGGGCAGACCGATGACGGCCAACGGGCGCTGGCGCTCCAGGCGATGGCGGATGCTCTGACCGAGCGTGCCGGCAGCATCCTGGCTGCCAATCGTCATGACCTTGAACGGTCTGCAACCGAGGGGCTGGCACCGGCCCTGATGGCCAGGCTGAAGCTGGATGAAACCAAGTTGGCTGCAGCGATAGATGGCGTCCGCAAGGTGGCCAGCCTCAGCGATCCACTGGGCTGTCGCCAGTTGCATCGGGAGCTGGATCACGGATTGGTCCTGGAACGGGTCTCCGTCCCGCTTGGGGTGGTGGGTGTGATCTTTGAAGCGAGGCCTGATGCGGTCATGCAGATCGCGTCTCTTGCGATCCGTTCGGGAAATGGTGCCCTGTTAAAGGGGGGCAGTGAGGCGCGCTGCACCAACGAGGCCGTGATGGAAGCCTTGCAGGCAGGTCTGGCGGCAAGTCCGGTGTCTGCCGATGCCCTCGCGCTGCTCACCACACGTCAGGAGAGCCTGGCGTTGTTGCGTCTGGATGGCCTCGTGGATCTGATCATCCCCAGGGGCAGTAACGAACTGGTTCGCTTCATCCAGGACAACACCCGCATCCCTGTGCTCGGCCATGCCGATGGGGTCTGCCATCTCTTCGTGGATGCTGCGGCCGACGTCGATCAAGCCGTTCGGGTGGCGGTGGACAGCAAGAGCCAGTACCCCGCAGCCTGCAATGCCATCGAAACGTTGCTGGTGCATCGGGCCATTGCCAAGCCTTTTCTTGCTGCAGCACTGCCGGCATTCGCGGCTGCCGGGGTTCAGCTGCGGGGCGATGCGGAGTGCATGGCCCTTGGTGTGGCTGAAGCGGCCACGGAGGAGGACTGGAGCACCGAGTATCTGGATCTGATCCTGGCAGTGAAGCTGGTGGATGATCTGGAGGCAGCTACCGACCACATCCGCTCTTACGGGTCGCGTCACACCGAAGTGATTCTCACCGAGGATTCCAAGGCTGCTGATCGCTTCCTTGCGGCGGTGGACAGCGCCGGGGTCTATCACAACTGCTCGAGCCGGTTTGCCGATGGTTTCCGCTACGGATTCGGCGCTGAGGTGGGAATTAGCACCCAGACCCTGCCGCCCCGGGGACCGGTCGGTCTGGAGGGGCTGGTGACTTACCGCTACCGGTTGCGCGGCGAGGGCCACATCGCTGCCGACTACGCAAACGGCAGCCGTGCCTTCACCCACATCGACCGGCCCCTCTGATGGATTGCATCGGGGTGCGGGAGCTGCGCTTGTGGGCCCATGTCGGGGTGTTGGAGCACGAACGCCGGGATGGCCAGTGGTTCAGCCTTGATTTCAGTGTTCAGCTCGATCTGACTGCCGCCGCCGGAGCCGACGACCTGAGCCGGAGCCTTGACTACAGCGTGGCGATTCAGGCCCTGCAAGCTCTATCCCAGCAGGTTCGTTGCCTCACGATCGAGCACTTCAGCGAGCAGGTTCTGGATCGTCTGGAAACGCTTTACGGGCCAATCCCTGTCTGGCTGCGACTGACCAAATGTGCTGCACCGGTTCCAGGGTTCAACGGTCGGGTGTTCGTGGAACGCTCGCGTCACGGGGGGACGTCGGCGCTGTGACCACTCCCCTCGTGCTGGTGCATGGTCTCTGGGACACGCCCCGCCTCTTTCACCGCCTGATTCAGGAACTTGACCAGCCGGATCGCCCGTTGCTTGCGCCGCACCTTCCCCATGGTCTGGGGTGGGTCCCCTTACGTCAGTTGGCGTCTCGCTTGGATCAGCACATTCAGGAGCGCTTCGGTTCGGACACCATGGTTGATCTTCTGGGTTTCTCGATGGGGGGAGTGATCGGGAGGATCTGGTTGCAGGAGCTGGGGGGGGTGCAGCGCACCAGGCGGTTCTTCAGCGTGGGCAGTCCACAGCAGGGCACCCTTGCCGCCCAGCTGATGCCCCGCCCACTACTGGCCGGCGCTGCAGACATGAAAGTGGGCAGCCGCCTGTTACGAGAACTGAATGGACAACCCAAGGCCCTGGCTGGTATCGAGTGCTGCAGCTTCTTTTGCCGCTGGGATCTGATGGTGTGCCCAGGCTGGAGGGCCGTTCTGCCGATGGGTCGTCGCGAGGGCCTCCCCGTTTGGACCCATCAGCAGTTGATTAGCCATCCCGCCGCCCTTCGACGGCTTTGCAGCAAGTTGCGCGACTAAGTTCAGGCCGCGGCAACCAGGCCGGAATGGCGAATCAGCGCCTCGGTGCTTGCAGGGCGGCCGCGGAATGCTTCGAAGACTTCCGAAGGGGAGCGGCTACCACCCAGGCTGAGCACGGTGTCGCGGAAGCGAGCTCCGGTTTCACGAACCCGATCCTCATGATCCAGACCCACCTCCTCAAATGCTGAGAAGGCATCCGCACTCAGCACTTCGGCCCATTTGTAGGAGTAGTACCCGGCTGAATAACCGCCCGCAAAGATATGGCCGAATGAACAGAGGAACTGATCCTCCGGGATCGGAGCCATCACTGTGGTGGTCGCGGCGATCTCACGGCGCAGCGCGTCGGGCGTAACGCCGAGCTCCGGAGTCCACTTGCTGTGGAGGCGAAGGTCACTGAGGGCGAAGTGAACCTGCCGAAGGGTGGCCAGTCCCGCATTGAAGGTGCGACTGCTGCGTAGCTTGTTGAATTCAGCCTCAGGCAGAGGTTCACCGGTCTGCCAGTGGCGCGCCATGCCCATCAACGTGGCGTGATCGAGGCACCAGTTCTCCATGAACTGGCTGGGGAGTTCAACGGCATCCCATTCCACGTTGCTGATGCCGGCGGCTTCCGGTTCTTCAACGGTGGTGAGCATGTGCTGGAGCCCATGGCCGAATTCATGGAAGAGGGTCTCAACCTCCTCGAAGCTCATCAGGCTGGGAGTGTCTCCGACAGGTGGAGTCTGGTTGCAGATCAGATAGGCCACCGGCAGCACCACCGATCCATCCGGTTGCTTCTTTAGGCCGAGGCATTCATCCATCCAGGCCCCACCGCGTTTGCTCGCCGGCCGGCTGTAGGGGTCCAGGTAGAAGCCAGCGATCGGTGTGCCATCCGAGCGCTTCACTCGGAAGAAGCGAACGTCGTCGTTCCAGATCGGTGCCTCGCCATCGGCGGCGACAATCTCCACGTCAAACAGCCGTGAGCAGAGGCTGAACAGACCGTCGAGAACCTTCGGCAGTGGGAACCAGGGGCGCAGAGCTTCTTGATCTAAGTCGAAACGGGATTGGCGCAGTCGCTCTGACCAGTACGCGACATCCCAGGGGGCCAAGTCATCGGCTTCCGGGGCTTTGTGTTCCCGGGCGATGGCTTGGAGATCCCGCAGTTCCTGCTCAGCTGCTGGATAGGCAGCAGCACGGAGTTCTTCCAGGAGTGCTTCGACCGCCGGCACGTCATCGGCCATTTTGGCGCTGAGGCTGAGATCAGCCCAGTGGGTATACCCCAGGCGAGCGGCTTGTTCTCTCCTCAGGGTCAGGATTTCTTCAATCAACGCACGGTTATCGAGTTCTCCCTCGCTTGCTCGACCCACGTGAGCGCGATAGGCCTGTTCTCGCAGGGCACGGTTTTTGGCATGGGTCAGGAACGGCAGGTAGCGGGGCATGTCCAGCCCGAGCAGCCAGGGGCCGGATTCAGCGGAAGCATCAGCGTCCCCTGCCTCACGCGCTGCTGCGGCCAGCGCTTCCAAAGCCCTTTGCGGCAAGCCTTCCACCTCGTTGGGTTGGGTGAGCTTCAGGGTCCACTGCTGGGTGGCATCGAGGACGTGGTTTCCGAACTGGGTGGAGAGTGCGGCCAGACGCTCACTGGTGCGGTTGAAGGATGCTTTCTCATCGCCACTGAGGCCAACCCCGCGCTGCTGCATCGACAGCAACTCTGATTTCAGAATCCTCTGTTGGGTTGCGTTCAGCGGATCGGCAGGACCGCTTTGCAGTGATTCCAGCGCCCGATGAAGAATCTGGCTTTGGCCCAGGCGGTTGCTTAGACGCACAACATCGGGCTGCTGGGCGGCATGGGCATCGCGTAGCTCGGGAGAATTGCAGACGCCATTGAGGTGAGACACCACACCCCAGCTCCACCGCAGCCGTTCGCCGATGGCCTGAAGCGGCTGCATGACCGCGTCCCAGGAGAGTCGGGACGGGCCCGCTAAGGCTGATTCCAGAGATTTCTCAAGCTCACTGAATGCTCGATCGAGCTGTTCGAGGAGAACAGGAATGTCTTGGCTGACCAGCTCTGGCGAAATGGCCTGAAACTCGGGTAGCCCTTCGCCGCGAAGGAGGGGGGAAATGGATGTCGTCATTTCAGCTGGCGATGAATTGCAGTGCTAAGGCATTGGTGGAGGCCTCGTAGAGATCCATCGCGACGCGAGGCCAGATTCCGATCACCAGGGTTGGTACCAGCAGGCTGAGGCCAATGATCAATTCCCTGGGCCTCATGTCATTCACGCTGGCAAGTGCAGGAATCCTTGGGCCAAAGAACACCCTCCTGCACATGGAGAGCAGATAGATCGGTGTGAGTACAAGACCGATGGCTGCCAGAAGCACGGTGATGGATCGGAACATTGAGGTGAAGGCTTCCTGGCTGGTGATGCCAAGGAACACGGTGATTTCACTGATAAAGCCGCTCATACCTGGCAGCGCCAGCGATGCCAGGGAGCTGGCCAGGAAGAAGGCGAAGGTGATGGGCAACGCTTTCGCCAATCCCCCCATGTTTGGAATTGAGAGAGTTTTTGTTCGCTCGTAAAACACCCCTGTCACGAAGAACATCGCGGCGGCGATCAGGCCGTGGCTGACCATTTGCAGCATCGCGCCGCTGATCCCCAGTGCATCCACTGCACCGATCCCCACAAGGACAAATCCCATGTGACTGACTGAGCTGCAAGCGATCCTGCGTTTCACGTTGTCTTGGGCAAAGGCGTTGAGGGCGCCGTAGACGATGTTCACGATCCCCAGGATCACCAGTGCAGGAGCGAGGGTGTAGTGCGCATCCGGCAGCATCTGCACGTTGAAGCGGAGCAGCGCGTATCCGCCCATTTTCAAGAGCACGCCTGCCAGAAGCATCGAAACCGGCGCATTCGCCTCACCGTGGGCATCCGGGAGCCACGTGTGCAGAGGGAACATCGGCAGTTTGACGCCGAAGCCAATCAGGAAGCCCAAATAACACAACAGACCGAAGCTGCTGCCGGGGGAGCGAGCGGCCAGTTCAGTGAGGTTGAACGTAAAGGAATCGCCCGAAAGGGCCAGCGCTAAGCCACTGATCAGGATCAGCAAGGAGGCCAGCGCTGTGTAAAGGATGAATTTGGTCGCGGCGTATTGGCGGTTCTGTCCGCCCCAAATGGCGATCAACAGGTAAACGGGCACCAACTCCAATTCCCAGGCGAGGAAGAAGAGCAGGAAGTCTTGGGAGAGAAAGACCAGGCCCTGGGCAGAGGCCTGAACCAGCATCAGGGCGAAGTACAGCCTTGGTTTGCGCTGAACCGACCAGCTGGCGGCCACTGAGAGCAAGGTCACCAAGCCGCTGAGAACGACCAAAGGCGCGGAAAGACCATCCACACCAAGGGACCACTCCAGGCCGAGGGCCGGGAGCCAGCTCACACGTTCCACCAGCTGGAGGCCTTCAGCGCTGGGGTCGAAGCGGGTGGCAAACACCCCCATCATCAGCAGCAGATCGACCAGAAGGACGCTGAGCGTGATGATCCTGGGCGCCGGGGATGGCTTTTCCTCGCTGGCTGGCACCAGTGGCAGCACCAGGGCTGCTGCCGCCGGCAGCAACACAATTAGGGATAACCAGGGGAATGGACTGCTCGAGACAGCAAGCTCTGCTAACCCAGCGTCCATTCCCTGTCTGCAATCTTTAACAAAGCTAACAGGGCTGAACCCTCGGTTTAGGTGGATCTACTCATCTTCTGCAGGTTGCCAGTGGCTGCCTGAGGTCTGCAGATTCAGCACCGGTGCACGGCTGGCGACTCCCGCCGCTTCCCACGCTTTGACCATGGCGCGGCTGACGCCTGGGCCTTTGTCTTCCGAGCAGAGCGCCAGGACGCTCGGCCCTGCACCGCTGATCGCGCAACCCCAGGCTCCAGCGTCCATCGCCGCCTGTTTTACCTGGTCACCGCCTTTGATCAGACGCCAGCGGTAGGGCTCGTGCAGGCGATCATGCATGCCGTCGGAGATCAGGTCACCATTGCCGGTGCGGAGCCCCTGCAGCAGCAGCGTCAGGGCACCCAAGTTCACCACCGCATCGCCAACGGGGATGGCCTTGGGCATGGCGCGGCGAGCTTCGCTGGTGCTGAGGCGAATCGATGGAATCGCAACAACGGCCTTCACGCTCGGCGTCCATTCGCAACGAACCACTCGCCAGCGCTGGGATGCAGCCTTGGCGGTCATGCAGAGCCCGCCCAGAAGAGAGGGCACAACGTTGTCGGGGTGCCCTTCAATATCAATGGCCAGTTCCAGCAGCTTCTCCTTGGAGAGGGGTTCACCAACGAGGGCATTGGCCCCCATTAAGCCGGCCACAATCGCCGTGGCACTGCTGCCCAGTCCCCGTGCCGGTGGCACCGCAAGCCGAACCCGTGCTTCCAGCGCAACGGGTTCGAGCCCAGCCGCCTTCCATACCCGTTGCGCTGCTCTGTAAACGAGATTCTCTGGCCCACCGCGGAGGTGGCTGCCCTCCGAACCTTCAATAATCAGCTCAAACCGTTCACCACCGCCTTCGATCCGACGCATCGCGAAACGGTTGTTCAGATCGAGGGCAGCACCGAGGCAGTCAAAGCCTGGTCCAAGATTGGCGGTGGTTGCCGGGACGTCAACGACCACTTTCTGACCGATGCGCGGCTGCGACATCGCTGATCCTCTGCTCAGGCCAGTGTCCCACCTGACTCCGCCAGCATCTGTGCGCGGCAGGCGGCACTGAACAGTCCGGCATTGGGATCGATCACGGCTGTGACCTGCAGCCCTTCAATCAGCTCTCGGAAGCGGCCCTTATCGCGCATCGCGTTGAGAAAGCTTTCGGATCGCAGCCCTTTTAATTGTTTTGATGCGGTGCCACCACCGACCCAGAGGCCTCCTGTGCAGAGTTCTTGCAGGGCAAGGTCGCCTGCCGCTGATCCATAGGCCTCGAGCCATAACTGCAAAGCGCGCTGCATCAAAGGGTCTCCCTCTTCAGCCGCGAGGCTCACCTGTGCCGGAAGATCGTTGGGGCTGTTGCGTCGCCAGGCTTCGGCAACGCTGCGCAGGGGGTGCATTCCGGCATCGGGTTTTTGAAGCAGCCAGTGAGCCACATGCCCCAGGCCGGTGCCACTCACGATGCGCTCGACCGACAGCCTGCTGACGCCGAGATCCTCTTTGAGCCAACAGGCCAGGTTCCATTCCGCTTCATTGCGCGGGGCGAACTCGCGGTGCCCTCCCTCGCTTGCCAAAGCCACCAAGCCCTGTTCGGTCCGCAATCCCCGTGCCATGCCAAGACCGGTGCCGGCACCAAGAATCGCCAGGGGGCCATGATCCTGTTCACCGTTTTGAAGGATCACTTGCTGGCTGTCATCGAAGTGGGGCAGTCCGTAAATCAGCACGCCGAAGTCGTTGACCAGCTCGAGACGTTCCAATCCCGCCGCATGAGCCAGGTCGGCCTCCCGGAGTCGCCAGGGCAGATTGGTGATCCGAGCCTCCCTGTGACGTACCGGACCGGCGACGGCGATGCAGGCATGAGCAGGAGCAGCAAGATCGGCTGGACGATCGTTGAGGAAGCTGCCGAGCATCGGCTCGAGAGAAGACCATTCCCCGGAGCGGAAGCGCTGCTGATGCAGCAGGCGAAGCTGACTCCCGTCACTCTCGTAAAGAGCAAGCAGGGTCTTGGTGCCTCCCATATCCCCTGCAAGGAGTGTGGGGGTGGCCATACAAACCCGCGGTATCTCCTACCAGCGTGGGAAGTTCAGGAGAAGAAGTCCAGTGGGAGTGGTCCCCAGGTGGTGCTTTGCGTGGTTTCGTCCTCGCCGTGCCCACTGATCAAAATTCCTTCGCCGAGGCCGTGCTCGATCCGAATCCGGATTGTCCCCCCCCTCTGGTTGGCTTTCAGAAAAACAGGACCCGGTCCCTCCGGGCTGTCGACAAGCTCCATGGAGTCCCACTTTTGGCTTTGCTCCAGATTGCGCAGCGCTGAGAGCGCCTGATCCATGGAGGGAGCCATGACGCCAATGGTGAACCAATGGGCGGTGGCCATCGCCTGGTTGAGCTCTTGGCGGAGCTGATCTCTGGTCTGAGGAAGCAGCTCTGGTGCTCCACGCAAACGCGCGAGATCGGCCAGGTTGTTCACAGGGGACTCCGCCATTAATTCAGCTCCAGGCCTGCAGCGCGTTGATTATTGGCCGTCTGGGCAGCTCTGAGCAGGTCGGCCACTGCTGTGACCCCGAGATCACCATCCCGGCGACTGCGCAGGCTCACAGCGTTCTGCTCCGCTTCTTTCGCTCCGATGACGGCCAGAACAGGGATCTTCATCTGTTCGCCGGTGCGGATCAACTTCCCGAGGCGGTCGCCGCTGCGGTCGACTGTGGCGCGGACCCCGGCCTTGGTGAGCTGGTCCAGCAGCTGATCGGCGTAGGGCTGCACTTCGTCGGTGACCGGCAGCAGTCGCACCTGTTCAGGGGCCAGCCAGAACGGGTAATCGCCGGCATAGTTTTCGGTCATGATCCCGAAGAAGCGCTCCAGCGAGCCGAAGATGGCGCGGTGGATCATGATCGGACGCTGCTTGCTTCCATCGGCGGCGATGTAGTCGAGCTTGAAGCGTTCCGGCAGGTTGAAATCCAGCTGGATGGTCGAGCACTGCCACATCCGGCCGATGGCATCTTCGATTTTGAGATCGATCTTCGGGCCGTAGAAGGCGCCTCCCCCTTCATCGATCTTGTACGCCCAGCCCTTGCGCTCCAGGGCCTCGATCAGTCCCTTGGTGGCAAGGTTCCAGACGTCGTCATCTCCGATCGACTTCTCCGGTCGGGTGGAGAGGTTGATCTCGTAGTTGCTGAAATCGAAGGTGGAGAGGATGCGCTCGGTGAGATCGAGGATTTTCAGAATCTCGTCGCTGATCTGTTCCGGCAGGCAGAACACGTGAGCATCGTCCTGGGTGAAGCCGCGCACGCGCATCAGGCCGTGCATCACGCCCGGTCGCTCGTAGCGATACACGGTCCCGAGTTCGGCCCAGCGAATCGGTAGTTCCCGATAGCTGCGCAATTTGCTGGCATAGGTGAGCACGTGGAACGGGCAGTTCATCGGTTTGAGCTGGTATTCCCGTTCGTCCACCTCCATCGGACCGAACATACTTTCGGCGTAGAAGTCGAGGTGGCCTGATGTCTTCCACAAGCTGATGTCGGCCACGTGGGGTGTGTAGAGGAGCTCGTATCCGCCCTCGAAGTGGGCTTGACGCCAGAACTCCTCGATCAGCAGGCGCATGCGGGCGCCACGGGGGTGCCAGAACACCAGGCCGGCTCCGGCTTCATCCTCGATGGAGAAGAGGTCGAGGTCTTTGCCGATGCGTCGGTGATCCCGGCGCAGTGCTTCCTCCTTGCGGCGTTTGTGCTCCGCCAGTTGTTCGGGGGTTTCCCAGGCTGTGCCGTAGATGCGCTGCAGCTGCGCTTTGGTTTCATCGCCACGCCAGTAGGCGCCTGCCACGCTTTCCAGCTCGAAGGCCTTGGCGTTGAGCTGCCCCGTGTGGTCCACGTGAGGTCCTGCGCAGAGGTCCCACCAGGCCTCACCCAAGGTGTAGAGGGTGATGGGCTCCTGAAGGCCTTCGAGGATCTCCAGCTTGTAGGGCTCGTTCTGGGCCTTGATTTTTGCTTCGGCCTCGCCGCGGCTCACCTCAACCCGTTCAAGGGGCAGTTTCTTGTTGATGATCTTGATCATCCCCTTCTTGATGGCCTTCAGATCGGCCTCTGTGAAGGGATCGGGATTGTCGAAGTCGTAATAAAACCCGGTTTCGGTCCAAGGTCCGATGGTGACGCGTGCCTTGGGAAACAGCTGCTGCACAGCCATGGCCATCACGTGGCTCATCGAGTGGCGGATTTTGAGCAGTTGATCGCTTTCGCTGGTCTTGGGCAGAACCACTGGTGCTGAGGGGGCTGGGGTGGTTGCTGCAGCGCTGCTCACCGGTTCAGGTACGAGGCCCGCCATCCTATGGGCGAGACCCGAGGGCATCACGTGGGCGAGTCAACCAATCGGGACGCTGGTGCTCTGCTGGATGAACTGCTGGCGTCCCTTCTCGATGACTTCGAGCACTGGTTTCAGCGCGGGGAGGAGCTTCTCCAGGCCTGTCCGGATGCGGTGATGTCGCTCAAGGAGCGTCAGGGCATGGAGCTGCGACTGCAGAACGGCAAGAAGGCGATTGCAGCCACACGTGCCCTCGTGGCTGCCTCAACACAGCCCATGGCCGTTTCCATGGAGGTCATGAACCCGTGGCACGGTTTGGTCACGGAGGTGTGGGCCCTGGCCGCGAAGCTGGGTTCCTCCCGTTCTCCTCAGGCACCCAGCTGATTTCTCAGCTGGCGCAGGTTGCTGCTGTAAAAGCTTGCCAGCTCCTGATGACTCTTCACCGGTTGCCCGTAGGCGGAGTGACCGGCTTTGGTTGGGAAGGATGCCCATTCGGGTGCCAGCTTTGCCATGGCGTCCTTGGTAAGACCCTGCCGATCAATCTCATCGAGAGCACCCCTTCGCTCAGCGAGATGCAGTGCGGCCTGATCCTGGTGCCTGGGTTCGAAGCTGGACAGCCTGAGCTCCTGGGCTACACCTTTCCAGGTCTTGGGCAGGAACTGATAAGCACCCGCAGCGGCGCTTGTGTAGCGCTTCACGATCACCCGCTCGGGATGACGGGAGAGGTCCTGGAACTGACCTCCCCCGTACATGATTTGGTAGCCCTTGTCTTCACCGTCTTTCCAAGTGCCTTCGGCATAGCGGATGGTGTTGAGCAATGCGCGTCGCTCAGGCGTTAACTCGTAGCGGCCTCCCTCGTTGCCTGACGACAGGGAGGCGCGACTGCTGTCGCCGACACCTGCCAGGAGTGTCTGGGAGCTCTGGGGGGGCTGTGATGCTCCTGCGCAAAGAACCATTCCTGCGCTCAGCACTGCACCGACCAGAGGTCGGCTCCAACGAGAGGTTTTGTTGGACGCAGAAAAAAGATGACGCACGCAGGAAAATCAGGTGGACGGTCACAGTGCTGGCCCATGAGGCCTCCGCGCGAGATCGGCTCCTGAGGGGTTGACATGGTGATATCGCTGTGTCTATGCAAGTGAGAGCATCCTGAGAGTCTTCCGGGACTCATTGCTGTCGCTGCGATTGTTTCCGTCAAATCTCTTGGGGTATGGGGCGAGGTCTTATCCCTTGTATTGATAAGAGCAGCTGATGGTTGTCTTTGGTCGTGATCAGGCTCGTCGGGCAAAGCCCAGGGCCTCTCGAACCCGCTCCAACGTTGCGTTGGCAACGGTTTCGGCTTTTTCGCGTCCCGTGCTCAGCACCTGGTCAAGCTCGGCGGGGTCGCTCATCAGCTCGCGATAGCGCACCTGGATGGGCTCCAGGGCGTTCACTGTGGCTTCGGCCAGCATCGGCTTGAACTGCCCCCATCCCATCTCAGCGCATTCGCTGGCGGCCTGCTCCCGTCCCTTGTCGCTGAGGATCGCGTAAAGCCCCAAGAGGTTGTCAGTTTCCGGTCGATCCGGGTTGTCGAATTCCAGTCCCCGCAGGGGGTCTGTTTTGGCGCGTTTGATTTTTTTGGTGATCAGCTCTGGCGGGTCCAGCAGCGTGATGCGACTTCCCTCATTCGGATCGCTCTTGCTCATCTTGCTGCGACCATCAGTCAGGCTCATGACCCGCGCGCCCTCCTTGAGGATCAGCGGTTTCGGAACCTTGAGTACAGGCGTTTCCTTGTCACCGAAACGGGCATTGATGCGCTGCTGAGCGATGTCACGCGCCAGTTCTAAGTGCTGCTTTTGGTCTTCACCGACGGGCACAAGGTCAGCGTCATAGAGAAGGATGTCGGCGGCCATCAGCACCGGGTAGTCCAGCAGACCCACGGACACGTTGTCCCCTTGCTTCACCGCCTTTTCCTTGAACTGGATCATCCGTTCCAGCCAATTGAGCGGTGTGACGCAATTCAGTAGCCAGCAGAGCTCACTGTGGGCTGCCACCTGGCTCTGCACAAACACCGAGCAGCGCTTGGCGTCCATGCCGCAGGCCAGGTAGAGCGCAGCCGTGGAGCGGGTGTCCTCAGCCAGACGGCTGGGGTCATGGGGAACGGTGATGGCGTGGAGATCCACTACACAGACGAAGGTGTCGTGGCTCTCCTGCAGGTCAACCCAGTTGCGGATGGCACCAAGCCAATTGCCGAGGTGCAGTGCTCCTGTCGGTTGCACCCCGGAAAGAACCCTTGGCCGGTTCATCGATCAGTCCTCGGTCGTTTCGGTTTTGGTCTCGTCCGTCGACACATCTAAGGCCGATCCATCCGCAACGGGGGCCGAACTGGTGTCGTCGATTGGGGCCGCTTCCGACTCCACCACCGGCTCCACCGCCGATTCCGCTACGGGTTCAACCTGTGCTGCGGGTTGGGGTTTGGCAGGGCGAGCAAACGGGTTCGGACGGGAACCCCTGCTGCTGCGCTCGTCGTCGAACCGGCGACCGCGGCCACCTCCATCACGACCACCTCCATCACGACCACCTCCATCGCGGCGTCCACTCCGGGCGGGCTGATTGCGTTGTTGCTCGATCAGAGCGTCGAGTTGGCCCTCCTCCAACATCTGGCCCAGGCTGCGGACCGCGAAACCAAGTACCGCAACGGTGGAGCGGAGATTGAAGGCCTCTTGTAGCGCCCTCGCCGAGCGCATTTCGTTGTCGCTCAGACGAATCCGAAAGCCTCCGCCTTCGCGGCCGCCGGCACGGTTGCCACGACTGCGCTGGCCGTCACGGCCGCCGTCTCCCTGTCCCGCCTGATGTTGGGGATCGCTGTAGGAATCACTCATGGCCCATGGCCTGGAATCAGGCGCAAGTGTGACGCATCACCGGGGTGTTTTCGGTGATCCAGAGCAGCTGGTGGCATTCAACGCTGTTCTTTCGAGCGAGCACCAGCATCGGAACAGCCGTGATCCCCCGTTCGATCCGCTCCCGGTAGCTGCTCACCAGTTGTCGGTACTGCTGGGCAGTCCATCCGTGGATGGCCGTGTCCCGGCTGCTCCAATACTCCCGGAGAGCTCTCTGGCAGTCCTCCATGCCGAAGTCATGCCAGCAGCTCTGCTGAGCCAAGAGTGGATCCATCCCCTGCTGAAGCAGGCGCCGGTAATGCACCAGTTCCGGGGCTTCATCACGCCCATCCGGGGGAAGAAGGCGATGTAGCTCCGTGAGGGGAGTTCTGGACAGCCTCAGCCAGCAGCGTTCCTGCAGCAAAACTGGCAGTTGCCAAGACCAGCCATCGGCGCTGCGGACTTCGTCTAGTACGTCGATCAGGCCCCTCTGCTGACGCTCTGTCAGCCCGGCGAGCGGCGTCACTGCGGTGTCGGCTTCAGCCATGGGCACCTGTGTAGGTGATCCAGTCCTCCACGTAGTCCTTTGGTTCCAGATGGATGGTGCACCGCACCGGGCCGAAGGTTTCCTCCAAGCGCTCCTCCACTTGCTCAGTGATCTGGTGCGCCTTGGTGAGGTCGTCGGCATCGACAACCATATGCATTTCGATGAAGATCTGCTGACCCAGCACGCCGCGGCTGGCGATGTCGTGGCAATTCATCACCCCGGCGGTGGACATCGCTTCGGCGTAGATGGCCTCGGGGGCAATCGCCATGTGGTCCACCAGCCAGGGCAAGGTGCTGCGCAGCACCTGCGAGCAGACACGGATCAGCAGCAGAGCCATGGGGATCGCCAAAGCAACGTCGAGCCAGCTCACCTGCAGCCATACCGCCCCTGCTATGCCCACCAGCACCACCACGGTGGTCCAGACGTCACTCGCCGCATGCTGGGCATCCGCCTTGAGCAGGTTGCTGTTGAGTCGCCGACCTTCCCGCAGCTCATATCCCGCAAGCAGGAGATTGAACCCAAGCACAAGGGTGAGCAGCACAAGCTCCTGGCCCGTGACACGAATGGGTGGCAGCCCCTCCAGGAGCCGTTCCCCTGAACGCATGAGGATTTCGATGGCTGTGAACAGGATGAAACCTGCGATTCCGAGGGCTCCGACCGCCTCGTATTTGCGATGTCCGTAGGGATGATCGCGATCCGGCCGTGGATCGGAGAGCTTGTTCGTGACCAGTCCCGTGAGGCTGGAGAGGGCATCGGTGGCGCTGTGCATGGCATCCGCGATCACCGCCAGGGATCCACTCATGACCCCCACCAGAAGCTTCAGAAGCGACATGGTGATGTTCAGGCCCAGAGCCACCATGAGAACCCTGCGCACCCCCTTGCGGTTGTCGACCATCGGGTTGGGATGACTGTGTGTCATGGCTGAACCCGTCTTCTTCCCAAGTTATGGAGAAGTCTTCCCTCTGACCTGAAGTCCTGGTTTCAGGAGTTGGGTTGAGCTAAGAAGGGCCACTGCTACAACAGACACACGGTTGAAATTCCCGGCTTCATTGCCAGATCTGGTGATGCCACCAACGTCGCTGCTGCGGCCGCTGGCCGTGGCCGGAGCTGGGCTGCTTGCTGGACACTGGCTGATCAGTGATGTCATGCATGTTCCCGGCGGAGGACTGGGCCTCCTGGCTGCTGGTGGCGTGGTGATCTGGCTCGGCCGCAAGCCCAGCAAACCGCGGTTCGCAGCACCTGTGTCTCTGGATGGATGGATTTCTCGGTGCCAGGAGGTGCTGGATCAGTTCGCACGTTTTGAGCAGCAACCATCCGCGGATCTAGCCCGACGCGCTGAATTGAAGTTGGTGTTGGAGCGCAGCGGTCCTGTGCGTATGGCCATGGTCGCCCTGGGGGACCATCAGGGACCAAGCGCAGAGAACCTCAGCCGATCTCTTGCAGGCTCGGTGTCTTTGAGCCTGTCGTTGTGCCATCCCTTGATCACTGAGGGCAGCCGCTGTTGGCCTCGTGGGCTGGTGGATCAGGACCTGATTTTGTTCACCCTGGGCACTCCATTGCTGGCCTCAGACCTGCTTTGGCTTCAGCAGTTGCCAGACGATCAACCCGCCTGGCTGCTTGTGACTCCCGAGGGTCAGGAATCGTCGCCTGATGCCATCTCTGCTCTCCTCGATGATCTCCCCGATCGCTGGCGTGAGCGAATTCTGGTTCGGGATCCGTCGATGTCGCTTCGGGCTGCTTTGGGGCCTTTGCGCCGTTTGCTGAAAAAGGCGGCTTCCGAAACGCGGCCGCGGCTTTTGGCTGATCTTCACCGGCGCTGGCAGCGCGACTTGGAGTCGCTCCGGCGTGAGCGCTTTCTGCAGATCCAGCAACGCACCCAATGGGTGGTTGCCGGTTCTGTGTTGGCAGCCCCAGTCCCAAGCCTTGATCTTCTTGCCGTCGCGGTGGCCAACGGATTGATGATCAAGGAGATGGGAGAGATCTGGGGAACGTCGCTGCAGCCAGATGTGCTCAGGGAAGCGGCGGCGCAGTTGGCGCGTGTGGCGCTGGCCCAGGGCGTGGTGGAGTGGACGGGACAAGCCTTGCTGGGTCTGGCCAAGTTGGATGGGGGGAGTTGGCTCATCGCTGGAGCGATGCAAGCCCTCAGTGCGGCCTATCTCACCCGCGTGGTGGGACGTTCCATGGCGGATTGGCTCGCGGTCAATGCGGGTGTGGATGAGCTTGATCTCGTGGCGTTGAAGCAGCAGGCCCCGTTGCTCGTGGCCCGGGCCTCTGAGCAGGAGCGGCTGAACTGGAACGGCTTCGTTCAGCAATCACGCGATTGGCTGCTTCATTCAACTTCATGAATGCTTCATGAAGTGCTTAATGAAGATTGCTTGAGACCTGATTCTGATTGTTTAAATCTCATGTAACGGAAGGTTCCGTCCATAGGCTTGGTCCACCTATCCCCTTTTTCTGGGGAGAGGTTCATTCGTCTTCTTTTCTTCTATGTCCACCGCAATTCGCAGCGGACGCCAGAGCAATTGGGAAGCCTTTTGTCAGTGGGTTACCGACACCAACAACCGCATTTACGTGGGTTGGTTCGGCGTACTGATGATTCCCTGCCTCTTGGCGGCCACCATCTGCTTCACCATTGCGTTTATCGCAGCACCCCCTGTCGATATCGATGGCATCCGTGAGCCTGTCGCTGGCTCACTGATCTACGGCAACAACATCATCTCCGGTGCTGTTGTTCCTTCTTCAAACGCCATCGGCCTGCATTTCTACCCCATCTGGGAAGCTGCTTCCCTCGATGAGTGGTTGTACAACGGCGGCCCATATCAGTTGGTTTGCTTCCACTTCCTCATCGGCATTTCCGCCTACATGGGACGTCAGTGGGAACTCTCCTACCGCCTGGGCATGCGCCCCTGGATCTGCGTCGCCTACAGCGCTCCGCTGTCTGCCGCGATGGCCGTTTTCCTGGTCTACCCCTTCGGTCAGGGCTCCTTCTCTGACGGCATGCCCCTGGGCATCTCTGGCACCTTCAACTTCATGTTGGTGTTCCAGGCCGAGCACAACATCCTGATGCACCCCTTCCACATGTTGGGCGTCGCAGGTGTCTTCGGCGGCAGCTTGTTCTCCGCCATGCACGGCTCCCTGGTGACCTCCTCCCTGGTGCGTGAAACCACCGAGAGCGAGTCCCAGAACTACGGCTACAAGTTTGGCCAAGAGGAAGAGACCTACAACATCGTGGCTGCCCACGGTTACTTCGGTCGCCTGATCTTCCAATACGCCTCCTTCAACAACAGCCGTAGCCTTCACTTCTTCCTGGCTGCCTGGCCTGTTGTCGGCATCTGGTTCACCGCCCTTGGCGTGTCAACCATGGCCTTCAACCCGAACGGCTTCAACTTCAACCAGTCCATCCTTGATGGTCAGGGCCGCGTCCTGAACACCTGGGCCGACATGATCAACCGTGCCGGCCTCGGCATGGAAGTGATGCACGAGCGCAACCCTCACAACTTCCCTCTCGACCTGGCTGCTGCTGAGTCCACTCCTGTGGCTCTGCAGGCTCCTGCCATCGGTTGATCTGGAATCAACCTGTTCCTTCTGGAACAGAACAAACGATTCAGATCAACTGAATCGGAAAGCCCCCTCTCACGAGGGGGCTTTTGTTTGTCACTGTGGGGGATTTGAAGAGAATCAGGCTCCCTCTGGGCACCAGCCGATTTCCTTCTCCAGTCGCTGCATCCACTGGTGGCAGCGGTGATCAAGGTGTGCTCCCTGGGGGAGCAATTGTTGATGGCGTGCGCAGGCCGGATGAGTGACTCCTGCCTCGGCAAGGGTGTGCTGAAAGTGCTGGCAGGTGAGGCACACCATGAGGGATCGACTGGGACGTAGCTGCCCTGCGCCCATCGGTGGCCAAGTCCCGGCTAGGGGTGCGTTCAAGGACTCCATCGCTATGAGTTTAGTAATTATGTACTAGTTGATAGGTTTCTCGCTGTCAACGATTTGGCCATGGTGAGCCGGTGTTAGGGAGAATGTGGATATGAGTGAGTCCCGCGCCACGCTCCAGTTCGATCTGGATCTCGAGGCTGTTCGCCTGCTCCACCGCTCGGTGAGCTTTCATCTCGAGAAATGGCCTGGGGGGCCGGATCCAAGGGAGCAGGAGGCACTGCAGACGATGAAGACCTTGCTCACGGCAGCATTGCTGGAATTCAGCCTCGATCAGGACGGCCAGCGCTAAAACCCGCCTCCTTCACTCGTCTTCATGGAAGCTGTGACAGAGATCCATCGGCGACCTACAACTCCTTCAGTGGTTAAGAGCGCCATGGAGCAACAGCAGGCTGGAACCTGGGATTCTGTTGAGGCATGCCTTGAGTGCATCACGACCTGCTCGGTGGATGATGGTGAGTGCGTGACCACTTGCGTTCGGACACATCTTGGTGACGAGGAGGAACTCTGGACTAGCAGTCTTTGTCTCTGAGCTGTCACTTTGAGCTGTCACCGTGGGTTGGTTGATCGCAATTGCAATCGTCTTATTGCTGTCTTTGCTGGGATGGCGCTGGAATCAGCTCGAGTGTGCAGCGGATAACGCCATCAGCGACCGATTGGTGAAGCGCATTCGTCGTCATTCACGACGACGGAAACACCATCACTGAGATCCGTGATCTCTGCAGATGTGCCCATCTTTCCAGCTCCAGATCCATGGAACCGTTGCTTTTGCTTTCCGGAGATCTTCTTGTGCTTGAAGTCTTATGGGGATGAATTCCGTTCTGTAATCAAATTCGCGATCACGCATGGATTGGTTCAGAACCAGGCTGCCCTCATTGCTGGAGACTGAGCGGTGGTAGGTCCCGATCGGGATTTGGAGAGCACCCATCGCGCGGATCAAATGAATGATGTGATGGGGGTGGTCCCAGGCTGGATTGAGCAGCGTGAAGGTCCGAGCCCCTTCCAACACCAGGTTGTTGTCCACCTGATGACGGTGTACGTAGTACTGCTCTGACCCGTCTTGATCGGGGGGGGACGTGGCGGCGCCATGGTGGGCGACCACGTCGGTGCCATTGCTCCCAGGGACCCCAGCATCAAAGAAGGTCACCGATGGAGTCTCTCGGAAGATATGAATCGGTATGAAGTGAAGTCTCACCGTTCCTCCTCTTGCTCTTCTTATCTCCGCTTTAAACCCGTCTTTGGATCGATGCGGATGATCAGCACCAGATCAAATCAATCGTCATGGATGGCTCAAGATTGCGTTTCACAGGGCAGTCATTCACAACACGTTTGAACAACTGAATCTGCTCCTCTGACAACCCTATCGGCAGGGTGATGCTGACCCGAAGTGTCTCGATCTTGCGGGGCCTCGATTGGCTCATGATTTTTTCCACCGATGCTTCTGCATCCGTGACCGTCCAATTTCGGCGTTTGGCCGTGATTCCCATCACGGTCAAGATGCAGGTGCCAAGAGCAGTGGCCAACAAATCTGTTGGTGAAAAGCTTTCACCACGTCCGTCGTGATCAGGCGGTGCATCGGTTTGCACTGCCACGCCTGAGGGCCCATGTTCTGCTGAGCAGTGCAGATCGCCGGTGTAGCGGCAGGAAATTCGCGTCATCAGGGCACTGCCTTTGCTCAGGCCACTGGCATGCGGCAACCCAGCTGAATCGTGCCTTCGTCGATGAGTCGGCCGAGTCTCTGCGCGACGGCTTCCTCGGTTCGCGTGAATTGATCTTGTCGGTCGGTCACCCACGCCATTTCACCGTTGGTGATCACGCCGGTGGACATGGCTTCCAGAAACAGTTCTCCGAGAGTCATGGCACTGATGCTGTTCAAATCACGTTGATGGGACTCAAAGGGGGGTGCATGACCTGCTTACCTTTCTTCATGGCCAAGAATGGTTTGAAGTGCTCGATTGATCTGGTCGTTGTGGTCTGAGCTGGCGGGATTGAGGCGAATCAAGCTTGAGAATCCCTCTCTTGTATCGGGTCTGTCAGCACGGCTGGTCAGCGTTCGGTGCATCGCATGAATCACCTGTTCGGGCACTATTCGTTCACGTGACCGGTTCCAGGCAAGGCAGCGGTCCAGCGGTGTCTGTAGCCACCAGCCGATCCACTTCAGGCGCCTCACCCCCAGGTCTCTGTGCATCAACCGTTGGCGCCAGCAGAGTTGCGCATGGGTGGCATCCAAAAGCACGTTCTCGCCAGCAGCAAGGGCGCTGTCGATGGCTTCATGGAGGAGGGGCTCGATTTCAGTCCAGGGACCTTGAATGTTTGCGTCCCCCCAAAGCTGTTTTCTCAGAGCGTCGTTGGAGATCACCCTTGCACGGAGCAACGGAGCGAGGATCCCGGCGAGGGTGGACTTTCCACTGCCCGGGGGACCGATCAACAGATGCCCCTGCTGTGCTGCTTCAGGCAACGAACCGTTTGTAAAGCCATCGCACCAGCCCACCAATCACAGGAACAGGAGCGAATGTGGGACCGACGAAATCGAAATAATCACGATGATCCCCGATCTTTCCATCTGGATTGAAGCTGAGCCGGGTTGCGCCGGGATAGATGAATTCAATCCCTTTGATTTTTAGGCCCATGCGCCATTCAACGAAGGCTGTTTCTCCGTTCACCGCCACCGTTTCTGTTTCCAGGAAAACGTCATCACAGCGCTGCATCAGACCTTCCTGGGCAAGGATGTAAGCGTCAATGCCCTGCCGTTCCTGGGTTGGATCGGTGAAGTGAACGTCGTCGGCGTAAACAGCCTTCCATTGTGCAGCTGTGGGGCCGGGTGTTCCGTAGGGCTTGGTGAACAGAGCACGGATCTGTTCTGCGTCCAGCGGCGGTTGAAGCATGGGTGGTGTTGTCATCAGAAGTCGGCGCCCACCTGAGCTGTGATGGTGTTGTTCACCTGTGGAGTGCTCATGCTTTGGTAAATCGATTGGACCCGCAATGTTGTGAACAACTTGCTGTTCACGGCGGGGTAGTAACGGACCTCAGCGGTAAGGGTGTTGCCTGGTTGAATCTCGTTCGCCCAGACCGTTGTGAATTGGTTTTGAAGTCCAAACTTCAGAGTTGGCAAGGGTTTCCAGCTGAGATCTGCGGTGAGCGTTGCGCCGCCGTAGGTGTTGCCGCAAGATGTGTCGCTGGCACAGGTGATGCCTCCTCCGCTCCACTGCACCGAAGGGCCGATGGACACGGTGAAATCAGTTGTTTCTGACTTCATCAGTGGGAAAGCCACACCGATGTTTCCCAGAACGGTGTTCACCCCGGAATCATTGGTGCCGTTGTACTGGTAACTGCTCAGAGCAAACAAATCGAGGTTGGATCCGAAGGGTTTGTCGTATCGGAGTTCCGCGGATCCCTTCTCCGTATCGATGGAGAGTGCCTCCCCCGAATCCTTCGACTTGCTTGCATTGAAACTGCCACTCAACGACAGCTTCTGCTGTTCATCTTTGTAGCGGGTTTTTCCGGTGAAGCTGATCGACATGGAGCTGTCGCCGTCCTTCTCATTTCCGATGAGACCCGCGGACACAGAGCTCGTCCAGAGGGGCTTGGTTTCGGCCGGTTGGAGTTGTTCTGCGGTGAGTTCCAACCGCCCCAACTGGGGGTGGTTGAGCACCGTTGTTCCATCCTCTGAATTCCGCTCAATCAGTTCCCCGTGAAGACTGTCTCCGTTGCGCAGGGTTAGCGTGACGGTTTCGGCCCAGCTCAGACTGGGGAGCATGCCGAGGGACAGCAGTCCAGCGGTGGCGAGAAAACGGTGCATGGCGTCAGTTGAAAAAACCTTTGGACTGCAGCCAGAGGCCGACGGCGAGCAGTGGCCCGAAGCCGGCGATCAAAACTGTGATCTTCAGCCGCAGTGGTGACACCTGCGGGTCGTTCTGGCGAAGAGCCATGGCTTGGAACAAAGGTTGATGAACTTAAACGGTGCCCTACGTCAGTGCCTGTTCCCATGACGACCGACGTGATCTCCTCTTCAGAGCTCGTACTCCTCTTCAAATTGCTGGATTAGGCCCTTGTAAAGCGCGAGCAGGCCTTCTGTTTCTTCGCAGAATCCGTCGGTGGTGTACTTAGCGATGAGATTCACCACGGCGCTTCGGATCTGCGTGAAGGCGCCGAGGTACTCAGCCTGAATGTCCTCATTCCGGATGTCGTTGATCAGCGCGCCCACTAGCTCAATTTTTCGCTTGGCAGCGGCCATTTCCGCTTCCATGTCCTTGTTGAGCTTGCGGCGTTTCTTCGGCATCCCCTCAATTGGATCAATCACCGACATTACGGGAGCCGCCGGCCCTCCTTGTTCAACCAGCTTCCCTTAGCGTTGAGAGGATTAACCCCTGGGCTTGTGGATCGGACCTTTCGTGGCGTTGCTTATGTGTCCGTCTGGGTGGTGATTTGGGGAACTGTGGCGTCCCTGATGGACTGGATGTTGCTGACGGGTGAGGTCTATGAAACAGCCAGTGCTGGTCAGGCGGTGACGTTCATTGCCTACGGGGCTGCAACGGTGGTACTGGCAACGCGATTCTCTGGGCGTTTCCTTGAGGGCTCCGATTCAGAGACAGCGGATTAGAAGAGATCCCCCCATCAGCAGCGCCAAGATTTCGAAGCATCGTTTGACCAGACGACTTCCTTTCACAAGTGAGTAGTGGGCGCCCAGAAAGCCTCCGATGAGCGACCCGAGAACCAGTGCTGGCAGCCAGTCCCAGCGGATCTCTCCGCTCAAACCCAGCACCAGCGCCCCCATCCCATTCCATCCCAACCCCACCAAAACCAGCGTGTGGGCTACGGCTCTCGCGTAGCTCAGTCCGAACCAGCGCACCAGCCAAAGGGTGACAAACAAACCTGTCCCGGAGGTCAGTGAACCGTTGAGGACGCCAATGATGAACAGTCCGCAGGCTCCGACTCCGACGGTGCTGGCCGTCAGGGGGCGGAGCTCGTCCATCGTTCCCAGATCTGGTTTCCGCGCCGAGTAAAGCCCCAGCCCCAGCGTCAGCAGGCCGAGGCTTGCGGTGGCCGCTTGATCTGGCAGGGCAAGAACCATGCTGGCGCCCAAGCAGACCCCTGGTAAACCGGCACCGAGCACCACTGCAGAGCGTTTGAGGTCAAGGCTGCTGGCTCGCCAGTGACGCCCCGTCGCTCCGAGCCCCAGAGCAACGCTGGCAACCTTGTGAGTGGCCAGTGCCATGGCAAATGGAAGGCCAAGAAGGATGAGCGCTGGGAGTTGAACCAGTCCAGCGCCACCGCCCGCTAGTGCTGATAGGCCATTGGCTCCAATGGCAATACCCAAGAGGGCGATTTGGGTTAGCAGTTCGGAAACACTCATGCCTGCTTGGCTTGGCGCATCGCGATAGGCCTGTTCAATCTCGTGTCAGGAAGGCAATGGGCACCGAAAACGTGATGATGCGATGGGGCTCCCCAGGGAGAACGGCGACGCAGGCCACCTCTCGGTCAGCGTGGGCCTCACGAGACTGCACGACGAAGGCCGTGGCGTCTTCGATGCTCCACATTGGGGCATCACCGCAACGGCGTTCATCCCTGTAAGCCTGCCAAACCTCTGCGAAAGCCTCTCCCTCCTCTCCGTTCTTCATTTCGGTGAGAGCTTGTTCCAAGCCCACGTCCTCAAAACGCTCGAACAGCTGCACCATCAAAGGGTGAGCAATGGTGGATGAGGCCTTCAACGTCGAGTTGATCGTGCCGATTGCACTCACGATCAGTTTCGGTTTGGTGCGTCTTGCATCGATCACTCCGACAGGCAGGTTCAGATCCCAGCTTGGATGTCCGCTGACGGCACAGGCCAGATCAAACAGTCCCACGCTGCATTGCTTGATCAGGTTCTGAATGGTCTGCCGATCCATAGTTCTGTCGTTCGCGGCTCGATTCGCCGTTTGCACTCCAGTGTTGCCAGGATGGCCCTCGAATGGTGACGTTGAGGATGTCCCTGGTTCAGATTTACCTTGATGCTGTCACCCACCAGGTGATCACCACCGAAGAGCTTGCTTACGTTTCGGGCAATCAGGATGGCTTTGATCGCACTGAGTTGAAGCTCACAGCGCGACTCGAACATCTGATTGGTGTTGGAAATATCAGTATTGGAACGCGCTAACTAGCCAAACAAAATCCGCTGCAGACGATTAAGCAATTGCCGAATCGTTCTTTTCTCACGACTGAAAATCATGCGGTCATGTGACAACATCGCGCAGCTCACCCGATTTCAGCATCTGATAGGCGGGAAATGATGCGGAGTCAAGCCTTCAAGGGAGCGCCACAACCCCGGACCATATCTGGAGAACATCGGGTGCCCCCTGGGTCAGGGCCGATACGGCGCTAGCCGAACCAATCCCGATGCCGAGCACAACCCCTACGGCAAAGACAAGAAGTCCTGTCAGAACACTGCGATCGGAAAACGGCATGCACTGGATGATCAGCCTCCCTGACTTTCCTTCGGGGAGCGTCAGATGGCTACCTCGATGTCACAGGACGTGATGGGTTCTTGGGATGAGCTGTTGTGTGCTTTCGACCACAAAGGTAGATCTACCGACTGATCGAAATGGGTCGTCTTCGCTAACAACCAAATGTCAGACAGATGACGGTTCAAGTCATGAAAACGATTGACGAGCACATTCAGAAGGATCAAGAGGAGTTCCTCAAGGCCCTGTCTGATCACAACGACGGCAAAGTGCGTCATCTCACGGAAGAGCTGCAGTGGTTGTTGGATCACAAAAAGGAATTTCCCGATGATCCCCATGACCCCTCTCCCCTGGAACTGTTCTGCGAGCAGAATCCCGATGAGCCTGAGTGCCTGGTCTATGACGACTGAGTCGCCCAGGCGAGCTGAGTAGAAGTACTCATCAGTGGGCCGCCCTTCGGCGCGGACCCGCACTGCAACACACAACTTATTTAAATTGTGTGTAGTCGATTGGCTTTGCAGTGATTCGCGCCATCCTTTCCCGTCCCATTGCAGGCGACCTGGGTCTGCTTGTCCTCCGGGTGTTCACGGGAGCTCTGCTGATTCACCACGGCTACGAGAAGCTCGCCAATATCGAAAATTTTGCCGATGCATTCGTTCGTCCGTTGCATCTGCCTTTTCCGATCCTGCTCTCCTATGTCGCGGCGTTCTCGGAGGTGATCGGAAGCTGGTTGCTGATTACAGGATTGTTGACGCGGATGGGGGCATTGGCGGTTGCGGGAACCATCTCCGTCGCCATCTATCACGCCATCGTCACAGCCGGCTTCAACATCTATCTGCTCGAGCTTCTCGGGCTGTACTTCGCGGCAGCTGTTGCCGTGTTGGCCTGTGGACCTGGTGTGTTCTCCATTGATGAGCTCATCGCTCGTCGTCTAGAGCCAAACATGGAGTTTTCTGCTGAGCTGAATGAAGGCTTCTCCAAGAGCGGTGTTCTTGAAGAAGCAGTTGCCGGACGTTGAAGATCCTCGATTGATCGTTTGACCTAGCCCCGCCTTGCGGGGCTTTTTTCTTGGCTGGCTACGGTTTGGGGTGAAGAGGCGTCAGAATCGAAAGAGTTGGTTCAACGCAATGAAAGAGGTCAGTCTGTTGGAAATGATTGGTCGTTCATTGGCCAAGGTTGCTGCCGGCGCTGGTGTCGCAGCAGTATTGATCTGGCTGACCTACGTGCTGCTGGATTTTGGACATATGCAGTCTGGCTTCACCCTGCCTCAATCCAGTTATTGAGCAAGGATGGAGTGGAATGATTTCGCGACGCCTTTTCTGATCATCTCCTCTCTGCTGATTGTCCTGCAGATCAGTTGGATTGGAGTCATGCTGAGACAAAGACGTCGCAGACGCTTAGGGGAACCGCTCAGTTCCAAGGTGTTTCACCGTGAACTTGAGAGGATTTTTTCCAACTGAGTGAACATCCTGAATCATGAAACAACTGCCTGGCCAACGGGATATAAACATGCCTCGTTGGCTAAAAACCGGTCTTGCAGCAACGGTCACTCTGGTGAGCACTATTTGGCTGCTTTCGCTACTTCCTTTTTTGTTACTTGCAGCGTTAGTTCTGTCAATTTTGCTTATCCCAATCACCCGACGTCTCCGACGGGACATGGAAGAAGCCGGTTTCAGTGTTGATGGATCGTTTAAAAGAGAAAATCGCCGTGATGTCAACATCACTCCATGGCATCGCCAGCTCCGTAATGTCTGGAGAGACGTCAGCTCCGGAAAAGATCTTTAGCCATCGAACGATAACGACCAAGAGAACTTCCTCCGCGTCTGGCACGTGTTGATAAACGTTGCCCTGGAAGAAGATGCAGAGGGGCGTAATTCACGAGTGTCGGTTCTGAACTCTCTTTCTGTTCAGATGCCAACACTTCGGCAATGGCTTCAGCAGTGGTCTGTGTGGGTGTTGGGTTTTGCGAAACCGCTTCCACCTTGATTGGCTTGATTGCAACAGACGAGGTGTCACCTTGTCCGGTCAGTTTGGTTGAGCCGAGGGGCCAGAGAAAGACAAGACTCAGCAGAAGAGCGACTGCGGCAGTCAGGGTGCCAGTGAGTCCAAACGCCAGGCCCTGAAAATTCCAAAGTAGCCCCGAACCAGCCATGCCGAGGGTTCCGATGGTGGCGAGGATCAAGCCGAGGAATGAAGCCTGAGGTGCTCTGACTTTGAGCGGCTGGGTGTCTTCGCTGGATACAACGGGTAGGACTCGCGGTTCAGGTCGCAGCAATACAAAGCTGATCCCCAGAAGCACCAAGGATGTCACGGTGCTGCCAAGCCCCAAAGTACGACCCTGAAAATTCCAAAGCAGACCTCCACCGGCCAGGCCTGAAACACCGAGTGTTGCCAGAGCAAGACCACTTAAGAAGGGAAGACGGTTGCGCATGACTCAGTTGCTCCGGTTCTGCATGGCGGCGTAGGCAATGGCTCCGCCGCTGATCACTGTCAAAAATCCAGCGCTCATCAGGAAGCCCACCAACATGGCGAATCCCAGAAAAGAGCCCAGAAGAGACATTTTGATTCGAAGCAGTTTTGACTTCATCAGCAACACCAACAGCAAGACGATGGTGGCCTTCAGGCCGGCAATTTTTGCTGCACTGATGGGACAAAATGGGTTGAACAACACCATCGGGTGGTTTTTGTCGGTCTAAAGCGTTGATTAATTCTGGCGAAAACAGAGACGTACCGTGACATTCCGCCCTTAGGAGACGAGCAGTTCAAGCAGTACACAAGCCCTGGACGTTTCTGGTGAAACCGATCCCTTCGGCGGTGTCTGTTATGGGCAATTGATGGCTCATAAAAAAACGGGCCCTGGGGCCCGTTTCGTCGATTCGACGTTGCTGGATCAGCGGCGGCGGTTGCGGGAGCGTTGCTTCAGCTTGCGCTTGTACTTCTCAACGGGGGTTTCGTGGTGACGGATCCGACGCAGATCAGAAAAGATGCCGGCTTTGGCGACGGAGCGTTTGAAGCGACGCAACGCGGATTCAATACCTTCGTTCTCGCCGACTGTGACCTGACTCATCCGTTCCCCGAAAGAGAGCAATAAACATCGACTTTAACAGCCACCCTCTCGTCCTGACGCAGGGCAGATTCTGTGGCCACCCCCCTCGCCAGGCGTGACAAGCCTTGGCGGGATCAGCGCGAAACGCGTTCAGCAATTCGGCAGCGGCTCAACGGTCTGATGCCCCGCTTCGGCTTTAAGACCTATGGACTGCTTTGCTGCCTGCATTCTTTTGCGTGACGCTTGTTGAAGAGATGGTGGCGCTTCCACGCTTCTGCTTTGGGATAGGTTCATCACCTTCAGCAGGTCTTCGTCTTGACCATCACGCACTGCCCCCTGTGCATTGGCCTGGCTGTTCTATCGGCAGTTCGATTCATTGCCCATTGCGTCATGGCAGTTCAACTCGAACGCAGCACAGCAGGAGACTCGACCCATCCCGCCATGCTTCTGGGGACTGTGTTTGAGATTTGAAGGAAGTCTCCTTCAGGGATCTTTGGGATCGATCAGCTGGAGATAGGCCATGTCAGACCTCTGTAGAGCTTCGTCGTCATGGGGTTCCTCACCGCTGAAGAGGAGTTGAAGGATGCGACCACGATCCATGCCACGGTCGACCACCTCTTGCCATAAGCGTGAGGTGAGTTCAGGATCACGCCATTCGAGCTGGGCATCGCTCAGGGCTCGGGTCATGGCGAAATAGCTCTGCCGATCATTGCGGAGCCGGTCTTCGGAAATGCTCTGCTGAACCGGCGGCTTCAGCAGGCTGCGGATTCTTTCCGAGGCCGCTCTAAGCATCTTTGGCATCTTCGTCTTGCGACTCAGCTCAGTCTGATTCGGCCCTCAGGGCTGACAACAGAGTGAAATGCCTATGACGGCAGAGAATTGAGTATTTGGACTTACCCCAGTGGAACGGTAGCGCTGATGACTTTTTGTAAAGTGGATCCGGTTAAGTTTGATCGAGTTCTCTCAGGCCCGTGGAAATACTTGTGCTTGCAGCTGTATTTGTCCCTTTTTCAGCACTCGTTATGAATGCATTTTCTGGTGACTCTGAAGACGATTTCGACTTTCTCTAAATGGAATCCAAACTCCTAGCATTATTGGCATTCGGCGCCGCAATCATGACCCTGTGGGCTTGGTTGATGGCGAATTTGCCGCAGATGGCGTCTGACCAGAACAAGCCAAGCAGCCGCCGTTGATGCGATAGGGCGCTAAGTGTCCACGAAGGCAGGTGGTTCCGCGAAAAAAGAGTTTTTTTCCTTGCTCTCGAGCATGAGCATCAGTAAGGGGTAGCTTCAGCCATCGCTCGGGAACTTGTCCTACCAATATCGATCTGGCCTCAACAGCTGCTTGGCGTCGTTCTTTTTCCTCCCGATCGTTTTTGCGATAAACCCCTTCAATTTGGAGTTCTCTCGCACATCGCTCGCAAGCGTTCACGGTGGGTTTGCGACGCGCTGTGTTGAGCGACAATTTGTCGCTGGGTACCTCTCGCTCTGCTCCACAGCTGCAGCGGCACCACCAGTAAACGTTCCCTGCTTTGGTTCGACGTTCGGAAGCGCGCACTACAGTGAGCTTGCCGTAAACCTCGCCGATACGGTTGCGTGGGCTGGAAGGCATCGTTTAGGCGGATTGTTGGTCAGCTGAATTGTCTAAATCGGCAAACTTGGCTGCCATCGTTGGATTTCTACGGGTCAATTTTTTAACGGTGACATCCTGCGCTTTGTCATTGGCGAGGCGAAGATTTCGATCGGCTCCCATCAGTGCATCCTTGGTTTTTTGGAGATGATCAATGGATTTATCGATTTCATCAATCGCGGTTTGGAAGCGTCTCGAGGCAAGGTCGTAGTTTCGTGAGAATGCCGTTTTGAAGGTTTCGAGATCGTTCTCGAAGTTTGTTACATCAATGTTCTGAGCTTTTACAAGGGCAAGCTCTGCTTTGTACTCAAGCGATTTAAGAGCAGCATTGCGTAGCAACGTGATAAATGGAATAAAAAACTGTGGCCGAATAATATAGGTTTTTGTATAGCGATGAGAAACATCAACAATTCCTGAATTGTACAACTCATTTTCGGGCTCGAGGAGCGATACAAGAACTGCATACTCGCAGTTCTTTTCATTTCTATCTTTATTGAGCTCTTTGAGAAAATCCTCGTTTTTCTTCTTGGTGGCTGTTGTGTCGGCTTCGTTTTTCATCTCAAACATGATTGAGATGATTTCATTGCTGAGTTCGTCTTGGTCGCGGAAGATGTAATCGCCTTTGCTACCACTGCGGGCATCGTTGTCTTTTTCGAAGTAGGCCTTCGGGAAAGCAGCAGCACGAATGCGGTTGAATTCGGTTTCGCAGTGCTGTTCAAGGGTTTCTCCCACCATTTTGGTGGAGAGTCGCGCTTTCATGTCGCGCAGTCGTTCTATGGCTTGATCTCGGTCACTGAGCTGGGTTTCATAGCGCTCCTTGAGCGATTGTGATTCCAGTTGATGCTTCAGCTCTGTTTCGTTTAAAACACTTTGGAGAGCATCTCTTTGCTTCTCAACCGTGCTAACTGCTTCATTCACTGCTAGCTGCTGTTGCATCGAACCGGCATTCAGCTGTGCCTGTAAATCACGAAGTTCACTATCTTTCTGAAGCGTCACAGCTTGCATCTCTTTGGCGAATCTGGTCTCTGCGAGGCGTTGCTGTGTCGCCTGATGTTCACGCATTTGCTGTAGTTCGGCGGCGATTCGATCTCGCTGCTTCTCGGCTTTATTGACAGCATCTTTAATCGCTAATTCTTGATGCATCGCACTTTGCTTGAGTTGGGCTTCAAGCGTCTGCATTTCTGTGTCTTTTTTGGCAATGGCCAATTCGATGGCATTGCGCTTGTCCTGTTCCGCCAGTGCAAGTCGTTTATTCAGTTGTTGTTCAAAGTCTCTATCTCTGACCTGTTTCAGGATGTCGGCATAGCCAGCCTCATCCACCTTGAAGGCTGTGTTGCAGTTGGGGCAGATGATGTCGTGCATGTCTGACGTTTTGTGTTGTTCGATCGCGCCACGTCGTGGCATTTTATCGGGCTCTGGCTAATACGAGTTCAGATCAATGGTTCATGCCGTGTCTGATTGGTTTGACCCTCGCGCGCTTGTGGAAACTGTGCTAACAGCCGGAATTGTGGTGATAGCTGCTTTCGGATTCGTGGCGGGTATGAAGGAGTTGATCTTGGATGTGCGCAATATGCGTCGAGCCAAGGTGTGAGGATCCTTCAGCGCTCTAGGGCGGTCCGAAGCTCCGAAATCCTTGCGGTATTCACACCAAGGTCAGAGTCACCAATCCGAGACTCGGAGCGTGCCTGAATCTGGCTCTTGTCCTCGTCTGCGAATACTTCTAGGTCGTCAATGAAGCCGAAGAATGCGCTGCTTGCCTCCGCATGGAAGTAGGCCTCCCTCTCGTTCACGACAACCATTCGGGGCATTTGCCGAACCAGCGTGTTCAGCTTGTTGAAATCTGCGGTTGGATCTGAGCTCGCCCAGACTTCCCTTGCGCAGTGAGCGGTCGTCTTGCAAGCACGGAGCTCACCGTTGCTGACTCCCAAATCGGCAGGAACGGGGCCGACGAGATGGAACAACATCAGGATTGGAGCCAGTAGGCCGGCAAGAAAGGTCACTGGTCTCTGCGGGAACGTCCGCTCCAGTTGAGCATCCAAAGCCAGACCCCGAAAAGGGTTCCTACCGGCAGTGCAATCACCACAAGCTGACTGATCACGAGTTGACGAGCTTCAGGATCCACTGTTTGTGCTGGTTGGAGGTCCGATAGAGCTGATGGGCACCAGCTTCGCCATCATGGTGATGTTGCGTGGGAGAGGATGTCGAATCCAAGCTGGATTGTGCTGGCCTGGTTGGTTGTGGCGTTTGCTTCTGCCGTCAAGTTTTGGTCGATCACGCGTCCTTACCGCAAGAAAGCTGACCCTTTCAATCAACAAACGGTTGATGAAGCCCGTCAGCGCTTGGAACGACGCTGGCGCAAAGACAGCAAGGTGTAGCGGCTAACGCTCAGCAATCACCCATGCTGTTGCTGCTCTCTGTCGCACGTAAAGATCAGCAAGTTCTCTTGCAAGGGCTTTTAAGGTTTCCAGGTCATTGGTGTCATCGATGGATCGCTTGATCGATTCAGCTTCGAATTGCTGAGGCAGACTTAGGTTCACAACTAACCCAAGAAGTGCGACAACTGTAATCAAACATTATTTGCGTTGTGAGCTGGCTGCCGCCCGTGAGCGTGCGATCTCCTTCTGCCATGCCAAGAGAAGGTCTTTGCTCATCTCCTGAAGCTCTTTGACATCGGTGATCCTGCTGATGTCTCGAGTCCGCTGTTCCAGGTCGAACTGTTGGCCAAGTGTCAGAGCAATGGGCTCCATGGTGACGTCGGCAAGTTGGGCTCAAAGTATCGGTCTGCTCCTGCGTCGTCGTAACAACAGGTACGTTTCAGGCCGGATGTGTTCTGGTGCGTACATGGTTTTGATGACAGAGCATTGCCTGTCGTCGCTTTTTGGTCTGTCTCGTCTGGATATTTCTCAGGATGGGATTGATTGATGGTTTTCATGCACTTTTCCTGGTCGCAACATCTTGAGCTCGCTCGATGCGTTGAGGCTGCTGGTGATCAGCAGCGAGGTGCTTCTCTCGCGCTGATGGGGGTGGGGCTGGCGCTTCTGCTGCGTGATCTTGAACAAGACTTACTCAACGTGCCGAGTCCTTTGGCTCCTGGGCCTCAACTCTGAAACATCTCGATGGGTAAACGTTGACATCAAAAACGGTGTCATCATCAATTCACTACGTTTTAAGGAAGCTCGTAGTGAAGCATTGGAAGGATCTGGACAAAACCTCGAACGACGTTATCGGCTTGAAATCTGGAGAGAGACAGATGGCTGGATGCAAACAAGATGCAGTGATTTAGTCGAACTTGACCGTGAGAGGGATGCAGCCTCGATTTACCTTGAGTTTCACTTGAAAGGTGCCGCCTGAGTATCAGTTCGGTGATTCGGCAGCAGGAAGTGACATCGCGACAAAAAGTGCGATCCCGATTTCAGAAATAGCCATCAGAAGCTCAGTCGCGATCCCCATGATTAGTTGCGGTTCTCGTCGATAGGGGGGAGGTCGCTGGGTTGCATCAAGGCGAACACGACAGCTGCGGTTAGCACAATGCCGATGCCAACCATGGCGATGATCGCCGTCGTGTAGTCGCCCATGACTTGACCTGCGGAAGCACCTACATTACACGAATGTAACGCTCTGTAAAGCGTTTCTCAGTTTTTGGTTCACGGCGGTGGCGGCTTAGCTGCACAGCTTGGAACAATCCTCTTGTCTAAGGCGTTCGTTTCCGCGGCGATGGATCTCGTGTGCGTAATCGGTCCATGCGCCTTGCCCCCAATACCGAAAACAGCTGGTTTCCAGCAGCAGTACATGGAGCAGCGACTCTTGATAGGCCTGCGTGCAGGTGATCGAAGAGTCTCTGTCGACTGTCTGATCAAACAGCGCATGAAACTGAGCACTCAGTTGATTCATGGGGCCCAGCACATTGGCGTAACCCTCCACCCAGCTGAGGTTGTTGGTCCAAGACGCTCCCTCCATGTTGAAACCGGCATCGGTGGCACTCAGCCTGTTGATCGCGCTCTGAATACCGTCTGCAGTGGCGTTGTCCCCCGCCTCACTCCAGAGGCGGTGTTGCTGAACAGCCTGAATGGTCGGGAAGTGGCTGGGATTCACCCCGCTCCGCTCAAGTGCTTCGATGTATTCACTGCCATTGATGGCAACTGTGCCATTGGGGTTGTCACGGATTTGGCGATTGGCCTGACGGAACGCCTCAGGGAATTCATTCATCATCACGCCCCCGTTTTCTCCATCGGCAATCTGGCTTACGAGCGATGGCACATCGACCTCGCCGAGCTGTTGGCGGTCGCAGCCAAGCGCCTCGTAATAAGGCTGCATTTGTCCCACCAGCTTGGTGTCTGAGCCCTGGGTCTTGATCAGCGCTGTGATGCAGGCTTCCTCGCCTTTGCTGTTCCTGGCAAGAAGCCGATTGGGAACAAAGCACTGGTCGCGCTGCAGTGGGCTGCCGTCGATGCGCTCGACGCTGTGCTCCTGGACCAGTAGCCACTGATATCCGGCATCCTTCAGGGCTTTGACAAATTCGAACAAGGTGTCGGGATGGTTCGGTAGTGCCATCTCCGGTGGGGAAAATCCCTTGACGCGTTCCAATGCTGCTCTGCCGAAACAGGCCTCGAACTGCTGTTGCCAGGCGCTGATCTGCAGTTTCAGGTCTGGGATCGGTGTTGATGGGGCAACGGCATGACTCCAGAACGTTCCAAGCCATTCCACGTGCTCCTGCATCAGGGGATCACAGGCCAGGTAATGAAGTGCGTCGCCGATATCGCGACGCCCCATCTGTTCGATTCCCCAGAGCAAATTGCCGGAATAGTCGAGCATGATTCTTGGGGAGCAGCCCTCGTTGATCAGTTCTGGCAGGAGCTCGGCAAGACGGCGGTAGCAGTGCGCGAAGGGTTCAGCGTTGTGGTTATCACCTTCGTTGGGGTGATCCAGCATGTACTGAAGATGGGAAATCAATGTGTTGCCCGCTCCCGCTGGCACCGTCGGTTGGTGCATGTGGAGAGCACAGGCAAATCCCGAACGAAGTTGCTCAAACTTGATCGCGCTGGTCGACCAGGCCTGACGTGGCTTGAGCATCAAGGCTGCAACGTCCTGTTCGCGGCCGCTGATCGGTGGGCAGGTTGTCATTGAATTCGCTCGTTATTGCCAGCTAGCACGCGGTGTTTGGCGCAGCATGCCTTCCCAATGATCTCTCCATGTGTTCTGATCGCCAATGCCGGCCAGTAGTTCCACTTCGGCCGGGGCCCGATCCAATCGCTGTCTCCAGCAGGTGATGTCTTCGGCTTGATCAAGCCAAATGTTTATGACATCTTGCCGAATCGAATCAACATCCCAGTTTTGTTGATCGGCAATGTGTTGTGACCAATGCATCAACTCGTCGAGGCTGAGAGGCCTGAAGCCCATTAATTTTAGGCCTGTGATCTGCTCAAGTTCAAAACGGCGCATAACATCTCCCAGCCCAAAGAAATGAAGAAGGATCATGGCACTGATCACTTTCTTAGGGAACTTACGAGCTTTTTTTGAGGCACGCTGTTCAGATTGAGGATCTTTTCTTTTGGAAATGTTTGATGTTGATCGCTAGTCATGCTTGGCACTCGCTGTTGGAGAGTGCCAGGCTTTGTCTAGCTTTCTTGCCGCAATTCCCCTCATCAATGTGCGCACATCGTTGCCGGCCCTTAAGGATGGATCGGCTTTGCTGCAGGAGCTTTCCTCCGAGTTGGCCAATCAAACGGGCAAGCCGGAGGCCTACGTGATGACCCTCTTGGAGACGGGAGTACCGATGACGGCCGCATTCTGTGAACTGATCCAGGTGCGCACCGGGATCCCCGCCAGTCGGGTATACATCGGCTTTGAAGATGTCCAGGCCAGCTGCTGGGGCTGGAACGGCAACACTTTCGGTTGAGCTTCAGCACTGAAAGCCCCCATTCGCCCCGTCTGGTCGTGTCAATCACGAGGGCTGCTCTTGAGGCGGTTGAACGGCTACACACCGATTTTTGTTGTCGATTTTGCAGAACCATTCGGTTGGGTAACAACAGCTGCTAACAGCAGGTAACAGCCCAAATCGGTGCATCAATAACCTTCCTTAGCGTTGTTCAACACGAATGATTGCTGTGAGTGAATCTTTCGGAGGTCTGCCCAACAAGGAGTTGAGTTCTGGGGTGTCGCAATGGTGGCGTGAACGGGTTCAACACCTGATTGATTGCGGGCGAGCCGAAGACGCTCGGTGTCTGTATTTGGAGTTCGGCGAAGACAGCGCGGGAAGCCTGCACCTCTGAAGACCACACATAAAAAAGGAGGGTTCCCTAAGCCCTCCTGGAGTCGACGCATTACCCCTCACCGGGGTGCACTAAGTGTTACGTACTGAACAAAGTGGCGCTGTAAGTGTTGATACCTATTCTTGATGGCGTGGATCAACCTAAGGATTGTTCTTGGCGCCGCAGGGTCTCGTAGGCCTGCCAAAGGCCTTCTACTTCTGAGCACACCTCCTGACGATTGCAGACGCGATAACGGCCCTGGCCGATGGCATCAATTGTTGAGCCCTTGGAGGTGGCGCAGATTCGACTGATGCTCGCCATGGAAATCCTTCGTGGGATCAAGGATCTACAGCCACGCGGGTTCCCCTTGCACGCTTGTTTTGCACTTCTAAATCTCTTTGGTGAAAGAAAAGAGCCATGGCTGTGGGTGTGCCGTTATGCCTCAGTTGTGATTGATCTGCACATCAGCGTCGAGCCAAAAAAAGAAACCGGGCATGGCCCGGTTTCTTTCATGCTTGTGAGTTGCTTACAGATCGCTCAGGCTTTCGAAGGCTTGGTGGTGAGTGCTGCAGACATGGCTGTGGCCAAAAGCATGCATCCGGCGACGGCGAGGAAACCCATGGTTCAGGGGCAGAGGCTTATGCATCATTCCCACAGATGGCGTCAGCTTTTGTTGCTGTTGGCACGGAATTCGGAAGAGCCTTTGTTTTGGTCGCCCTCTGCCGTTTTCACAGGCATCTTCTGACGGTCGAGGCATGAGGAACAAAGCAATTTCCCCTTGTTGCGCCAGTAGGCCGCCATCGAGCGTTCGATGCGCATTGAGCACTAATCAGGGGGCTTGACGCCAGTGCTAGCAGGCTATTAGGAGGCTCTTAGATGGCAGAAGTGAAACATTTCTAGTACGTTAGATGCGCAGGAAGTTTCGGGTTGATGCCAAAGCAAGCCTGGGCAGAACCAACCAAGGAGCTGCGAAGCCTGTTCCCTGAGGTCGAGGGTCTGAGGCTCCGATCTGCGAAGCGCGGTGGCAAGACCGTGTATCAGGTGCTGTTCGAGGTCGACGGCAAGAGCAAGGCCCTCCAGCTCGATGCCACCTCCCCGACCCAGGCATACGAAGCCGCGAAGGTAGTGCTGGCGGAAAGGACAACAGGCAAGGTCACCAGTGGCCGCATCCCACCCGCTGGACTTCTCAGGCGAACAGAGATTGCAGCTCGTCAGTCGATCCTTGATGAGGGTTTAAGGCAGGAAACGACTCACGCAAAGGTCAGAGCACTTGAGGCTGCCGTCGGCTGGTTTACCGAGCGGGGACTGGGCCTGACTGCCAACACCCTTCTCGACTGCATCCGTGCCACTGATCGCACCAAGAGGGAACGCCGATCACGCACCACCGCGTGCAGGCTTCTGGCCAAAGAGGCAGGTATCCCGTTGGAGGTGCCATCAGGGCTGCTGTATCTGAACCCTGGTGCAAAGCGTCGTGAGGTTCATGGTGTCGACGAGAAGCTGCTGTATCGGGAGCTGAACAACCTGGAGAAGATCCCTGACTGGGCTCGCTACATCTTTCGAGTGGTCGCCTGTACTGGCTGCAGAGCTAACGCCGTCTTCTCGATGGAGATCCCACGGGGGCCGATCACCCCTGGACCGAAATCGATCATGCGCTATGTCGACTCAAAGCGGACTACCGATCGGATCGTCTACTGCGATGCCACGTCGAGCCTGTTGCTCGGGGATGAGAACGCATGGAACGTATGGCGGCTGTGGGAGGTGCCTGAGGAGATCGAAGCCTTGCAACACCGTGGCCGCTACCCCACCGACGAGGAACTGTTTGCTGGCAACCGACTGACTGCCTCTGCTCAGCAGAAATTGCGGCGGGCGTACCCAGAGGCCCCGCGTTGGTTGGAGTACATGACCTTCCGGTATCTGCGCCACCTGACCGTCAAGCGACTGTTTGCCCTGCCAGGGATGGATGAATACAAGGTCTCCCAGTTGGTGTCGACGAGCGTTGCTCAGCTCCAAAAGACATACGGCCAGCTCTACAAGGCAACGGCGGTATCCACGGTCCACGATGCCTTGCCCTGGAAGATCGCTTCGACCGAGGAAGACGCCAAGGCTGCACTCAGGAAGGCCCTCGACTGACCCCCGAGACACCATGGGTAGTGTCAATAGCCTTGCCTGAGTCTCACCATGCCACTAGGCTGACGATCCACGCATCACAGGGCCTTGATCTGAATCACGGCTGGAGACGGCCACAGCACCTCGAACGCACGCCGGTAACGCCGGAAACACCCAACCAATCAACCAACCAATTTCGAGAGCTATGAAGACGTTCAACAACCCCAACCACCCAGCCATTCAGGAGCTGATCAGGAGTCACCAAGAAATTGGTGAGCCAATCATTGACACAAGCGATCCGTGGGATGAACCCTTTGAGCAGCGGATTATTCGCGAATGGGAAGCCGAACACGGCCGCCTCGACGTTTCCGCGAACACCTACCCCGCATTGCCCCAGCGCCCTGAGGCAATTGACCGGAGCCTGAAGACGCAGGAAGAAAAAGACTTCTGGTCAACACGCACCTCTGAGAAGTCAAAGCAACATCAGCGCGAAGTCGATAGCCGCAGGATTGAAGGCATCACCCGGAACCTGATCCATCAGAACAGAAACGAACAGGGTCACTTCCAGATCATTGATCGAAAGGTCAACGGTCTCGATGGCGGTCAGATCGACATCAAAGCTGAGCTGCTTGAACAGAGGAAAAGGATTGATGGATTCATCGCCATTTACGAGATGGACCGCGAGGAGACGGACCGATGGAGAGCTGATTCAATGGAAGTGATGCTCCGCCTAGTCGACCTGCTCAGCGAAAGACGTTGAACTCCTGAAAGAGGGCCTTCGTGTCCTTCTCGCGTCCAGCCCGGTCCAGAACATCCACTCGGTCGAGGAGTTGCTGGAGGAAGTGGTCTGAGAAGTAGAGCCCCTCTTTGGTCTGGGTAATTGATTCCTGCGTGTAGTGCATTTTTCTAATTCCATCGGTAAAAGGTTGCCGCTTAAATTGATTCGATCTCGACCCGCTGGCCAGTGACCCAGACGATCACCCTGGCTCTGCGCATTTCATGGTCCTGGGTATAGAACCGCAGTCGGGCCTTGCCGCAGGGAAAGCCATGGTTGCCGAAGCTCACGTAGCCAGACTTTCCGTCAGTACTGCGCTTCACTAATTCGGTCTTGCCGAGGCCATTTGAGAGGACGATCTCGTCCTGTGAATCAATAGAGCCACCCTCGAATTCGTAGCTTATGCCGAGGATCTTTTCTGACTTAAAAATACTGGTAGCGAGTGGATCGCGGTCTACACAACTCAGGTCACAAATGATAGGTCTAGCCACGATAAATGCGGCAGAGAGCAACACAGCTCGGTTCTATCTATAGTTCCAAAGCGGTATTTCAGTGAGCTAGCTTTTTTTAGAATAGGAAGACTAGGGCGCAAATAAATTCGGAGCCACGCGTGATGCCCTCCAGCGAAAATCTGTTCCTCGATGCCTTCGGTGGCGAATCAAGTAAGCAAGCCCGAGAGGTGAGCAAAGGAGCCAAATATCTTACGAATGATGAGCGGGCAGAACTGTTCCAAGATGGCTTCGGCCACGAGAGGACAGAGGCTCCCCGTCCACACCTTGGCCAGAACTGGCGCATCAACGTCCAGAAGACCAGGGGCCTGTCATTTGGTGAGCTGTATCAGCTCCAAGACCTGCAGGACGTCGCCTACCGCAACCTTCCTGACTGGGTGATTGATGGTGGCTATGCCGAGCCCACCGCTGCCGAGAAGCGTTACCAGAAGGCGCAGTTTGAGGAGACTGGCCTGACGCAATCCGAGCGCAACAGCGTCTTTAACCAGTTCGCTGCTGATGTCGGTGCCCTGGCAGTTATGTCCGAGAAAGAGATCCTGCGCGACTCCCCTGCCCTGGACTACGAGCTGGCATCAACGATCAAGCGCTACGGCCAGGAGCAAGTAATTGAAGCGCTCAAGGAGGAGTCCCCCAAGGCTGCTGAATACTTCGCCGCCAAGCTCCAGGTCCAAGCTGCTGAGGCCAAAGCGGCTGCCATTGCAGAGGCTGAGCAAGCCAAGGGTCAGTCAGTGGCCGAGGAGATTCGCGCTGCACAAGAGGCCATCAACGCAATGCAAGCGGAAACCAGCAATGGGTTGAAAGAAGTATCCGCAGAAGTGCTCCAGGCCGAACTCACCCGTCGGGCAAATCAGCAAACGCGTGAGGGAGCTGACCAGGAATGAGTATCCGCAAGACCTACGCCACCAACAAACAACTCGGCCTCAACGTGAACGGGATCCAGGTTCCCTATCAACACAAAGGCGCTATCCCGCCCTCGGCCCCTAAGTCACCCCATCACATCGCAAACGACGGCGGCTGGATGCGGCCACTCGTTAGGCAAACCGGCTGGCGGGTTCAGTGTGCTCAGGTCGGATCTTGCGGGGGCTACGAGATCACCATTGGCACCGGCATCCACAAAACGATCCTTCCAGGAATGGGGGACAAGGTGGACTTCACGGTGGACGAGCCAGGTGTGATCAGGGTCGAGCACATCGGGATGCTCTGCCGCGACTGGTCCGCCCTGGTCATTAGCCGGGTGTACTGATGGCAAGTACACCAAAGGGGCAATTCAGAATCCCCAAAATGTTCAGCCTGGATCGTGAGAATCCGGCCAGGAAGATGCGTGGGGAAAATGACCTCGGTTACAAGCTGTTTACCCTGTGGCTGACGGGCACCACCGGCAGGGAACTGGCTGAGCTTGCGGACGTTTCGCCGTCCCAGATCTCGAAGCTCAAAGAGGCGTGCTGCTGGGAGGTGAGGAAGGTACTGATTGAGGGCCAGGCCAAGCTCGCTGAGGTTGTCACCCTCGAAGACGAGATCAAGCAAGAGCAGAAGTACGACACGCGTACACCCGCTGTCAGGGGCTCAAATCTGTCGAGACCTCCGGCACCGATCAAGCGTGGGCTGAGGAATTTCGCTTTGCAGTACGGGCCCATGGTCGCCCCCAACTTTGAGATCGACTCCCTGATGGGGCTCTTCCTCGATGAGTTGGAACGCTGGGTGGAGGGGGAACACAACTTCCTGCAGATCTCCCCGCATCCGCGTTCGGGCAAGTCACTGGCTGCAGGGCTGGCCATGGCATACAGCTACCTTCGCTATCCCACCCGCGACCAGATCCTGATCAGTGCATCGGGACGTCTGTCGTCGATGGCCAACCAACGGCTGAAGACGTTGATCGAGGCAGCATTGCCCGAGGACTTCGAGCTGTCGAAAGCAGAGAACTCCAAGCTGGCCTTTAGGGGTGACTGGCAGGGTGCGGGCTTGGTCTATGCCGCCAGTAGAGGAGGCCAGTTGATGGGTCTCTCGGGGTGTCGCATCCTCTGCGATGACCTGGTTTCGTCCACGGCAGAAGTGGAGTCGACGGAGATCATGAGCCAGGCGGTCCGGACCATGACGACTGACCTCTTCACCCGTCTGACCAACGACAACTACGGGAAGGGTGCTGGCCTCTGCTTTATCGCCCAAAGGATCTCGAACACCGACTTGGTGGCCGAGATGGTGGCCCGTGAACGTCGCAATGAGGAACAGGGGCTGCAGGTAACCCCGTGGCGCGTAGTGGTGTCTCCTTTCTTGGTGCCGACGCTTGAGGAGAAGGCCCGCATCGTTGATTCCTACCCTGCCTCTTGGCAGCTCGTTTGGCCCCGGTTCGGTCAGGTGGGTGAGCCCGTTTGCAGCAGGTTCACCAAGGCGTTCGGTGACACGTTGCGTTCAAACATGTCCGAGCGGGACTGGGCCGCGATGTACGAACTCAACACCGAGGTGGACTCGGAGTATTGCGCGTGGAGACGGCACTACCTGCAGGAGATCGAGGAGGCCGACATCAACATCAGCCAGACCGTGATCGCTGTAGACCTAAACATGGCGGGCGGGGACAAGCGGTCAGATAAATCCGCACTGGCCGTTGGTGGGGTGCAGGACGGGAACGTGATCGTGCTGGGGCTGCATTACCTCCAGGGAGGACTGGAAGAACAGTTGGCGCAGATTGCTGACTACGCCCACCGCTACAACGCTTTCGTGGTCTATGTCGAAAAAGCCGCCGCTGGTCATTCGGTGCTCAACTCACTGTCTGGCCGTATCGGGGAACGCACCTACCAGGTCAAGCCGATCTCACACCGTGGTTTGAATAAAGGAGCCAGGCTCAATGAGGTGCTTGGACCTGCAGCCAATCAGAAGTTCTTTATCCGCAAGGGTCTGGAGCTATACGAGGACCTACAGCAACAACTGCGGCTGATTGCCATCACCAAAGGCAAAACGCACCGTACAGATGACGCTGGTGACTGCGTGCTGCATCTCCTCTACGCCTGTTGGAACTTCTACGTGAAGAGCGGCTATGGCCAGAGCAATGTCACCTGGGGGCACTCGGGCGGCACCCCTGGAACCACTCAATGCGTATGGGGGCGAGGTGATGCAAGTGTTGTTCGGCGCGGTCTGGACGGAGTGGAGCGGGTCCAGATTCCAGGGTTTAGCTGAGTACAAAAAAAGACCCCCAGAGCTTGCCCACCTCCAGAGGTCCGCGCCCCTCGTTTGACGCCTCTAAAGACTGCTCTCGCCTTCCAGATTTCGATAGGTGGAGAGCCGTACGGATTGGTTCGGCTTTGCGATCAGCCCTTCTCAGCTAGGGCCGCAGAGTCATTTGAGTACCAGCAACACCAGTAAGAGCACCACCACAAAAAGCCAAGCGAGTGGGAAGAACAGCGCGATAAAGAAGCTCAGTGGCAGCAGGAGAAAGACGAGCGTCTTGGCAGCGGATATACCTAGCGACGATCCCTTTTGATTGCTTCGCTCAATCAGCCATCTGCCACGTTCAGCAGCTTGATCATCGTTTTGTTGGCCAAGCTTTTGCCGCAGTCGTTCAATCTCAGCCCGAGCTTCTGCCAGCTCTTGCTTCTGATTTTTATCCTCGCCGTACTGAGCCATGACTTAGCTAGATCCAACTCAATAGATGCATCATTCAGCGTTGCTTCGCCTCATACGCCTTGTCGGAGAGTAGTTTCTTGATTGCGAGCGGATTGTCCACGAACTCCAAAGTAATTTTGTTGGAGCCGATGTCGTTGACAACAATAGTGCCAGTATTGAATATACGGCTGAATAACCCTTGAGTCATATTGGCCTCACCAATTCGATTAAATCCTATCTCTTCGGTCTTTAGCCCAATTAATCCATGAGCGTATATCAATCGCTTGTCCGTGATGTACCACCTTATCCGATTAAGGTAATTCCAGTGTGCAATCGCGATCGGCGCCAATACGATACCAATAAACGCAAAGGAAAGGACAACGCAAAGAAAGGGATACCACCACTTCAAATATTTAATGAACTGTGGAGCCACTCGGCCACGATAAATAACAGTCTCACCAGGTATAAGAAGCTGTTCAATCGCCTGAGAAGTATTTAATAGCGCTTGATCTTTGGGAGCAGCGGGCTTTGCTTTTGCAGGCTCATAGGGCTTGCCGTATTCAGCCATCGGATAGACGTCTCACAACGGAAACCTAGTCAGTACCTAAGCCTTCAACAACTCATGGCTAGCTCCAGACGCTCCTACGGCCTCTTTCCCAACACTGCATCGACTGACGATGACGCGGGTCTGCTGACTACCAGCTTCCAGCCCATCGTGGGACTGCAATCAGCCAAAACTGCTCAGCTCAACATCGTTGCCACCCTGTCGTCCGAAACCGATGAGGTGATCATTCAGGTCCAGAAGAACGGCCAGACCAAGAACCTCACCTACGGCTGGTCTGACTTCCAAGTTCCTGATTCACCTGCCTTCCTTGCTGGTCCTTACAGGCTCGCTGCTTACGTTCGCGGCTATGGCATCACTGCCGCAAGGGTGGGCCTGTCTTCGACCGCTACCGACATTCGCGCTGACTTCTCCGCCGTCTGCTGAGACGAGCTGATTGGCATCCTTTATTGACGTGTTTACTTCCCCTGGCTCTGGCGCGAGCTGGGGGCATTTCACTGCCTACCCAGTTGAGGGATAGAGACCCCTGAAATCGGGCTGAAAGATCGTCCTTTTAGGGGAGGTGATTCCCAGCTGGAACGGAGATGGTGAAGAGGTCCTGGAGGGATGACCTCCGCAACACACAAAAAGATGGCAACAACCGTACGTGATTCAAGTACATATGAAATGACATATTTCGTGTCAGATGGTTCCACAGGTGATGTGAACTATCTCTATGAGGGAGGCGAAGACTATTTCTTTGGGTCAAATGACTATGATGTACTGATCATCAATGCGGAAAGCAGTGATTATGAAATCAATTCAATATTTGGGACAAATTTCACAAGCGTAAATCCTACCAGCCTTTTTGATCGAGGATCTATCGTGGCATCGTCTCTTGATGCAATCGAATTTAGAGACAAGACTATTGAGCTTGACTCAATTAATTATCGGTCAATAGTGACTTACCGTGATGAACTCGGTAGTTCAAAATTTGACGATAACGTAGGGCTTGGCGCCTACCAAGACGAGTCAAAGGATACGTGGCATAATTATTTTTACAGAGGCGGCGATGACGTTATTCAAGGGACCACTTCCCGCATGGAGGGAATTGTTATCAATGCGAACTCGTCGGAATATGAGATATTCGAGACATCTGCAGGAATTACCTACATTGAGCCCACAGGCTTATATAATTACGGGAGTTTAGAGTTGACCAACATTGATGCGATCTATTTTAATGATACATACTTTACTCTAGAACCACTTGAAAGAGATTTTCCATTACCAACAAACCTTCGCGGCACAAATGGAAATGAAGATCTACTCGGCGGTAGAGGTGATGACGAGCTTGTTGGTCTCAGAGGTCGTGATTACCTAAACGGATTTGAAGGAAACGATGAGCTTCGTGCAGGAAATGGGAGGGATACCATAATTGGTGGAGAAGGTGCCGATGACATGTATGGAGGATTTGGCCACAACACCTTTAAAGATGCATTAGATGGTGAAGTCGACAAGCTTTTCTTCAAGAGCGATCAATTTGCCTACAACTACGTTTACGACAAGGCTGGCAACAATGCCGATGGTCAGAAAGTAGACATCATTGAAGAGCTTGATAGCTTTGATCAAATCATGATTCAAGGTGTAGAAACGGATCAACTGAGCTTTGGTTATGTCTCAAACCTTGCGACGCCATCAGGACAGCAGTCGGGCATTGGAATCTACGCAGATGGATTTATCGAAGGTCTCTATACAGGCGACAATCTAGGCGTAGATCAGCTCAGCCAAATGACCATGGGGGTTCCAGCCTGATAAAGATCCCTAGCTGATTTCCCCGACATTGCTGAGGGGGATTCTGACCATCTATCGGGAAGCCTGATGCCTATTGGCTGAAAGCAATACAAAACCCGCAAGGGAAAAGCAGGGGGCGTTGTGATTGTCGCTATCTATCTCCCGACAGAACATTCACCCCGTCAGCAATGGCGGGGTTTTTTATTGCCTAAATGGACTTTCTACCACGGTCATAGCCTCGAGAGTAGAGACTTAATGCTGAATATTGCAACAGACAATTGGTAGCACACTAAATCAATAGGAGGGTTTCTGTTAGCCAAGAGAGAGTATCGACCAGGCGGCGAATCATATATGCCTTGACAGTGGTCCGTGCATGATGCTAACAAAGACAAGCTAATTGCGCAAACATGCAATCTAATCTTCCAAGATATGCTGCCTTATTAGTAGCAGCAACCTCGTTAATTTTGCCAGTCAATGCAAATACTAGCTTGTACGATTCTCAGGGCGCAGCAAAGCGCGCTTGCGAACGATGGGCCGCTGAGGGAGAAACTATTTTCGTTTCATCAGCTACCCATATAGACAACCCCACGAGTTACGAGAGTGACTCTGAATTTCCCAAAGGGCATAAACATGCTGGCAAAGTCGTGTATTTATATATGATGCCAATCTTGCTAAGAAGCTGTAATTTTGATTATGAAACAACTGCATATGTTGGCTATCAGCACCAGGGCTTGTATCCCGCTCCAGAATGGTGGCCAAAAAGGGTAGACGGAAGCGATTGGGAATACAATGGAAAAGTTCTGCGTGTTTTCCGTGGATGGAATCATGACAGTGACGATGCCATCAAAGTAAATAGCTATCCCTTCTGATCGCCAATCATTGAGTTAACGAAAAGTCGATAATAATTAAGTTAAATCAATCACGTATATACCACCATTAATCAAAAGTTTGGACTGATCTAAATTAGGAGTAGTGTTCAAATATTCAGTCCAGATATTAGTACTGGAGTCAGCCCTGCATCTAGAGCAACACCAGCTCTTCATCACCCCGTCAGCAATGGCGGGGTTTTTATTTGGCAGCTTGTAGAGCCTTTACTGCTGCTTCGAGGGCATCCAGGCGAGATAGGACATCAGAGCCGCTTGTAGCCGCTTCAGAGGGCCTCTGGGAAGGGTTCTGTAGATACCGCTCCACTGACCAGCGGATGATTTGAGCGCGTGGAACTCCCGCTTCCTCCGCCAGCTTGTCGACCGCTTGGAGCAGGTCTTCTGGCAAACGTAATGAGAACGGGACTGAATTCTTTGCCATGTGGCGATGGTACTGGAAACAATTTGGTGCGCATTTTTTTGGGCACTCTCTGAGCCGTGCGTGTGGCTGAGTGCGGGTGTGGGGGGTGCTGCTGGCTTCTCCGCTGAGTGCGCTGAGTTACTGCCCGATTTCTGGTTTTTGGGAGGTCTTCTCAGTTTTCGGTGTTTCGCAATAGTGGCCGCTAAGTGAGAACGAATGGGGCGGCAAACACTCAGAAAAATCTCATCGAAATTCCGTAGCCGTGTGTAGCTGTATGCCATGCAAGCGGCTACAATATGTGCATGGGAGAGAGTAGGACGGACCCTCCATCACGAATGCGTCGACTGCGAATCCTGCACCGACTCTTTCCCCAGACCTCACCCCATCACCACCAATGCCAACCACCAGTCACAACCACCTCCGCGCTATGTGGAATCTCTACACAGATCTGCTAATCAGGGGCAACACCTGCGATGCCAAACGTTTGCGTGAAGCTATCAGTATTGCCGAGCGTAATGAGATCGACGTTGACAACAAGTACTGAAGATTGTTGCCACTCGCAATGCCATGAAGACCGACCAGATCCGCGCCATTCTTGACGCCAACCACGGCCGACAAGTCAGCGTTAAGTTCACCAAGAAATCGGGCGAGATTCGCACACTCAAATTCAGGCCAGATGACTACCTGCCAACGAAAGGAATAGGACGCAAATCACCCGAAGATATGTTCACTGTAGTGGATGCAGAAATCCGACAGTGGAGATCATTCAAGGTGGAGCAAGTGATCAGCATTGTTGTTAATAGCTGCACTCATGAGTTCCACTAATAAATTGCGCATAATCGCAGGGGCTTCAGTGTTATTCACTGGGGCTCTTTCCCAGTATTATTTAGTGGCCAAGAAATTTTCAGAAAGTATCATCAAATCCTGAGGGCAGCCGCAGACCCCACCCGCCCTATTCACTATCACGGGGCCCCTGCACCAAAACTTTTGCGGGCCGCAGTTCTTCACGCTCTGCCGTGCATCATGTCCGCCTGCCTGGGGGTAGACTTTTTAGTGTCAATATGCTACCCATGAGGGAGCAAAAGCCAGTGCTGAACAGGGTTTCTGGTACACCAACTGGTACCGACTGGGTCAGAGCTAAGTGATAGCCAGGCTGGTACATGCGTAGTTGGCACCGTGCAGCAAATTGGCACCTTTTCCGGGTTGCAGGCAGGGGCGATTAGGTCGCCAGACGGGCTAAAAAGTGGTCATGATTGCTGGGATTAAGATAAGTATTTCCGATGTAAAGATTGGCCAAAAGGGTTGACAAAAGGTCCGAAAAATCGCGGAACACCCACATTTATCCGAGAACATTCACCACCACCACTGATATCTCCCTCAGACACACTCAGGAGACGCTGTGGCAGCCCTGGACTCCATCGCACTTATATATGCACTGCAAACCCCTTAAACGCCTTCTAGGGGCATCCAGAGGCAGGCAAGAAATAAAAAAATAAACTGGGAAAAAATAATTTGAAAAATAAATTTCACCTCAGATAACGAGCGTAGGAAGGCAAACGCTTCAAACGCATCTTTGAGATGAACCCTGTAGGAGTGGTGACATGGAGAAAACCAGGGAAGGGCTGGGTGATCTTGTAGCCCTTGCGCGACAATTCCTCCCAGGCTTCTGCGACAAATACGCTAATCATTCGGATAAAAAAAGTTTCTATAGGGTTGCGAAGGTGATTGCACAATTTCTGAAGTGGGTCCTTAAAGGCATTAACACCCACTTCTATTTTTGTGCAGTTCAGGAGATCGTGTATGACCAGACTCGACCGCCTTGGATGGAGACCTGATTCCCCCTGGTGACATCGAAACCAGCCATCTGAACCAGAGCCTTGATGAAGGTTGCCTTCACCACATCGTCTGGACCTGGGATGGTGATCTTGCCGCCAAGTAGCTGTTTCAGTTCCTGAGCTTCAGGCTTATCCAGTCCCTGTACAAGGGAGGCTACGGCCACAAATTCCTGGGTGCCTTCATGGAACATCCCAGCATCAATCAGAGAGACCACTGAGAGCCTCTGTAGCCAGTAGAAAGCATGGCTGGGCTCCCTTTGTTCGTAATCAGCAGCAAGGCCGGTTACGGAGGCTTTCTGGGCTATTGACCGTGCTTCACCCAGAAGGATTTCCCCTTTGCAGAGTTGCTTGAGCAGGCCCTGGCGGAATGACTTTGCATTATCGCGTTGTCGCTTAACCCGTACCTTGCGTGATGTTGTGGCTCCCTTATCGGGGTTCTGTGCCAACAACTCAAGGAATGGCTTTAGCGTGTAACCCTGTTCCTGGAGACGGCACTTAAGCACGTGTTCATTAGCGATGGCCTCATAATTATTCCGAGCCTCTAATTTGTGGGAATAAAAAAGTGAGCCGGTTGAAATTGCTCTAGCGAAGTCCATATAGGCATCAGGATCACCGTGACTGGCCGCCTTTGATTTCGCCCGTTGAACTGCTTCGAGATTTGTTTTGCCGGTGCCTTCCATTGCCGCTGGAACAACCGAGGGCATTAACAACACCCGGACCTGAGCACTGCGAGCCCGATCAAGAGCCTGGAGAGCATCCTCGGGACCCATGGCGTACTGCTGAACACAGGCAGCAAGACCCACAGATGTCTGAGCCATCGAGATGCCGGAGATGACTGAGGGAGACATCGCCACCATGTCGTAGGCCGGACCAACCTCTTCCGTGTTCCCCATGAACTCAGACACTGCCTGAGAGGAGGAGTTTTCTGCGCTGATCTGAAGGATGTTCTTCTCATCAGTAAAGGGAGCCGAGAACTCGATCATTGACTTGGCTTCCCCGAACGATGCCCAGACCTTGTGCCCCTCTTCCAGGGCCTTGGCCGAAAGCTGTTGCAGGAAGTCGATGTTCTCCTTGTTGGCTGCTCCCACGTACAGAACACGCTCCCTGGTGAAGGTGGTCTGAATGACGCGGGGTGTTGTTCCGGTTGTCTGTTTCAGCCACTCCAGCTCAATGTCACCCAGGCCGGATTCAGCGGCGATCACGGTGACGCAGGGGTTCTTCAGGAGACGTTCAAGTGCTTTGACGGCTTCACGGCGAACCTCTGGCATCCGTTCAGTGCCACCGACCAGAAGGTGCATCCCGGTCTGAGAGGTCTCATCCATGAACAGGATCGTGGGCCGAGGGTTCTCCTCCAGCTCATGACTCCAGCGCCACATGTCCCACTCATTGCCTGAGGTTTTCTTGATCGACTCACAGCAGCAAAACAGCCCATCTCTGTTGATGACTCCCTCATGCAGGCCATGGGTGCGTTCCACGGTGTTGCGTGCTGCCGACATGTCGCGGACGCCGAACTCAGCAGCGCCCTTATGGACAAGCGAGGCCCGGTGATACAGGCCCAGCACAACCATCCGATGACCCAGCTCTCTCTCCAGTAGGTCCACAGCAGCCACCGAGGCTTTCGTCTTGGCGGTACCGGTCGCACCAACCAAAGCGATCACCCGGCTGTCGATGGATGCCTTCTGTATGTCCTCCGGTTCAAATTCCCTGTCGATGGTGATGGTTGACCACTGCTTACAGAGACGGCTGTAAGGGTCTTGGCTGAAGAGGCCACGGACGCCTAGATCCTCTTGGTGGCCAAGGATGGGGAGGGTGGCAGGCACCTCCATTCCACGCAACTTCGCGGCGACATAGTCATCCGTCTTGGCATGGCTACCGACCCAGGAGTACCAGCGAGCATCAGCACCGGCTTTTGAAAGCTTGATATGGAGTTTCTGAGCCTCCTGCACAGAGGAGTTACCTGCGTCGAATCGAACCGTGATCCGGCGACCACCTGCGGCCAGCATCTGCAACGGCTTACGGAGGCGATCAGAGCGCGACTTCTGTCCGGCGGAGTTGATGCCATTCAGGCCGACTGCAAGTTGCCCAATCGATGTGGATGCCAACGCCTTCAGGGCTGACTCCTCAACGTGGATGGGGACCTCAGGGCTATCGAAGACGAACCGCCAAGCCTTCTCGACGCTGTATTGATCTTCCGGGCAATCGAAGCCGTAGTGATCCAGAAGCTCCATGGCTCCAGACCAACTCAGGGGAGGAAGAAAAACCTTCACCCGTGTTGAGCGGCAATCGAACTTGATCTGCCCGTCCGCACCGTTGCGAAGGGAGGGGTGTAACCGTTGTCCAGCCCACTCCAGTCCAGGCTTGATGGTGCCCCGGTCGGTGATCACCGCGGAATAGAGGTTCCAGTTGATCGAAGGGGTTGCCTTCAGCGTCCTGGATGCCATCCGGTTCAGGCTGCGTTCAGTCTGCGCAACCTCGTTAGGCCGTAGCTCGCTGTTGTTTTTGGCTTGCTCTTTCTTGGCCTCAGCGTGACGATGAATCGCGTCCTCCCAACCCTCGTCTGCACCGGTTGTGATGAAACCGTCTGCGAACAGGGTGTGATCGATGCCGTGATCTTTGACCAGTTGGAGATTGAGGTCCTCCATGGTCAATCAACCCGACATGCACTGACGCTCAGTCCGCCATCACCGTCAAAGCACACCTCAACAAAGGTGATCTCTTCGCAGTACTCGCACCTTGCCCCGACAGCAGTGCGCCCGTCGTCATTTACCAGGATGTTTGCGTCATGCAGTACGTGGTTGCCGCAGTGGATGCACGTCACGTTGGCCAACTCGATGGTGTCCCTCATCACTGAGCCCCCAGCGCGAAGAGAGAGGTGCCCTCAGCGGGAACGATGCGGCCGTCGACTGCTACATAACTGATTCCGTTGAACTTGCTCCGCTTAAACCCGAGGACGATCACCTCGTAGTCATCGGTGACTGCCATGAGCGGCTGAGCCCAAGGCGTGAAGCCCAATTTGTACCCAGTAACTGCTGGCGGGCTGGTGCCTGACTCGTTGTAAAAAGTCTCTGTAGCCATGAAGCTTGCCTCCGTTATGTAGATGGTTGGCCGGACCTTGGATGGCCCTACAAAAAAACTAGGACCCACAAATGTGGATCTCCAGGTGACTCCCTAGGTTTCCAATTCCTGAACAGCGGTAACCCGTACCTGTAAAGGCTGAGATCCCAGTAACTACGTCAATCGGGGCGGAAGCCTATTGGCAGTTCTGTACAGCGTTTATGAGCTTCAAGACTGACAAACGTCTGGCCCTGTATCTCGGCGATAGCACTGAAGACAAGCTCTTCCGTAGCCGTATCGAGGTGGCCAGCGACACCCTCGGAGTAAGCATCAGCAAGCTCCTCAAAGAGTCCGCCAACTACGCCCTGGACAACGTTGCAGAGCTGAGGGAGAGGCTGCGGTGATTACACACGAAGAGTATTTCCGCCGGAACGTCGAGCGTTTCACCGGCATGGTCGAAAAGGCCAAGGCCGAAGACTCCTGCATGTTGTGGCTGTGGGAGAAGTGCCTGGCATCAGCGGAGAGGCGACTGGCTATTCACCTTGAGGAACTGAAGGGTGAAGCCGAATTGCCGTGATGCTGAGCAGAAAATGACCCCGGAGCAGGGAGCCCGATATCAACGGCTGCTGACTCTGTGGGAGGAGTATTGGGAGACCGGCAATAACTTCGGCGGCCGGTTCTTTCGCGACTTCGAGCTTGAAGGTGACCTCCAGGGCGCAATCAACAGCTTCTGCGATGAGGTGAACGGTTGGGTTGAACCATCACCCAGGAAGCCGCCAATGACGGATCTCGGCAACCTTGGCTGACGAAATTCTTGTGACCTCGGGGGGCGCCTCGGGGTCTTTTTTTTGCTCCTGGTAACTAGCAGAAGCGTTGGTCAAGATTGCATAGTTTTCGATTGGTATCCCAAACCCACCAGGGCTCCAGGGGGCGGTGATAAATCAGCTTCAGAGGCCAGAGCGTCAGGCTCAGCAGAACTTGGATCAAGACTGTTTCAAGCCAACAAATCAGCCGCTGTACATGGCTGAGTTCGGTTGTTGAAATGCGTGACTTCATAGCCAGAGCCCGCTCTCTTCCTATGGCTTAGCACCCTTTCGGCAGGTTCGCCCGGGCCCTTTCGGAACCCTTGTGTAGCTGACCGAGACCTGTGCCCATACCTGACTTACAGAAAGCCCGAAGCGTTCTTATTGGCGGCAAGTGGACCGCGATTGGTTCCGCTGTCGAACTAGAGGACGGCTGGATCAAGCTTTCGGTCCCCGGTGGTCTGACGGTGAACGTACGGGCCAAGTCCATTGAGGCCGTTCGCTATGTCGAGGCTGCACCCGTCGAGATGCCGGCGAACTTCGCCTTTGATCTGGGGCGGTCATGAGGAACGTCTTTCCTGCGCGTAGGCCGCACTACCTTTCCGCAACCTGTGTTCGTGATGCTGACGTCGAGGTCTACAGAGCTTTGAAAGCTCGGGCTGAACTGGCTGGCATTTCACTGTCTAAGCAGCTTCTGGAAGCCTGCCGTGAATATCTGCGGGGGCACTGATGATTGACACCTGGAGCGAGATTCAAAGACCTGATTACGCCAAGGTCCTCTGTGAACGAGAGGAGGCCATGGAGCGTGGTCGCCAACGCCGGAAGCAGGAACAAGAGGCCCTGGAATGGGAGCGCCAACAGAAGGTTGAGCAGGAACGGCAAGACCTGTGGAGCTGGTACGCGGGTTATGACGTCGCCGAAAGCTTCGCTGCAGGGGATCGGGCCCGGGATGCTGTGGCCGCTCAGGAGCTACGGCAGGACATCCGCAATCAGGTACTGATCACAGAGATCGATCGCGAAGTGGAACAAACCCCAAAAAAGTGAAACATTTGTGTAACAAGGCCTTGCTCTTCACCTTCTCCGAAGACGCCTGTTGCTTGTCAAGACAAGTCGAGCACAGGAGTTTGCCCTTATGACGTCTATACGCCGCCATCGAGCGTTCGATGCGCATTGAGCACCCCTCACAGCGAAATAACGGCATCGACGGTTCCGCGAGGGAGCCCCTTCTAACGCAACGGCACGACTGAACCGGTGTTCTCTGTGACGATGGGTGGGCTTCCGTCGCCTCAAGGTTGTGATGCAGGCTTTGTGTGTGGTGCTGCTCACTCTGATTTCACCTGTTGCTCGTGGGTCAACGGCGTTTCAGCCCTTGGATCGGGTGGAGGGTTGGTTGATTGAGCGACGTTTGGATGAAAGGCAGGAGCCGATCTGCCGTGCATCTGTTCCAGGCCCTGGCACCTGGTTTTCGGCAAGGGTCCGGTTGGATCCAGATGATTTGATTGTTGTGCCGGCTGGACTGCAGAGGCCTGATAAAGCTGCGCTGACCGCTGTTCGTGAGGCCCTCCAGCGCTGTCGCGACAGTGTTCTTTATCTCTGAGCCGATAAAGCTTTGTGGCTGACGAGGCTGCCGCTGTGAAATCGGGCTATGAAACTCAGTGTCGGCCTTTGTCAAAAAAACGTCGACTCCTCACACCCCCTGAGCCTCCGTTAACCGCGGGGGCTTTTTCTTGCCCCAATCCCGAACTACATCTTTTGATTTTGTGCTCAGCAAAAGTTTTGCGGTTGTGATGTTTTTAATGACTTTTGTCTGATGTATTGCATCGAGAGGCTTGATTCAGGGGGGCAATGGATTCAGGAGATCTGCTTCAAAACGGAGTTCAAAGCCTTTGTGAATGCCCGTACCAAATCACGTGCCACCTTGAAGACCTATCGCGTGGTTCATGCCACCTGGAATCAGGTGGTCACTGTTGTGCAGGGATCGGCTGAATTCTTTTGAATGGCTTTGATTTGGCGTCTTCAGTGCCGCTGTGATCCCGAAGACTTCAGGTCACTTCCTGGGATTGGGGATGTCCTGAGCCATAACCAGTGGCCTCGAGGACTTTGGCCATGATTCTCACGCGATATCTCAGTAGCGAAGGTTGGGTGGAGGAGTGTTCCCATGCCCATGCTTTTGAGGCCTACATCGACGCACGACGTCGCTGTGTTCTTCGAGGCTGCCCTTATTTACTGGTCAATGCGGAGACCGGCAGCACAGTTTCGGTACTCACGGTGAAGCAGTGTTTGCATCAGTACGGCGTTGACGGTGATCTATCCGATTAATCAAATCGTTTGATCTCTTCGGTGGATCGATGGAAGAGCCGGCAGGATGGCGGTGGCTGAAATTTCCCCATGTCGACGTTCCTGGTCACCGGCGCGAACCGTGGGATCGGGTTGGAATACTGCCGTCAGCTCAAGGCCCGGGGAGAGGAGGTGGTGGCTGTCTGCCGTCAAAGCAGTGATGGACTGGAGCACCTAGGGGTGCGTGTTGAAGCCGGCCTTGAACTGAGTGACAGCCAATGCATCGATGATCTGGTTCACCGCTTGACGGGCTTGTCGCTAGATGGCGTCATCCTCAATGCCGGTATCCTGCAGTCGATGGGGTTGACCGATCTGGATCCCACTGGAATCCGCCGGCAGTTTGAGGTGAATGCCCTTGCTCCTCTGCTGCTCGCCCGGGCTTTGGTGAATCAGATGCCCCGTGGTGCCAAGTTGGTGTTGATGACCAGCCGTATGGGCTCCATCGATGACAACACATCCGGAGGTTCCTATGGCTATCGGATGTCGAAGGTGGCCCTGAACATGGCCGGAAAATCATTGGCGATTGATCTGGAGCCACTCGGCATCGCCGTTGCAATTTTGCATCCTGGATTGGTGCGTACTCGGATGATCAAGTTCAATCCAAGTGGTATTCACCCGGAGCAGGCGGTGGAGGGTCTGTTGGCACGGATTGATGCCTTGACCATGGCCAACAGCGGCAGCTTCTGGCATGCCAATGGTGAGCTGTTGCCGTGGTGAGACGGGAGAAACGCTTTGGGTTTTGATCCGCGTCACTGGTCTGGAGGACGTTCTGAACAACGGGTCACCAGCAATGTTGAGGCGTTGCTGGCCGAGAACGATGCCCTTCGACGTGACGTGTTGCGGCTCAACCGTGAGTTGGACCGATTGCAGCGGCAGCAACGCCAACGCTTCCGAACCGAATCGACTTCCCACCGCTCTTGGAGCGAGCCATCGGCCCAAGCTCCGCCGCGCATCAGCAGCCACCAGGTGCAGGCTTGGGGGCAGTCCCTTGCACAGCAGCCGGGATGGAGTGTCCTGCGTCAGCGCGGGTTGGAGTCTTTGATTGATCAGCTCAACCGCAGCAGTTTTCCCTCTCATCTGACCCTTGAACAGCGACTCGATCGTCTGGTTCCTGGTTTAGGGACTGATCTTCGGGTAGCGGTTGGATCCAAGGCGAGCAAACAAACAACGGCAGTCCTCGCGGCGTTTGCGATGTTCGGCGTTCGGGCCAGCGAGTGGCTCGATGAGGATCCACGACGGGTGGTTGAACAGCTGCGTCAGCAACAGGAACAATTCAGCTCCAAGCGGCAGGGACGTCGCACGCGAAGTGATCAAAGGCGAACAGATCGTGTGGACTTTGGACATCCCCGTGATCCACGGATTGCAGCTTTAGATGTCCTCGGGTTGGACTCCAACGCGTCACTCACCGAGATCAAGCAGGCTCACCGAAAATTGGTGAAACAGCACCATCCCGACCTTGGCGGTTCGGCAGAGGCTTTTCGCCGCGTTAATGAAGCGTATCAACGCTTGGTGAACTAACTCAGCTCCACCAAGCCTTCTGAATGTTTGTTAGCGGTGTGTCTGCATACTTGAAATAGTCAAGGTTGATGAGCGGGTCGACATTGCAGGCTTTGCCTCTGCTGATTGCCTGAGCGATACGCTCAATTCCATCATCGGCTGAGAGCGCTCTCCCAAATTTGTCGGCGCCGTAGAAGCTATGCAGCAACCCAGTTTCCAAGATGCTGATTGCTCCAATAAATCCCAGGGTTGCACCCTTTGAGCGGCTGGAGGAAGCCATGAATGCTGTGACTTCCAATTCTCCGATGGGGGTGGTGTCATACCCAGCAATTAGATGGATCCAGTCGTGATGCGCGAGCGCTGCGTTGCCGGCCCCCAGTTCACCGGGAAGTTTGAATCCTCTTGATTGGTAAAACTCCCAGAGACTGCGTCCAAGGCTGCCCTGGGAACAGTGTTTGAGGTTGTCCCAGCGTGCAAACTCATCAGGATCAGCCGTGACACATAAGCCATAGGCGTGATCACCGTATTTTTTCAAGAGATCCTGAAAGACGGGATCGCTTTGATCATCGCCTTCTCCGATCCAGTTGCAGCGGTAAAAATCTGTTGTTGCCTGGGTGATGGCGTTCTGTGCCAATTCCCTGGCGAGGTTCAGGATCTCGCCGTTGATGTTCAGTGCGTTGGCCCAATGATCAATGTCCCTACTCAACGTCTCCGGGATCGGATTGCAAAGCATTTCGAAGGCGATCAGCAGTTCCAGCAGCTCTTGGCGCTCCGATGCTTGTGTCAACGTCTCTGCCAACGTTTCAACCTCAATTCCGGGATGGCCGGAGAAGTTGATCTCAGCGTCAAGCAGCCTCAGGAAAAGGGTGTGGGCAAGGTCCTGTTGAAAAGACGTGTACCAGTGGCCTTCAACTCTGTGGACTTGCACCAGTGCTGATGCCAGGAGATTGGCCTGTTCGTGCGAATTATGAATTAGGAACATCGTTCCAGCACGCCTTAAAGAAACCAATGCTTAGCGATGGATCGCGACTTCTGATCGGTCTTGTCCGATGATTGAGATCTAATTGGGGTGATTGCATGCCAGTGGAATTTGGGGTCGTCTGCATCGGTGCAGGCATCGCTATCGGTATCTCCTTGGGTGTGGCGGTTTGGTTTGAACGTTGGAAAGCCAAGCATCCTGATCCCACGACGAAACAGCCATAAAAAAAGTCCCGCCTAGGCGGGACTTGAGCGAAGGTTTTGTGCTGTTGTCAGCGAGCGACTTTCTGACCGCGATAAACGAGCACAGAACGCTGGTTGCTGGAAGCAGCTGCGTTGTTCTTGGTGTACTTCTGGCCGCGATAGGTCAGGGTCATGATGGGTTCCTCGAAGCAAGCTCAGGTCCCCGTTCCATGGCCTGAATCGAACTGCGCCTCGCCTACGGCGGGGTGAACGTAGTTTCGTAGCTGTTGCTACACATCCTTTATAGAGGCGATATGAACCCACGTGTCGTTCGTGCTGTTACACAGCTGCAATTTTGTTTAGCCCAGGCCTGAATAACCCCGCTTGGATGCATTCCAGCGGTTTTCATTCAATTGCTTCTGCGCCCGTTTGGCGGTGTATGCACCGGGCGAGGTTTGAGTTGCGGCGTTTTTTGAGCCGCCTTGGTGATGGACTGCAATAGAGTGGAGTAGGTAGTGGTTTGCGTCATCTCAGCGTTTCAGGAACTGATTTCATCTTGGCGCTGATTGGAGTGACGGAATGATGGATCGGCTACCGATCTGGCGGTTCAAGCTCTGACGGTTTGTTTGTGGACTCAAAGCTTCCATTAAGTTGTTGCCATTGTGAACAGTTCGCACGCAATCAAGTGTTCTTTGATGCTTACTTAGTGTGAAGCTGCTAGCGCATTAAGCCTCCGTTCGTACCGTGTAGGTACTTGGTTTTAGATGTCATGAACAGCTCTCAGAGCAAAGATGATTGGGTGAAGGCACAGCAACATAAGCTTCATAAGCCCATTGATGTGGACACATTGATGTGGGTGCGAAACCGCTTAATGCGCTTGGAAGTGGAGGCGCGTTGGGCCGACCGCATTTGTGTGTTTGAGGAGTTCTTTCCTAACGACGCGATCATTCCGCGCATTTGACCGAATTCTGTTTTTGACTGTTTTTGGCCAAAAGGGAGGTGTGCCAAAAACCTGCAGCAGTCATCATCTGGCCTGTGTATGGGCTTAAAGGGGCATATCGGTATGTGTTGTTGACGCTGATCGCAACCGTTCCGCAACCGCCTACTCCGCCCGAGGAATTCACCCGTTTGAGGTGGTTCCAGTCGAGGCAGCAGCGAAAGCCATGCGCCATGCCTACGTGATCATCACGGATGGTCAAGCCAGAAGCCATGAAGATGAACGCAAACATCTCTCAGCAGGTGCCGACCTTGTGCTGTTGCCGACCTTGTGCTGTTGCCGACCATTCCGCAGGCTCGCTTGGTCGAGTTCACGGTTGAACTCTCGTCAATGCTGCGGCAGATGGGCACCATGCAAACCGCGTTATTGGTGAAGGTGGATCGTCGTCAACAACGGCTTGCTCAGGATGCGAGCCAAATCTTGGATGGTTTCGGGGTCGATGTGATGCAGGCTGAAACCTGCCTGTTGGCTGCGTTTTAAAAAGCAGAGGTGGAGGGTGTTTGTGTGTCTGATGCGGTGTTTGATCGCGGGCGGCCCGATTCAAGGCGTATGGGCGGATGGTCGGCCTATTCCAGGCGGCTGTTCAGATCCGTGGACGCTTGTATGGCGATCACCCATGGCGTCGGTTGCCGATCGAACAGACAGGCCAATCGGTTGCCGCCATCATTGCTTCAATTGGATGTTTGGTGATGGGCCGCAGTTCCTGGGTGAAAAATCCGACCCGTTGTTCAGCAGCGTCAACCTGGCAGTCCAATGATTTATCTGCCTCTTCGGCACAACCTACGGTGAAGCCCTCCCGATCTGTTGTCGTGCTCAACGCGAGCTCCTCTGGTGAAAACGCATGATCGAAACCGTTGTGATGCTTGCGATCGGCTTTTCCATGGCCGGCGTTGTTCTGGGAACTCTCAACACTGATCATTCGGTTTAAGTTCAGACGTTGTCGCTGCTTTTGATGCCAGGTCTTTTCGCCTTCATGCTCGGGCAGCTGGAGATCAGCAATCTCACCGCAATCTTTCTGGCTTTGGTCGCGTTGGTGTTTGTGGGTAGCTTCGCTGTGGTGTCGTTGCAGACCGGCGAGCTGATCAAACCTCCTAAAAATGATTGAGACGCTCTTGGTCAACGGTCAGCAGGTCGTGCTGAAGGTGCCAAGCGACCGTGTTGTTGCTGAGCGGGTGGTGCGTCACATTCAACGGCGTATTCATGAGGACGACTGGAGGCCCTACACCTGCAAAGCCGATGCACTGCGGGCATGGGTCCGCTTGGGAGGCATCCGAGTGCAGGTTCTGCACGCCTTGAAATTGGTCTGATGACGAGCTGAATTTCAGAACGATCCCAGCAACTGAGTCATCGCTGCCGCTGCACCGATTCCCCCGAAGAACAACACCAAGGGAAGAAGAACAGGCCAGCGTGCGCTTGTGTCGGGATTCATCGGATGGTTTCGAACAATCGAGACAACGCTATTGAGCCGTTCTGCTCAGTGGCGATGGCGACCGTTGCCGCCTCAGAGCTCCATGATGCGGAGACGGTTCACTCGATATCTGAAGGTTCGATGCCTGAGCAATCCATGGTCACCCAGGCTGAGTCCTCCCATGTCGTGGTGATCGGTGCTGGCTGGGCGGGCTGGGGTGCTGCGAAAGCCCTCTGTGAAGCAGGCATGCGGGTCACCCTGATCGATGGGATGGCGGATCCAACAGGTCGTACGCCAATGCGCACCGCAACTGGCAAACCTTTTGAAGCCGGTACCCGTGGTTTCTGGAGGGATTACCCCAACATCAATGCGCTAACCCATGAGCTCGAGCTCGAGCATGTGTTTACCGACTTCACGACCAGTGCCTTCTGGTCTCCCGATGGTTTGGAGGCCACCGCACCGGTGTTTGGTGATGGGTGGCAGCTCCCCAGTCCTTTGGGTCAGGCCATGGCGACGGTCAAGAACTTCAAGCGCCTTCCAGTTGCCGATCGATTAAGTATCGCCGGGCTTTTGGTGGCGATGCTTGACCTCAATCGCAGTGAGGCGACATTCCGGCGTTATGACGCCATCGATGCGCTGACGCTGTTCCGCCAACTGAAGATCAGTGAGCGGATGATCAATGAGTTTTTGCGTCCGATCCTTCTGGTGGGGCTGTTCAAGCCACCCGAAGACTTATCCGCTGCCGTCACCATGGAGCTGCTCTATTACTATGCCTTGGCGCATCAGGACTCCTTCGATGTGCGCTGGATTCGTTCTGGGACCATCGCAGAGCGGTTGATCGCTCCATTGGCGGAACGCTTGCTGGACCGTTGTCAGCTCACAGTTCAGGGAGGCACGCTGGCAACTTGCCTCAATCTCGATCACCAGGCAGCAGCGATCCAGTCTGTGGAGGTCCTTTCGCCCGCAAATGGACGAACAAGTGTGATCGACGATGTGGATGCGGTTGTTCTGGCGGTGGGTTCTAATGGCATGAATGCTCTGATGGCGCAGTCGCCGTCCTGTGCGGGAGCCCTACCTGAGCTGGTGGCTGCCGGCACATTGGGAGCGATTGATGTGGTGTCGGTGCGGTTGTGGCTGGATCGCTATGTCGAAGTCGACGATCCCGCCAATGTCTTCTCGCGCTTTGCGCCATTGCAGGGTTCGGGCGCCACCTTCTTCATGCTCGACCAGCTGCAGAAAGGAGATGAAACGGATCTCTGGGGTGGTCGTGCTCCTCAGGGGTCCGTCGTTGCCAGCGACTTCTACAACGCCACAGCGATTGCGGCGCTGAGTGATCAAGAGATCGTCGACACCCTGATGAAAGAGCTTCTGCCGCAAGCGGTGCCGGGTTTTAGGTTGGCGCGGGCTCTGGAGTTTGAGGTGCGGCGTTACCCGGGTTCGGTGTCGTTGTTCTCACCTGGCAGTTTCAGCCAACGTCCGCCGCTACAAACATCGCTGCCATCCCTGGTCTGCGCTGGCGACTGGGTGCGGATGGGAGAACGCGAGCACGGTGCCAAGGGACTGTGCCAGGAACGTGCCTATGTCTGCGGCCTCGAGGCAGCCAATGCCTTGATACGGAATGGTGTGCTCAAAGGAATGGATCGCGCGAGGAGTCGAGAGCATGAAGTGCTTCCGATTCGTCCGGAAGAGCCCCAAGTGCTGCTGGGGCGGGCGATGAACAAACTCGTGATGGACCCGTTGGAGGCTTTCGGCATCCGGTTGCCCTGGATGCCCTGAGCTCAGAAATTCAGCTGACCGGAGAGCCAAAGTTCCTGCCAAGACCCTTGGGCTGCAGCACTTAAAGCCATGAAGATGGTCACGCTGATGCCGCCCAGGGTTAGACCCACCCCCATCATGATCAGGGCGGTTAGCCCTTCTGCCTGGGTGAGTGGTTGCTTGTCGAGAAAGCGACGCTTGGCCATGGCTGCGGATCCAATGCTCCCGTTCTGCATCGGCCTCCGGGGTCTTGGCAACTGGCCTTATCACTCATTTATGCAGAGTTGATGCACCACGCGATGGTTGGGGGCTGAGCGAGGAATCTCAGCGAGGCTTCGCTTTCAGATCTGCGCTTGACGTCGCCCCAGTGGGTTTCATCATGCAGCTATGACTGGTCTGATCTGTGGCATGACAGCCCTGTGGCTCCACTCTTGGTGGTGTTGCAGAACAACCAATTCGCCGGCGGTCAAACGAAGCTGGCCCTATCCGCGTTCCTGGAAAAACAGCTCTGATCTCTACGCAAGGCCCTGTCGTCGGCATCGCCATCTCAGAGCGCGCACCCAATTGACTGCCCGCAGTCGCCGCTTCGCCGCTGCACCCTGAGGCGATCGAAAGCCTCCGTTTTTTGCTTGGCTCTGCTTTGGTTCAATTGAGCGATGAGAACCTCAGTTCAAAGACCTTGCTGGGCTCGTGTAAAGCATGGAGTTTCACAGGCAACATTGCGGGTCGTTGTTGTTTCCATCGTGTCCAAGGTCGTTGGGATTGAGGAGCGACCTCGGGTTGGCGTGAGATCTGCACTGACGTCGCCTCTTTGTTCTGGGCTTGCTGCTCCAGTTCGGCACTGAGGAAGAGTCCTGCAAGGGAAACCATCAGGATCGTCAGGATTGCTGCGAAGAGATACATGGTCGACCGAGCAATGGCTTGTTCCTGTTCCTTGCTCAGGTCGTTCATGGTCTCGGCCAAGATCTGACAGAGGTGTATCAGTCCAAACTCTTGGCTGCGATTACAGAGAATGTCGTTTTGTGTGCGGACCTGAAGTCGATGTCTTTCGTCGCAGACGCGCTTAGGCCATTTCACTCTTAGTCACAGCCTTGGTAGCGTTCGTTACTAAAATTCGTTAAGATCTTCAAACCGGCGTTTACAGCTTGAACGGCAGCCAATCGCTCGAGGCCATCAGAGAGAAGCGTCGTCAGCAGCTGATGGGTCTGTCGTTTGTGGCTGCAGCGGTTGGTGTGCTGACGCTTTTGACGATGCGTCTTGGGTCCTGTTGTTCCTGGTTCGGCATGCACTGACCGCTATTGACCTCGATCAAGCGACTTCTGCACGTCCCCTGCAGCTAGTGTTTTTTCAGGGTAGACCCGCCTCTGAGGGCTGATTACGCTAGATGTGGTGTCTCCCGTCTTGCTTGTTGATGCAGGGCCGGTATCTTTCGAAAGTTCCCCGTCACCTGGCTCCAGTCCATTCGGCTGGGGCTTTTTTGTTGTCCAGCTCAGAAAGCTGTAACCACGCAAACCAATCTCCAATTTTCTTAAGTGACAAGGGTCGGGTTTGCCGGTCGCTGCGAGGCTGGGTTCCTTAGCTTGTTGCCCCCCCCTAGACAGCTCTTGATGTCCCCCGCAGAGCTATCGAGCATCAAATGGGAGCAGGATGGTGAGATGTCTGCCCAAGACACGTGGATCCTTGTGAAAAAGCTCACCAAGGTGGAGGAGCAAGACAAGGCATCCAGCCTTTTGCATTTGTCGTCGAAACACAGCCACTCCAAGCGATCCAACCGTCGCTGATCTGACTCCTGCTGATCAGCGCTGGGGTTTCAGACCACTGCTGCCAATCAGCTCCCAGTTGCAGGAAGAGGCCTCAATGACCTGCTCTTGGGTTGTCTCTCGAATTTTGTGCGACTGGGCAGAAGTGACTGCTTGGTCTCTCTGTTCGACGTACTGCCCTTTCCATGGAAAAGTTTCGGCCAGTTCTGCCAGCGTGCGTCGTGTCACCACACTTTTCAGGCTGATCTCTTGGTAGCCATGGCTGATAGGCAGCAGCTGATTGCCCAGATTCTGCTCAGTTATTTCAAGCAAACGCCGAGATCTTCTCTGTGAGTGGTGAATCAATTGTCAGTGACTTTGTTCATCTCTTTAACGAACTGACCGTCTCTTTGGTATTCGGTGGATTTTGATAAGATCATGTGATCTAATTCGGATTTTTGGTATCCCTGCTGTCACCCAAACAAATCGGTTATTATTTCAACTATTTCTTCTAGAATGGTAGTAGAAGGTTGCTGTTGGCGCTGTATTAAGTGTTCAGGGCTATTGTTCGGTATTGATTGAGTGTTTTGATAAATTGCCTCGATTTTTTTTCGACGCTTCTGATCAATTTGCTGTTTATTTTCATAAGCATGATGGTCTTGATCGAGTTTCTTTCCGCCGGCGCGACTCCATTCCATGAGCTGTCTTAATTCACCAGCATCGAGCCAGAGGCCGTGATCACGACAGTAGTCAACTATGACGCCACTCCTTTTTCCATGCAATTTGCGATTCATTAGTGTTCCACACGCTGGACAAGGTCGGTATTTCCAACCCTTGACCAAGGATCGATTGGAATTTTCTAAATTAGCTAGTAGCTGGTAATCAATCTCGCTGGGTTGGCGTACTTTTATTTCGAGGATTTTGTCTAGGATATCTCGCTCTATGAAGAGACCATTGCAGCTACTGCAACGTCTTACTTTTAGCTGTTCTCTATTCGTTCCATTGCTTGATTCGAGGATCAAAGGTTCGAGCAATATTTCACAGTCTGGGCACTTAAAATTATTGAGATCGTATTCTTCGGTAGATCTGAATGATCCTTGAAGATCGACATCGATACGATGACCGCAGTAGTTGCAAACCACGCCACGAGATGGAATTGGAGCTGCACAGCAGGGGCAATTCATTGAGCATTTCCAGTTTCATCTTCTCTATCATCTTGTTGTATTGCCTTGGGTTTCGCGTCTGGGCTTGGCTTCGTTTTCTGAGTTCGTTCGCCAAGGCCAAACCCCATGGCTAATCCTGCTGCTCCCGCTGTCATTCCAGATTGGTTTTGAGCTGCTTTTTCAATTGCAATTCCTTCCTGATATTTTTGGAAGTTGTCAAGATCACCTGTTAGGCCTATGGCTGCACGTCGGTCTATGGCGGCTTCGACTTCGGAAGGTAGTGCAATATTTTCTATTAGTAGATTGGAAATCTCAAGACCATATTCTGCTGATGTCGAAGTCAAGCTTTGAGATAGCTCGGCCGCAATCTCGTCGTATCTTGCTGCAAGATCAAGTGCAGGAGTTTTGTGTTCACCAAGATAATCGGCGAGTCTGCTAACAATTAGGTTGCGAAGTTGATCTTGAATGTCTTTGATGTTGAATATGGCTTTGCTGCCATTCAAGCTGCTTATTAGCGTCTTGGGATCGCTAACTAAGACTTCGAATGTTCCGAATCCTCTCAGTCGAACGGGGCCTAGCTCTGCATCACGTAACACAATAGGATGTCTTGTGCCCCAACGTTGGTCAGTGAATCGTCGAGAAGAGATAAAATAAACTTCTGCTTTGAAGGGGCTTTCAAAGCCTGTGGGTAGGGCCAGAAGCGTTGTCAATAGTGGAAGATTGCGTGTAGTGAGTGTGTGTCGGCCCGGCTGAAAGCAATCAGCCATTTGACCCTCGTTAACGAAAATGGCCTGTTGCCCTTCGCGAACGATGAGCTGTGCTCCCCATTTTATTGCGTCTTTGTATCTAGGAAAGCGCCATGCGAGTAGTTCTGACCCATCCTCGTTCCATTCGATAATATCGATTAATTCACCGAGTAATGGATCTAGTAAGCCCATTGCTTGACTGGTAATCTTGATGTTCCAAGTATGACCTCTGAGTCTTTTTTCTGCCATGTGAGATGGCGATATGTCGGAATCTCTTCTTGAATCGGTTTCTCGTTAGTCATCTGACTGATGTGCCTAGTCCTATTCTTTGTTTTCTGATTTTCATTGTTGGAAATTGTTTGGGCGTGATTATGGACCAGTGCTGATCTGCAGCCTGGGCTTCAGAGCGTTGCAGGTTCTGTGATGGTGCTCATCACTCTCTTTTTTCCCTCGTTCTTGTTGATTGGCGTGCTCTTGCCCTGGGCATCAATGCATCGGTGGTAGGCATCCTCCTGGCGGCCTTGTTTCAACCCGTCTGGTAGACGGGGATCTACGGCGGAGCATGAGTTCAGCCTGGCCTTGGTGGCGTTTGTGGTGTTGGTGAGCTGGCGGCAACCGGCGTGGCTGGTGGTGCTGTTTTGCGCCGCGGTGGGTGGTTTGACCCTGGTTTGATCGATTCCTCTGCAGAATCACTGCATCGATGGGGAGCGTGGTGGCTGGAGCTGGTGTGAATCCTGCTGATCAGCGCTGGGGTTTCTGGCCGCTGCTGCCACTTGGGTTCGAGTTACAGGAACAGGCTTGAGGGGCTTGTCCCTAATTTGTCCCTCATTTTTTGTGCAACTGGGATCAATGGTGTGCAACTCCTAGGGAGCTGACCTTGCTTGAATCCTGCTCTACAGGAGATGGTCCAAGACCACCTGCTTGTAGGCATCCAATTCGGGCACTTCAACCCCGTGAACCTTGGCCCGGTCGTCCCAGCGCCGCAGTGCCATGGCATCGTCCATCCCCTCTAAGGCCAACAGGTGCATTGCTTCAGAACGGCTCAGCTCTCCGCCTTGCACGGCAAAGCTGCGTTTCGATGCATCCGATAGCCCCGCGTAATACGTCTCATCCAGGGAGCACAGCAGCCGTTTGGCTGAGACATGGCGTTGGACGGGGGCAACGACCTGCGTGGGGAAGAACACTGAGAGTGCTCGGGCTGCAACGGCCTCATGGGCACAGTCTTGATCGAGGAAATCCCCCCGTTCATCGTGTTCATCGATCATCAGATGGCCGATGTCATGGAGCAGTGATGCCACCACCAGGTGGGGCTGCTGAGACTCCTGGTGGGCCAGATGCGCTGTCTGCAGAGCATGTTCCAGCTGCGTCACCGATGGGTCATAGCTGGATTGCCCATGGGTGTTGAGATAGGCGAAGAGCAGGTCAACGCGCTCTTCGCGACTCCCCGCTTGCATGGATTTCATCCATTCCATGGCGTGGTCGGCGAGTGCAGTAGTCATGAGACGTCCTCCCCGAGAAAGTGGTTGATCAAGCTGACGCGCCCTTCCGCCAGCGCCTGCTTTTTGTGGTCGTAATACTCCGATCGCAAATCGCCTTCGGAGCTGGCGTTGTAGGTGACGTACAGCGCGCGGCGGGAACGATCGGAGCGGTTGGTGCCGCTGCGGTGTGGTGCATAGGAGTTGAAGAACACAGCGTCTCCAGCAGCCACAGGCATCGGCGTCCATTCGAGTTGAGCTGCCCGCTCAATCGGGAGGCATCCATCAGGATTCACATCGATCACCCCGTTGTGATGGGCCCCTTTGGCGAATTCCAAGCAGCCGTTGCTTGTATCCGCTGAATCCAAGGCCAGCAGCATCGTGATGTGCAGCGAGCCAAACGGGTAGGCCGGAGCATCTTGATGGGGGGCATACCCGGCCGCACCGGGGTGCTTGTAGTTGATCTTTTCCTTGAACAGCACCGGCGGCTCGCCAAACAAGGCTTCGAGCATGTCGTGCACCCGCCCTTGGGTTAGGAACTGATGCAGGGGCGGGTGATCCTTGGCGAAGTCTTCGGTTCGCGCTTTGACCCGTCCATGGTCTTCTGTGTTTTCGAAGTAGTGGCGGCCCAATGTCGACGCGTTGGAGATGTCGTCAACCCAAGCCAGCAACTCGGCCATGACGTCGCTTGCCACCAAGCCAGGCACATGGACGACGCCGTCTTGTTGATGACGCCCTTTGAATTCAAGGAGATCCTTCGGATCCCAGTGCGTTGTGGTTGTGATGTTGCTCATCTGATCGGCGTCAGGGTGGACTGAACAAGTGCTTTGAGATTGCGGGCCGCCGTCATGGCGATGTCGTCGCGGATGGATTGAACGGCTGACCCGATGTGCGGGGTGAGCACGGTGCGATCGCGCTGATCGAGCAAGCCCTGTGGAATGGAACCAGGGTGGTCCTGCCGGGCCCAGTCCTCCATCTCAAAAACATCGGCTCCGTAGCCCCCCAGCTGGCCCGATTGCAGTGCCCGCACAACAGCCTGTTCATCCACCACCGAGCCGCGGCATGGATTGATCAGCACCGCTCCCGGCTTGCAACGGGCCAACACATCCGCATTGATCAGATGCAGCGTGTCGTTTGTGAGCGGCACCATCAGCACCAGGTGATCACTGTGTTCAATCACGTCGTTGAACTCCACATGCTGGAGTTCAAGACGTTGCTCAGATTGGCGATCAAGACGAATGGGATCGCTGTAGAGGAGCGTTGCGCCGAAGCCCCGCATGCGCTCGGCGAATTCAAGGCCGAGTTGCCCCATCCCCACGATCCCTACCGTGCTGTTAATCACTCCTTTGGAGTAGAAATTCGGCCGCCATCCAGGGAACTGCCCTGTGCGCACAAAGGCGTCTCCTGCCGGGATGGATCGCGCCAGGCTGATCAGCATCGCAACGGTGAGTTCTGCCGTTGGTGCCGCCAACAAATTGGGGATGAATTGATAGCGAATCTCCCGTGCATCGCAGGCGGAGAGATCGAAGTTGTCGAAACCACGCAGGGCTCCGGCAATCGAGCGCAGCCGCGGGCAGTGATCAAGAAAGTCGGCATCGACGCAATCCGGCATGAACATCAGCAGGCCGTCGGCGTCCGCTGCTGCCTCCAGCAAAGATCGACGGCTCCAGGGTTCCCGGCTGCGATTGGCGGTGACCCGTGCGAATTCGGAGAGGAAGTCGATGACTTCCTCCTGCACATAGTTCGTGACCACGAGATGGGGCCGCTGTTGATGGCTCACGAGGGTTGTCATTGCACCATCCAATGCCGCAGAGCATTGCTCATCGAATCGAGCGCTGTGACCACCACAAGCACCACCAGCAGCAGGGCCGAGACCTGTTGGTACTCCATGATCCGCAGAGCACTGATGATTTCCAAGCCAATGCCGCCGGCACCCACGGCGCCCACCACCATCGAGGCTCGAAAGTTGTATTCCCAGCGGTAGAAGGTGACATCCGCCATGGCTGGGAACACCTGGGGAAGGATGCTGTGAACGATCACTTGCATTTCAGATGCTCCCGATGAGCGGGCTGCTTCGATCGGTTCCTGATCGCAAAGTTCGATCGCCTCGGCGTAGAACTTGCCGAGCATCCCAACGGAGTGAAGACCGAGGGCCAACGTCCCGGGCAGGGCACCGAAGCCCACGGCGGCCACAAGAATCATGCCGAGAATTAACTCGGGAACGGCTCGGGTCACGTTGAGAATTGCGGTGGCCATGACATACAAGCCACGGCTGGGGCTGGTGTTTCTTGCTGCGAAGAAACAGAGCAACAGTGAGAAGAACACAGCGATTGAGGTGCCCGCGATGCTCATGGCCATCGAGTCGATCAAGGGCTTAATCCAGAACTGCCACCGCCCGAAATCCGGTGGGAACATTTCAGGCAGCAAATTCAAAATCGCCGGCACCCCTGTTGCGATTCGATTCGGATCAAACAGGCCCACAACGGCCAGGGAACCAACCACCGCCGCGAGAATGACTAGAACGCGGAGGCATTGCTGTCGCCATCGCAGGTCATGGCGCCGAAGAATGGCGCGATGAGAATCAACGGAAGCACTCATAACGGAAGAACAAAAAGGTCCCGATGGTGTGACCCATCGGGACAGAGGAACATGTTCAGTTGACGAACTTGCCGAGGTCGAGGCCCAGCAGATCACCCGCTTTGCGGATGCCGTCGTAGTCCTGATCGGTAATCACGGCGAATCCATCCGCCTTGAAGGGCTTCAGGACGCTGTCGTCGTTCAGCTCAATGAAGGTGGTGCTGATGGTCTCCTTCAGTTCGGGCTTCAACGACGAGCGCATCGTCCAGGGGTACTGCGGGATCGGTGCTGATTTGGCGATCAACGTCACTTTCGTGTCGTCGATTTTGCCCTTCTCCTTCATCGACTCAAAAATCGGGCAGGCCATCCCACCGGCTTGAGCATTACCGTTCTGAACCGCCAAGGCCACAGCGTCATGTGCCCCGAGGAACACCCCCTCGTAGTCCTCACCCTTGGTGAGGCCATTCTCTTTGAGGGTCAGTTCCGGGAACAAGCGACTGGAGGTTGAAGCTGGGTCTCCAAAGGCAAAGGTTTTGCCTTTGATCGCTTCAAAGTCGGTCACCCCGGCTTCGGTGTTGCCGATCAGACACGAGTTGTAGGTCTTGGTGCCACCCTTGATCCGTGCGGCGAACGGTTCGATCTCGCTCTTGGTTTTGGCCAAGACGTACGACAGCGGTCCGAAATAGGCCAGGTCGAGGCGATCGTTACGGGCCGCCTCGATCATCGAGGAGTAATCGGTGGTGACCACCAGTTCGATCTCCTTCCCGAGTTTCTGATTGAGGAATTCCTTGAGCCCCTGATTGTCCTGAATCACCGTCGCGGCATTTTCATCCGGAATCAGGGCAACAATCAGCTTGTCGGGATCACTGGTGTCGGCAGACTTACCAGTCGTTGTTTGGCTGGAGCAACCAACCAGGAAAATCGCAGCAGAGGCGAAAGCGACGGCTGTAAAACGCGCAGCTTGGGACAACATGGGGAAGAAATGAAGAGCAAGCCTGAACTCGAGACGGCGGTTTTTTAGGTGACCGCTGCCTCGAGCTTGTGGCGATACAGAGCGTGAATCTCGCTTTCCTCCAGGTTCAAGGCGTGTTGGTTACAGATGATGCGGCCAGCCGCCATTCCAATGATTCGATCGGCAAACTGACGCGCGAATTCCACTTGGTGAAGACTCACCAGAACAGCAATCCGATCGCGTTGGCAGATGTCTTTCAACAGCGAAAGAATCTGCAGTGAACTCTCTGGATCCAAGCTGGCAATCGGCTCATCCGCGAGGATGAGGCGTGGTTCTTGCACAAGGGCCCGAGCGATTCCAACGCGCTGCTGCTGGCCACCACTGAGGTCTTTGACGCGGGCCAGTGCCTTGTCGATCAGGCCAACGCGTTCAATAGCTGAAAGGGCTTTTTGACGATCGCTCTCCGGTAGTGGAAGCAGTGAACGCAGGAAGGAGTGGTACCCCAATCGCCCCATCAGCACGTTGTCCAGTACTGATAAGCGGTCAATCAGCTGATGCTGCTGGAACACCATCGCCGTATCCCGCCGGTGGGCGCGGAGCTGCCGTTTGGAGCATGAGCTGACTTCTCCGTGGTGCCGCGAATGAATGCTTCCTGCACACGGTTGAACCAGTCCATTCAAAGAGCGAAGCAGTGTTGATTTGCCGGCCCCGGATGAACCCAGGAGAACTACAAATTCTCCATCCTGGATTGAAAAGTTGATATCTTGAACTGCATAATTGCCATCTCCAAAAGACACTGATAGCCGTTTAATTTTCAACAGGTCTTCCATTCGTCTTCTCTGCCGTGCTCGATATCTAGAAATTTAACCCTCTCCTGGTGTTGTCGGTTAAGGGGTGAATAAGGATTGATTGCGATCTACTTATCGGCGCTCAAATAATAAATCTTTTGGTCTGATCTTATCGCTTCCATAACCTTCGGCTTCTTTTACTGCGTTGCTTTTGAGCGGGGACTTCGTCGCTATAGGCTCATTCCATCAAGATCACTTGATGGATTAATGGGCCTTTTTGAGCGCTACCTCTCTCTCTGGATCGCCCTGGCGATCGTGGCTGGGGTTGGTCTTGGAGCGTTATTCCCCGATCTGGCGGGTGGAATCGCGGCGTTGGAGGTCGTGGGGATCAATCTGCCGATCGCGGTGCTGATCTGGGGAATGATTTTCCCAATGATGTTGGCGGTCGATTTTTCCTCCATCGGAGCGATTCGCCAGCAGCCACGGGGGCTTTTGGTGACGGCTGTCGTGAACTGGTTGATCAAGCCGCTCACCATGACAGCCCTTGCCTGGCTGTTCATCCGTGGTGTGTTTTCCGCCTGGATCCCGGCAGCTGTTGGCCAGGAGTACGTGGCCGGGATGATTCTTCTCGGGGTCGCGCCTTGTACGGCGATGGTGTTTGTGTGGAGTCGCCTCAGCGATGGCGATCCCAATTACACCCTGGTGCAGGTCGCGTTGAACGACGTGATCATGGTGTTTGCTTTCGCGCCGATTGCGGCGCTTCTGCTGGGGGTCTCGGATGTGCTGGTGCCTTGGAACACGATGCTCACAGCCGTGGGGCTGTTTGTTCTTGTTCCCCTCCTGGCCGGATGGTTGACGCGGCTGAGTCTGCGTAGTGCCCGCCGAATTGAGCGGTTGGAGACGCGGCTCAAGCCCTTAGCGATTGGCGCCTTGATCGCCACCGTGTTGCTGCTGTTCATGGTGCAGGCCCAGGCGATCCTCGCCAATCCGCTGGCCATCGTCTTGATCGCCATTCCCCTGATCCTCCAGACCTATCTGATCTTCTGGATCACAGCGTTTTGGATGCGCTCAGCAGGCCAGCCGCGATCGATTGCGGCACCCGGGGCCATGATCGGCGCGTCCAACTTTTTTGAGTTGGCAGTTGCGGTGGCAATCAGCCTGTTCGGTCTGAACTCCGGGGCTGCCTTGGCCACGGTTGTTGGCGTGCTGGTGGAGGTTCCGGTGATGCTGTCGCTGGTGGCGATTGCCAACCGGAACCGACGCCTGTTCCCCGCCTGAGAGGAGCAGCGTGATGCCCGTTCCGCTGCAGGTGTTCGTTCGGTTCTTCGTGTTGGGGCTGACGTCCTTCGGTGGTCCCGTGGCGCACCTCGGTTATTTCCACGAGCGTTTTGTGCAGCGGGAGCGTTGGATCACCGCTGAGGCCTACGCCGATCTGGTTGGGCTCTGCCAGCTGTTGCCAGGCCCTTCAAGTTCCCAGGTGGGCATGGGTCTGGGGCTGATCCGGGCCGGTTGGCTTGGCGGGCTGGCCGCCTGGGCAGGGTTCACCTTGCCCTCCGCCGTGTTGATGGTGCTGGCGGCGTCGCTGCTCTCAGCCCATCCCACCTGGATGGACGGGGGCTGGGTGCATGGCTTGATGGTGGCGGCTGTGGCCGTGGTGGCCCAAGCCGTTCTGGGTCTGCAGCGCAAGCTGGCTCCCGATCGGCAGCGGGCCAGCCTGATGGTGGGGGCAGCCGTGCTGGTGCTGTTGGTGCCTCGTGTCTGGGCTCAGCTGTTGGCCTTAATGCTCGGTGGGTTGGTGGGGTTGTGTGCTCTGACGCCACCTGAGCTGGAGCCATTGGCGCCTGAAAGTCTCATGGTTCCGCTGCGGCGCTCTGTGGCGCTGGGCTTGCTTGTCTGTGTAGCTCTGCTGTTGGTGGCTCTGCCCTGGCTGTCCGCTGAGGCCAGGCCGCTGCTGGTGCAGCAGCTCAGTGGATTCCTGCGCACGGGTGCCTTGGTGTTCGGCGGTGGCCATGTGGTGCTTCCCCTGTTGGAGCAAGCGCTGGTGCCCAACGGTTGGATTGACCTGCAGCAGTTTCTGGCGGGGTACGGCGCCGCCCAGGCGGTGCCGGGGCCGATGTTCAGTTTCGCGGCCTTTCTTGGCTTCGATCTGCAGCCAGGGCTTCAGGGCATTGCCGGTGCTGCGTCCGCGCTCATCGCTCTTTTTTTTCCTTCGTTCTTGTTGATTGGCGGGCTCTTGCCCTTCTGGAGTGACCTGGGCCGATTGGCTCCGATGCGTCGAGCTCTGCTGGGCATCAATGCATCGGTGGTGGGCATCCTCCTGGCGGCCTTGTTTCAACCCGTCTGGCAGACGGGAATCCGCGGCGGAGCTGAGTTCAGCCTGGCCTTGGTGGCGTTTGTGCTGTTGGTGAGCTGGCGGCAACCGGCGTGGCGGGTTGTCCTGTTTTGCGCCGCGGTGGGTGGTTTGACCCTGGCCTGATCGATTCCTCTGCAGAATCACTGCATTGATGGGGAGCGTGGTGGCTGGAGCTGGTGTGAATCCTGCTGATCAGCGTTGGGGTTTCTGGCCGCTGCTGCCGCTCTACCCCTATGGCCGCCGTCGCACGGTGTTCAGTGAGCTGATCCCTGGCCAGCTCTGGAGCCTCGAGCAGTTGCAGGGGGTGTATTACGTGGCCGTGCCGGTACGGCTCTCCGTGGCCAAGGTTCCCGGTGGCTTGATGTTGGTGAACCCCCTGCCGCCTACCGGTGAGGTTTGCCAAGCGATTGCCGGTCTTGAACAGCAGCACGGCCCGGTGCGCACGATCGTGCTTCCCACCGCCTCCGGATTGGAGCACAAGCTTGCCCTCGGCCCCCTGGCCCGCGCCTTCCCTGATGCGGAGGTGTGGGTGTGTCCTGGCCAGTGGAGCTTCCCGGTGCAGTTGCCCCTGGCCTGGCTGGGCGTTCCGGCAGGCCGCACCAAGGTGTTGTTCGACGATGGCGTCCCCCATGGCGATGTTTGTGAGTGGTTGTCCCTCGGACCGCTCGACCTTGGCGTAGGTCGCTTCCAGGAAGTCTCCTGCTTCCATCGCCCGTCAGGGGCTCTTTTGGTGACCGATGCCCTGGTGGGGATCAGTGCTGAACCACCGGCATTGTTCGATCTCGACCCAACGCCGCTGTTGTTCCATGCCCGTGAACGCGGAGATGAGCCGCTCACCGATTCGGCAGCAGCCCGCCGCCGCGGCTGGGCCAGGCTGGTGCTGTTTGCCTCCTATCTGAGACCGGAACCACTGGAGGTTCCGGCGCTGCCGGAGTTACTGAGGGATGCCTTCAAGCCCGGTCTGCGCTCCCTTAAGGCCCACTTCGGCTTCTATCCCTTCCGCTGGATGCCGGGGTGGCAGGTGGCTGCCGATGGCTTGATGGGCAGCGAAGCCCCAAGGCTGCAGGTGGCCCCTGTGCTCGAGCGGCTGGTGTTGCCCAGAGCCCAGAACGCACTTCTGGGCTGGTTGCATGAGCTGAGCGGTCTGGCAGAGCTGCGTTGGCTTGTCCCAGCCCACTACAGCGCACCGCTGGCATTCACTCCCGACACCGCCGAACAATTGCTCGCGACGTTGCAGCAACGGGAATGGGCCCCAAGTTCAGCGAACTGGGAGTTTCTCGGCTCGATTGATCAACGCTTGCTGGATCTCGGCGTCGTGCCTGAACAGCCCGTGATCAAAGCTTGAGTTCGTCTTCCGGCTCGATCGCCATCTGTTCGTCAGCGAACAGTGTTTCTTCCAGTTCCTTGCGTTGTTCCATCTGACGCAGGAAATACCCAGTCATCATCGCGGAAGCCAACATGTTGGCGAGGTTGTCGCGATTCGCCGTCACCTTCACTTCGAAGTGCTCACCGGGGAGCATTCCCAGCAGCCCTTGAACGTTATGGCGAATGATGTCTTGAATATCGTTGCTCGCTGATTTGGCGACCCGCTGCAGAGTGTCTGGAGATTGCTCCTGCAGGTACTGGATCAGGCTGTTCCCCGCTTGACCGTCACTGCTGTCAGTTGTCAGAAACTCGGGGTTAAACATTCTCTGTGATGTACATCACGGCCCTGACACTAACGCAAGCCCTTGGTCTCAACCGCCAGCGCTGGTGTCGGGGATCCGTATCGGACCGAACCTCTGCAGCGGCCAATACCGCCAAATCGCCGTGCCCAGCACATTGGTTTCTGGGAGTGATCCCCAGAGATGGGAATCAAGGCTGGCATTGCGGTTGTCACCCATGACCCACAGTTGATCCGCCGGCACGGTGATCGGAGCCATGTCGTACTCCATCGCTTCTTTCCGCCAGGGTTCCACCAGCGGTGATCCATTGCGAATCAGGGTCCCGTCGCGTACTTCCAGCTGATCACCAGGCAGGCCCACCACCCGTTTAATCAGCGCTGCTGATGCGTCATAGCCAGCGGCCACGAGCTGCTCTGGCGGAGCAAACACCACCACATCGCCCCGGTGCAGATGGCCGTGGCGGCTGCGAGCCAGGCGTGGCCTGATTTTCTCCACCAGGATGCGGTCCTGCAATTGCAGGGTGGGCAGCATCGAGCCGGAGGGAATCCAGCGCGGTTCCACCACCAACCAGCGCAGCAGCAGCGCCAGCAGGGCCCAAAGAATCAAATTGCGCCAGAAGCCCTTGCTGTCTTCTCCTGGAGCGGGTGTCGTGGGTTGGGTCATCGTTGACCGAAGATCACACCAGCCTGGCCTGCTGCACTGTCCACCGCCCGCACCAATTTGCAGGCCGCTCTCACCTTGCTTGAGGCGTTGTGCCTCCAGGGGCTGAAGCAGCTGGTCCTCTGCCCTGGCAGCCGGTCCAGCCCCCTGGCAACAGCGGCGGGAGTGTTGGCGTCCCAGGCGAAGCTGCAGTTGGTCACGGCCATCGATGAGCGGTCGGCCGCGTTTCTGGCTCTCGGCATGGCGACCGCCCATGGATGTGCCGTGGCGGTGGTCACGACCTCCGGTACCGCGGTGGCCAACCTGCTGCCCGCTGCGGTGGAGGCGGACCGTTCCTGTCAGCCTTTGCTGCTGCTCACGGCGGATCGCCCCGCCCGGCTCAAAAACTGCGGCGCCAACCAGACCGTTAATCAGGAATCTTTCCTCCTCGCGGCCTGCCGCTGGTGCGGCAGTGGAGCGGCAGACGGTGTTCATACGCAGGCCAACGAAGCCCTCAACGCCCTGGCGGTTCAGGCCTGGCAAAAAGTCCATGGGGCAGGTAGTGGCCCACCGGGACCTGTGCAGCTCAACCTGCCCTTCGAGGAGCCGCTGCACACCACTCTCGAGCAACAACAACAGCTCGTCTCTGGTGCTTGTTTACCCACGGCTTGCCCTGAGCCTTCGCCCGAGATTGCACCTCCGCCTCGCCTTGATCCTGAGCGCCCTGGGGTCGTGATTGCTGGCCCTTGGCGTGGACTTTCGCCTGCTTTGGCGCCCTACCAACAAGCTGTGCGTCGCTGGTTGAACGCCAGCGGCTGGCCTGTGCTGGCGGATCCCCTCGCCGCCCTTGCCGCCGAGTGCCCCAACCGCATCGAGCATTGGGAGCTGCAGCTGGATCGCCTGAACCTCTCTGACGATGCTCAGGTGTTGCGGCTTGGGCCGATGCCCGCCAGCCGGCGGCTGGAGGGCTGGCTTCAGCGCCATCAGGGCCCTCAGCTGTTGATCACGGAAGGAGATCCAAGGCCCCTTGATCCGCTGCGGTGCGCCAGCCAGTGGTCGGGGGGCTTGGCCGCTTGGATCGCTCAACAGCCCGTTTTGGATCAGGCAACCAAGCCATCTGTCGGGGCCAATGCCTTATCGCCCTGGATCGAGGCCCAGCTGCCCTTGAGCGGCGCTGTCAACGAGCCCGCACTGGCCTACTGGCTTCCGCAACTCCTGCCGGAGCAGTTGCCGGTCATGCTGGCCGCCAGCTCACCGGTGCGTGATTGGTTGGCCTGGAGCGGCCCTGCCAGCAGCAGCCACCGTTGCTTCAGTTTCCGCGGGGCCTCGGGCATTGATGGCACCCTGTCCCTTGCCATGGGCCTGGCGGTGAATCTTGGTCCGCTGGCTCTGGTGACAGGTGATCTTGCGCTACTGCATGACAGCAACGGCTGGTTGCATGCCTCCTCAGCAGCAGCCCCACCTCCACTGCTAGTGCTGCTGATCGATAACGGCGGTGGTGGCATTTTTCAGCAGCTGCCCATCGCCACACCGGGCTTTGAATCACTCTTCGCCATGCCCCAGCAGGTGGATGCCTTGGCCTTGGCGGCAGCCCATGGGGTCCCTGGGCGCCAGGTGGCCTGTCTGGATGATCTGCAGGAGGCCTTGGCCTGGGGTTTGTCGTTACAGCGGCCTGTGTTGTTGCGGTTGTGCAGCGACCGAGGTCGTGATGCCGCCTTGCGTCAGCAGCTGCGCGCCGCTGCTCAGAATGAAAGCACCGAGCTCTGAACCCGATGAGTGACATGCGTCAGGTGCTCCCCGGTGCGCCAACCGCGCAATGGATTCCGTGGGGCAGTTACCAGGACATCCTTGTGGACCGTTGCGCAGACGGCTTGGCTCGCGTGGCCATCAACCGCCCCGCCAAGCGCAACGCCTTCCGCCCGCAGACGGTGATGGAGCTCTGTGATGCCTTCACGCGCATCCGGGATGACCGTGACATCGGTGTGGTGCTGTTCACCGGCGTTGGCCCGGCTCCTGATGGTGGTTATGCCTTCTGTTCTGGCGGTGATCAGAGTGTTCGCGGCGACGGCGGCTATGTCGGCGAGGACGGCCTGCCGCGCCTGAACGTGCTGGATCTGCAGCGCATCATCCGGAGCCTTCCCAAGGTGGTGATCGCTCTGGTGGCCGGCTACGCCATGGGGGGAGGCCAGGTGCTGCATCTGCTGTGTGACCTCAGCTTGGCCGCCGACAATGCCGTGTTCGGCCAGACCGGGCCAAAGGTCGGCAGCTTTGACGGCGGTTTCGGTGCGGGCTATCTGGCGCGGGTGGTTGGTCAGCGCAAGGCCCGCGAAATTTGGTTTCTCTGCCGACGCTATGGCGCCAAGGAGGCTCTGGAGATGGGGCTTGTTAATGCCGTAGTGCCGTTGGATCAGCTGGAGGCGGAGGGGGTGCGTTGGGCCCGGGAGGTGCTCCAGCACAGCCCAACGGCCATCCGTTGCCTGAAGGCCGCCTTCAATGCCGAAACCGACGGCCTCGCCGGGCTGCAGGAGTTGGCCGGCAACGCTACCCACCTCTTCTACAGAACCGAAGAAGCGTTGGAAGGTCGCAATGCCTTTCTTGAGAAGAGGCCGCCGGATTTTTCAGAAACAGGCTGGTTACCTTGACGGGCATGTTGCCTCTTCCTCTGCCGGATCCGCTGCCTCTGCTTCAGGCGGCCGCCACGGATTCAGTCCCGGCTGGCCTGGCGTCACTGCCTCAGGATTTGCGTGGGCAATCCAATCGCCATGTCGTGATGCTGCGCGGCCGTCGCCGTGTGTTCTTGCTCGATAACGGCAACTTGCGCAACGCCTTCCCTGTGGCCATCGGCATGCCTGGTTGGGAGACCCCCTCCGGCCGTTTTGAAGTGCTGCAGAAGATCCCAAATCCGGTGTGGGTCCATCCGGTAACTGGCGAGCGCGTTGAGGAGCAGGGGCCAGATAATCCATTGGGGAGCCACTGGATCGCCTTCCATCGTGACTGCATGGGCCGTGATGCCCATGACGGAAAGGCCTGGATCACGATCAAGGGATGCACCACCACGGGCTTCCATGGCACCCCCCACCGTTGGACGGTGGGACGGGCCGTTTCCCATGGCTGTGTGCGGCTTTACAACGAGGATGTGAGTGCCCTGTATCGCCAGGTGTCGCTTGGAACTCAGGTGACAGTGCTCCCCTGAGGTAACAGATTCGTAAATCCCCCTTAAAGTCGCCGCGCCAACGCCGATCTCAGACATGCGCATCCTTTTCGCTGCAGCGGAATGCGCCCCGATGATCAAGGTCGGAGGGATGGGCGACGTGGTCGGGTCCCTCCCACCGGCATTGGCCAAGCTCGGCCATGACGTGCGCCTGATCATGCCGGGCTACGCCAAGCTTTGGAATCGCCTGAACGTGCCGGCGGATCCGATCTGGCGGGCTCAGACGATGGGCACTGAGTTTGCCGTCTACGAAACCAAGCACCCCACCAATGGGATGACCATCTATCTGGTGGGTCACCCGGTGTTCGACCCTGAGCGCGTCTATGGCGGTGACGACGAGGACTGGCGCTTCACCTTTTTCGCCAGTGCCGCTGCTGAATTTTCTTGGAATGTCTGGAAACCCCAGGTGCTGCACTGCCATGACTGGCATACCGGGATGATCCCGGTGTGGATGCATCAGGACCCGGAAATCAGCACGGTGTTCACGATCCACAACCTCAAGTACCAGGGCCCCTGGCGCTGGAAACTCGATCGGATGACCTGGTGCCCTTGGTACATGCAAGGTGACCACACGATGGCGGCGGCTCTCCTTTACGCCGAACGCGTCAATGCGGTGTCTCCCACCTACGCCCAGGAAATCCGCACGGCGGAGTACGGCGAAAAGTTGGAGGGTCTGCTCAACTTCATTTCGGGCAAACTGCGCGGCATCCTGAACGGCATCGATCTCGATGCCTGGAATCCTGCGACCGACAGATCATTGCCGGCGAATTTCAGTGCCGATGATCTGTCCGGCAAGGCGGTGTGCAAGCAAGTGCTCCAGGAGCGGATGGGGCTCGAGGTGAGGCAGGACGCCTTTGTTCTCGGCATGGTCAGTCGTCTCGTCGACCAGAAGGGAGTCGATCTTCTGCTGCAGGTTGCTGATCGACTATTGGCCTACACCGACACGCAGATTGTTGTGCTGGGGACCGGTGATCGCGGGCTGGAATCCGGTCTCTGGCAACTCGCTTCACGTCACCCAGGCAGATGCGCCGTCTTCCTTACCTATGACGATGATCTGTCGCGGTTGATCTACGCCGGCAGTGATGCCTTCCTGATGCCCAGCCGTTTTGAACCCTGTGGCATCAGTCAGCTTTATGCAATGCGCTACGGGTCGGTCCCCGTGGTTCGCAAGGTTGGTGGCCTCGTCGATACGGTTCCGCCTCACATCCCAGCTGCCGAGAGCGGCACTGGATTCTGCTTTGATCGCTTTGAAGCGATCGATTTCTACACGGCCCTGGTGCGGGCCTGGGAGGCCTTCCGCCATCGCGATAGCTGGGTCGAGCTGCAGAAACGCGGCATGAATGAGGATTACAGCTGGGATCGTTCCGCTGTCGATTACGACCTTATGTACAAGGACGTCTGTGGAATCAAAGAGCCCACACCGGATGCTGCCCTTGTGGAACAGTTCTCTCAGGGGCAATCCGCAGATCCATCCCGTTCTGAGGACCAGCCTGAAGAGGCCATCGCTCCCTCTGGGATGCCCTCCGCTGGTCGTAATCCCCTGAACCGTCTCTTCGGTCGTCGATCCAGTTGAGTTTGAGCGAGCCCGCCCGTTCTGACTCCCAAACCGAGGCCCGATCTGAGTACCAGACCGGGGAGCTGTCAGGCAATCTTCCAGCTCCCTACGTCAGCCCTTGGCGGGAGTTCGGGCGCAATCTGCAGGCCATGGCTGCCGATCTGCGGCTGCGGTTCCAGGAGCTCTGGCGCCGCAACCGAGAAGGTGAGCTATCGGTCCCAGGCTTCTGGCCTCGGGATCTGGCCCCCAGCTTTTGGCCCTTGCTGCTGGTATTGCTGTTGTTGTTTCCTCTAGCGGGCCTGCGGTGGTGGCAGACCCATGCCAGCACCGATCCACGCCAGGAGCCGGTCGAGAGGCCACGGGAGTCTCCCCTTGCGTTGCCCGACCTTGAGTTGATTCCAGCACCACAGCCCATGGCGGAGGAACCTTCACCCGTGCCAGAGCCGGTGCAATCCGCGCTGGCTTTGGAACAAGAGGAGCCTTCCCAGCCCCAACTCAGTTTTGATCCCCTCTTTGACTTGTTTCAGGACACAGCTGTTCCCGAGCGACTCCTTCTTTCTGCCAAGCCTGTTCCGGAGCAGGATCGCTTGCTGTTGGAGTTGTCCGTCGACGTGTGGGAGCAGATGGCGGTCGACCAGCGTCAGACCCTCGCCTCCAGCTGGCTGCAATCCGCCCTCGAGCTGGACTACTCCAGTCTTCAGTTGGTCAATGAACAGGGCGAACTGCTGGGGCGGTCGGCCCGGGTCGGGGGCGGCATGATCCTCTTTGATCTCGGGTTGGTGGCATGACCCTGACGCTGCGTCAGCTGATCGATGCCTGGGGAACACCTGAGGGCGGCGCGTTTGAACCCGATGCCCCCTTGGGACGAGTCTGTACCGACAGCCGTCAGCTTCAGGAGGGTGATTTCTTTGTTCCCCTGGTTGGTGAGCGTTTTGATGGCCATCACTTCCTCGATCAACTCCCTGAACGGCATGGTCAGGCCGCTGTTGTGAACCGCAGCTGGGCACAGCCGCTGCCGCCGAATCTGCTGCACTGGCGTGTCGACGACACACTCCTGGCCTATCAGCAGTTGGCCTTGCTGCATCGCCGCTCCCTGGCCCAACCCCTGGTGGCTGTCACAGGCTCGGCAGGCAAAACCACAACGCGGGAATTGATACGCGCGGCATTGGCACCGCTGGGGCCGATTCAGGCCAGTGAAGGCAACAACAACAACGACGTGGGTGTGCCACTCACGGTGTTGAAGGCCGATGTTGATCACCGTGCCCTGGTGATTGAGTTGGGCATGCGAGGGCCTGGGGAGATTGAACGTCTCTCCCGTTGCACGGAGCCTGATCTTGCGGTGATTACCAACATCGGAACGGCCCACATTGGTCGTCTCGGCAGTCGCGAGGCGATTGCGGCCGCAAAGTGTGAAATCACCGCTGGGCTTCATCCGAAGGGAACCGTGGTGATTCCCGCCGGTGATCCTCTGCTGGAGAGAGCCCTGGCAGCGGTTTGGTCCGGCCGCGTGTTGCGGGTGCTCCTTGTCGACGATCCCCAGGTCGATGCTGATCTGGCTGATGCCGATCTGATCGGTGCCATTGATGGAAATCAGTTGCTGATCGGTGGCGATCGTCTCCCACTACAGCTTGAGGGCCGCCACAACGCCCGAAATCTGCTGCTGGCCGTGGCTGTAGCCGATCGGCTGGGTGTATCCCGCAAGGCGTTGCCGGGGATGCAGGTGATCGTGCCTGGCGGGCGCAACCGCCGCCTGCAACAGGGTGGGTTGACTCTCCTGGATGAAACCTACAACGCTTCGCCCGAGGCGGTTCTGGCGGCCCTTGACCTGTTGGCTGCTCAACCTGGGCGTCGTTTTGCCGTGCTGGGAACCATGTTGGAACTTGGGGAACGCAGCCTCGAGTTGCATCGTGAGGTCGCGGCCCGTGCCGTTCAGCTTGGGTTGGATGGCCTAGTGCTTGTGGATGCTGGTGCGGAGGGGGCGGCGATGGCTGAGGTGGCGGCATCGCTGCCCAATCTTCAGCTGGTGTCTAGCCCGGAAGCAGCAGCTGCTCCCCTCTCGGCCTGGCTGACCTCCGGAGATGTGCTGCTGCTGAAGGCCAGCCGAGGCGTTGCCCTGGAGCGGTTGATTCCGCTGTTGCCACGGCTGTAAGAGAGCTGTTCTAGACCTTTCGTTCGGCCCAGCCCTCCTTGGTCATCTGGCGGGCGCGTCCAATCGCCAGTGCTCCATCGGCCACATCCTTGGTGATCGTTGATCCGGCGCCGATGGTGGCTTGTTCCCCGACGTTGACGGGGGCCACCAGCACGGAATTGGCACCCGTTTTGCTGTTGCTGCCGATCACGGTGCGGTGTTTATTCACCCCGTCGTAGTTGGCGGTGATCGTGCCGGCGCCCACGTTGACGTTGGCCCCGAGATTGGCGTCACCGATGTAGCTGAGGTGGTTCACCTTGGTGCCAGCACCTAGCTGGCTTTTCTTCACCTCGACGAAGTTGCCGATTCGGCAGCCATCGCCGACGTCCGCGGCCGGCCTGAGGTGGGCAAAGGGGCCGATGGCGACATCGTTGCCCACGTTGGCCTCCCGCACTACCGAGTGCACCACGTTGACGTTGGCCCCAAGAGACGCGTTCTCCACCAGGCTGCCGGGGCCAATCCGGCAGTTGTCGCCAATCACGCAGTCACCGCGGAAGTGAGTCTGCGGTTCGATCACGACGTCCTGGCCAAAGCTGCAGCCTTCACTCAGGGTGCAACTTTCGGGATCAATGAAGGTGACGCCTTCGTCCATCCAGTGGTGGCGCAGCCGCTGTTGCAGCAGGGCCTCGCACTGGGCCAGTTGCCGTCGGTTGTTGATGCCGTTTACTTCATCGGCGTCAGCCACTTCCAGGTGCATGGCCTTCGCCAGCATCGCCACCGTGTCGGTGAGGTAAAGCTCCCCCTGATCGTTGTCGGTGCTGAGCTTTGGCAGAACGTTGGCCAATGCCCTCCAGTTGAAGCAGTAGATGCCTGCGTTGGTGAGGTTGTTGGTGCGTTGCTCGTCGGTGCAATCGCGATGCTCAATGATGCCGCTCACCCGTCCGTCGGGATCCGCGAACACACGCCCGTAACCGGTGGGATCAGCGAGCCTTGCCGTGAGCAGAGTGACATCGGCACCACTGGCCCGGTGGTGCTGCACCAAAGCCTCAACTGTTTCGCTTCTCAGAAGTGGCACATCGCCATTGAGCACGAGAAGTTCGCCTTCGAAGCTCTCCAGCGAGGGAATCAGTTGCTGAACGGCATGGCCCGTGCCGTTCTGGGGCTGCTGCAGGACAAATTCCAGGGCTCCGAGCGGGGCAAGCTGCTGCTCCACCCGTTCCGCTTGATGTCCCACGATCAGCAGCCGCCGTTCCGGTTGCAGGTTGCGGGCACTGGTGAGCACTCGTTCCACCAGGGTGGCTCCCGCCAGGGGTTGGAGCACTTTCGGGAGTGCGCTCTTCATGCGGGTGCCTTTTCCAGCGGCCAGAACGGCTACGGCGAGCATGCGGAGCAGGGGGAAGACGGGCGGAATCTACCGGGCTCAGGACGGCCTGTCCCCGCGCCAGCGCCTTTGCCAGGCATTGGTGGGTTCATAGCCGCAATGCTCCTGTTCATCGCGGCGTCGCTGAAGGATGGCATCAGCCGTGGCATTGCCCTGGGGATCGCGGAACGGCACGGCCGCCCGCGTCTGCAGGTGTTCCCACTCCATCGCGGAAAGGGGGCGCCAACCGGGTCCGTCCTGCGGACAGGCGGAGTCTGGTGGCGTGGCCAGGGTGCCGCTGCTCCAGCTTGCCCGCTCGCCCGGGGCTGGCAGCAGTGAAAACAAACGCAAGCCTGCTCGCTTCAGGCTGGCCCGCACCGCTGCAGAACGGCTGTAGGTCAGTAGCCGCCCCTGCGGCTCCAGGCGTCGCGCCAGGGCTCCCAGGAATTCCTCGCTCCACAGTTCCGGGCAGCGCTGGGGGGAGAAGGCGTCCAGAAGGATTAGATCGAAGCGAACACCGTCAGGAATCTCTTCGAGCATCGGACGGGCGTCCCCCCAGAGCTGGATCCCGCAGCTGTTGTGCTCCTGCCAGCCGCCCTGGTCGCGGATCGCTTCAAGCTTGGCCAGCACAGGAGCTGGCCAGAGGGAGTGGAAGCTCGCCTGGTCCAGGGCATGTACCAAGGGCCGTCGGTCCAGCTCCAGTCCCCACCATTGAACGACGGGTTCAGCCGTCGGAAGGGCCTCCAAAACGGCGGCCGTGTTGTACCCAAGCCCTAGGCAGACATCCAGGATTTTTAGGGCATGGCCTTTGCGGAAGCGCTGCAGCTCCGCAGGTTGGACGAACTTGGCTCGGGCCTCATTCAGAGCTCCCGCGGAGTTGTGAAAAGCCTCTCCAAAATGATCACTGTGCAGGCTGAAGCTTCCATCCGCTGTCGGGTAGACGCGGAGAGCGCCGAGGTCAGCAGCGGAGCCGCTCAAGCTCGTCCCAGAATGAGGGATAAGAGACGGCTGCCGCTTCGCTTCTCGCCAGGCTGGAGTCCCCATCGGCCAGCATCGCTGCGACGCCAAGGCTCATCGCCACCCGGTGATCGGTTTCGCTGTCCAGCACGGCTCCCTTGAGCGGTCGCCCGCCGCGGATGGTCATGCCGTCCTCGTGCTCTTCGATGTCGGCCCCCATGGCCTTCAGCTGGCGGGCCATCACCGCCAAACGATCGGTTTCTTTGACCCGCAGTTCAGACGCCCCACTGATCCGACTCTCGCCGTCGCAGAAACAGGCGGCGACACTGAGGATGGGCACCTCATCCACGAGGCGGGGCATGATTTCCTCGCCGAAGTGGAACGGTTTCAAGGGCCCGTGGGTCACCCTCAGGTCGCCGACAGGTTCGCCCGCCACATCGCGGGGGTTGAGCACGTCGATCTGTGCACCCATCTGCTCCAACACCTCCAGGATTCCAGTACGTGTTGGGTTGAGCCCCACATTCTCGATGGTGAGATCGGCTCCTGGAATGAGGGCTCCAGCGACAAGCCAGAAGGCTGCTGAGCTGATGTCACCGGGCACAACGACGTTCTGGCCATGCAGTGTGGCGCCGGGACGCACGCTGATGTGTCGCCCCATTTCGCCGCCCACGGACAGATCAGCGCCGAAGGCGTTCAGCATCCGTTCGCTGTGATCGCGGGACTGCGCCGGTTCGATGACTGTGGTCGGGCTCTCCGCGGTGAGGGCGGCTAGGAGCAGGGCCGACTTGACTTGAGCACTGGCCACCGGCGTACCGATCACGGTTCCTTTGAGGCGTCGCCCCTGGACCGCAAGAGGGGCCAGGTTGCCCCCATCACGGCCGCGCACATCAGCACCCATCGAGGCCAACGGCTGGCCCACACGACGCATCGGGCGGCGGCGCAGGGATGCGTCGCCATCCAGCACGAAATGTCGACCGTCGCGGCCCGCCAACAGACCCAACATCAGTCGCATGGTGGTGCCGGAATTACCGCAGTCGAGTACTTCTGCGGGCTCCTGCAATCCATCCAGGCCCACGCCCTCAACGGTGACGATCCCGCCGTCGGTGATGGGGCTGATGGTGACGCCCATCGCCCGCAGGCAGGCGGCTGTACTCAGGGGGTCTTCTGCTGGGAGCAGGCCATCGATCGTTGTGGTGCCCTCGGCGATGGCGCCGAATAGCAGGGATCGATGCGAAATCGATTTATCGCCGGGGACTTTCACGCGTCCCTGGAGGCTTCCTCCGGCCTTGAGCTCACGGGGGTCATCGGATTGGCCTGTGCCGCTCAAGGTCGCAACGTCGTTGGGCTGATCCTATTGGCCGGTCTTCAGGCCCTGAATCAGTCGGTCGAGGGCGTAGCCGAACAGGCTGGGATCGGGGTCGTCGTCGCCGAGGTCATCCAGACCCAGCTCAGACCAGCGATCGCTGACCCGTTGTTCCAGATCCGCCGGACGGCTCAGGGGTTCGCCCCAGTCGTGATTTTTTTCGGGTCCCACCTTGGTGGTTGCATCGATGGCCAGTCGTCCTCCCAGGCCCAGTTGTTCGCTGGCGAAGTCCAGCGTGTCGAAGGGCGTGTTCTCCAGGGTGAAGAGGTCACGTTGAGGATCCACCTGGGCCGCGATGGCCCAGACCACCTGGCGTGGATCGCGCACGTTGATATGGCTGTCCACCACCACTACGAATTTGGTGTAGGTGAATTGCGGCAGGGCACTCCAGAACGCCATGGCAGCACGCTTGGCTTGCCCCGGGTAAGCCTTGTCGATCGAGATCACCGCCAGTTTGTAGCTGAGCGCTTCCATTGGCAGGAAGAAGTCGGTGATTTCCGGAATCTGCTGCCGCAGGATCGGTGTGTAGATCCGATTCAGCGCGATAGCCAACATCGCTTCTTCCTTTGGAGGGCGGCCGCTGAAGGTGGTGAGAAACACCGGATCACGCCGTTGGGTCATGCAGTGGAATCGCACCAGAGGTGAGTCCTCCACACCGCCATAGAACCCCATGTGATCTCCGAAGGGGCCATCCTGCAGCACTTCCCCTGGGGTGATGGTTCCTTCCAGCACCACTTCGCTGTGGCTGGGCACCTGCAGGTCGATTGTTTTGCAGGGAGCCAGACGAACGCCCTCACCGGCGTAGATCCCCGCAAACAGCCATTCACTCAGCTGCACGGGAATCGGTGTTGCAGCGGCCATCACCAGCAGCGGGTGCACTCCGATGGCCACCGCCACCTCGAGTTTCTTGCCCATGGCCGCGGCTTTGCGCAGGTGGCGTGCTCCTCCACGCACACTCAACCAGTGCACGGTCATCGTGTTCAACGACTGTTTCTGAAGTCGATAGACGCCCACGTTGGGCACACCGGTTTCGGGATCCTTGGTGATCACCAGGCCGAGGGTGATCACACCCCCTGCATCACCTGGCCAGGGGCGGATCAGGGGAATGTTGTCGAGATTGACATCATCGCCGCGAAACACCTGCTGCCGGCAGGGGGGTGTGAGGTCGCGGTCAGGTTTGGCCTTGACCAGATCCCAGAAGACGCGGGCAAATTGTTTGGTCTCCTGGAGGCCTTTGGGTGGTCTGGGTTGTTGAAGCAGAGCGAGACGTGAACCCAGCTCCTCCAGCTGTTCAGCCCGTTCGAGACCCATGCTCCAGACCACCCTTTCCACGGTGCCGAGGGTGTTGACGGCCACCGGCATGGAGGAGCCGATCACGTTCTCGAACAGCAAGGCCGGACCTCCCTGGCTCAGGACCCGGTCGGCAATGGCTGCCAGCTCGAGGTCGGGGTCTACAGGTGCCGTGATCCGTCGCAACTGACCACGGTCCTCAAGGAGCTTCAGGAAGCCCCGCAGGTCTCTGGTGGCCGGACCGGATTGGAACAGGGCCATGGGATGACGGTCTTCGCGCAGGCGGTCTCGGTACTGTGTCGCACGCCGGTGTTCAGCGTGGCCATGCAGATCTCCTACTTCCATGTGCCGGCAGAAATGCCGCAGGACCTTCGCCCTGATGCGGCGGTGGTGATTGATGTGTTGCGGGCCACAACCACCATTGCCTGGGCATTGCATAACGGTGCCGAGGCAGTGCAGGCCTTCGCCAGCCTCGATGACCTCCGGGCGGCTTCAGCGGCGTGGCCCGCTGACTCGCGTCTGCTGCTTGGTGAGCGCGGGGGAAAGATGCTGGAGGGATTTGACCTTGGCAATTCGCCCGTTGCGGTCGTGCCGGAGCGGGTGGCTGGCAAGCGTCTGTTTATGAGTACTACCAATGGCACGCGTGCCTTGGATCGTGTGCAAGAAGTCCCCCTACTTTTGACGGCGGCGCTTCCGAATCGCGAAGCCGTTGCGCAGCATCTGCTGGCGAAACAACCCAGCCATCTAGCAATTGTCGGCAGCGGTTGGGAGGGTGCTTATTCCTTAGAAGATTCACTCGCTGCTGGAGCGTTGGCCCATCGGTTGCTTGAGCTGGATCCCACGGGGAGCAACGCCGCCAACGATGAACTCACCTCTGCCGTTTCCCTCTGGCGTCAGTGGCAATCCGATCCAGAAGCGTGCCTTCGCACGGCGACCCATGGCCAGCGTTTGATTGGCCTGGGGGATCACGATGGCGATTTCCGCTGCTGTGCTGGTCTTGATCAGCTCAGTGTCGTTCCGACACAGGTCGAACCCGGGGTGCTTCGGGCGGCCTGACCCTCAGTAAAATCCGCTGATCTGATCAGTTCATGTGAGCGACTTCCTGGCGGCTGCTGTTCAGCTGACGAGCAGTCAGGATCCGGAGCTCAATTTCAATGCTGCTGAGGAGCAGATCGATCTGGCCGCACGACGTGGTGCGGAACTGATTGGTCTTCCCGAGAATTTCGCCTTTATGGGGGAGGACAGCCGGCGCCTGGCACTGGCCCCAACGCTGGCTGAACAGTGCAGTCGCTTTCTGGTGACCATGGCGCGCCGGTATCAGGTGGCGCTTCTTGGTGGGGGGTTTCCTGTTCCTGTGGGTGATGGATCACGCACGCTGAACCGCTCAGAGCTCGTCGACCGTGACGGCATGCTCCTGGGCCGTTACGACAAGATTCATTTGTTTGATGTCGACCTGCCGGACGGCAACACCTACCGCGAGTCGGCAACGGTGAACCCGGGGCGTGATTTACCTCCTGTTGTCGACATTCCCGGTCTGTGCAAGGTGGGGCTGTCCATTTGCTACGACGTGCGGTTTCCTGAGCTCTATCGCCATCTCGTCGGCGCCGGCGCAGACCTGTTGATGATTCCTGCAGCATTCACCGCGTTCACCGGAAAAGACCACTGGCAGGTTCTTCTTCAGGCCAGGGCCATCGAGAACACGGCTTACGTGCTTGCCCCAGCGCAGACGGGGGTCCACCACGGTCGCCGACAGAGCCACGGACACGCTCTGGTGATTGATCCCTGGGGCACGGTCCTTGCCGATGCGGGTGTTCAGGCTGGAGCAGCCATCGCTCCGGTCAACACCAATCACCTCGGTCATGTTCGGGGTCAGATGCCGAGCCTTCGGCATCGTCAGCCCGCCCTGTTCTGAGCACCATGCCTCCAGCGTCGTCCCGACGACTGGCCTGGCTTCTGGCCGCGGCCTTGCAGTGCACTGCTTTCACGCAGGGCTTGCCCGCCAGAGCTGCCAGTGCCCTGGCGGCCTGGGCCTTCACCGAAGAGGGGGTGCTCAAGCTGCGCACGAGCCGGAACGCTCGGTTGGAAGCCTTTTTTCAGGCTGCCAGCGATGGTCGTGGAACCCGGGTCTGGATTGATATTCCTGGGGAGTTGAAGTTCCCGCGGCGGTTGGCTGGTCGGGGCGCCGTCCGAGAAATTCGGCTGGGTAAGCCCCGCGTCGGTGCCACCCGTCTGGTCGTGGAATTCCGTCCAGATGTGGATCTCAACCCCAACGATTTGCGTTTGCGTGGAACCGCTCCGGATCGCTGGGAACTGGTCTTCACCGGTCTTCCCACCCGTGGGCTCGATGACTTTGGCGAAGGCGATTTGACGGGTCGCGCTACGGCCTGGCTCCCGCCGAGTGGATTCCGTCCCACCCGGACGCCGGTCGATCCTTCTGGTCTGCCGACGGTCGCCCGTAATCGCTATCGCATCGTGATCGACCCTGGTCACGGTGGTCCAGATCCTGGGGCGATCGGCATTGGTGGCTTGCGCGAGACCAATGTGGTTCTTGATGTGTCGCTGCAGGTTGCAGACCTGCTTCGGGCGCGCGGCGTGGATGTTCGGATGACCCGTACGAGTGAAGTGGATGTGGATCTTCCGCCGCGGGTGTCCCTGGCGAATCGAACAGGGGCAACCGCCTTTGTGAGCATCCACGCCAATGCGCTGAGCATGAACCGTCCGGATGTGAACGGGATCGAGACCTTTTTCTTCTCGGACCCCCGATCTGGACGCCTGGCGTCCTATCTGCAGCAGCAGATGATGGATGTGTCTCCCGGCACACCGAATCGTGGTGTCAGGCGAGGTCGTTTCTTCGTGATCCGTCGCACCACGATGCCCTCTGCCCTCGTGGAGATGGGATTTGTCACTGGAGCGATTGATGCGCCGCGTCTTGCGAACGCTGACCATCGCCGCCGGTTGGCCTTGGCACTGGCGGCCGGCATTCTCAATTACCTGAAGCAGGAGGTGCGATGACGCCTCAACTGCTGGGATTCTTCGACAGTGGACTCGGTGGCCTGACGGTTCTCCGGCGCGTGCTTGAACGCCATGGGGCGGTTCCCTGCGTCTACCTCGGTGACACGGCGCGGGTGCCTTACGGCAATCGTCAACCGGATGACATCCGTCGCATCGCTGCTGAAGTGGTGGGTTGGCTGAGTGACCAGCAGGTGACCACGGTGGTGATGGCCTGCAACACCACCAACGCCTTGGCGAGGGATGTGGCTGAGGGCCAGGCCGGGGCTCCGGTCATTGGTTTGATTGGTGCAGCCGCTGCGATGGTGGAGACCCGCCGGGTTGGTGTGCTGGCCACGCCGGCCACCGTTGCCTCCTCGGCCTATCGGGCCAGTATCGAAGCGCTTCACCCCGGGTCGGTCGTGATTGAGCAGGCCTGTCCTGCGTTTGTTCCACTGATTGAAGCTGGCGATATGAACTCTGAAGACCTGCGCCGAGCGGCGCAGGCTTATCTCGAACCTTTGCTGGCGGCCTCAGTGGAGACGATCGTGCTGGGGTGCACCCATTACCCGTTGCTGGTGCCTCTGTTGCGGCAGATGCTTCCGGAGTCTGTCCAGATCATTGATCCGGCTATCGGAGTGGCCCGTCAATTGGACGCGCTCCTAGGGCCACCAGACCGGATCTCGCAGATCCAAACCCCGTTTTCATTGGAGAGCTGCCGGTTCTGTGTCACTGCTGACCCCGATGGCTTCGCGATGCGCGCCACCCCCTGGCTGGGGCAGCGGCCTGCCGTCAGCCTCCAGCTGCTGCAGGACTGAGCATGGGGCCACTAGGATCGCGGCGCCGAGGGGAGTCATGAGCACCGTCACCGAGCTACTCCAACCGGTGGAGAACGACCTTGAAACCCTGCTCGGAGACCTGCGCAGCCTGATCGGGGCAGGTCATCCCATTCTTCAGGCTGCAGCGGAGCACCTGTTCAGCGCCGGCGGTAAGCGTTTGCGACCGGGGATTGTCCTGCTGCTGTCCAGGGCTTTGTCCGACAAGGGTGAGCTTTCACCCCGCCACCGCCGGTTGGCTGAGATCACAGAGATGATCCATACCGCTTCGCTTGTTCACGACGATGTGGTTGACGAAGCATCGACCCGGCGTGGCGTGGACACGGTCCACAGCCGCTTTGACGCCCGCGTCGCTGTTCTCGCCGGAGACTTTCTCTTCGCGCAGGCCAGCTGGCACCTGGCCAACCTCGATGACCTCGAAGTGGTCAAGCTGCTCAGCCGCGTGATCATGGATCTTGCGGATGGTGAGATCAAACAGGGCCTGTACCGCTTCGACACAGCTCAGACCTTTGAGACCTACCTCGAAAAGAGTTACTGCAAGACGGCATCGTTGATTGCCAATAGTTGCCGCGCTGCAGGCGTTCTTAGCGGCTGCTCTCCGTTACAGCTCGACAACCTTTATCAATTTGGTCGCCAGCTTGGTCTGGCGTTCCAGGTTGTTGACGACATCCTTGATTTCACTGGAAGCGACCAGCAGCTCGGAAAGCCAGCGGCAAGTGATCTCGCCAGTGGCTATCTCACCGCTCCCACCTTTTACGCCCTTGAGGAGCATCCATCGCTGCAACCGTTGATCGATCGTCAGTTTTCAGAGCCCGGTGATCTTGACCAAGCGCTGGAGATGGTGCGGGCCTCCAAAGCGATTAAACGCACCCGAGAACTTGCCGAAACGTTTGCTCGCGAATCCCGTGAATCGATCGCTTGGCTGCCGGAGTCTCCCTCCCAGAGAGCCTTGATGGAATTGCCGGACTTTGTTCTCAGCCGTCTGTACTGATCAACAGCCTTAGAACAACGGCAAGACTGTTGATCTCACAGGGATTGGTGGTGAAGTCAGGATCACTTGAAGCGGATGCATTCACCAGCCAGACCTGACATCCTGCACGTTGAGCCGATTGGCTTCCGGCCTGTGAATCCTCAAGGGCCCAGCAGTTCTGTGGGTTGAGCCCCAGCCGCTGTGCTGCAAGCAGGAAGGGTGCGGGGTCGGGTTTGCCCGCTGCAAGGTCAGGGTCATCGCCGTAAACCCGTTCCCGGATTTGCTCGAGCCAGGGGTGAGGGCGTGCTTTGAATTCAACGGCGACGCGGCTGCTGCTTGTGACCAGAGCCATGGGAATTCCTCGGCTGTGGCAGTGCGCTACCAGCTCCTGAGCTGAGGGCAACGCGGAGGCATGGGGCAGCAGGGCACGAACGATCGGCTGCTGCACAGCCAAGAGGGCCTCCACGCTCACCGGTGTGGCCAGCCATGCATTCACCTGGGCTGCGCAGTCGAGTCGGCGACGGCCCTTCAACTGCATTAATTGAGCCTCACTCAGCCGTGTGCCGAAATGGGCCGCGGCTTTCGACCAGCCCCGGCCATGCAGCGGTTCGGTGTCGAGTAGAAGCCCGTCCAGATCGAACAGGCAAGCGGCAGGTGGCAATTTCATCCCGGAACGGCGATGCCCAGCTCAATCTTTTCGCATCGTCTGCTCAATCGTCTGCTCCATCGACGGATGCATCGTCCGACGGATTGATACGGGACATGGATCAAGCGGGGTCTTGCTCCTTACCCTTCGAGGAGATGCACCGCGCAGTCTGCTGTGACCGACTTCAACACCACCATCGAAAGCGTCCTGCAGGAGCAGCGGGTGTTTGAGCCGCCAGCAGACACCTCCGCCAAAGCCCGCATCGGCAGTTTGGATGCCTATCGGGCGATGGCCGATGCGGCCCAAGACGATCCTGATGCGTTCTGGGGCGATGCCGCCCGCCGTGAACTCCACTGGTTCGAGCCCTTCGAAACTGTGCTCGATTGGTCAAATCCCCCCTTCGCCCGCTGGTTTGAGGGAGGAACCACCAACCTCTCCTACAACTGCCTGGATCGACACCTCGACGGGCCAACGGCACAGAAAACAGCGCTGATTTGGGAAGGGGAGCCGGGCGATGTACGCCGGTTCACCTATCGGGAATTGCACGCTGAGGTCTGTAAAGCCGCGAACGGTCTGAAGGCCATGGGGATCGGCAAAGGCGATCTCGTGGCGCTGTACATGCCGATGGTGCCTGAGGCGGCGATCGCAATGCTGGCCTGCGCTCGCATTGGCGCACCCCATTCAGTGGTGTTTGGTGGCTTTTCGGCTGAAGCCCTCAGGGACCGTATCAACGATGGTGAGGTGAAAGCGGTGATCACCGCCGATGGCGGCTTCCGCAAGGACAAATCGGTGTCGCTTAAACCCGCGGTGGATGCGGCTCTTGCCGATGGTGCCTGCCCCTCTGTTACCGGAGTGCTCGTTGTGCAGCGCACCAAGCAGGACGTGCAGATGGTCGCCGGTCGCGATCAGTGGTGGCATGACCTGGTGGAGGGCCAGAGTGCCGAGTGCGCCGCTGAGCCCATGGCCAGCGAGGATCGCCTCTTTGTTCTCTATACCTCCGGCTCCACGGGCAAACCCAAGGGTGTTGTTCACACCACCGCCGGCTACAACCTTTGGGCCCACCTCACCTTCCAGTGGATTTTCGACATTCGTGATGAGGATGTCTTCTGGTGTACCGCCGATGTGGGCTGGATCACCGGCCACAGCTACATCGTTTACGGCCCCTTATCGAACGGTGCAACGACGGTGATGTATGAAGGCGCACCGCGCCCCTCCAAGCCCGGCGCCTTCTGGGAGTTGATTCAAAAGCATGGGATCACGATCTTCTATACGGCCCCTACAGCGATCCGGGCTTTCATGAAGAACGGTCGATCCGTTCCTGATCAGTTCGACATGAGCAGCCTCCGCCTCTTGGGCACGGTCGGCGAACCAATCAATCCGGAGGCATGGATGTGGTATCGCGATGTGATTGGAGGCAATCGCTGTCCAATCGTCGACACCTGGTGGCAGACCGAAACCGGTGGAGTGATGATCAGCCCTCTGCCGGGAGCAACCCCCACCAAGCCAGGCTCCGCCACCCTGCCTCTGCCGGGTATTCAGGCCGACATCATCGACGCGGAAGGCAACAGTTGTGGTGCCGATGAAGGCGGCTATCTGGCGGTGCGTGCCCCATGGCCCGGGATGATGCGCACCGTGCACGGCAACCCCCAACGCTTCCGCGAGAGTTACTGGGAACACATCCGTCCTGCCGATGGCTCTTATCTCTATTTCGCTGGGGATGGCGCTCGCCGGGATGCAGATGGTTACTTCTGGGTCATGGGTCGCGTCGATGACGTGATCAACGTCTCGGGCCACCGCCTCGGCACGATGGAGATCGAATCGGCTCTGGTCAGTCACCCCGCTGTGGCAGAGGCGGCAGTGGTGGGACGACCTGATGACCTCAAGGGCGAAGGAATCGTCGCGTTTGTCACCCTCGAGGCTGGCCGTGACGGCGATGACGCCCTGGTGAAGGAGTTGCGGGCCCATGTCGGAACGGAAATTGGTCCGATCGCGCGGCCGGATGAGATCCGTTGCAGTGATGCCCTGCCCAAGACCCGCAGTGGAAAGATCATGCGCCGGATCTTGCGTGCCCTGGCGGCGGGGCAGGAGGTCAGTGGCGACACCAGCACCCTGGAAGACCGCTCCGTTCTGGATCGACTCAGGGCCTGATTGGCTCGGGGCCGCAGAGGATCAGCTGCTCCAGCTGCAGATGGTTCTGCTCAACTGTCGGATGACCGCCACCCGTTTGGGGTCATCCGCCCAGTCCCCGAGAAAGCTGCGTCGCAGCCCGGCACTGGCTGGGGTGAGGTGATCCCCGGGCAGCTCCAGGTTTGAGCTGGAATCCGAGGGTCGTTGTTTCAGCGCCTGAATCAGGTCGCCACTTTGATCCAGCTCATCACGCCCGAATCGCACCACCAGATTCCGCTCCTGCTGATAGTGGCGGCCGATCAAGCGAAGCGTTTCGGCTGGACTGGGACTGAATTCAGTGTCCACCCCTAGCCGTGGCGCGAGTTCGCCGAGCAGCGGAATCGAACGGTCGGCGTTGAAGTTGTTGAAGCTCAGGGCGATCAGTGCCCTGCTGCCGCGTCCCCCATCGGGGGCCAGCAGATGAAGCTTGCAACCCAGGCTGTGGCCGAGGCGAAGCGGACTTGCCAGGGCTCCGCATCGCTCCTCTAGTTGGCGTCGCGCCGAGCGGAAGGCGCTCCAGGCATCGCGGGCCTGCCGCTGATGATCAAATCCAGGCACGTAGGCCCAGGCATGCACAGCGAGGCCATCGGCAACAAGGTTCTCAAGCAACCTCCGGTAGCTGAGCTGCGGTGTTGCTGCCAGATAGCTGCCGCCGATGAATTCGATCAGCCCAGTTGGTTCGGCAGGCCGCAGCTGCCAGATCGGACCCAGCTGACGCCAGTTGACCATGCTCAGCCGCGCAGCTGATTAAGCACCTGCTGTGCTTCCCGTACATGGGCCGGGCCATCAAGCAGGTTGCTGAAGGTGTGTCGGATCACCCCCTCGCCATCAACGATGTAGGTGACACGACCGGGCAAAAGACCCAGGGCTTTAGGAACTCCCATTTCGCGTCGCAGGGCGTTGTTGCGGTCGCACAGCAACGGGAACGTCAGGTTGTGGCGGGTGGCGAAACGGCGATGGCTGACGGCGTCATCACCGCTGATGCCCCAGACCTCCGCATCGAGTGCAGCAAAGCTGTCCGTGTTGTCGCGGAAGCTGCAGGCCTCGGCGGTGCATCCCGGTGTGTCGTCCTTGGGATAGAAGAACAGCACCAGCCAACGGCCCTGCACCGAGGCGGGAGTGCGAAGGTCACCGTTCTGATCCTCCAGGCTGAAGGAGGGAAGACGGTCGCCGATCCCGAGGGCCATCCGAGCAAAGTGAAGAGTGTGAACCCTAGGCAGCAGGCTCCTTGCCCGGGGCGTGAGAATCAGGGGCGGGAGGAGACATCGCGCCATGCCTGAGCAGCTCGACTTTCTTGCAGGCTTTTCACAGCCTCAAGCCGCTCCAACACCGACCGATTCTCAGGTCTCAGAGCCGGCTTCACCTGCTGTGGTTCCGCCAGACGGTGTGCCCGCCGTCAATGGCGATCGGACTGAGGATTCGGTCGAGGGCTCCCCCTCCACCCTTCTGATCATTGACACCGAAACCTCAGGCTTGGATCCGCTTCAAGACAAATGTCTTGAGGTGGGCTGCATTCTGTTCGATGTGCCGAGTCGCTCGGTGCTGGCCCAGCAATCCTTCCTCCTGCCGGTTGAATCCAATGCTGCGGAGGCGATTAACCGGATTCCCGCCGCCGTCACCCGCCGCCCACAACCCTGGCAACAGGCGCTGGTGTGGTTCGAGCATCTGCTCAGCGCGGCTGATCTGCTGGTCGCTCACAACACAGCCTTCGATCGCCAGTGGTTCGGTCTTGGTTCTGTGCCGGCCACCACCACGCCTTGGCTCTGCACCATGGAGGACATCCGCTGGCCGGCTGAGCGTCAGCTGCGCTCACGGCCATCGGTGCGTGACCTTGCCTTGGCCTATGGCGTTCCGGTCTGGGCAGCTCATCGTGCCCTAAGCGATTGCATCTACATCGCAGAGGTCTTCGCGCGTTGCGATGACCTGGAGCAGCTGTTGGAGCGGGGCTTGGAACCCCGCCAATTGATGCGCGCTCGGGTGTCGTTCGATGAACGCCATCTGGCCAAAGCGGCCGGCTTCCGCTGGAACGATCCGATCAAGGGTGCTTGGACCCGTCGGTTGAGTGATCGCGAGGTTGCAGAGCTGGAGTTTCCTGTCGCCCCCGTGGAGCTGGAGGCTGATCGCCTTAGCGCCTGAGACTGCGCATTTGCTTCATCACTCCGAAAGGGTCTGGGTGATTTTGCAGAGAGTGCTTCCTGAGGCAGCACTCTGAAGACATGACGGCATTTCTGCATCCCCATCAACGCCCCATTCGCTCTCGCTTGCGCCAATGGCAGCAGGTGCGCACCTGGGCGCGCTTGATTCGTGAAGCCGAAGCGCTGTGGCATGTGGACGTGCGGGCCCTGCGACGCATGGGCGCTGATGAACTCAGTCAATTGATCGGCGAAGTTCCCGCGATCCATCGCAGACGTGTGAACCGCTGGCTGCGTTGCTACGCGGTGGCAACCCGTCTCACTGTTGTTCCGATCACCGTTGTTCCGACGCTCTGAGGTTGGATCCACGACGCGGGAGGATGGTCAAAATCACAACGAAGGTTTTGGCACATCGTTCCCTGGCTGTCTCAAGCCTGAGCGTCCTTGCTGTCGGTCTTGCCGCCTGTGGTGGCAGCTCCAGTGTGTCCAGCCTCAATGCAGCCGGAGCCTCCTTCCCCGCCAAGGTGTACCAGAGCTGGTTTGCTGAGCTAGCGAGCTCGGGCGGGATCAAGGTCAATTACCAGGCGGTGGGTTCTGGTTCGGGTCGCAAGGCCTTTATGGATGAAACCGTCGATTTCGCTGCTTCAGACGATCCGATCAAAGAGGCCGACCGCAATCAGGTGAGCAAGGGAGTGGTCCAGATCCCCATGGTGGGGGGAACCATCGCCTTCGGATACAACAAGCCGGGGTGCGAGCTTCAGCTCACCCAGCAACAGGCTGTTGGGGTGGCCATCGGCAGCATTAGCGATTGGAAGGAGCTTGGTTGTGAACCGGGCACGCTCACCTGGGTGCATCGCTCGGATGGATCAGGCACCACAAAAGCCTTCGCTGATTCCATGCAGGCTTTCTCACCCGATTGGACCCTGGGCAGCGGCAAATCGGTGAACTGGCCTGTGGGCGTAGGTGCCAAGGGCAATTCCGGGGTGGCCGGGGTGATTGAGAACCGGGTCGGCGCGATCGGCTACGTGAACCAGTCGTACATCAAAGGGAATGTGCAGGCTGCTGCGGTGCAGAACAAGTCCGGTGAATTCCTCAAGCCTTCTGTAGAAGCGGGTGCCAAAGCCCTCAACGGCATTGAGCTCGATGAGCATTTGGCTGGCAGCAATCCCAACCCCGAGGCCACTGGTGCCTACCCCATCGCCACGCTCACCTGGGTGCTGGCCTACGCCACGGGCAATGGCACGAAGGCCGACGCTGTGCGTGAGGTCTTCAACTACATGCTGGAAGACTCCACCCAGGAGCGGGCAGCGGCCTTGGGCTTTGTTCCTCTCCGGGGAACCATCCTCGAAAAATCCCGCAGCGCGGTGGAGGGCATTCAGCCCTGAACTCAAACCATTGGTTTGGTGGATTTTTGCCCCGGTTTGGATCATCCAAATCGGGGTTTTTTTGATGGTTTAAAGAGTTTTTAGGGGAACCTTAACCAGCGTTAATGGGCGCATAACGACAGTTGGTCGGGGTTCCGATTAAGTCTTGGTTACTACAGCCTCCTTTCTCTTTCGGTTGTGATGCGCATCGCACAACAGGCCCTTCTCGCCTCCTCCCTGCTTGTTCTGGGAGCAGGTATGTCCGCTTCCGCTGCACCCAAGTTGAACGGAGCTGGTGCTTCGTTCCCGGCCAAGATCTATCAGCGTTGGTTTGCCGATTTGGCCAAGTCGGGTGGCCCTCAGGTCAACTACCAGGCCGTTGGTTCCGGTTCCGGCCGTAAAGCCTTCATCGACCAGACCGTGAACTTCGGCGCATCGGATGATCCGATGAAGAAGAAAGACATGGCCAAGGTCGGCCGTGGTGTCGTTCAGATCCCGATGGTGGGTGGAACGATTGCCTTCGGTTACAACAAGCCTGGCTGCAACCTGAAGCTCACGCAGGAGCAGGCCGTCAAGGTCGCCATGGGCATGGTTAAAAACTGGAAAGAGCTGGGCTGCAAAGCCGGCACTCTCACCTGGGTGCATCGTTCTGATGGCTCCGGCACCACCAAGGCCTTCACCAATTCCATGCAGGCCTTCTCCAAGACCTGGACCCTCGGCACAGGTAAATCCGTCAAGTGGCCTGCTGGTGTGGGCGCTAAGGGCAACTCGGGTGTGGCCGGTCTGATCAAGAGCCGTGAAGGCGCGATTGGTTATGTGAACCAGTCGTACATCAAAGGCAAGGTGGTTGCCGCCGCTCTCCAGAACAAGGCTGGTGAGTACCTCAAGCCCTCTGTTGCTGCAGGTGCCAAGGCCCTCAACGGCATCAGCCTCGACAAGAACCTGGCTGGCAAGAACCCCAACCCCACCGCCAAAGGCGCTTACCCCATCGCAACCCTCACCTGGGTGTTGGCCTACAAAACCGGAAACGGCAAGAATGCCAAAGTGGTGCAGGATGCCTTCAACTACATGTTGAGCAGCCAGGCTCAGAGCAAAGCTTCTTCGCTTGGCTTTGTTCCTCTGAAGGGCGACATCCTGGCCAAATCAAAGGCCGCAGTCAAAAAGATTGGTCAGTGATCTTGGCTTGAGTCGGTTTTTTTAAAACCAAATTTATAAGGGCCTTTCGGGGCCCTTTTTTGATGATCTGCACTTTGAATAAATGTTAGAGCCCTCTTAACCAAACCTCTCCCTCCTCTTTGTTGGGGATCGATGTTGTCCTCAATACAGTTTTCGTGGATTTATGGAATTGCAAATGCTTGCTACTCCTTCCTCTGATCTGTGTTCAACAGCTCTTGGCTTCAAGACCTTTCTTGAAGGCAGCTATCAGAAAAACAATGTCGTTCATCTCACATCAGGGAGTTTGATTCCACTCCTGAAAAACAGCGTTTGGTTTGTGGTGCGCGGCATGGTGAAACTGGGTGCCGTTTCAGTTCATGGGGATGAACTGGTGCTTGGCCTTGTAGGGCCCAATGAACCCTTTGGTGCTGCCTTCACCAATGTGGAGGCCTATGACGCTGTCGCGCTGACGGATTGCGACCTGCTCTGCTGCAATCTGGCTGAAGTGGAGCAGTCACCGCAGTTGGCTCTCGCCTTGGCGAAGGCCATGACGGCCCGTTACCGCCAGGCGGAATCGATGTTGGCTTTGCTGGGCTTGCGCCGCGTTGAAGAACGGGTCCGGGGTTTTGTGGAGTTGCTTGCCAAAGACTTTGGTGAGCCCTGTGAGGATGGTCTGCGCTTGAATCTCCGGCTCACCCATCAGGAGATCGCCAGTGCACTCAGCACGACACGGGTGACTGTCACCCGTGTGTTGGGCCAATTGCGTGATGAAAGATGGCTCCAGATCGATGCTTCCAGGCATCTCGTGGTGATCGGCACGGGCCATCGCTGATCACAAAAAAAGAGCCGGCATTTTTGCCGGCTCAGAGCCTGAAACATTGGGTTTCAGGTGGGGGAAAAAAACGGTTGAAATCGGAGCGGCGGGATTTGAACCCACGACCCCCACTACCCCAAAGTGGTGCGCTACCAAGCTGCGCCACGCCCCGTCAGATTTAAGTTATCACAGTGCATCCCGGCGTCTGAGTCGTCGAAGCAACCGAGTGGTGAGCTTGTCTCGACTTGCTGATCCGTAGTGATACAGACGCAGTTCTGAGGCGGCCTTACGGAGCTCGGCCAAGCTCATCGCGGCCAAACGGAGTTCCGGAAGGGTGCGCCAAGCCCTGGACCGCATGGGGAGTGCCGCAGGGCCTTTGGCTTGGCCAAGATTCAGAGTTCCATCCGCCAACCACTCAGGGATCAGCACAACAAGAACGGCAATCAAGCCGTAGAGCTCAACCAGCCCTCTGGGCAGAGGATGCAGTTGTCGCTGCTCGGATGGATCAGGCCGCGCACTCACTGCAGATCGGAGGGGTCCCTCTGCATCCACGATCGCACTAGAGGGCAATCTGCTTCTGGGCAGGTGGTCAGATTGCCAATGGTGTCACTTTGGGTTGAGGCGTCTCCCGCCAGAGAAATGGAGCTTGCTGCTCTCGGTTGAGGGAGACACTGCCGAGGATCAGGCCGAGAACCAAAATCAGCGTGAGGGCGATGGCCAGGATCACCTGCCGATCAGACAAGGGCTCGGGCATGCCATTGATTGGGCTCTTGAACATCCTGGCCGAAACGACTGTTTTTTTGCAGCGTGTTTGCGGCCGTGCAGGAGCTGGATCTCCTTAGGTCAGCGCGATCGGACTGTTGTCGGATCGGAGTACGCAGTGACTGATGGACCAGTCGTACTTGTCCCAAACCTGCTTCGGGAGTTTGTAGTTGGAGCCTTCGAAGTCGCCGAGCAGCGTCTGGGTTGGCATTGCGGAGCAGTAGGGGCGGCTTCCCGGTTTGGCGAGGTATTGCTGGTGATACTCCTCGGCGAAGTAAAAGGTTTGATCCGCCAGGATTTCGGTGGTGATGGCGCCATAGCCCTTGGCGGAAAGGGCGACTTGATACGCGTCTCGGCTGGCCTGGGCCTGTTGAAGATGCAGCGGGTTGAAGGTGTAAATGGCTGATCGGTATTGGGTGCCGGTGTCGTTGCCTTGCCGATTGCCCTGGGTGGGGTCGTGGCATTCCCAGAACAGCTTCAGCAGGTCGCTGAAGTCCAGAGCGGGGCGACTCCAAACCACGCGGACCACTTCTGTGTGCCCTGTTCTGCCGGAGCAGACCTGGTTGTAAGTCGGTTGCTCCGTTTGACCGCCCGCGTAGCCCACGGCAGTGGTCACGACTCCCGGCAGCCGCCAAAACCCTTTTTCAGCTCCCCAAAAGCATCCGCAAGCAAAGATCGCCTCCTCTTGGTCCGCCATCAATGGGGCAGTGAGCGGTGTCCCCAAAACAGCGTGCGTTGTCGGTGCAGATGATTCAGCGCCGCCGCGGGGAGACAACCAAGAGGGCAGCATGTTGATTCCGTCGATCAGCCAATCTTAGGCAGCTGATTCAACGGCGTGATGCTTCGGCACATCAAAGATTCGTCGTGGCTGGATGCCCTTATAGAGATGAAATCCCTCCGGCAAGAACCAGCTTGGTTTGAGAGAAACGAGCGGGCGGTGAATTTGAATCCGTTTGAAATCAGATTTGTGTCTGCTTAGAACTGGTTATCAGATTGATGTCATTGATCACACGTTTTTTGATGTGCTCAAAATTTGATGTGGAGAATGTCGGCTGACCGTTGCGTCTTTGACGAATGGATGAATTTGTTATTAGCTTGGCGGCAGATCAACGGAAGGCCGTTCGGGATTGCTCGCTTAAAAATGTCTTCAGGGGTCTGTTGTTGAAGGCATCAAAATAGTCTGAAAATCGTGGTTTATCGTCTTCTCATTGCTTGTTCAGTAGCGAAGCAGTGTCGATGTTTGTGGATTTAATTGAGGCTTTCGCTTTCAGCTCTCTGAAGCTTTGGGTGTTTGTGGTTCCAGTTGAATATGGTTCAGCAGCGTTGTGACAAATGCAAAAAGGAGAAAAGGCAGGCTGAGAACCAGGATGAGTCCCACACCTACAAGCGCAAACACCGGGCGCGATGACCCCATCAGCGCGAGACCAGAGGCCAAGCTCACAAAAATCACTGCCATCCAAGCCAGCACCTGCCCGTAGATGTCACCAAAGGTGAGCGTGCAGCGCACCGCGAAGGGGGATCCGCTGTTCATGGAAGAAGTTGCCGTCACCACAGCTAAGCCATGGACACGGCGATTGTCAGAAACAGCTCGGAGATTCTTCAGGAAGCCATCGCATCCAGCTGTTGCGCCGCCTGCTGACGCTCCCACAGTCGCTTGTAGACCCCAGGTTGCTGAATCAACGCGCTGTGGTGTCCCTGCTGCACGATGCGCCCGCTCTCCATTACGAGGATGCGATCACAGGCAGCGGCTGCAGAAAGTTGATGGCTGATCATCACGATGGTCCGATCGTCCTGCGCCCGGATCGAATCGAGAATGGCTGCTGCGGTGTTGTTATCGACACTCGCCAAGGCGTCATCGAGAACCAACACCGGGGCCGACATCAGCAAGGCACGTCCGAGCGCTGTGCGTTGACGCTGACCACCACTCAGCGTGATGCCGCGTTCCCCAACGATCGTTTCGAAGCCATCTGGAAATCCCTTGATGTCATCAGCGAGACGGGCCTGGCCTGCTGCCCGCTCAACCCGTTGATCTGTGGCTGCAGGGTCGCCATACCTAATGTTGTCCGCCAGGGTGCTGGTGAAAAGAAAGCCCTCTTGGGGAACAATCGCCACATCACGGCGTAACTCCTGCAGGGGCATCTGGGTTACATCCACCCCATCCAGGAACAGCTTCCCGGGCTCGAGAGGAACCATGCGCCCGAAGGAGCGAGCCAGGGTGGTCTTGCCGCATCCCACCGGACCAACAACGGCGACCAACTCTCCCGGCTCGATGCAGAAACTCAGGCCGTTGAGCGTGTTGTGCTCAGCACACTCGTATTGAACGGTCAGGTCACGGGCTTCAAAGCGACCCCTGCGTTGGTTCGTCGGATGAGGTCGATCGGTGGGTTGCTCTGGATCTTTGATCTTCGGTTCGCGTCGGAGCAACTCTTCCACCCGCTCGAGGCTGACCTGTCCGGTCTGAAAGGTGTTGAGGGTGAATCCCAGCAGTGCGGTCGGGAATACAAGTTGCTCCACATAAAGAATGAGGGCGACCAGGCCACCAATGCTCAATCGACCGGATTCGAGCTGACCGCTGCCGATGGCCAGCAGCAACAGGAGAGAGATGGACGAAATCCCCTCAAGCAGAGGGAACAAGGTGCTCCGTGTTCTCGCCAGACGAATGGCGCTATCGCGATAACGGCGGTTTCGCGTCGCGAAGGCATCCTGTTCCGAAGCCTCTTGGCCGTAGATCTTGATGGCTCCGATGCCCGACAGATCCTCCTGAATCAGATTGCTGAGCGCCGATAGTTCTTCCTGCTGCGCACGTTGTTGACGCATCATGCGCCCGCCGAACAGCCTCACCGTGCTGAGCATTACGGGGTACAGACCGACGGCGGCCAGGGTTAGCCATGGATCGATCGCCAACATGGCTGGCAGCGTGAGCGCGTAGGCCAGCAGCGTGTTGGTCAGGCTGAGAATCGCGAATCCGAGCAGGCGCCGGATGTTTTCCACATCGCTGGTGGCGCGACTGATCACCTCTCCACTGCCCTTGCTCTGAATCCAATCGGGTTCCTGGCGAAGCATGTGCTCGAACAAGCGCTGACGCAGCTCCACTTCCACCTGCCGGCCCACGCCGAAGACGAGTTGGCGCGAGACCAGTCGAATGACCCCCATGGTGCTCGCGAGAAGCACGACCCATCCCGCTTGGCGCAGGACCCCGGCGTAACTGAATCCCTCTTGCAGCTCATCCACGACGCTGCGGACTTCCATCGGGATCGTCACCCGCAGGATGTTGACCACAACCAGTGCAATGGCTCCCAGCAGGACGGTGCGTCGATGGGGGCGCAAGTAGCGGCCGATCAAGTCGAGACGTAGGGCAGCCATGCGAGCTCGTGGGTCCCGTTGGGCCGCCAACCTAGGCATCCGTCTTGAACCGCTGGTCGTCCGCCACTCATCTGAGGGATAGTGGAGACGTCCCCATCACCTGGCCCGGCGTGCCTCGCACCCGGGTTTTTTACTGCCAGCTTCTCTTCCATGTCCTCAGACACGCGCTCTTGGTCGGTTCGCTTGGACCACCTGCTGCAGGGCAACCACCTCAGCTCCGATGAGGCCACCGCCCTGATGCATGCCTGGCTGGCCGAGGAGCTCGAGCCCGTTCAAACAGGGGCGTTCCTCGCTGGTCTGAGAGCCAAGGGAATGGTGGCCGATGAGCTTGCAGCCATGGCAGCTGTTTTGAGGGAAGCGTGCCCACTTCCCTGCGCCCGGCCCAATTTGGCGATGGTCGACACCTGTGGCACCGGTGGTGACGGTGCAGACACGTTCAATATCTCAACTGCTGTCGCCTTTGCCGCCGCCGCCTGTGGAGTGAATGTGGCGAAGCACGGCAACCGCAGCGCCAGTGGCAAGGTGGGCTCAGCCGATGTTCTTGAAGGGCTCGGTCTCAACCTCAAGGCACCCTTAAACAAGGTGGTGGAGGCTCTGCCTGGAACCGGTGTCACCTTTTTGTTTGCTCCGGCCTGGCACCCCGCCTTGGTGAATCTGGCTCCATTACGACGCCGTCTGGGCGTTCGCACTGTGTTCAACCTGCTGGGTCCACTGGTCAACCCACTGCAGCCCCAGGCCCAGGTTCTTGGTGTGGCCCGTCCGGAGCTTCTCGATCCCATGGCAGGTGCCCTCCAGCAGTTGGGATTGACCCGTGCCGTTGTGGTTCACGGCGCTGGCGGTCTCGATGAGGCTTCCTTGGCTGGCCCCAACGCCTTGCGTTTGATCGAATCGGGGGGCATCAGCAGCCAGGAGGTCTGCCCTGAAGATCTGGGCCTGACAGGTGCCGGCCTCGATTTGCTGCGTGGTGGTGATTGCTCGGTGAATCAGCAGATCCTGCGAGATGTTCTGCAAGGGCATGGATCGCTCGCTCAAACGGAGGTGGTTGCCTTCAACACGGCATTGGTGCTTTGGGCCGCTGGATTGCAAACCGATCTGACGGCGGCGGCTGCACAGGCCATGACGGTTCTGCGAGAGGGCAAGGCCTGGGAGAAGCTTGTCGCTCTGCGGGATGCCCTGTCCGATGGAGATGGAGAATGAGTGACTGATGCCCTTCGGCGGCCCTCCGATGCCCGACTCCCCATCAGACAAGGCCTATCTCGTCCTTGCCGATGGCACGGTTCTGACCGGTGTCGGCTTTGGCCATCGCGGTACAACCATCGGTGAAGTGGTGTTCAACACCGGGATGACCGGATATCAGGAGGTGCTGACGGATCCCTCCTATGCCGGACAACTGGTGATCTTCACCTATCCCGAACTCGGCAATACCGGGGTTAATGCCGACGATCAGGAAGCCGATCGTCCCCACGCCCTTGGTGTGATCGCACGCCAGCTGGCGCCGTCGCCCAGCAACTGGCGTTGCGAACAGACTCTCGACACCTGGATGCAGAGCCATCAACTGGTGGGTATCAGCGGTGTAGACACCCGTGCGCTGGTGCGTCATCTGCGCGAGGTCGGTGCCATGAATGGTGTGATCAGCAGTGACGGCAAGACACCTGCGCAGTTGTTTGAGCTCTTGAAGCAGGCGCCTTCGATGGAAGGACTGAACCTGGCGGATCGCGTCACCACCCGTGAGCCCTACCAGTGGAATCAAGCCTGCAGTGTTGGCTTCGATCAGCGCCTGCAGCGCCGCAGTGACGCCCCCTTCCGCGTTGTCGCCATCGATTTCGGCATCAAGCGCGCCATTCTCGATCGCCTGGTCGCCCATGGCTGTGACGTCACTGTTCTCCCTGCAGACACCGATCTGGCCACGGTTCGTTCCCATCGTCCGGATGGTGTCTTTCTCTCCAACGGTCCTGGAGACCCTGCGGCGGTGAGCCATGGGATTGCCCTGGCCAAGACTCTCTTGGAGGAGGCCGATCTACCGCTGTTTGGGATCTGTTTGGGCCATCAGATTCTCGGCCTGGCACTCGGCGGCAAGACCTTCAAGCTGTCCTATGGCCATCGTGGTTTGAATCATCCCTGTGGCACCACGGGGCAGGTTGAAATCACCAGTCAGAACCACGGGTTTGCCCTCTCTGCCGAATCTCTGGATGCCGACGCCATTGATGTCACCCATTTCAATCTGAACGACCGAACCGTGGCGGCCATTGCTCACCGTCACAAGCCCGTTTTTGGTGTGCAATACCACCCGGAAGCCAGTCCTGGACCGCATGACGCGGATCATCATTTCGCCCGCTTTGTGACGCTCATGGCCGATCGCCGTTGATGAGGTGGTTGCCCAGGCTCAGCATCACTACACTTCGTGCCGATGATGCCTGGGGGGCTTGATCCCATCAGCGAACTGCAGCGACTGACCGTCTCTCTACGGGGCGGATTTGAACAGAAGGATTGCTGTTTGGTGTTTCACTTCACCGGCCAACTGGATGCGTACTCCGAGAAGCAGTTCATGGAGTACGTGGCCGATGTTTTGAAAGCCAACAAGCTTCCAGCTGTTCTCGATCTAAGCAAGATCGATTTTCTCGACTCATCAGGTCTTGGCGCCCTGGTGCAGTTGGCCAAACAATGCACGGATGCCAAACGTTCGTTTCTCCTTGTGGGGAACACCCGTGTGACGCAGACGATCAAGTTGGTGCGGCTCGAAGAGTTTCTCCATCTGGTGGAGGATCTTCCGACAGCTCTGAACCAATTGGCCGCTTGAGCGACTGGATTCGTAATCAGTCACCCAGTGGTCTGAACGATCAGTTGGGCCCATTGCAGCTGGCTTGGATCGGAGATGCCGTCTGGGAGCTTCATCAACGGCTCCGCCATGGAGCCAGACCCGGCCGTTCCGACCATTTGCATCGTGCTGTTGTGGCCGATGTTCGAGCCGATGCCCAATCCCGTTTGTTGACTTGGCTGGAAGACCGTCAACTCCTGGACTCCCAGGAACTCGATCTGGTTCGTCGGGGTCGCAACAGTGCAGGCCGTGGTCCGCGTCGAGCCGATGCCGCTGTGTATGGACGGGCCACGGGGTTTGAGACAATGGTTGGCTGGCTGTTTCTGAACAATCCAGCCCGGCTTGCTGAGCTCTTCGATCACCTGGAGCAAGCCGGATCCAACCCATAACGTTGCCTCGCACACCATGAGCCCTCGCTTTGAACGCCGCTCCAGCGGCCCATCCCGCGATGGTCGTTCGGGGCCAGGAGGGAGTGGCAGTGGACGACCACCAGGAGGCAGGCCTCCCAGTGGACGTCCATCCGCTGGTCGCTCCTCGGTGGGGCGCTCTGGCAACGGTCGTCCCATGCCAAGCAATCGTCGTTCCGACGGCGGTCGTTCGCCTTACGCCAAACCTGGTCGAGATGGCAGCAGTTTTCGCGACCGACGAGCGCCGAGGGATGAGGGCTGGGAGCGTCCTCGGGGTGGAGACCGACCCGGCAATCGTTCTGGAGAACGATTCGGAGATCGACCCGGTAATCGATCCGGTGATCGCCCCAGAGAGCGATTCGGAGATCGACCCGGCAATCGATCTGATGATCGCCCCAGAGAGCGATTCGGGGATCGATCCCGTTCCTTCGACCGGGATCAGAATGCTTTTCGTACGGAATCTCAGAACGACCGTTCAGGGCCCGGACGATTTCGGGATCGGAATGATCGTTACGGTGACCGTCGTCGCTCCGGGGATGAACGGCGCCAGCCGTCCCAGCGCCCCCGATCGCGCTACGACAATGGCCGTTCCCAGCGACTGGATGCAGCACCGGAGGCCGCAGCAGCCACACCTCCGGCAGATGATCTGATTTGGGGGCGCCATGCCACCCAAGCCGCGTTGGAGGCAGGACGACCCATTCATCGCATTTGGTGCACCCCGGAGATGCGCAGTGCGGCCAAATTTCTCCAGCTCTTGCGCGATGCCAAGGCGTCTGGAGTCTTGGTGGAAGAGGTGACCTGGGCTCGGCTTGGACAGATCACAGGTGGTTCCGTTCACCAGGGCATTGCCCTTCAGACGGCAGCGGCTGAAACCCTCGATCTCGAAAGCCTCATCGATGGCTGTTCGGATCTCGGGGAACCCCCTTTATTGGTGGCTTTGGATAGTGTCACGGACCCCCACAATCTCGGTGCTGTCGTGCGTTCCGCCGAGGCGATGGGAGCCCATGGTGTGGTGATTCCTCAGCGACGGAGTGCTGGTTTAACCGGTTCGGCCGCCAAAGTGGCAGCCGGCGCTCTTGAACACCTTCCGGTCGCGCGTGTGGTCAACCTCAACCGGTCTTTGGAAAAGCTCAAGGATGCGGGATACAGGGTGGTGGGCCTTGCGGCAGAAGGGGACGTGACCCTCACGGATGTTGATCTCAGTGGCCCATTGGTGCTGGTCACCGGGTCAGAGGACCAGGGCTTGTCGCTTTTGACCCGGCGTCACTGCGATCAGTTGGTCCGCATTCCGCTGCGGGGCATTACCCCAAGCCTGAATGCATCCGTTGCTACGGCACTTTGCGTTTATGAGGTGGCGCGACGCAACTGGATGAAGGACATTCACGGCCAGGCGCCGTCACCCCCGATTCGACGCCCCCAACTCGCTGGGGTTGAGACGTCCACTGAGGCGTCTGAACCGCCTGAACAACCCGTGGAGAAGGTTCCTGACCAACGGATTGATCTGGATCTCCATCCGTCTCAACAAGTTGCTGCGCCGGAGTTCGATCAGAATATCCAGCTATCTCCCTGAAAACAGCTCGGTTTTGCCGGTTCGCGAGGCACAATGCTTTTAGGTCTTTCTACCCCCCCATGAGTCCCCTGATCCGGCCGCTGCGCAGCCTTGCCAATGGCCTTGGGGTCGCCTGGTGGGCTCGGATTCAGACATCTGGTCCCGATGTGACCTACTGGTTTGGTCCGTTTGTCACCCGCAAAGGTTTGGAAAACGAGCTGAGTTCCTTCCTTGACGACGTCAAGTCTGAGCAACCCCAGTCGATCAGCCACTCCCTGCTGCGGACCCGTCGCTCCGAGCCCCTCACCATCACCGCTGAGGGCTGATCAAGCGGCTGATAGCGTCCTTCCTGCAATGGATCGCAGGGACATGACGATCAGCGCGTGGCGTCAGCAACTGCAGAGCGGTGAGATTTCCTCCCGTGAGCTCGTTGATCAACACCTCAAGCGGCTCGAAAACTCTGAGCCGTCTCTCAATGCTTTTGTTGAGGTGACGAGCGAAAAAGCCCGTGCTGATGCATCCAGCATCGATGAAGCACGGGCCGCTGGAGAGACCCTCGGCCCTCTGGCTGGATTGCCACTGGCCGTTAAAGACAACCTCTGCACCAAAGGTGTTCGCACCACCTGCTCCAGCCGCATGCTGGAACAGTTTGTGCCTCCCTACGAATCAACAGTGACCGAAAGGCTTTGGCAAGCCGGAGGTGTGCTGGTGGGTAAGACGAATCTGGATGAGTTCGCTATGGGCGGCTCCACGGAAACCTCGGCCTTTGGTGCGACTCAAAACCCTTGGAACACAGCCCATGTACCGGGCGGAAGCTCCGGTGGCAGTGCTGCGGCCGTCGCTTCAGGGAGTTGCGTTGCTTCTCTGGGGTCCGATACCGGAGGCTCCATCCGTCAGCCTGCGTCGTTTTGTGGCGTTGTGGGTCTTAAACCCACCTACGGCCGCGTCAGTCGTTGGGGTCTGGTGGCTTTTGCCAGTTCCTTGGATCAGGTGGGTCCCTTTGCAGGAAGTGTGGCTGATGTGGCCGAACTGCTTCAGGTGATCGCAGGGCCCGACCCTCGTGATTCCACTTGCCTTGATGCGGCTGTGCCGGACTTCAGTGCCGGCCTAAACAAGCCCATCAAGGGTCTCAAGGTTGGTGTGATCAAGGAGTGCTTCGATGCCGAAGGCCTCGATGCTGAGGTCAAGGCTTCGGTGCAGGCCTCTGCTGCTCAGCTGGAGGCTCTTGGCGCTGAGCTGGTGGAGGTGAGCTGCCCCCGTTTCAACGACGGCATCGCCACCTATTACGTGATTGCGCCGTCGGAGGCCTCTGCCAATTTGGCCCGTTACGACGGGGTCAAATACGGCTTTCGTGCGGACGACGCCGAGAGCCTTGCCGCGATGACAGCACGAAGCCGTGCTGAGGGGTTTGGTGCGGAGGTTCAGCGGCGGATCTTGATTGGCACCTATGCCCTTTCCGCCGGATACGTCGACGCTTATTACAAAAAGGCCCAGCAGGTGCGCACCCTGATCCGGCGTGACTTTGATGCTGCGTTCCAGAGTGTTGATGTGCTGCTCACTCCAACCGCACCGTCCACCGCGTTCAAGGCTGGCGCCCATGCCGATGACCCTCTGGCGATGTACCTCGCTGACCTGCTGACGATCCCGGTGAACCTGGCCGGGTTGCCTGCCATCAGTGTTCCCTGCGGATTCAGTGCGGCGGGTTTGCCGATTGGGATGCAGCTGATCGGCAATGTCTTGGACGAACCGCGTCTGCTCCAGGTGGCGCACCAGTACGAGCAGGCTGCGCAGGTGTTCGCTTCACGCCCTGAAGCCGCTCTGGTTCCCTGAGCTCCGCCACATGTGGGGTGTTTCGTTCCCAGTGAACGCTGGATCTTGCGTTGGGTCCTAATCTGACCCTATGGCATTCGTCCCTCTCCACAACCACAGCGATTACAGCCTTCTCGACGGGGCGTCGCAGTTGCCGGCCATGGTGGAGCGGGCGAAGCAACTAGGCATGCCAGCGATCGCCCTGACCGATCACGGCGTGATGTACGGCGCCATCGAGCTTCTGAAGCTTTGTCAGGGCACCGATCTCAAGCCGATCATCGGCAATGAGATGTACGTGATCAACGGGTCCATTGATGATCCGCAACCCAAGAAAGAGAAGCGGTACCACCTGGTGGTGCTTGCCAAAAACGCCACGGGCTACCGCAACCTGGTCAAGCTCACCAGCATCAGCCATCTGCGGGGGATGCGGGGACGCGGCATTTTTTCCCGTGCCTGCATCGACAAGGAGCTGCTGAAGCAACACAGCGAGGGGCTGATCATTGCCACGGCCTGCCTTGGTGGCGAGATTGCCCAGGCGATTTTGCGTGGTCGTCCTGATGTGGCACGCAAGGTGGCGGCCTGGTACCAGGAGGTTTTTGGCGATGACTACTACCTCGAGATCCAGGACCATGGATCTCCGGAAGATCGGATCGTCAACGTCGAGATCGTCAAAATCGCCAAGGAACTCGGCATCCAGATTGTTGCCACCAACGATGCCCATTACCTGAGCAAGCAGGACGTCGAAGCCCACGACGCTCTTCTCTGTGTGCTCACCGGCAAGTTGATCACCGATGAGAAGCGACTGCGCTACACGGGAACCGAATACATCAAGACCGAAGAGGAGATGGGGTGTCTCTTCGGTGACCATCTGGAGCCTGAGGTGGTCCAGGAGGCGATTGCCAACACCGTCAAAGTGGCCGACAAGGTGGAGCCCTACGACATCCTCGGGCGCTACCAAATGCCCCGCTTCCCGATTCCCGAAGGGCATACCCCTGTCAGCTACCTGAGGGAGGTGACGGAGCAAGGTCTGCGGGATCGCCTCGAGCTCGGTGTCGATGCTCCTCTGCCCGACGACTACGCCGAGCGCATGAGCCACGAGCTCAAGATCATGGAGCAGATGGGATTCCCCACCTACTTCCTGGTGGTCTGGGATTACATCCGCTTTGCCCGGGAACAGAGCATTCCTGTAGGCCCTGGCCGGGGCTCTGCTGCAGGCTCGCTTGTCGCCTACTGCCTTGGGATCACCAACATCGATCCGATCACCAACTGCCTCCTGTTCGAGCGTTTCCTCAACCCGGAACGCAAGTCGATGCCTGATATCGACACCGACTTCTGCATTGAACGCCGTGGTGAGGTGATCGACTACGTCACCGAGCGCTACGGCGAAGACAAGGTGGCCCAGATCATCACCTTCAACCGGATGACCTCCAAGGCGGTTCTGAAGGATGTGGCCCGGGTGCTTGATATTCCCTATGGCGATGCCGACCGTCTGGCGAAACTGATCCCGGTGGTTCGCGGCAAGCCCGCCAAGCTCAAGGCGATGATCGGTGAGGAATCACCCAATCCCGAGTTCCGCGAGAAGTACGAGTCGGATCCAACGGTCAAGCGTTGGGTGGACATGGCGATGCGGATTGAGGGCACCAATAAAACCTTTGGTGTGCATGCAGCCGGGGTGGTCATTGCCGCTGACCCTCTGGATGAGCTTGTGCCGTTGCAGCGCAACAACGATGGTCAGGTCATCACGCAGTACTTCATGGAAGACGTGGAATCCATGGGTCTGTTGAAGATGGATTTCCTGGGGTTGAAGAACCTCACGATGATTGAAAAGACGCTTGAGCTGGTGGAGGTCAGCAGTGGAACCCGCGTCGATCCCGACAAGCTCCCTCCGGAGGATGAAGAGACCTTCGCTCTTCTCGCTCGCGGTGACCTTGAGGGGATCTTCCAGCTGGAATCCAGTGGCATGCGGCAGATCGTGCGCGATCTCAAGCCGTCTTCTCTCGAAGACATTTCCTCAATCCTCGCTCTCTACAGACCGGGCCCCCTCGATGCTGGATTGATTCCCAAATTCATCAACCGCAAGCACGGGCGGGAGGCGATTGATTTCGCCCACGCGATCTTGGAGCCGATCCTGTCGGAGACCTACGGGATCATGGTGTATCAGGAGCAGATCATGCGTATCGCTCAGGATCTGGCTGGTTATTCCCTGGGTCAGGCCGATCTGCTGAGACGAGCGATGGGCAAGAAAAAAGTTTCAGAGATGCAGAAACATCGCGGCATCTTCGTCAAAGGAGCTGGAGAGCGTGGCGTTGATGAAAAGGTCGCCGACGAACTGTTCGATCAGATGGTTCTCTTCGCTGAATATTGCTTCAACAAGAGCCATTCCACGGCCTACGGCGCCGTCACTTATCAGACGGCCTATCTGAAGGCGCACTATCCGGTGGCCTATATGGCGGCCCTGCTCACGGTGAATGCCGGAGCTGCAGACAAGGTGCAGCGCTACATCTCCAATTGCAATGCAATGGGGATTGAGGTGATGCCTCCGGATGTGAATGCCTCCCTGACCGATTTCACCCCCAACGGAGATCGAATCCTGTTCGGACTCTCCGCTGTTCGCAACCTTGGTGACGGAGCGATTCGGCAGTTGATAGCCGCCCGCGATAGCGATGGGCCCTTTCACTCCCTGGCCGATCTGTGTGATCGGATCCCGTCTTCGGTGCTCAATCGTCGTGGCCTGGAATCGTTGATTCACTGCGGCGCCCTGGATGCCATGGATCCGCAGGCCAATCGTGCCCAGCTGATGGCCGATCTGGATCTGCTGCTCGACTGGGCCTCCTCACGGGCCAAGGACCGTGACAGCGGTCAGGGCAATCTCTTCGATTTGATGGCCCCTGCATCCGATGACGCTGGCCCGGCTGATCTCAGCCATGCCCCCAAAGCTGCTCCGGTGCCGGATTACCCCCCGACAGAAAAGCTGCGCCTTGAAAAAGATTTGGTGGGCTTCTACTTGTCAGATCACCCCCTTAAACAGCTCACGCCCTCCTCGAAACTGCTGGCGCCCATCGGCCTGGGATCCCTTGAGGAGCAGCCGGATAAAACAAAGGTGAGTGCCATTGCGATGGTGGCGGAGATGCGCCAGGTCACCACCCGTAAGGGCGACCGCATGGCAATTCTTCAGCTCGAGGATCTCACCGGAAGCTGCGAAGCCGTTGTTTTCCCTAAGAGTTACGCCCGCCTCGCGGATCATCTGATGGCCGAAGCCCGCTTGCTGGTATGGGCTGGGGTGGATCGGCGTGACGAGCGCGTGCAGCTGATCATTGACGACTGCCGCGCCGTTGATGAGCTCAATCTGCTTCTGGTTCAGCTCCCTTCTGATCAGGCCAGTGATATCGCCATTCAGCACAAGTTGCGGGAATGCCTGAACCAACATCGTCCCGAACGCGATGAGTTGGGCGTCAAAGTGCCTGTGGTAGCCGAGGTGCGTCATGGCGAGACCGTTCGCTACGTGCGACTTGGCCCTCAGTTCTGCGTTAAAAACGTCGATGCAGCGATCGAATCGTTGCGCAACCAAGCCTTTGAAGCCCGTAGCAGCGAGCGTCTGGTTCTCACTTGATGCTGTAGCTCATCAGAACAGCACTGTTCAGGGCTCTGATTCCCTCTGCTGTTGCTTCTGGGCCCGGATCGACTCACGCATCCGCTGAAGATTGGGCTTGAAGTTCTCAAAGCCCAAAAGGGAACCGGGTTCGGGATCCCAGCTGGCTGTCAACACACCAACGCTGAGACCCACCAGCCCAAGGAGGAAAAACAAACCGGAGCCCGCGAGTGTGAGCCCCGGAGCGATATCGGCGATGCCACGGGTGACGACGACGTAGCTGCCAACAAAAACTCCCATCCCAGCCAGAGACGGGAGTCCTGTGAACACAGCGACACGACGCGCCATTCGATCGGCCACATACCGAGGGATGGCTTCCTGTCTGGGAGCCCCAGAGGCAGGCTTGCTTCCCTTCCCAGACCCTTTGGGCTCGAAGGGAAGGGCATTGCGTTGCTCAGCCATGGGGCAGTTCGATTAGCCGCGGATGCCCAGTTTGGCGATCGTATCGGCGTAGCGTTGCTCGCTCTTGCTGCGCATGTAGCTCAGCAGACGCTTGCGACGGCCAATCATCTTGAGCAGCCCCTGACGCGAGGAGAAGTCGTGGATGTTGTTCTGCAGGTGGCTGCTGAGACGGTTGATCCGCTCACTCAGCATGGCCACCTGGACCTCGGCCGAACCGGTGTCGGTGCCGTGGGTCTGGTGGGTGTTGATCAGCTGCTGCTTCTCGGTGGTATCAAGCGACATGCGCGGGGGGCGGCCCTGTCAGTGCAAACAACTAGCTTACCTTTGCGAGGGACGGATCAGGCCGATTCGCGACTTAGCCATTGGAGGCAGACCCGCAGCCAAGCGTCCTGGTCGCCTCCGGCAGGCGGGGGGCCATCTGCACCCTCGGCGATGGCACGGATGGCGCGACGGATTTCGAGATCGTCGTAACCCAGCATTGCCAGGGTTGCTTCGACGTCGGCCCCACTCTCTGGCATCTGCTCTGAGCTGATTCCTTCAGCCAGGGAGGGAGCTGGATCAACGCCCGCGAATGCCGCGATGGAGGCCCTGAGTTCCACTGCAAGGCGCTCTGCTGTGCGTTTGCCGATGCCCTGCGCCTTGCAAAGTCGGCGCAGATCTCCGCTGCTGATCGCTTCCACGAGTTCTTGTGGCCTGCACTCCTGCATGAGGGCCAGACCGGCCTGGGGACCAACACCGCTGACGCTGATCAGCAGCCTGAACAGATCCCGCTCCTGACGGAGAGGAAAGCCATAGAGGCTGCTGCCGTCCTCCCGCTGCACCTGATGAATCCACAGGTTCAGATCGCAGTCAGCAGAAAGGCTCTGCTGATGTCGCTCCGTCAGATGCACTTCATACCCGACACCACCGCAAAGCAACAGAACGCCGCTACGGTTGCCTTGAGTCCAGCACTCCATCGGTCGTCCTTGCAGCCAGCCGATCATGGGGAGAGGTTCCAACCGCGTCATGTTGCCGCAGCTGTCATTGCCTGTGTCTTGTTTGAAGCGTGTCTTGCAAAGGTTTCTTCAGGCGCTGTGCGTTTTGTCGATCGTGGTTTCCCTCACGGCCTGCAGTGGATCCCAACCGCCACGCTCTCTATTGAATGAAGCGCTGGCCCTGCAGATTCAGCTCACCCAGACGGCTATCGCCAGCTCCCTGGACCTCACCCCGATGCCCATCGCCCCCAGCGTTAGTCGTGTGCGGGTCGAAGACCAGGAAAGCTTCGCCCTGGGCGATGAGCAGGGCTTGAGGGTTTCGGGCCGGTTCGATTGGCAGCTGCCCGGTGACCGCGTTCAGGTGGACAGCCCGTTTGAGCTGTTTCTGCAACGGGGCTCCCACGGGCAAAGCTGGCGCCTGGTCCGTCCCAAGGGTGGAACGGATGACCGTCAGGCCTGGCTCACCTATCCCTTGGGATTGGACAAGGCCTGAGGTCTACTTCGAGTCGAGCTAACTCCGGGCCGACAGGCTGATCAGGGTGGCGGACAGCACAAGCATTCCCCCACCCACCTGCCATGTATTCACCGATTCAGCAAACCAGAGCCAGCCCCAGCCAGCGGCGAAGACCACTTGCACGTAGTTGATCGACGTCGCTTGGGCGGCGGGCAGACAGCGCAGGCCTTCGGTGACCCAGATCTGGCCAAGCTGAGTCATCACGCCGACTCCCAGGAGCCAGAACCACTCGATGCCGTTGGGCCACACCCCCTGATGCAGCACCCAGGGCAGGGTTAAGGGAACCGAGATCATCGGGAAGTACAGGATGATCACCAGCGGGTGTTCGGTTTCCGACAGCCGCCGCACACTGACATAGGCCAGGGCGGTCATCAGAGCGCCAGCAATGCCGATCAGGGCAGGGATGAGCTGAGCCGGCTGTGCTGTTCCCGTCAGCCACTGCGGTTGCACTACCAGTGTGACGCCGATCCAGCCCAGCAGAACCGCTCCACTGATGCGTCGTCGGAGCGGTTCGCCAAGCAGCAGCAGCGCCGCTAGGGCCGTGAATGTGGGGTAGGTGTACTGCAGCACCGTTGCCGAGGCGAGTGGCAGCTGATCAATCGCCTCGAAGAAACACAGCAGGGCCAGGCTGCCCAGGAGCCCACGGGCCACCAACAGCACGCGTCGATGGCCCCAGGGAGAAACCCCGGCGAGGCGTAGCCCAACTCCGGTCAGAACGATGCTGATCAGCGCTCGGCTCAGCACGATTTCCACCACTGGCAGACGACTGTTCAGCTGCTTGACGCAGACCGTCATCAGACTGAAGGCCAGAGAGCTGAGAATGAGTGGCTTGCAAACGAGGAAACTCGCCCACCAACTCTCTATTGATGCTCTGAGCTGTACAAACTCCTTCAACTTTTGTTGGTCGGACTTCAGGACACTGCCCTCTCATTCTCGTTGCTTTCCAGCTAATTCTATTGTGGGGGAAATTGTTTTCGTTTTTTGTGATGTTTTCACCTAGTATTTGTATTTACTCGCACGCGAGTGCGAGTTGGTCCAGGTGCATTTTGTTTGTGAATTCTTGATGCTTGCTGGACCGCCTCTGCTGAGTTCACTCGGAGGAAATATCCGTGTAATCGTTTGTAAATTCATTTCTCATGCTAACATGCACAAATTTAATTGATATCATCAGCTATAATTTCATATATGCAAAATTGAAATGGCCAATAAAATATTCATATTAGGTGTAGGTGCTCAGAAATGCGGAACTACTTGGCTCCACGATCAATTATCGATGAATGATAATATTGATATGGGATTTACGAAAGAATATCACATTTTTGATGCTATAGAGCCCAGTCGAGGAAAAAAAATGGAAGATGGCTCTTTGAGGAATGGATTGAGAGAAAAGAGATTTCGTTCTTTAGCCAGGCTTCACGCTAATGGAAAGCTTGGCATTAATCAAGGACCTAGTCGTAAAAAGAGGAAATTTGCTGCACTAAAGCTATCATTTATTGACAATGTTGACACGTATTTTGACTACTTCGACTATCTTTATCTCAAGGATGAATGTGTTGAAGCGGTTGGTGATATTACGCCAAATTACGCAATTCTCAAGCCAGAAACTTTCAATCTAATAAGGGAAGGGGTTGGGAAAAGGGGGTTTGACATCAGGGTCTTTTTTCTTATGCGAGATCCTGTGGAGAGGATATGGTCTTCGGTTCGAATGAAAAAAAGGGCTTTGTGGGCTCAAAGGCAGAAAGAGCTTGACGAAATTCGATACTTCCAAAATCTTCTTGAAAAGGATTCGTCAGGAATTAAGCATAAAAAATCCAGCTATTCTTCCACTGTTGGCAACCTTGAGAAAGTTTTTGATGCTTCCGAAATCTACTTTGGCTTCTATGAAAGTCTTTTTAGCAAGGAAAGTTATTGTGGCATATTAAATTTTATGGGCATTCCTTTGAAAGATTTTCAATGCGATAGTGTTATTAATGCCTCGCCAAAGAATATCGATTTGCCTGTTGAGCTGGTTAGGCGTATGGTTGTCCGGCATTCAGATACTTATAGTTTTATTTTGAATAAATTTGGTGATAAAATGGAAAAGCTATGGCAGGGATATAATTATCTTTAGTCCTGCTTTGTGGATTAGGTGACTTGATTAATTGATTTGATGAAATTTTGTGTTCGTCGCTCTTCATTGCTGTTGCTTGACTCGTTGCGGTAGGTGGTTCTGGTGAGGGCCAATGGTGGCTTCGGGGGCAGATGATCACCTTTTCGATGCCTTCCATCAGAGCCCGACTGCCCCGCACCGATTCCCGGTTCCACCAGGCTTGTTCGTTCTGCGTTTCGGCCATGGGTGTTCTGATGACGGGGTGCACGGAACCCTGCGACTTCGCAGAATGAACTGATGGTGAATGCCCGCCTGCACCCAAGAACGATCGAGGCCGTCAAGGAACGGGCCGACATCGTTGATGTGGTGGGCGAGTACGTGGTGCTCAAGAAGAAGGGACGGGAATTCGTCGGGATCTGTCCGTTCCATGACGACAGCAAACCGTCGATGACGGTGTCTCCCGCAAAGCAGTTCTACTACTGCTTCTCATGCGGTGCCGGGGGCAACTCCATCAAGTTCCTGATGGAGTTTCAACGCCAGAGCTTCAGTGATGTTGTGCTGGATCTGGCGCGGCGTTACCAGCTCCCGATCGAGACGGTGGATGGTCCGCAGCAGGAGCGGCTGCGGCAGCAGCTTTCCCGTAGGGACAAGCTGCAACGGGCCTTGGCTCTGGCCGCCGGCTGGTTTCGCAGCCAGTTGCTGGCTCCCACGGGCGCAGAGGCCCTCAAATACCTCAGCGACGCCAGAGGTCTCAGCCCCGCCACCCAGGAGTCATTTCAGCTCGGCTATGCGCCGGATGAGTGGGATGGCCTTCTGAAGCATCTTCAACAGGTGGAGGGGCTGGCTCCCGAGCTCCTGGAAGCCGCTGGTCTGGTGGTGCCCCGCAAGGGCGGCAATGGCTTTTATGACCGCTTCCGCCATCGGGTCATGGTTCCGATCCATGACCGTCAGGGTCGGGTGATCGGCTTCGGGGGGCGCAGTCTTGATGGCAGCGAACCGAAGTACCTCAACTCTCCCGAGACCGAGGTGTTTGAGAAGGGAAAGCATCTGTTTGGCCTCGACAAAGCCTCCAATGCCATCCGCAAGGACGACAGGGCTGTGGTGGTGGAGGGCTACTTCGATGTGATTGCACTGCATGCCGCTGGCATTACCAACGCAGTGGCTTCCCTTGGCACGGCTCTGAGCAGTCAGCAGATCACCCAGTTGTGCCGCGTCAGCGACAGCAAGCGGATCGTTCTGAATTTTGATGCCGATGGCGCCGGTGTCCGTGCGGCCAATCGGGCTATTGGCGAGGTGGAGCAGCTGGCCATGCAGGGCCAGCTGGAGCTTCGGGTTCTGCACCTCCCGTCCGGCAAGGACCCTGATGAATACCTCAAACAGAACGGGGCCGGCGATTACCGCGCTCTGCTGGATCAGGCCCCCCTCTGGCTCGACTGGCAGATCGAGCAGGTTCTTGAGGCGAGAGACCTCAGCCGGGCTGACCAGTTTCAGCAGGCGGTGACGGCCCTGGTGGGGCTGCTGGGCAAACTGCCCCAGTCCGCTGTCCGCACCCATTACCTCCAACGGGTAGCGGAGCGGCTCAGTGGTGGGCAGGGACGGCTGGCGCTTCAGCTCGAGGACGATCTGCGCCAGCAGGTGAAGGGCCAGCGTTGGCATGGGCGCTCCAGCCGCCATGAGCAGCCGGGTGAATCCGGTCAGCGGGAGCGTTGCGAGGCAGACCTACTGCGTTTGTATCTGCATTGCCCTCGGCATCGGGCCACGATTCGCCAGGAACTGCGCACGCGGGAACTGGAGGATTTCGCCATCCCCCATCACCGCCATCTCTGGGCGGCCATTACGGATCTAGAGGAGACCAACCTGGGTGAGGGGCGGTTGGAGGCGATCAGCCGATGCGACGACGACGGCGAGGGTCTTGATGTCATGGATCTGCCACGCCTGCTCACCGATCAGCTGTTACTGGAGAGCAGTGCGCTGGTCTCCCGCCTGACGCCTCTCCTTGAGCCCGGCGAATTGCAGCTTGTTGCTTTGGCGGAGCCGTTGGAGCAGTTGCGGGGCATCGCTGCTTTGCTGGAGCGCCAGAAAAGCCTGAAGCGCTGCCGGCATCTGCTGGAGGCCTGGGGTGGTCAGCGCCTGCAGACCCTGGAGGCCTGTATCGCCGTACTGATTGATCAGGACTTCTCGTCAGACCAGAGCAACGTGGACATGGAGCTACGGATTCAGGCCTTGTTCGATGACCTCAACCGTGATGCGCTGCGTTACCAGGAGCTTTATTACACCGAGAGAAAGCACATCGGCCATCTGGATCAGCAGCGTTGCGCGAGCTACACCGTTGCGGTCGATTCCCCTGCTGCGGAGACCTCAGGGGATGCGGTTCCTCCCGCCGCCTGAGCCATGGGCCATGGTTCTTGGATTCGATGTGTGTTGAGGTTGCCCATGTTCTCGGCAAACTGCATCAAGACCTGTCCTTCGCGTTGAGATGTCTGAATTCTTCGAAGCGATCTGGCATGGCGATGGCGTCGGCGACGGCGGTGATCTCGAGGAAGCGCTGCAGGCCTACATCGCGGTGAAGCCGGAGGAGGGCGATTGGGTCGAAGCTTGCGCCGCCGAGGGAGCTGATCCGGTGATCGAGCGGTTCGCTTCGTTTGACGCCTACCTCGACAATGCCGATCCGCTTGAGCGCATCGCTGTCACCCCGCAGATGATCAGTGAAGCCCTCGCGTTGTTGCCGTCTTGATGTCTGATACGCAGCTTGATTTCGCGGCTCTCGCTCCGGTGAACCACCTCTGGCCGGCCTTCGTGGAGCGCTTGGGCTCTGACAAAGCGCAGCGGGCCGTGCGTCAGGCGTTGGATCTACAGGGCATGCGGGGACACCACGGCACGTTGCCGGTGTTGTTCACCGAAACCGGAGGATTGGCGCTGGCTAGCACCGATCTGGTGCGGGAGCAGACTGGCCTTAATGCCCATGGTGAGCGGATGGTGTTGCTGCTCAGCACACGTGAACAGGTCATTCAGTTGCTGCAGGAGGCCTGAGTGATGAACCCTCCTCCCTCTGAGCCACCCTCTGCCCCCCCATCTCCTGCCGATAGCGGTCTTTATCTGGTTCCTTACTGGGTGCGTGGCGGTCGCCTCTGGGGCGTGATTGTGTTTGTTCTCGTGCTGGGTGGTCTCGTGGTGCCCATGCTGCTGTCGGCGGTGCGGCGCCAGGCCAGTTCACGCGGCTTCGGTCGTGGTGTCGCGACATCCCTTTGCAGTCTTGCTCACACCTCCACAGGCCTGAGTCATGACGACGCCATGGCCCAGCTGGAAGAGATTCGAACCAGTTTTGTGCGCACGCGGGCGGTCGACGCTGAAGCTTTCCTCGACGGTGTGGATCAGGTGGCGATCAGCCTCCCTGCCTGCCGTTTTCTGGGTGAGCCGTGATCGATGGGCTCAGGCCCTCACCACGGGTAGATCCTCCAGACGGGTGGTGGCGGCGCGGCTGAGTTGCTCCCGTCGCATCAACCAGCTCGGCTGCAGTCCGCAGCCTGCCCATTGCAGGGTTCCACGCCCGTAACGCCGATTGATCTGGTCGATGGTCTGCATCAGGCATTCCCGTTTCTGCTGCTGCTCTTCACTCATCGGGACCATCAGATGGGTCTGGAGGATCTCATGGCTCTGCAGGTGCTGCATCAGCACGCCGGCCTTGGCCAGTTGACGGTGGGGGCGAAAGATTCGTGCCACCAAGGGCCGTGCTGCTTGCAGCAGCACGGCCGTGTCATTGCTCGGTAGATCCAGTTGCGTGCTGGCCGCTTGGCTGTAAAAGCCGGGAGCGAACGGGCTTGTGCGGGTGTAGATGGTGAGGGCTGCCGCCCGCTGCCGTTGCTTGCGCAATTTCTCGGCGGCGCGCACCACATAGGTCGTGATCGCCTGGTGCAGCTCAACCTCGCTGGTGATGGGTCGGCTGAAACTGCGGCTCACGCAGGTTTCCTGCTTCGGTGCCGGTGCAAGCTCCAGCGGTAGGCAGGCATGGCCGCGCAGTTCGCGTTGCAGACGCAGACCCACCACGCCGCATTTGGCGCGTAGCTCACCGCTCGGCATGTCCCGCAGGCGTCGTGCGTTGCTGATGCCCCGCAGTCGACACCAATGGGCCAATTGACGACCGATCCCCCAGACATCCTCGATCGCAATCGTTTCCAGCCAGTGATCAGGGTTATCGCACTGGCCGAGGTCGAACGTCCCGGCACGGTTCGGGGTCTGTTTGGCCAGGCGATTGGCCAGCTTGGCCTGTCCTTTGCTGGCCCCCAGGCCGATGGCGATTGGGATGCCGAGGTTCTGTCGGGCCCGTGCCCGCAGCTGCCGGGCCCAACCTTGTAGATCACCATTGCTGGGACGACGAATCCGACCGAAGGCTTCGTCGATCGAATACACCTCCAGCTCTTCACAGTGGGCCTCCAGCAGGCTCATCATCCGCTGGCTCATATCGGCATAAAGGGCGTAGTTCGAACTGCGCACCACCACGTTGTGCCGTTCAAGCTCTCGACGCGCCTTGAAGTACGGCGTCCCCATGCGGATCCCCAGGGCACGGGCTTCGGCGCTGCGCGCCACGATGCAGCCGTCGTTGTTGGACAGCACCACCACGGGCTGGCCGATCAGGGCCGGGTCCAGGCTCTGCTCGCAGGAGGCATAGAAATTGTTTCCATCGATCAGGGCCGTGGCCTGAGACATGGCGATGTCGCCTCAGAGCGGATGGATTACATGAATGGCGACGCCCCAGATCTGAACCTCGCCGCAGCGGTGAAGCTCCAGCGGGGGGTAGTCCGGATGGGCGGCTTCCAGGCGCAACCTGCCGCGATGGCGCACCAGGCGCTTGAGGGTGAAGGCACCGTCAAGCACAGCCACGACCACCTTCCCCGGTCGCGGTTCGAGGCTGCGATCGACCACCAGGAGATCACCGTCGTGGATGCCGGCGTCGGTCATGGAGTTGCCGCTGACATGCAGGAAAAAGGTGCTGGTGGGATGCCGGATGAGTTGTTCATTGAGGTCGATCCCCACATCGACGTAGTCATCGGCGGGGGATGGGAACCCAGCGGCAACGCATTCATTGGCTAGGGGCAGGGTGAGCGGGGTTCGCCTTGGTTGCAGGGGCAGCGGACTGTGTTGGAGCTCCACGGCAACAGCAACAGTTGGCTAAATGGTACATATGTACTGATTGCTATGGGGAGGGTCCGGTGAGGATGGTGGTCTTCGGGTTCTGGTATTGGCTGACTCTCCTTATCTCGTGGCCATGGCGTTGATCGATCAGCAGGGGCAGCGGGCGTTGCCTCTGGGGGGACGGTCTCAGAAAGAGGTGGCTCCGCAGGGTGAGGCTCCGGAAGCGTTGGGCCATGTCTTGGTGCTGGAGCTGCTGCTGCGGGTCTTCCAGCGCAGCGATCAGGGTTCTCTGCAGCGTGCTGCTGGAGCAGACAGTCTGCTGCTGGTGGAGCTGCCGATGGAGCGGCTGCCGGAGGATGTGCCCAGGCTTAAGGCGGCCTGGCTGAACACGGGTGATACGGCTGCATTCAAAGCGGCGCTACAGACCTTTTCGCCCCGGGCCTGGACCGTATCGATCGAGAAATTCAAGCCGGTGGCTCTGCAGCCGTTGTGGTGAGGGGCGGTTGAGCCCAGATGTTCACGGCCACGGAGTAGCGCTCGCCTTCGAATGGGTTGATGCGATGCAGGATTCCGGGTGAGAAGAGCACCAAACGGTTCACCACAGGCGGGATCGAGATCACAGACCGGAACGTTGGCAGGGCACCCTGATAGCCGTTGCTGATCGGGGGGTTGTCGGCGACCAGAAGTTCACCTCCGGCACAGCTCACGTGGGGATAGAACACTGTGGACAGCAACGGCAGTACATAGCGGCCGCTGTATTGGCCTTCCAGTTCGTCCTTGTCGATGTGCCAATCGAGGTCGTTGTTGGTATTGCACCACCACTCGATCCCGGCCCGCTGGGGTGCGAACGGTGTTGCTAGGGGGAGAAGAACCTCGTCGAGATAGCGATCGACGATGGCTTGCTGGGCGGGCGCGTGGATGGTGCGGGGGGGACCGCTCTTGGGTCGCCAGCTGAACTGAGCATCGCCGGAATGCTGCTCCCTGAGCCGGCCATGAATGTCGCAAAGATCCCGCAGGTGTTGCAGCTCCTCGGGCTGCAGCAGGTTGTCGACCACGTGCAGCATGGTTAGGCGTGTTGCGAGGCTTGCTTTTGCAGGCGCATCAGGTACTGGAACGCTTTGCTGTCTGTATCCCTGGCAATTTTTTTGAGTCCAAAACTGTGATCGCTTTGGAGCAACTGATCGATATTTTTGCAGGACACTTTTTTGCCCTTTGGTACTTGGATCAAAGGAGGTTGAAAGTTGACTTTTGGGCCCTCTAAAAGATGAAGAATGGTGGGTATAGCGATTTCAGTCACGGGCCAGTGGCGTTTGGGCCGTCTCTTGAAGTAGTTGTTGTTGAAATAGTTGTTAAAGAGCACCCCGAAAGTTTTGAAGGTCGACCAGGGCATGTAGGTACCACAAACCCGGCCAATCCGAAGCATTGATGGGTCGTCGTCCAACATTTCCCTGACGAATTTTTTGAGGTGAGGATCAGATTTAGCTTTTAATCTCCATCTCCACTTGGTCTTTCTGTCAATCCGGAATGGCTTGTTACCGCAGCCGATACGGTGGTTGGAAAGTTGATTCTTCGCCTGGCTTGACACGAGCAGGTCCGTATCGGTGTGAATGAGGACCTTGTCGTGACTGTGGTGGTCGGAGAGGACGGTCTTGATTAGTTCACACAGGGCATAAACGGTGCACGGCCGCCAGGTGGGCTGCCTTTGTTTTGTGAAGTGGATGCTGTGACCCTCCCGTTCGGCGAGGGCGGTGAGGTCGGATTGGAGGTCTGGATGACTCTCCAAAGAAACGTGGAAGTAATGACGCAACTCAAAGGGTGCAAGAAACACCCTGTAGTTCTCCAGTTGTTGGGCAATGTGATCAATTGACTGGCCATGGATCGGGGAGAGCAGAGCCAGACGCATGGTGGAGAGAGAAAGAGCTGCAGCGACAGCAAAATCTTAGGCGCGGTGATAGGGGCTGCCTTGAACAATCGTCTGGGCCCGGAACAGTTGTTCCACAAGCATCAGCCGCGCTAGTTCGTGGGGGAACGTCATCGGAGAGAGGCTCAAGCGCCAGTGGGCCTGTGCCTTGAGCTCAGGGGTCAGACCATCGGCTCCACCAATCACAAAGACGAGCCGCTCGTAACCGAACTGTTCGAGTCGTCGCGCAAAGGGAACTGACGCCAGGGTCTCGCCCTGCTCCATGAGAGCGATCAGGGTTTCGTCTGGCCTTAGGGCCGCTCGGATCGCATCGGCCTCTTTGTCCGGGGTGCTGTCCCGAAGCTCGTTGATGGTCAATCCCGGCAGGCGTTTGAGGTAAAGCTCAATGCCCTCCTGAATCCAACCGCGACGCACTTTGCCCACCGCAAGAATCCGGCAACGAGCCGGGTTCAAACGTCATCTCCTTCGTCCTCGAGAAGCAGCTGACCGAAGGCCACATAGAGGCTCTCCTCTTCGCTTCCCGGGTCAACCTTCGGCCGTTTTGGTTTGGTGTTTTTTCCCGGTCCAGCCTGGCTGCGCGTCGGGGCGGCCAGGCCTGGAACCTCGTTGCTGCTGTTCAAGGACGAAGACTGCCCCGACGGCTTGCGTTGGGCTTCCAACTGTTTGAGGCGGGCCATGAGGTGCTCAGGAACCGTGCCGTCCTGGCTGGCCTTCATCAGTTCCCGGAAAAGTTCCTCGGGATCCTTTTCCGTTTCGACGCGGTGGCGCGCCTGGCGTGCTTTGGCTGCCGCCGGGGGCTTGGGTTCTGGTAAACGTTCGGGGAGCTGGCGCCCCAACTCACGCAGGCGCTCCAGACTGCGGGGATCAAAGCTCATGGTTTAAGCGCAACCGAGACTTTCGCGGGTGCTTCGGCCAGTGACTGAATTAACGCCGTCGGCCACTGCACAAAGGCTTTTGAGTTGGTCACCGCGCATGGGGACATCGGTGAAGTCAGCTCCTGTGATCACCACATCCTTGAAGCGAGTGTTGAAGGCGAAGGAACCTTCCAGTACGGCATCCGAGAGGTTGGTTCCCGTCATCACGGCGGAATCCAGCGTGGCTTCGCGCAGATCGGTGCCGCTGAGGTCGGCGTCCTGCAGCTTCGCGCCGTACAGGCTTGCCCCGCGTAGATCCGATCCAGAGAGATTGGCTTCGCGCAGGTTGCTGAGGTTGAAGGTGGCCCCACGCAGATCTTTGTCGGAGTAATCGGCACCGATCAAGACCTGTTTGGCGACATCCATGGCCGCATGGGCTGGAGCGACCACCAGCCACTGAGCGGTTAAGACCAAAAAAGAGACCAGAAGGGCCGCGAAGCGTCTGCGCATGAGCGGAACAATCACCGCTGAACCCTAGAACCGTTCCTGGGGGGAATGGTTTGAACAAGAAAGTGATGGTTCATGCCGGTGGAGTCTCAATGCAGCGGTCGCTGGGCGGAACAGCAGGCCTTGCAACAGCTTGAAGCGAAGGGATGGCGGTTGCTCGATCGCAACTGGCGCTGCCGCTGGGGTGAACTGGATCTGGTGCTGGAGAAGCAGCAACAGCTGTTGGTGGTGGAGGTAAAAGGGCGTCGCATCGGCCATTGGGACCGCCGCGGCCTGGATGCGTTTCATTCCTCCAAAAGGCGCCGCATGGCGCGTGCGATCAGTTGCTGGAGAGCTGCGCATCCAACCTGCGCCGAGAAGCTGCTCAGGATCAAGCTGGCCCTTGTGCCGTTGATGCCCTCCCAAGAAACGATTTGCTGGATGGATGTGGAGCGGCTGTGCTGATGCACAGTTGATCCATGGGTTTCTCCGGACATCACGCCCGCAAGCGCTTCGGCCAGCACTGGTTGCGAGACGACTCCGTTCTGCAGCGGATTGTTGAGGCTGCCGATCTTCAGCCGAACGATCGTGTGCTGGAGGTGGGGCCTGGTCGGGGGGCTTTAACCGAGCGTCTGCTGGCTGCGGATGTGGGGGCAGTGCATGCGATCGAGCTTGATCGCGATCTGGTGGCCGGTCTGCAGGATCGTTTCGCTGATCACCCTGGGTTCAGCCTCCATCAGGGGGATGTTCTCGAAGCGCCCCTCGAATTGAGTGACGGTCACATCGCCGACAAAGTGGTGGCCAACATCCCTTACAACATCACAGGGCCTCTGCTTGAGCGGTTGGTGGGGCGGTTGGATCGCCCTGTGGATCCGCCGTACCAACGGCTTGTGTTGCTGGTGCAGAAGGAAGTGGCGGAGCGGATCCGTGCCCGTCCAGGCCACAGCAGTTTTAGCGCCCTAAGTGTGCGAATGCAGTTGCTTGCCCGCTGTGGTTCGGTGTGTCCAGTGCCGCCGCGCTGTTTTCAGCCCCCTCCGAAGGTGCAGTCGGAAGTGATCTGCCTGGAGCCTTTGCCGCCGTCCGAGCGGGTGGAGCCGGCCTTGGCTGCTCAGGTGGAATCCCTGCTAAAGCAGGCATTTCTGGCGCGGCGCAAGATGCTGCGCAACACCCTGGCGGGCGTGGCCGATCCCGACCGCTTGCAGGCTTTGGCTGCCTCCGCTGGCTTCAGCCTTCAGCAGCGCCCCCAGGAACTAGCTCCGGACATCTGGGTTGCCCTGGCCAGGGGTTTGAATCGGGGCGACTGAACGACCACCATGATTACGGTGACGGCCCCGGCCAAAGTCAATCTGCACCTGGAGGTCCTGGGGCTGCGGTCGGACGGTTTCCATGAGCTGGCCATGGTGATGCAGAGCATCGAATTGGCGGATCGTCTCAGCTTTGAGAACACCGCCGATGCGCGGGTCAGCCTCAGTTGCGATGACGCCAGCCTCAGTGTTGGCGACGACAACCTGATCCTCCGTGCGGCTCACCTGCTGCGGGATCGTTCCGGCTTCAGTGAATTGGGGGCGTCGATTCATCTGCAGAAACGCATCCCCATTGGTGCTGGCCTAGCTGGAGGTTCCAGCGACGGCGCTGCGGCGCTGGTGGGTCTGAATGCCCTTTGGGGATTGGGCCATAGCCCCGCTGATTTGGAGCGGATGGCGGCTGAGCTCGGCTCTGATATGCCCTTCTGTGTCGCCGGAGGGTGTCAGCTCTGTTTCGGCCGAGGGGAGCAGCTGGAGGCGGTGCCGCCGACCAACGAACCCCTTGCAGTGTTGTTGGTCAAAGACCCCATGGCGAGTGTTTCAACGCCATGGGCCTACAAACGCTGCCGCGAGCTGAACCAATCCCGCTACCTCGCTGATGAGGCTGCGTTTGAACGACGCCGGCAGGCCCTCCGTCAGGACGATTGGCTGAACCCCTTGCGCAGCGATCGTCCACCGTCTTTGCGCAACGATCTGCAGGAGGTGGTGGCGCCCGAAACAGCTGCTGTGCGCTCGGCGCTTCAACTGTTGAAGAGCGTTCCCCACAGCCTGGCGGTGGCGATGAGCGGATCAGGTCCCAGTTGCTTTGCGCTGTTCCGTGATCTGGAGTCATGTCAACAGGTCCAGGGCGATCTCGCTCCCCAGCTGGAACGTGCCGGATTAAGGGCGTGGTCTTGCGCCTTTCGCCGCGATGGCGTGAGGATCGAGTCATGACTGATGCCAAGACCACAGAGAGCCCCGAGCCACGGGATCCCCGCAAAGGTCCGCTGAGTTTTCTTTCTGGGGCGCTCACAGCTGGATTCTTGGCTTGGCTTGCCCTGGGCTGGAGCCGGCGGATGGTGGTGTATTTCGCTGTTCACCCACCTCACTACAGCTCGCCGATTGCCCAAAACATTGCCGTCACCCTGAAGACCTTGCTGGTGGGCTTGTCCTTTCTGGCCACGTTCAGCACCGGGTTTGTGGCTCTCGGTCTGACCCTTGTGTTTCTTCGCAGTCTCTTTACGGCTCGCGATCAGAACCCTGCCTAGCGTCCGCGCATTGCCAGGGTTTGGATGACGCCCCACGACCTCGGTCAGCTGGTGCTGCTGCTGTCTCCAGCCATGCTTCTCTCGGTTTTGTTGCTGTTCACCTTTGCTGCCGGCGGTTGACCCTGCGCTGACTGAGATAGCTTGGCGTCACCACCCGGATTGGCCGGGATCACAGGGACGCCGTGGCAGGAACACTTCTCTTCAACGCCCTCCGGGAAGCCATCGACGAGGAGATGGGCAGAGACCCCCACGTCTGTGTGATGGGTGAAGACGTCGGCCATTACGGCGGCAGTTACAAGGTCACCAAGGATCTGGCGGAGAAATACGGCGATCTCAGGGTGCTGGACACGCCGATTGCCGAGAACGGATTCACCGGTATGGCGGTGGGTGCGGCGATGACCGGTCTTCGCCCGATCGTTGAAGGGATGAACATGGGCTTCCTGCTCCTGGCTTTCAACCAGATTTCCAACAACATGGGGATGCTCCGCTACACCAGTGGCGGCAACTTCACCATCCCCACGGTGGTGCGCGGGCCTGGTGGCGTGGGTCGTCAGCTTGGGGCTGAGCACAGCCAACGGCTTGAGGCCTATTTCCATGCCGTGCCCGGCATCAAGATCGTTGCCTGTAGCACGCCCACCAATGCCAAAGGCCTGATGAAGGCCGCGATTCGGGACAACAATCCCGTGCTCTTCTTCGAGCATGTTCTGCTCTACAACCTCACCGAGGAGCTCCCCGAAGGCGACTACACCTGTGCCCTTGATCAGGCTGATCTGGTGCAAGAAGGTAAGGACGTCACGATCCTGACCTATTCCCGGATGCGTCACCACTGCCTCAAAGCGGTGGAGCAATTGGAAGCGGACGGCGTCAGCGTTGAGCTGATCGATCTGATCAGTCTCAAGCCCTTTGATATGGAGACGATTAGCCGCTCCATTCGCAAGACCCACAAGGTGATTGTGGTGGAGGAATGCATGAAGACCGGCGGCATCGGTGCCGAGCTGATCGCTTTGATCACCGAGCAGTGCTTCGACGATCTGGATGCCCGTCCGATGCGTCTGTCCAGTCAGGACATTCCAACCCCCTACAACGGATCCTTGGAAAATCTCACGATCATTCAGCCGCATCAGATTGTTGAGGCGGCTCAGGCGTTGGTCAACAAGGACATCTGACGTTGATGGCGCGTTTTCAGGGTTGGTTTGCCCTTGTTCTTGCCCTGGCGATCGCAGCCGGGATGTTTTTAGTTCGTACTCCGCTGGAACTGGGCCTCGATCTGCGGGGCGGCAGTCAGCTCACTGTTGAGGTGAAGCCGGCCGGAGAGATCACCCGTGTGGGCTCCGAGGAAATGGAAGCGGTGAAAGCCGTGCTCGATCGCCGGGTCAACGGTCTCGGTGTGGCCGAGTCGACTCTCCAGACGGTGGGTGAGTCGCAGCTGGTGTTGCAGCTCCCTGGCGAACAGGACCCCACTGCTGCTGCGAGGGTTCTCGGCGACACGGCTCTGCTCGAGTTTCGTGCTCAGAAGCCCGATACCGAAGCTGAATTCCGTGGCCTGAGGCAGCTCCGCTCCCAGGTGGAAGCCATTCTTAAGCTCCGTGAGGATCAGATCCGCCGCGGTGAAACGCCGGCCCCGCTGGATCTGGATCAGCTCAAGACAACCCAGAAGACTCTGGGGCTCGACGGCGAGGCCACCTCGGAGGAAGAGCAGCTTCGGGACTTGCTCGAGAAGGTCGACGCCGATTTGCTCACAATGCTTGAGCCGGCCGCACTGACGGGTAAGCAGCTTGTGACGGCCGGTCGTCAACCGCTACAGAACAACCCAAACAGCTGGGAAGTGACCCTCAACTTCGATGGGGAGGGCGCTGAGGCTTTCGCTGATCTCACCAAGTCGATTGCGGGCACCGACCGATTGCTGGCGATCATCTTGGATGATCAGCTGATCAGTGCCGCCAGTGTTGGTCCCCAGTTCAAGAGCGCTGGAATCTCAGGTGGTGCAGCCACCATCAGTGGCAATTTCAGTGCGGAAACGGCGCGCGAACTCGAGGTGAAGCTGCGGGGCGGCTCTTTGCCCCTTCCCGTTGAGGTGATCGAGGTCCGCACCATCGGCCCCACTTTGGGGGCTGAGAACATCCGCCGCAGCCTGGTGGCCGCCCTCTCGGGCCTTGCTCTGGTGGCAGTGTTCATGGTGGTGGCTTATCGCCTGCCTGGGGCTGTGGCTGTGATGGCTCTCAGCCTGTATGCCCTGTTCAACTTGGCGGTGTATGCCTTGATTCCAGTCACGCTCACCCTGCCGGGAATCGCTGGATTCATCCTTTCGATTGGTATGGCTGTGGACGCCAATGTTCTGATCTTTGAGCGCATCAAAGATGAACTGCGGCGGGGCAACACCCTGATTCGCTCGATTGATACCGGTTTCTCGGAGGCCTTTTCATCAATCGTTGATGGTCACCTGACCACGTTGATCAGCTGTGCAGCTCTCTTTTTCCTTGGCACGGGACTGGTCAAGGGCTTCGCGGCGACTTTGGGCATCGGCGTGTTGCTGAGCCTGTTCACAGCCCTCACCTGCACCCGCACCTTGTTGCGTTTCCTGATGGGTTACGCCGGTCTTCGTCGTGCCAGTAATTTCCTGCCCGCCCGGCAGCTTCCTTTTCCTACCGCCTGAACCATGACTGAACCTTCGTCATCGGCAACAGCGGGGGAGCTCCGCAATCTGCGCTGGTCTCTCAGCAGCATGCGGCGCAGGGTTTGGCTGATCTCTAGCCTTGTGGTGTTTGTGAGCCTGCTGGGGTTGCTGCTCAGCTGGCTGGATCCCGCCATTCGGGCCCCCCTGCGTCCGGGCCTGGACTTCACTGGCGGCACGCAGATTCAGTTGGAGCGCCGTTGTGATGACTCCTGCGGTGAGCTCAAGGCGATTGCGGTCTCCGATGTGATTCGCAGCCTGGACCTGCCAGTGGAGGAGGGGCAGCCTCTCCCCAACCTGGGGGCGCCCCGGGTTCAGCTGTTGGATGGCGGTCAGTCATTGTTGTTGCGGCTGCCAACCCTGTCGGCTGCCCAGGGCCAAGCGGTGATCCAGGCGGTTGAACCGGTCGCGGGTCCGTTCCTCTCCGGTGGTCAATCGGTCGACACCATTGGTCCCAGCTTGGGTCGGCAACTGTTGCGCAGCAGCCTGATTTCACTGCTGGTCGCCTTCAGTGGCATCGCGGCCTACATCAGCTTCCGCTACGACCGCCGCTACGCCTTCCTGGCCCTGGTGGCCCTTGCCCATGACGTCGCCATCGTTTGTGGTGTGTTCGCTTGGCTTGGCGTTGTGCTGCAACTGGAGGTCGACAGCCTCTTCGCTGTCTCGCTGCTCACGATTGCTGGATATTCGGTGAACGACACGGTGGTTGTGTTTGATCGCATCCGTGAACGAAGCAAGGATGCAGCTGATCTGCCTCTCTCTTTACAGGTGGATCAAGCGGTGTCGGCCACATTGACCCGCACCCTCTACACAAGCGGAACCACCCTGCTTCCTCTGTTGGCCCTGGTGTTCTTTGGTGGAGCAACGCTCTATTGGTTTGCGATCGCTCTGGCTTTGGGGGTTGTGGTGGGCTCCTGGTCGAGCATCGCCCTGGCGCCCTCGCTGCTCACGCTCTGGGACCGTTCCCGTGACTGATCGCAGTGGCGAATCTCAACGGCGACGCCATCCTGCTCGGTGGTTTCCGATTCTTCTGATCCTCTTGGCCTTGTGCGATCTGCGCACCGAAGTGCAGCTCCTGAGTGATCAGTTCACACTCACAGGCTTGGGCTACGCGATTCGACATCACCAGTTGGCTGTGGTGGTGCTGTTGGGTTCACCGTCCCTGTGGCGTCGTTTCGGCTAGCTGGAGCCACTGCCGAATTCTCGCCAGATTGAGTCCCAGGTGCGTTGCTTCACATCAGTGTTCCAACGCCCCTGGCTGTGGGTCGAGGACCACCACGATTCGAACAGGTCGTGAGCTTCTTCGTGCAGTAATTCCGGATCGAGGTTCTCTCGAACCAGCTGCTTCACGGCCTGCCTCAGTTCCTCATAACGAGAGAAATTGAAGATGACGTCCAATCCCATTCGTCTCAAGACCTGTTGGACACGCTATTGGATCGTTGGCCTTGAAGGGGTGGTGTTGGTATCAATCTGAACGTCATTGCGTGTTGCGCCTGAGCTACGACTCAAATGGTTGCTCAGGTCTCATGGAATTGAATCCTGGTCTCAATGAAGAGGTGTTCGGGTTGCGCGCCGAGGTTGAGGCTCTGAAATCACGGCTGAACAAAATTGAACGCGGCCAAGAGGTTGCGGTGTCTGCGGCCTATTGGCAAGCGGTAGAACGGGAACGTGATTCAAGTGAGAAGAAGAAACGTCAGCTGCTCTAGGGGATTGAAAGCTCGACCTGAAGCGCTTGCCCTTGGTGCATGTTCAAAAAAATTGGGACCCTCTCCCAAGAGCCCCAATGCTCGACGCGTCGTTCTCACGACACGGTAAAAGTACTTAGTCAGCACTGGTCTCAGGTGTGACCCTTGCTACAAGGTGTTCATCCCGATACATGGCTGGCCTCTGGTCTTAGGCCCAGCGATCCATGATCTGCTGTACCACCACGCGCTGCATCAGCACCTGAATCACCACCACCAGAGGAAGGGCGAGTAGCACGCCTGGAAGCCCCAGCAGTGCGCCAAGGCTGAGCTGGGCTGTCAGGGCCACGGTGGGAAGCAGATTCACGGTTTTGCGCAGCAGCAATGGCGTGAGGAGAAATGCCTCGAGGTTCTGCAGCACCAGCCGGAAAACGAGCACCGAGACCATCAATTGCGGCGATTGCAGCAGTGCTAAGCCCGTCGGTAGAAGGGTTGCCGCCGTGGGGCCGATGGTGGGTACGAAGGTGAGCAGGCCGCAGACCAGAGCGCTCAACAGAGCAAGGGGTGCCTTGAGCAGCAACAGTCCACCCCAGGTGAGCAAAAAAACGCTGGTGGCGGAAAGCGTCATGCCGCTGAGCCAACCCCCCAGCGCCTGACGGCATTCATCCAGCAACAGTTCCATCTGCTGGCGGGCGGGGCGGGGCGTCACGGCGACGACCATGCGCCGATGGGAACTTGGATCCAGGGCCAACAAGATCGCGAGCAGGGACATCAGGAACAGCTGAATCAGCGAATTCGCCGCACCGCCTGCAAAGCCCAGCAATGGTTGAAGCCCTTTCAAGTTGAGACCCTCACCCAGCGCTTCATTCAGCTGTCCCAGGCGTGGCTCGCTGCTCAGCAGATCAGACACCTTGCTGAATAACTGCGGCAGATCACGACCCAATTGCTGGAACTGGCTGATGAGTTCCGGTACCAGCAGTTGTCCCAATAGCCCCCCTGCGAACAGCAAAATCCCAAGCACGGCAGCCAGGGCTTGTGGTCGTTTCAGCCGTGTTCGCTTCTGAACCTGAACAATCAGCACATCCAGTGCCACCGCAACCACCACGGCGCCGAACAGCACCAGGAGCACCCAGCGCAGGTGCCAGAGCAGCAGCACCAGCACCACCAGGGTGAGAGCAACAAGAAACGTGCCGGCTGTCATCGTGCGGGCTCCAGACGTTTCCAGCGATCCAAAACATCGTGGATCAGGACCTCACGGATGATCACCTGCAGCACCACCGCTAGAGGCAGAGCCATCAGCAGGCCAAGAGGTCCGAACAGCAGCGTGAACAAAAACTGCGCGGCCAGAGTCAACCCGGGCAGCAGCTTCACTTGGTGGTGCATCACCGAAGGCGTGATCACGTAACTCTCGATGTTTTGGATCACCACATAGACCCCTAATACCGCCGCTGCTTTCCAGGGGGCATCCAGCAGGGCGACTGCCATCGGGAAGATGGTGCTCATCGTTGGTCCCACATTGGGGATCACGTTCAACAGTCCTGCCAGCAGTGCATTGGCCAGAACGAGTTTCACGCCCAACAATGTGAGAGCGATGCTGCACAGCACAAACACCGCCAGTGAGCTGATCAGCACGCCGACCATCCAGCTACTCAAAGCGGCTCCGCACTGATCAAGGATTCGCCGTCCACGGCGTCGATAAAAGGAGGGAATCAGCTGAAGCCCCACACTCCGATAGGCCTGGGGTTGAATGCTGACCATCAAAGCGACTGCCAGCACGAACAACAGACGCAGCAACCCGTTGCCGAGGTTTCCCGCAACACCGAGCAGGCCTAGCAATCCGCTGCCCACGCCTGCTGCCAGTGATGAACCATCGGGCACAAGCTGTCGCGGACCATTCAATTCCAGTTCATCGATGTCGGGGAATGCATCCGCGCCATAGATGGCTTCGCTGATGGAGTCGATCCAGTCGACACCCATCCGAATGAGGGTCTGACCCGCTTCGGGCAGCTTCTGCAACAGCAGAGAAAATTCCTCGAGGAATGGCGGCACTACAACACCTGCAGCCCCTGCCACGAGCAAGAGCAACCCGGCGATGCAGAGAATCAAGGCCAGAGGCCGTTGCATCGGCCTGCGCTCTCGAAGGATGCCCACAAGTGTGCAAAGAGCCATGGCCAGAACGACTGCAGCAAAGAGCAGCAGAACAAGCTCACGCAGGGACCACAGCAAGGTCATCGCTGCGATCAAGGCTGTTAACGACAGCCAGTGGGGCAGTCTCAAGCTTGTTGATCGTCGGCAGAGTCAGTCTGATCGGAATCCTGATTTTGTGAATAACCCAAGCCGTTGGCCTCGGCATATCGCTGGGCAAAGCGCATGAACCGCTCGAAATCCTCTTCGGATTTCCAGGAGTAAACGGCTTCAAGAGCACTCGCTGTGCCGTTCACAAACTTGCCGTTCACTTCTCGGGTGACCATCTCACCTTCTTCATCGACCATCCACATCCCAGTGATGTCGCCCATCGTTTCTGGAGCAATCGCAGCAGGCTTCTCGAAACGGAAGGTTGCTTGACCAGTACGACCGTCGCGGCTGCGCGTCAGACGAATATCGGGAACCACCGGCTCGTTGATTCCCCGAAAGAACTGAATCGCTGCTTCGCTCACGTCGTTCTGGAACTATCGGTAGAAGCGATCTTAATCGGGGATTTCAACAAACCCGTGCTTAATCAGCGTCTGCGCGGCTTGATCAGCACTCAGGCCCGATAGGTCGATGTTGTCCCGTTTGGGGGATCGCGCCAGTTCGTGGTCGTAACAACGGTCGTAATAGTCGAGTGTGGCGCGGCAGGCGCTGGCCCAGTCTTCCCTTGCAATCGCCTCGAGGGCTTCCTTGGTGCGCTGCGGGCCGAGTCGTCGACTGATTCGCTGGGTCGCCTCAGCGAGAGCCGACGCCCTTTGATGGCCGTACACCTGCACCAGCTGTTCGACCCGTTCGTTCAGGTCGCGCTGAATCTCCAGCACAGGGGCCTGCTGCATCTGATCGAAGAGAGGTTTGGGAATGCGGCAGCTCCCTACTTGGATGCTTTCGGCTTCCAACCAAATCACCGTTGCCTGCTGGCGTTGGTGCTGATCCAACGCTTCAGCCAATTTGTTCTCGTAGTGCTCTGTACTGGGTTGATCCGGCAGGCCCAGGCCGCCGAAACTGCTGCCGCGGTGGTGGGCCAGCCCTTCCAGATCAACAACGGCTACTCCGCAGGCCGCCATGGCCAACAGCAAATCAGTTTTTCCAGTTCCCGTTCGCCCCCCCATGACGCGCAAGGGCCATCTCTGTTCAAATCGGCTCTGGGCCCAGCGCCGGTAGCTCTTGTACCCCCCTTGCAGAAGTGTTGGCCTGAGTTCGATCTGCTGCGCGAGCCAGGCCATGCTGGCCGAGCGCATTCCTCCCCGCCAGCAGTAGATCCGTGGATTGCCCAGCTCGCGAAGGGTCTCCAGATCACGGGCCAAGCTGCTGAGCTTGGGTCCGGTGAGTTCAAGACCCAGATGAATCGCTGGTCTTCGTCCTTGCTGCTTGTACGCGATGCCGACTTCGGCCCGCTCCTCATCGTTGAACAAGGGCAGGTTGATGGCCCCGGGCCAGTGCCCCTTCGCAAATTCGCTGGGGCTGCGCACATCCACCAGCGGACCTTTCAGCTCGCGAAGCTGCTGGATCTCGATTGAACTTGTCTCGCCCATGCCTGACATAGTGGCCAACACCGAGCCAGTTGGGGCCGGTTGCGACTCATGCTCTCCGGTTCCACACCCGTCACCAAACTCAGCGTTGACCAGCTGCTGGATCGTTTCGCGAAGGGAACACCTCGCCAACGACGCCCTCTGATCAAGCAGGTCGAAGCACGATCTGAGGGCCTGGCTGCTGTCGGGCCAGATCTTCTTTCTGGCTTCGATCCTGCCGGTGATGACTGGGCTGCAGGCTGGATTCTGCAGGTGCTGCAGCGCCACCAGCCTGAGTCCATTGCCGCCCTGATCAAATCCCCAGATGCCGGCTGGCTGGCAGCGGAATCCGCAGTTGGCCTGAATTACGGCCCGCTGCAGCAGGAGCTGCTCAACCAAAACTTTGAGGAAGCGGATCGAATCACAAGCCAGTGTCTGCGCGATTTGGCCGGGGATGCTGCTGTGAAGCGGGGCTACGTCTACTTCACTGAAGTGGCTCCGATGTCGGGCATTGATCTGGTCAGTCTCGATCGGCTCTGGACGGTTTATTCCCAAGGCCGCTTTGGCTTTACGGTCCAGTCCCAGCTACTGGACGCCCTCGATGGTCGTTACGAACGCCTGTGGCCCCGAATTGGCTGGAAACGCGATGGGGTCTGGACCCGGTATCCAGGTGCATTCACTTGGTCGATCGAGGCTCCCGAGGGCCACATGCCGTTGATCAATCAGCTGAGGGGCGTTCGGTTGATGGATTCAGTTCTGAATCATCCAGCGCTTGTGGCCCGCAGACCCTGACGGGGAGATCTAACAACGGTAAGTTCAAAAGACCGACGTCAACGTGCTCCACTGTGCCGTCCAAGAGGTTTCGCTGGGCTGAGTTCACACTGCCGTCCACGTTGCAGCTGGCCCCTCTGCTGGAGCTGCTCACCGAGCCGGTGGGCTGTGTGTTCACCAGTCAGCGCATCGAGTTGGGTTTACATGAGGCTCTGGTGAATGCCGTCCGCCACGGCAATGATGAAAATCCAGCCAAGAAGCTTCGCGTTCGTCGGATCCTGACGCCCAACTGGTTGGTCTGGCAGGTTCAGGATGAAGGCTGCGGCTTGCCGCAGCAGTCCCGCACAGCGACCCTCCCGACGGCGCTTGATGCTGCCAGTGGCCGCGGACTGTTCCTCATTCATCAATGTTTTGACGATGTCCGCTGGAGTCGGAGGGGAAACCGACTGCAACTGGCCTGCCGGCGCCCGGTCAGTGACGGGGACAGCCCGGATCCTTCAGTTCTCCCTTAATCCAGCCAAGCGCTTGCTGGGTAAGTTGCTCGACATCCGTGTGGTCTCCCTGGCGGAGCAATTGCACCAACGCTGCAGCCAATAACTCGGCACCACGGCGCTTGCGATTGCTTTTCAGTTGATGCCAATCGCGATCGCTAATGCGGAGCAGCTGATGGAGCTCCTCTGCCTTTCCTTTGGCGGAGTCGGGCCATGGGGCGGTGGGCGGTGTCATCCCTTGATCAGCAGATCGCTCTAGTTTCGGAGCACGTGGGTTCAATGCCTTGGAAGAGCGCAAAGGCAAACGACTTCGCAGTGAACTGCGGTGGTTGCACCATGGTTCACGCTTGCTGCTGCAAGGGCAAAGGCAGTCCCATGTTGGGTCGGGTGTTGCCGCTCGACGCTGGATCCAGCGCCGCAAACTTGCGACAAACCTGATTAGCCAGCCGCTTGCGGGGTGGGATGTACCAACGGAATCGGGTCAGCGTTTCTGGAAGGCACTTCGCTTTGCTGGAGCGGGCTTCACTCTGGCCTGGCTGCTGGCCCAGCTCTAAACCGATCAGCCCACCCGTTGGCGATGGGCCTATGCAACCACAACCAGAGAATTGGATGCGGGAGCTTCATCCTCGGTGGAAGGAACCCCCGAAGGTTTTGGCATGTGCTGACCTCGAAGCCATGCATTGTGCAGGGCCCGCCGCCGGCGATCCTCAGAGAGAACAAGACGATCTGCCGCTGCTTGGGGGCTCTCCCCAGGCAGCAAGGCTGTGCGCAGGCATATGCCGAAACCAAGGGCTTCGACTTGCACGTGACCTTCCATCAGCACGACTTGAAACGTCCAGCCCTGAAGCCAACGCAGCCGGAAGGGATTGGTCATGAAGTTCCCTTCGTAATCGCCTTTACCCTATGGCTCGCAAGCGTTCGTGCAAGGGACGCTGTCAGGGAATCCGCTTATCAGGTTTCTTCATTGGTGGGTTTGCGTGCTGACCAGACCCGCGTCATGAAATGGGATTCAGCTGTGATTCCCTCGAAGCCTGCAGCTGTTAAGCGTTTGTCGATGTCATCACCGATGTAATCCCGGTAGTAAGGCTCATGGAAGACACGCCGGAAGTTCTCCATCACTGCGGCAAATTTGGCTGAATCTGCCATCTGTACAGAGTCGGCAAGAACCAAAACGCCGCCTGGCTCGAGCACCCTCCAAGCCTCGTTGAGAACGTTTTGGCGAGCTTCTGCTGGCAGTTCATGCAGCAGGAACACACAGGTCACGGCTTGAACCGAGTCATTCGCCAAGGGGAGTGATTCCCCATTGGCACGGATCAGCTGAACCAGCGAGGCGTCCCCGGCATTCAACCAGCGATTGGCCTGACGGAGGTACGACTCGGAGAGATCGGTCCCGATGAGTTGCGCGTGAGGAACAGCAGCTCGGATTTGGTGCAGCGTCCGACCGGTGCCGGTGGCCACATCAAGGATCTTCAGGGAGCCCGGAGCCCGGTCAGCGAAATGCTTCAAGCCGCGTTTGAGCGGAGCCAGGACCCGTCGACGCATGGCATCGGCTGTGCCGTTGAAAAGGATCTCAACCTGTAAGTCGTAGAGACCAGCGGAGTGATCACTCAGATATCCATCGGTTTGATGGTGAAAATTTTGAAGGTAGTAGTCGGGGTAAAGCGCTGTTTCGGTGTCCCGTGGCAGATCGCGAACGTTGCGCTCACGGCGTCGATCCCAGGTGGAGGGGAGATCCATCCACACCTGTGGATAACGGCTGACCCAGTCGAGCCAGGGCGCATCAAAGAGCAGTTGCTCCGGATAGATCCCCCATTGAGCCTCCTGCCAATCCTGTTCCTGGAGTTTGTTCATATCCAGGCGCAGTTCCCCGAGCACCTCGGTGGATACTGCTTCCGTTTTGGGAACGGCATCGGGAGCCACCCATTCCATCAGCTTGGTGCTCAGCTCTTTGTGAGCCAGGCCCGCGATGCTTTTGCCTTGCTGAAGCGTTTGGTACGCAAGCTTGCTCAGGGGCGTTGACGCCATCGCGGATTCAGACAACAGCTCTATTCCAGCGGATGTGACGCGCAACCGCGTGCCAAGCAGTCCACAAAAAAACCCGCCTCCTGCGAGGCGGGTCGTGGGTCTCAACGAGTGTTGATCAGGCGTCGTAGTACATGGTGAATTCGTGGGGGTGAGGACGCTGACGCAGCTGCTGAACCTCTTCGTATTTGAGGTCAATCCAGTTGTCGATGAAGTCGTCGCTGAACACTCCGCCAGCGGTGAGGAAGCCACGATCGGCATTCAGAGCTTCCAAGGCACCATTGAGGGAAGCCGGGACCGTTGCGATCTTCGAAAGCTCTTCAGCCGGAAGCTCGAACAAATCGCGGTCTTCGCCGTCGCCGGGATCGATCTGGTTCTTGATGCCATCCAGGCCAGCCATCATCATGGCGCTGAAGGCCAGATATGGATTGGCCAGGGCATCACCGGAACGGAATTCGAGGCGCTTGGCCTTGGGGCTTGGGCCGGTGAGAGGAATTCGCACAGCGGCGGAACGGTTGCCCTCCGAGTACACCAGGTTCACTGGAGCTTCGAAGCCGGGCACCAGACGCTTGTAGCTGTTGGTGGTGGGGTTGGTGAAGGCCAGGAAGGCCGGAGCGTGCTTGAGGATGCCGCCGATGTACCAGCGGGCGGTCTGCGACAGGTTCGCGTAGGTGCCTTCGCCGAAAAACAGTGGCTGACCACCTTTCCAGAGGCTCTGGTGCACATGCATACCTGTGCCGTTGTCGTTGAACACCGGCTTGGGCATGAAGGTGGCTGTCTTGCCGTACTTCTTGGCCACGTTGCGCACGACGTACTTGTACGTCATGACGTTGTCGGCTGCCTGGATTAGCTCAGCGAATTTCATGCCGAGCTCGTGCTGGCCTGCGCCGGCAACTTCGTGGTGGTGCTTCTCGGTGGGGATACCCAGTTGCCCCATCAGCAGAAGCATCTCTGAGCGGATGTCCTGGGCTGTGTCGTTGGGAGCAACGGGGAAGTACCCCTCTTTCACTTGAATTTTGTAGGCGAGGTTGCCGCCTTCCTCGATGCGACCCGTGTTCCAACCCGCCTCGATCGTGTCGACGCTGTAGAAGGAGCCACCTTCGGCCGAGTTGTAGCGGACGTCGTCGAAGAGGAAGAATTCAGGCTCAGGACCGAAGAAGGCCATGTCGGCCAGCCCCGTGCTGGCGAGGTGATTCAAAGCACGCTGGGCCAGGGCGCGGGGACAGCGCTCATAGGGCTGACCGGTGCGCGGCTCCTGAATCGAGCAGATCATGCTCAGGGTTTTGTGCCGATAGAAGGGATCAACCCAGGCCGTGTTGGCGTCGGGAACCATGGCCATGTCGGAGGCCTGGATGCCCTTCCATCCACGGATGGATGAACCGTCAAAGGCCAGGCCCTCAGTGAAGGATTCTTCCTCCAGCAGATCGGTACAGACCGTTAGGTGCTGCCACTTGCCGTGCAGATCGGTGAATTTGAGGTCGATCAGTTCGATGCCTTCGTCCTTGATCTGGCGCAGGACGTCCTGGGGGGATTTCGACATAAGAAAGGACTGCTCGACTGAATTGTGCAGTGATGTGACCGTATAGAGCCACAACTCACCATTTTGTATCAAGAGGTACGTTCCAGCTGCATGGAGTCAACTGCGTAACCGTTTCTGTCAACTTGGCCGAAATGCAGGCCTGCCAAAGGATTTGCCCGCTTCAACGGTGTTAGCGTCCGCGGGGGATCCTCTGGAGATTCAGGTAAATGCGCGATGCAATCAGCGGTCTGATCGGTCGCTACGACCAACTGGGTCGTTATTTCGATCGTCCAGCGATCGACAGCATCAATGCGTATCTGGATGAATCCACGCTGCGGATTCAGGCTGTTGAGCTGATCAACGGTTCCGCCGCCGAAATTGTGCGTGAGGCCAGCCAGCGGCTGTTCCGGGATGAGCCGGACCTGCTCCTTCCTGGCGGAAACGCCTACACGACCCGTCGGCTCGCTGCCTGTCTGCGGGACATGGATTACTTCCTGCGCTACGCCAGCTATGCCCTGGTTGCTGGCGACAGCACGATTCTCAATGAGCGTGTTCTCAACGGGCTGGACGACACCTACAAGAGCCTTGGCGTTCCTACGGGCCCCACTGTCCGTAGCATTGTTTTGCTCGGGGAAGTCGTGGCCGAGATGCTTCTGGCCAACGGTGCGGCATCCGAGCAGCTCGCCACTGTTCTGCAGCCGTTTGATCACCTGGCCAAAGGCCTTGCTGAAACCAATGTGCGCCAACGTTGAACTCAAAAGTTCAGCGCAAGATTTGAACAGATTGCAATCGTGCAGCTCTCATCTCTTCCGAGGGGCATGACTGCGTAGGCTCATCACCACGAACCAATGATCAGGGCTTTGGCGACGACGAACTCTCTTCTTCCTGTTGACGATCGTCATCGCAAAGCTTTTGCACCGATCAGCACTCCAGATCGACTGCTTCTGGGACCAGGCCCCTCGAACGCGCACCCGACGGTTCTGAAGGCTCTGTCGCGAACCCCCATCGGTCACCTTGATCCTCTTTACGTCGAGCTGATGGGTGAGGTGCAGGAACTTCTGCGCTACGCCTGGCAGACGGACAACCGCCTCACGCTTCCGATGAGTGGTACCGGGAGTGCCGCCATGGAGGCAACCCTGGCCAACACCGTGGAACCTGGAGACACCGTTCTTGTTGCGGTGAAGGGATATTTCGGCCTCCGTCTGGCAGATATGGCGGGGCGTTACCGCGCTGATGTCAAAACCATTGATAAGCCCTGGGGAGAGTGGTTTTCTCTCGATGAACTCGAAGCGGCCCTGATCGAGCACAAGCCCGCGATCCTGGCGATAGTTCATGCCGAAACCTCCACGGGTGTCTGCCAACCCATGGACGGCATTGGCGATCTCTGCCGCAAGCACGACTGCTTGCTGCTGCTCGATACCGTCACGTCCTTGGGGGGAGTTCCGCTTTATATCGATGAGTGGAAGGTTGATCTCGCTTACAGCTGCAGCCAGAAAGGATTGAGCTGCCCTCCGGGCCTTGGACCCTTCACGATGGGCCCTCGCGCCGAGGCCAAGATGTCAGCCCGTCAGGGCAAGGTTCCCAATTGGTACCTCGATGTGTCCCTGCTTAATCAGTACTGGGGCAGTGATCGCGTCTACCACCACACGGCGCCAGTCAACATGAATTTCGGCATGCGCGAGGCATTGCGCCTGTTGGCCGAGGAAGGTCTAGATCAGGCCTGGGCTCGACACCGCAGCAATGCGGAATTGCTCTGGAGCGGCCTCGAAAGTCTTGGGCTTTCTATGCATGTGCCGGCCGACCGTCGACTGCCGACGCTCACCACTGTTCGCATCCCTGAAGGTGTGGATGGAAAGGCCTTCAGTCAGCACCTGCTGAACAACCACGGGATCGAGGTGGGCGGTGGTCTCGGGACCCTTGCTGGAAAAATCTGGCGAATCGGGCTGATGGGGTACAACTCCAACCCAGAAAATGTGAATCGTCTCCTCAACCTGTTTGAGACAGAGCTACCTCGCTTTAGCGGTTCTGAAGCCGCCGCTGCCTGAACCAGCGCTCCAGCTGCCCTCTTGCTTCAGGCTCGCGCACACCTCGCACCACCTCCATGTGATGGTGCGCGCTTGCATGGGTTGAGAGGTCGAGGCTGCCCCCCAAACCACCGCGTTTAGGGTCAGATGCGGCATACACCACTGTTCCCATTCGGGCCTGCACCAAGGCTCCCGCACACATGGGGCAGGGCTCGAGGGTCACGATCAAGGTGCAGTCGTTGAATCTCCAATCGCCATTTACCACCGCTGCCTGTCGTAACGCCACCAGTTCGGCATGACCAAGGGGGTCCATATGGGTCTGGCGTCTGTTGCGTCCATGTCCAATGGCCTTTCCGTTTCCATCCAGGATCACCGCGGCAACTGGTACCTCTCCTTCCGTGCCAGTGGCCTCGGCACGCTGGAGCAGAACGTCCATCCAGCGAGTGAAGTCGTCCCGCTGATCCACCGCCGTCACACGCTGTCCTTTGAGCACCATCCCACGAGACGCGAAGATCACTGAAGTTCACGGGTCTCCGTTGCAAGCCTGTTCCGAGTCTCAGCACCCATCGGATCGGCTCGCTCCGTTCGCCATCCCCTCGGCTGCAGACCCGGTACTGAATGACTTCTTGCACCGCAGTTCAGATCTGCTCTGCCGTTGGATCGGCTCGGCTGAACGAACGGGCCCGGTGCCCTTGATGCGCCCTTTGCCTGACGTGGCTCCCGGGCTGGAAGGAGCTGGTGTCGAATCACTCCTGAGTGATCTGCAGCAAGTGATGGATGGGGCTTACCAGCCGTCTCATCCCGGTGCCTTGGCTCATCTTGATCCGCCCCCTCTCACCGCCTCCATTGCGGCGGAGATGGTTTGCGCGGGCTTGAACAACAATCTCCTGGCAGAGGAACTGTCTCCTGGGCTGACTGGCCTGGAACATGATCTCTGCCGCTGGTTCTGCCACAGGATTGGGTTGCCGGAAGGATCCGGAGGCGTTCTGGCTAGTGGTGGAACCCTGAGCAATCTCATGGCACTGGTCTCGGCACGGGCCGCCTTGAGCTCGATGCAGGGGGATCCAGTGCTCCTCTGCAGCCAAGACGCCCACGTCTCGATCAACAAGGCGGCAAGGGTGATGGGTCTGTCGGAGGATGCCCTCCAGACGCTTCCGGTGGTCCCCGACGGCGGCCTCTGTCTTGACGCTTTGGGCGAGCGGTTGACAACACTGCAAGCCCAGGGCCGCCCTTGTCTGGCGGTGGTGGCCACCGCTGGGACAACCGTGCGTGGCGCCATTGATCCACTCTCGGATCTTGCCGCACTCTGTCGTGATGCAGGGGTGTGGTTGCATGTGGATGCAGCCATCGGCGGTGTGTTCGCCCTGAGCACCAGCCACGCATCTCTGATGTGCGGCATGGAGTTGGCGGATTCGATCACTCTGAATCCTCAGAAACTGCTGGGCATCACCAAAGCTTCATCGCTGTTGTTGCTGAGGGATCGCACCCACCTCCGCCAGGCCTTTTCAACAGGATTGCCCTACATGCAGGCGCCCAATGGGGTGGACCACGGTGGGGAGATCGGCTTGCAGGGAACCAGGCCCGCGGAGATCCTCAAGCTCTGGCTGGGCCTGCGTCAGCTGGGTGAGGCGGGGATTGAAGCGACCCTCAGCGGTGCCTTGCAACGGCGAAAGGCCTTTGCCTCCATGTTGGATCCCAACAAGCTGACGCTGTTGTCGGGTGACCTTCACCTTCTGGCGTTCCAGGCCAGGGAGGGGGGAATTGATGCTGCCGCTTGTTGGAGTGAAGAGACCCGCCAGATGCTTCTCTCTCACGGCTACATGCTCTCGAGACCCTTCTACGGCGACCGTTTCTGTCTTAAAGCGGTCTTGGGTAACCCGCACACCACAGCTCAGCATCTCCGCGACTTGTCCGATCGGCTGAATGCATCGCTGGCCTGAAGCCTGATCGTCCACAATCGCCCTCGTTTGAGTGGGTCCCATGCCGGAACAGAAGCAGGGTTCACGCTGGGTTGCGATCGTCACCGGTGCAATTTCAGTTGCGATTGGTGTGATCTATCTGCTGCTGATCACGGTTTTGGATGCCCGGGGGCCGATGCTCCCCCCTCCTGCTGAGGCTCTGGCCGGGGCGGAAGGCGCCCCGCTGCCGACTGCTGAAGCGGTTCCACCACTTGCCGCATGGCACTGGCAAGAAAGCGCTGCAGCGAGAGTTCCCGCCGATTGAGTTCAAAGGCCTGTTGCACGACGGTCTGCATCCCGCCGTCGCCCCAGTCTTGGTCTTGTTCGAAGTAACGGATGAAGCTGCTTCCAGCAATTCGGGTGAGCCATGCGGTGACCACCCCCTGGAGCACCTGACCAAGAATCAGGGTGGGCAAACTCAGGCTGAGGCTGGTGCTCAGCAAGGACATGGCCCCTTTGACGATGCCCAACTTGCCCAGGGTTTGCCCGAGGGACATGGCCAAGTCTTTGGCACGATCCCGGGACATCTCAACCCCGTAGATCTTCGCCATTTCCAGAATCATCTGGGCATTCACTGCTGCGGTACTCAACAGATCCACACCTGGCAATGGGTTGGCAGCGACGATCCCAGCGCCCATCCAGCTGTAACGGTCGATGCAGCGTTTGGCTTCCCGGGAGCGCTGGTCGTTCAACAGGTCACGACCGCGGCTGTCGAGTGACCGACACTGGAGAAGGATGTTGTCGGCAATCAATTCCTCACCCTCGGCATGAAGCACGACGGCGAGGCGTTGCAGCAGATCGCTCACGTCAGGCATCGGCTGCAGGGGTCGACGACCGGGTTGAGGAATCGATTGAGGAGATGCACTGCAGGCCACCACATCGGCAGTGTTGAGATGTCCCTGACAACGGGATCGAAGCACCTGCAGGAGCCGTTTTTCCTCATCCACACCTCGTAAATCCCGCTTGTTCAGCACCAAGAGCAGCCGCTTGCCGAGGCCAGCAAGGGATTGCACAACGGCGAATTCCGAGGCTCGGAGATCACCGTCCACGACAACGATCAACAGGTCGGCGCGTACCGCCCGACGACGGGCCGTCTCTTCGCGGCTGAGGCCTTCCTCTCCCGCTTCAAGGATCCCTGGGGTGTCGACAAGTTGCAGACCACGCTCTAACCCTTTCAAACGCAGGCGGTAGGCACGGCTGGTTTTTGTGACGCCCATGGGGGCACCCACATCGCCGACCATTTCATTGAGCAGCGCACGGATGAGCGATGTCTTGCCGCTGGATCCGGTGCCGAACACAACAACCACCAGATCCCCTCGCTTCAGTTCGTCCGCGACGCGATCGCGTTCGTTTTGCAGACTCCGGCGGCTGATGTTGTCCTGGATGCGTTCGATCAAACGATCTACATGGCCCAGGCTTGTGTTTGCGGCGTCCCTGCGGTTCTGAGGAGCGGCGGCTGGCTGCCGCGGGTGTTGAGGGGGGCCTGACTTCCAGCGTTTCCACATTGGCCAGCCCACCTGCATCACCACAGTCACCAGCAGCACAAGACCCAGAAGCAGAACCGGCGTAAGCAGCCAGGGAGGCAGGAAGTAACTCAGATCCCACAGCAGGCTGCGGATCGTTTGAACGGCAACACCGATCACCACAAGTGCCACAAAGGCAACTGCAAGACCGATGAGCAACTTGGTTTGACGTTTCATGCCTTCGTCACACCAGCCTCAGGGCAAGTTTGAGTCAGCCACGGCTGGTTTCACCACGACGGGTCCAGAGATCGATGCCGAAGCAGAGCACAGCGAGATTGATGGCGACATCGGCTCCGTTGAAGATCGGGAAGTCGATCGGTTCGAGCGCCAGAAAATCGACTACGTAACCCAGGCGCCAGCGATCGAGCCCGTTGCCCAGGGTGCCGCCAAGAAGCGCTGCTGAAGCAAGTGCTTGCCAAAACGGCAGAACTCGTTGTCGCCAGATCAAGAGAATCAGACCGATGCCGACCCCCAAGCTGAGAAGTCCAAGGAGGGCAGTGGATCCCCGCAGCACGCTGAATGCGGCTCCGGTGTTGTGCACCAACTGTAGGGAGATCAGGTGCGGTAGCAGGGGAAGGGTGTGGCCATCCTGCAAAACGCTGGAGGCCACACCCTTGCTGACCTGGTCCACCACAACGATGACAAGAGCAATTAGCAGGGTTGATTGACGCGGCAGGGTTCTGTTCATGACTCAATGATCAACAGCCGACGCAACACAACCGAGAGCAGTCCTGCACCGATGCAGAGCAGCATCTGTGCAGGCAATGGGCCGATGGAAAACTGCATCAGGAGCTCGAGGAATCCAAGCGTCCATCGACCCAAAATGGCCCCGATGGCGAGATTGAGGAGACCGCAGATCTGAAGAACCAGGAGTCCTGCAAGGGCGGACAGCGACTGTCTGGGCAGGTCGTTCATACCGTCCTGCTGCGCCAGGCGACCGGTGAGCCAGGCCGCCGGAACAAAACCCGCCAGATAGCCGAAACCTGGTTCCAGCACGTAGCTCAGCCCGCCACCGCCATGGAACACCGGCAGGCTGAACAGTCCCAGGGTCAGATACCCAACGGCGGCCATCACACCGGCGCGCGGGCCGCTCACCATGGCGCAGAGGAGGAGGGCTGGCACCTGCCAGGTCACGGGCAGGGGAAGAACAATTGGTTCCGGCACAGGCAGATACATCGCTGCCGGCACAAGACCACCAATGAGGATGGCCAGCAGACCCGCCAGGGCACCACACCAGGAGGCGAGAGCCCTCACATCAATCCGTCAACTCGGCCCATCCTGCTCGACAATGCAGATCCTGCCCAGTTCAGATGACGGTATCGATTGGTGATCGCCTGCTCCTGAAGCAGCAGCTTCCTTTCCTGAAATCCGCTGATCCGATGCCGATGTTGCGTCCCCCGGATCTGGTGGCGGCCGGTGAAGTGGGTGAGGTGGTTGCGCTGCATCCGATGGATACTGTGGCCGTCCGCTTCCGTCGGGGCACGTTCCTGATCGCCCTCGACCGGCTGGATGCCGTCGATGCCGCTGAGGCGGACTAACCAGCAACACGGCGCTGCCAGCGTCGTGCGAGCTGCTCCAGTGCTCCGGAGGTTCCGCAGAGGCTGAGCCGTGGTTCGCTGAGCCAGCGCGCTGCTGCATCGCGAACATCAGACGATGTCAGTTGCGAAAGGGCATCAACACATCTCTGGTCATGATCTTCAGGGAGGCCCTGCGCCTTCAGCTGTACGCGCCGCTCAGCCCTTTGGGAGCAGGTCTGCAGTCCTTGGGCGAGCTGGCCGATGTACTTCGCTCTTGCAAGCTCAAGCTCTGCCTCGCTGAGGGGGTGCTCCCGCAGCTCCTCCCAGATCGTTAGCAGCAAGTCCAGGGCGAGGTTGGCCCGTTCCTCCACGCTTGACGCCATCAGCACAAAGGGTGCGGGGCCTGCCAGGGCAGGGAAGTGGGCTGCCACGTCGTAGGCCACGCCATGGTCTTCACGCAGGCGCTGGAACAGCACGCTCGACATCCCAACCCCTAGATGGCACTGCAACAGCCGTAAGGCCAGCTCATCCGGCTGGCCATGCCCCAACGTTGCCTGACCCAGCATCAGCACCACTTGTTCGGTGTCCATCGGTTCAAGGTGGATTGTTTCGGTGCCGACTCCTTCGGCGTAGGGGAGTCGGCTGGCGGAATCCTGCGCTCTGCCCTTAGGCCAGTTGCGGAAGTCCTCAAGCGAATGGAGTTGATCGACGAGGTGTTGCGGGACGCTGCCCGCAAGGGCGAGAACACTGGAGGCCTCTGGCAGCCGTTCGGCGAGGGGAAGCAGCACCTTCCGATCCAGTTCGATCAGCTCCTCGGTGATGCCCATAGGGTCATGGCCGTAGCCACCGCTGCCGTAGGTCAGTTGCCTCCAGCCGGTCGTGGCGCAATGGAAGGGGTCCTCCCTTTGCCGCTGTAAGGCCTGAATCGTGAGCGAACGTTCTAGGGCCACCTGATCGGGCTCAAGGTGGGGGGCTCGCACCATTTGCGCCAGTAGGGGCAAAAGATGCTCGGCATCTTCCACCGTGCAGCGCAGACTCAGGATGAGGGCGTCTTCCTGGGCATCACAGCGCAGACCGGCGCCGCATCCCTCCACCAGATCAGCCAGCTCAAGGTTGTTGTGATTTCCACAGCCTCGGCTGAGCAGGGACGCCAGCAGGTCATGGGCTCCACGAGCCCCGGCAGGGTCCTCTGCGCTGCCGAAAGGGAGCAGCAGTTTTGCGGCCAATATCCCCGGGGTTGCGACCGGTTCGACCAGAAGTTCGGGGTTGCTCATTCGTGCTCCGACTTGGCTTGGGCCGTCAGGATGAAGGCCTTTTCGGGTTGAAGCCTGGGAAACAGCTCCGAGCGCAGCCGCTCCGCTGTCCACGTTGGGAGGAAGGCAAGGGGGTGCAGCAGGTCCTGCTGACGGTCCCAGAGGGTCTGACTGGCACAGAGTCCTGAGACCTGACCGGTCGATTCCAACGCGTATCGGAGCCCATTGCTCACCAGCTGTTGCCCCCGTTTCAGTTCCTGATCGGTGACAAGCTCCCGCGCCATGGTGCGCAACTCACGGTTGACCTCCTCTTCAACAGCGTCCAGATGCTCATCTGGGCAGATCACTTCCAGGGTGATCAAGCTCCCCTGCTCCAGAACCGATAGGTCCATCGACACACTTTCAACGATCTGAAGCTCCTCTCTCAGGCGGTTGACGAGACGACTGCGTCGTCCCTCCCCTAGCAGTGTCGTCGCGAGATCCGCCGCCATCACGCCGCCCTGATCCTGGGCCTGGGGCGCCTCCCAGAGCATCAGCAGTCGCGCTGATTCCAGGCGATCCACCGCGACGCTCTGGCGTCCGGGTCGCACGCTCAGAGGGGCTGACCGGGCTGAGGGGCCAGGGGCATTCAGGAGTCCGGCCAGAGCCGAGGAGCCTATAGCGGAGCGCAGCTCAGTGGATGCGGGGCCGGCCACCGCCAGGCAGCAGTTGGAACCGCGGTACTGCCGTTTGTGAAACGCCTCCATAGCGCCCGGGGTCATGGCCTCCAGACTGCGGGGGGTTCCAAGAATCGGGCGGCCATATGGGTGTTGGTCACAGCCTTTGCTGAGCAGCAGTTGCAGCACCTGCTCATTCGGCTGATCGGCGTATTGCGCGATCTCCTCCAGAACCACACCCCGTTCTGTATTGAACCCGCCTGGATCGAGGCTCGGCTGCAGAACAAGTTCCAGCAGCAGATCCAACGCTTCGCGGGCCCGATCCGGTGGTGTCAGCACGTGAAAGTGGACGTCGTCAAAGCCTGTGGCTGCATTGCTGCTGCCACCCAGGGCCTCGATCGCCTCATCGAAGGCCCCTGCGGCTAGCCGCTCACTGCCCTTAAAGACCATGTGCTCAAGGAAATGGGCCATTCCCTCTTCCCCTGGATGCTCACTGGCACTGCCTGCGCGGCACCAAAGATCGAGACAGGTCAAGGGTGCATCCGGCATGTCTGCCGTCACGCAGCGCACTCCGTTGGGGAGAGTCCAATGGTCCAGTGATGGGCCGGAGAACGGAATGTTCAGAACTGCGTGGCAAAGTTCCATTCTGTGCCTGCTTCTTCGATGCAGCCCAAGCCGCTGGCGCAACCGCCAGGACAGCATCCTCTTGTGCATGCCTTGGCAGCGTCGATTCGCAGTGCCTGGCAAGGATTACCCGGATTGGAGATCCTTCCCTGTGATGATGATTTGCGCTTCATCAAGGGGAAGCTCGATGGTGAAGGGCTGACGATCGGGAATGAACTCTTTCGCTGTGTCGGCCTTCGCAAATTGCATCTGGAGGTCGCGCGACTCGGGAACGGTCTTCAAATCCTCCACAGCGTTTGGTTCCCGGATCCCTGCTATGACCTGCCGATTTTCGGGGCTGACATCGTGGCCGGCCCGGCTGGTATTTCCGCCGCGATCGTCGATCTCTCTCCCACCTCAGGTGCCCTGCCGGAGCAGTTGCTGAGTCGTCTAGAGGCCAAGCCCTGGCCTGCGTTTCGGCAGGTCCGGGACCTACCGGCGTGGGGATCAGCCATCTTCTCCAGCAAGGTCTGCTTCATTCGCCCGGATGGTGTGGAAGAGGAGACGGCCTTTCATGACCTGGTGAGCCACTACCTGCAGGTGATGGCAACAAGCGTGATCGAAGCGACTCCCGAACCATCGACTGCTCTCACTACAGTTCGCCGGTACGAGGGTCAGCTGAACTATTGCCTTCAGCAGAAACGCAACGACAAGACCCGACGCGTTCTCGAGAAGGCCTTCGATTCGGCTTGGGCCGATCGCTACATCGATTTGTTGCTCTTCGACAATCCACCCGAACCGTGATGAGTCCCAAGCGCTGGTCTGTTGTGGCTGGAAGTTTGGTCATCGCTGCAGTCGGCGGCTGGTTGCTTCGACCAAAGCCGGCCCCAACACCTGTTGTCCCCCCTGCTGAACGATCGGTTCGTCCGCAAGCCGTTGCTGCCTTGGGGCAACTTGAGCCTGCGGGGGACATTCGCAATTTGGCGGCTCCCAACGCGGGAATGGCGGGGACCCCGAGGGTTGCCTCCCTTCAGGTGAACGAGGGAGATTCGATCAAGCGCGGCCAAGTTTTGGCGGCGTTTGATCACCGTGTTGGCCTCCTGGCAGACCTAGAGCGTGTTGACGCTGAGCTGAGAAGCCTGGACCAGGAGATCCGTCTTCAGGCCATTGAGGTTGAGCGTTTCACGCAAGCCGCGGACTGGGGAGCTGCTGAGTTGTCTTTGGTGGACAACAAGCGGGAGGAGTTGGTGCGCCTTCAGGGACAGCGGGATCAGGCCCTGGCTGAACGCAAGGGGTTCATGGCCGATCTCGAGCTGAGCCAGCTGATTTCTCCCATTGATGGTGTCGTGCTCAAGTTGCACGCCCGTGAAGGCGAGCGCCCTGGCGTGGAGGGAGTGATGGACGTGGGGGCCAACCAGGCGATGCAGGCCAGCATCGAGGTTTACGAATCCGATATCGCTCGGATTAGCCCCGACCAGTCCGTTCGCCTGACCAGTGAGAACGGTGGCTTCCGCGGTGAACTTATCGGGCGCGTGCTGCGCATCAGCCCGCAGGTGGAACAACGATCTGTTCTCTCCACCGATCCCACCGGCGATGCCGACGCCCGCGTTGTGGTCGTTGATGTGGTGCTCAACCCTGAAGATGCAGCCAAAGTCAGCCGTTTGGCTGGCTTGAAGGTGATTGCCCGCTTCGATCCATGAACCGGTTCTGGCGGGGGCGTCGGATTCCCCTCTCCTGGCTGTTGCTGACGCGCCAGCCCGTTCGCTTGCTGGTGGCACTTGCCGGCATCAGTTTTGCGGGAATTCTGATGTTCATGCAGCTCGGATTCCGTGATGGCCTCTTTGACGCCAGCGTCACGGCGCACCGGCTGTTCGATGCCGATGTCGTTCTGATCAGTCCCCGCTCCGCCAGCTCCGTGAGCATGGAAGCCTTTCCCAGGCGGCGGCTGGTTCAGACCCTGGCTGATCCCGATGTCGAGGGGGTGACCCCGGTGCACTGGGGGCTGATGCTCTGGCGCAACCCCGAAACGCGGCGCAACCGGTCGATCCTGGCCTTGGGCTTCAATCCCGATGACCCCTTCTTCGTCGACCCCTCCCTGGCTGAGAAAACTGACGCTCTCAAGCAGAAAGGGCGGATCCTGTTTGATCAGCTGTCACGCCCTGAATTCGGACCCATTGCTGAGTGGTATCGCGATGGCCGGGTGGTGGAAACCGAGATCGCTGGCAACCGCGTCCGGGTGGCAGGTCTGGTGAGCCTGGGCACCAGCTTCGGTGCCGACGGCAATCTGCTTACGAGCACAGAGACGTTTCTCGATCTGATGCCTCAGAAACCTCCTGGGGCGATCGAAGTGGGTCTGGTGCGGTTGAAGCCAGGAGCGGATCCTGAGCAGGTTGTGTCTCGGTTGAGCGAACGCCTTCCCAAGGATGTTTCGGTGTTAACCAAGCAAGGCTTCATCGATTTCGAGCAGAACTACTGGAAGAGCAGCACCTCCATCGGTTTCATCTTCACCCTCGGCGCTGCCATGGGGTTCGTTGTGGGCTGCGTGATCGTGTACCAGGTGCTGTACACCGATGTGAGTGATCACCTGCCGGAATACGCCACCTTGATGGCGATGGGTTATCGCCTCAGCCATTTGTTGGGAGTGGTGGTCCGTGAGGGCTTCTATCTGGCGGCGATGGGGTACGTCCCCGCCTATCTGGCCGGTCAGGGTCTGTACTGGTTCGTTCGTGACGCCACCAAGCTGCCCGTCGGCATGGATCTCTCGCGGGCGTTGACCGTTCTGGTGATGATCCTGGTGATGTGCATGTTGTCGTCGTTCCTGGCCATGCGTCGTCTCATTGATGCAGACCCTGCGGAGATCTTCTGATGGCCGCTGTTGTTGTCGACAACCTCTCCCATGCCTTCGGTCAAGGTGAGATGCGCCGCGAGGTTCTTCAGAACATCAGCTTCAGCATCCAGCCGGGCGAAGTGGTTTTGCTGACCGGACCCTCCGGCTGTGGCAAGACAACGCTGCTCACCTTGATCGGCGCCCTGCGGACGGTTCAGAAGGGCCAGGTGTCTGTGCTTGGGCAATCCCTGGATGGAGCCGGCCGTCGTCGTCGCCAGCAGGTGCGCCGACGCATTGGAATGATTTTTCAGGGGCACAACCTCCTGCGCTGCCTCACGGCTGAACAGAACGTGCAGATGGGAGCTGATCTTCTGCCTGATCTCAGTTACAGGGCCCGTCGGGATGAGGCCCGTCAGTGGCTCCGCTCTGTAGGCCTTGAAGACCACATGGCCAAAGTCCCCCATGACTTGTCTGGAGGCCAGAAGCAGCGGGTCGCCATTGCCCGTGCCCTTGCGGCTAATCCCAGGCTTCTCCTGGCGGACGAGCCCACAGCCGCCCTTGACAGCCGCACCGGCAGGGAGGTGGTGGAGCTGCTGCGCCGACTTGCACGCGAACAGTCCTGTGCGGTGCTGATGGTGACCCATGATCCACGCATCGTTGATGTCGCCGATCGCGTGCTCCAGATGGAGGATGGGCGGCTGCTGAATGCCGTTGAGTAGACTCAACGTTGATTCAAGAGCCCGCAGTTCCGCATGGCCAAGCGCAGAAACCTGAAGAAAGAGAAGCAGGAGCGGAACCGCGCCTACGCCCGCAAGTTCAAGAAGCGCAAGATGCGGAACGATGGCCGTGGTGAAGGCGCTGGCAATGGCGTGACCGGAACCGCCAACAATGGTGGCGCGGCGGACTGATCTGCCAAGCAATGTTCAGAAAAAAGGGGCCTTTGGGCCCCTTTTTTGTTGTTCGTAGGGTGGGTTCCTTCTGCATCGGCTGTCGCGATGTTCGTCAGCGTCGTTATCCCGACCTACAACCGACGCCCGATTCTCGAGAAATGCCTCTCGGCACTGGAAGATCAGCAGCTCGACGGTGCTCTGGATGATTACGAGGTTGTCGTGGTCGACGACGGCTCCACCGATGGAACGCCGTCGTGGCTGCGGCACCAGTCGGATCGTTTCCCCCATGTGCGTCTGATTGAGCAGGAGCATGGTGGTCCTGCGGAAGGGCGAAACCGGGGCGTCGATCATTCCCGTGGTGACGTCATTGTTTTCATCGACAGTGACCTGGTGGTCACAGAGACCTTTCTGGAGACCCACGCACTAGCCCTGAGGCAGTGCTGGCAGAAACGGGGTGATCGCCTTTGTTTCACCTATGGCGCTGTGATCAACACGGCCAACTTCGAGGCGCCCCGCTCAGAACGTCACAAGTTGAGGGACTTGTCTTGGGCCTATTTCGCTACGGGGAACGTGGCCATCGATCGGGCGGTGTTGGAGCGCTCAGGCCTTTTCGACACAGGTTTCCGCCTCTACGGCTGGGAGGATCTGGAACTTGGTGAGCGCCTGCGGCGGATGGGGGTTGAGTTGGTGAAGTGTCCTGCCGCTGTCGGCTATCACTGGCACCCTGCTCTGAGCCTGGATCAAATCCCCCGCCTTGTGGAAGTGGAGGGAGAACGGGCCCGCATGGGGCTGGTGTTCTTCCGCAAGCATCCAACCCGGCGGGTGCGCCTGATCATCCAGTTCACCTGGTTCCATCGGATCCTCTGGGAGCTTCTGACTTTCGGGGGGCTGATTAATCCGTCCAGCCTTCGCCCCCTGCTCCGCTGGTTAATTCGTCATGGCTACCCGGGGACTGCGATGGAGCTGCTTCGTCTGCCTCTGAATCGCATCGGTGTGCGTGCCCTGTTCCGCGAAGCCAAAGCAGCTGGACTGCGTTGATCAACGTTTTGATACCTTCTATAGGTCCTTTCACTCCGCACACCTGCCCGTTTCGGGTGCACCGTGACACCAGCATCTGCTGGTTGTTCAGGTCCCTGGCAGGTGGAGGCGAACCCGAAACCCACAAACCATGGCTGTCGTCACCCTCGCCGAGATGATGGAGGCTGGTGCCCACTTTGGGCACCAGACCCGTCGTTGGAACCCCAAGATGTCGCGCTACATCTATTGCGCGCGCAATGGTGTTCACATCATTGATCTTGTGCAGACCGCTGTCTGCATGAACAACGCCTACAAGTGGACCCGTTCCGCTGCTCGCAGCGGCAAGCGCTTCCTTTTTGTTGGCACCAAGAAGCAAGCTTCTGAAGTGGTTGCTCTCGAAGCTGCCCGCTGCGGAGCCTCCTATGTGAACCAGCGCTGGTTGGGCGGAATGCTCACCAACTGGACCACGATGAAGGCCCGGATCGACCGTCTCAAGGATTTGGAGCGGATGGAATCCAGTGGCGCCATTGCCATGCGCCCCAAGAAGGAGGGTGCGGTGCTTCGTCGCGAACTTGAGCGTCTCCAGAAGTACCTGGGCGGTCTGAAGAACATGCGCCGTCTCCCCGACGTCGTGGTTCTGGTGGACCAACGCCGTGAGTCCAATGCGGTGCTTGAAGCCCGCAAGCTCGACATTCCCCTGGTGTCAATGCTCGACACCAACTGCGATCCGGACCTCTGCGAGGTTCCGATTCCCTGCAACGACGACGCTGTACGTTCCGTTCAGCTGGTCCTGGGTCGTTTGGCCGACGCGATCAATGAAGGTCGCCACGGTTCCAACGATCAGCGTGGCGGCGACGCCGACGCCTGATCACCCTTCCCCTTCTCGACCTCGCCGTTTTCCGATGACGGAGAACGGCGCATCCACCCTTTTCTTCCCTTCCGACCGATGGCTGCCGTATCCGCCAAGCTTGTCAAAGAACTCCGCGACAAGACCGGCGCGGGAATGATGGACTGCAAAAAGGCCCTGGCCGCAACGGATGGGGACACCAATAAAGCCGTTGAATGGCTTCGCCAGAAAGGCATCGCCAGCGCTGAAAAGAAATCTGGACGCACCGCTGCCGAGGGTGCGATCGGCAGTTACATCCACACCGGCGCCCGGGTGGGTGTGTTGATCGAAGTGAACTGCGAAACCGACTTCGTGGCTCGTGGCGACATGTTCCAGGAACTTCTTCGGGATGTGTCGATGCAAGTGGCGGCATGCCCCAACGTGGAATACGTCACCACCGACGAGATCCCCGACGAGATCCGTGAGCGCGAGAAGGCGATTGAGATGGGCCGAGACGACCTCGACGGAAAGCCTGAACAGATGAAGGAAAAGATCGTTGAAGGTCGGATTGGCAAGCGCCTCAAGGAACTCGCTCTGATGGAGCAACCCTTCATTAAAGACAGCTCAATCACCGTCGCTGATCTCGTCAAGCAGGCTGCCGGCAAGATCGGCGAGAACGTGAAGGTTCGTCGCTTCACCCGCTACACCCTTGGTGAGGGCATCGAGGTGGCGGAGAACGATTTCGCCGCTGAAGTGGCGTCCATGCAGAACGCCGGCTGATTCCATTGTCCGACCCGGACGTCAGGCCTGCTTACGACCCGGCAGATCAGCTGGCGCGCCTTCAACGGTTGTGCCGGCTGCGGGCCATCGCCCTCTACCGGGAGCAGGCTCTCTATCTCCAGGTGCTGCGTGAGCTGCTTCCAGGAGCCACCCGTCAGGCTCTGTTTAATCTTCTCGGAGAGGTTGATCCTTCCCGATTCAGTCGGCTTCCAGACTCGACCCGCCAGAACTTCCATGCGTCGGTCAACAATCTGATTGAGCGCTGCAGCGTCCTGCTCACGGTGGAGCAGCTGATGCAGCTTGTTCAGCAGATGCAGCAAGAGCAGCGGCGGCAGCAGGCCCATGCCAGCCGAACCATGCTTCAGAACCTCGGCCGTCAGACGTTGAACAGAGACGCTGCGTCCGAGTCGCCATCGTCTCCTCCGCAGCAGGACGAACCCAGTGGCTCCATTCAGTTGAGCCTGGCGTCCCCCCTCGATTCCCCCCAGGGAGATCCAGGTTCAGGTCCGGTTGTTGAACCTCTCCCTGAACAACCAGACAGCCAACCTTCAGGGGATCTTGATGTGCTCCGCTCGCTGTTCGAGCTGGCCGGTGATGCGATGCAGCAGGCACAAACGCCCGTCGAGGCCAGTGGCGCATTTGATCAGTCTGTTGAAGGCGACGACCACTTCCTTCCCCGTGAGCCGGATGCGCTGTTGCACTGGATCCACGCCATGGATCAGGCGCTTGAGCGACGGCTTCGCAACCTGTCCCACGCTGTGAATGTGCAGATGCTGCGGTCAGGGCTGGCCCAGACGCTTCTGCCCATCAGCCTTCTCGACGCCGTCCTGAAGGGTCAGGTGGAAACACAGCCAACGGCCACAAATGTGTTGCGTTTGCGGCTCCCTCTGGCCGTCGGTGATCTCGACCAGGGCATGGATGTTCTTTGTGTGCTCCTGCGCAGCAACGATCTGGAGTTCGACAGCCCACGACTGCGTCAGTGCCGCAAGCGTTTGCGCACTCACCACCATGCTCTGCTCACAATGGTTCGGCAGCAACGCCACTGGCAGCGTCGCTCCCTCGATCGTGAGGCCCGTACCCATTGGCAGACCCCATCCGATTCAACGCAGCAGCTGAGCGGGGACTGACCGGCGAGCAACTGTCGCTGTTGCTGGCATGGATGCTTCCTATCCAGCGTTCGCTGGGGTTGGAGGCCGACCGAGGCTTTCGGAACTTGCAGGGTCGCCAGCAGCGTTTTCACGACTTTCTGCATCAGCAGCTTGCAGCGCCACCATCACTGCCCTTCCCTCAGGCCGTAACCGATCGGATGACCAGGCTCAGCGCTGGTTTCGCCGAGTATCCGGAGTTGGCTGATCCTGCCCGCCGGCGTCTCGTTACCGATGCTCGCCAGTGGCTGTATGAGCTGCGCCATCGCCTGGAACCCTCGGCCCCCATGGCACCGCCAAGGCTGAAGGTTCAGTCGTCCGCCAAGTCTGGAGAGGGCGCTCAGCGGCCTGCGTCACCGTTGCAGCTCGATAGCCCGATCACGCAAATTCGTGGTGTGGGTCCGAAATTCGCCGCACGGCTGGCGTCGATCGGCCTGCTTCTGGTGCGCGACCTGCTGCGCTACTACCCCCGAGATCATGTCGACTACTCGGCGATGCGGCGTATTGAGGCGCTGGTGTCGGGAGAGACCGCCACGATTGTTGCCACGATCCGCCGCTGCAATGGATTTGTCAGCCCAAGAAACACCAATCTCGCGATCATTGAGCTCCAGCTCCAGGATCCGACAGGTCGCCTGAAGGTGAGTCGCTTCCTGGCTGGCAAACGCTTCAGTTCTCCGGCGTACCTCAAAGGTCAGCAGCGCCTTTATCCCGTTGGTGCCACCGTGGCCGTTAGTGGTCTGGTCAAGGACGGCCCCTACGGCATCACCTTCCAGGATCCGTTGATTGAGGTGTTGGACAGCCCCTCTTCTCCTGTGAAGTCCCCCAGCATCGGTCGTCTTCTGCCGGTGTACCCCCTCACCGAAGGGGTTGGTGCTGACCGTTTCCGCAGCTTGATTGATCAGGTCTTGCCCCTCGCGGCCACCTGGCCCGATCCCCTTCCTGCTGAGCTGCAACGGCGATTCGAGCTGGCGACATTGGCGGAAGCCTTGCAAGCGCTGCATGCGCCGAAGGATCGTGAAAGCCTCGATCGGGGCCGCCGCCGGCTGGTGTTCGATGAGTTTCTGCTCTTGCAGTTGGGCCTGTTACGACGACGTCAGCTGCTGCGCTCTCGGACGGGGCCTGATCTCGATCTTCAGACCAGTGCCGATGGGCTTGTGGGGGAGTTCATGGACCTTCTTCCCTTCCGCTTCACCGCAGCCCAGCAACGCGTGTTTCAGGAAATTGAAGCCGATCTCGGTCGCACCGAACCCATGGCCCGACTGGTGCAGGGGGATGTCGGCTCGGGAAAGACGGTGGTCGCCATTGCGGCGTTGCTCAGCACCATCGCCTCTGGTTGGCAGGGGGCCCTGATGGCCCCCACGGAGGTGCTGGCCGAGCAGCATTACCGCAATCTCTGCCAGTGGTTGCCTCAGCTTCACGTCAGCGTCGCCTTGTTGACGGGATCCACACCACGACCACGCCGCCGTCAGCTGTTGGATGACTTGGCCAATGGTTCTCTGAAGGTTCTTGTCGGGACCCACGCCCTTCTTGAGGATCCGGTCGTTTTCAATCGCCTGGGGCTTGTGGTGGTTGATGAACAACACCGCTTCGGGGTTCACCAACGGGATCGTCTGCTCAATAAGGGGTTGCAGCCCCACTTGCTCACCATGACAGCGACGCCGATCCCACGCACTCTGGCGTTGTCGATGCATGGGGATCTGGATGTCAGCCAGATCGATGAATTACCTCCAGGTCGCACACCGATTCGCACCAGCATGCTCACGGCAGGTAAGCGCGAGAAGGCCTATGAGCTGATCCGTGAGGAGGTTCAGCTTGGCCAGAGGGCCTATGTGGTCCTGCCGCTGGTGGATGAGTCGGAGAAACTCGAGCTTCGTTCGGCTGTTGAAGTTCATGCCGAGTTGGCCTCGGAGGTTTTCCCTGACTTGGCTGTCGGTCTCCTGCATGGTCGTCTTTCCAGTGTCGACAAGCAGGCGGTGTTGAACGCGTTCGCTGCCGGCAAGACCCAGGTGCTGGTGTCGACCACGGTGGTGGAGGTGGGCGTGGATGTACCTGAGGCCAGCGTGATGGTGATCGACCATGCCGAGCGCTTTGGACTGGCGCAGTTGCATCAATTGCGGGGGCGCGTCGGTCGGGGCGCCGCCGCTTCCCACTGCCTGCTGATCAATGGCAGTTCCAATCCCTTGGCACGCCAGCGTCTGGATGTGCTGGTGCGCTCCACTGACGGTTTTGAGATCGCTGAGATGGATCTTCGTCTGCGCGGTCCTGGACAGGTGTTGGGGACCCGTCAGTCGGGCCTGCCCGATCTGGCTTTGGCCAGCCTTGCCGATGATGGTGCTGTTCTGGAGGATGCACGAACGGCGGCTCAGGAGCTGCTGAAACATGATCCAGACCTTGAACAGCTCCCGCTGCTGCGCAAGACCCTGGATGAGCAGCAGCGTCGCCTCAGCGGCGGCACCCCCCTGAACTGACCCATCCCCTCTCAACGATTCGATGCGCCCCTGGAGCCCTATCCCGATCGAGGAGTGCGGTGAGCCGCTGCAAGACCTCCCTCGGGAGTTCTTGCGGATGGAACCCCATCCCTACATGGCGCTCGGTGCACCCTATGGGGCCTCAGGGAATCCCTTCCAATTGCGCCAAGGGGTGGTTCAGCGTCTGCTGAAGGCGCAGCAGCGTCTGAGCGATCACAACCCCAGCCTTCGCCTGAGCATTTTCGATGCGTGGCGCCCGATCGCCGTGCAGGCCTTCATGGTGGAGCACAGCATTGCCGACCTCTGTCGCGAACGCGGGGTTGAACTGATGTCGGGGGACGCCTACGACCGTGTGGTTGCCGATGTGGGGCGGTTCTGGGCCGCCCCCAGCCGCGATCCAGCCACACCGCCACCCCACAGCACCGGTGCCGCTGTTGATCTCGCCCTCAGTAGCAGTGATGGAACCCCGCTGGAGATGGGTGGAGAGATCGATGCCATTGGTGCGATTTCAGAGCCCGAGCATTACGCCGGACAGGAGGATCCCGATGCCCGCTGCTGGCATCAACGTCGGCAGCTTCTGGCCGATGTCATGGATGCTTCCGGATTCGCCCAGCACCCGAACGAGTGGTGGCACTACTCGTTCGGTGATCAGCTCTGGGCCTGGCGCAAGGGTGCTTCTGTAGCGGTCTATGCCGAGGCCGCTAACAGCGCGTTCACCTCCTGATCCCCCAGCTTTTCGATGTGATCCCCGAAGCTGCGTCGACCACCGGCGGCCTTCCAGCTCAGCAGCAACGGTTCGAGGGTCTTTTCAAGATCGTCGAGGGGCAGTTTCTCCATGTAGGGACGCGCCAAACGTTGGAGGTTGGGGGTCCCACCGAGCCATAGCTGGTACTGGTTGACTCCGTTGCCCACCAATCCCAGCTCCGCCATGTAGGGCCGAGCACAGCCATTGGGGCAGCCGGTCATGCGCACGAGAAGCGACTTCTCGATCTCGAGCCGACGCAGCTGGGCATCCAGGCGATCAAGAACATCTGGAAGGATGCGCTCCGATTCGGTGATCGCCAGGCCGCAGGTGGGGAGTGCTGGGCAGGCGATGGCATGTCTGGCGAGGCGGGCTGGTGCTTCAGGCACCTCAAAGCCCATCGCCTCAAGCTGCGTGCGAATGCTGGCGCGCTGGGAGGTGCCGATGTTGCAAAGGAGCAGGTCTTGATTGGCTGTGAGACGAATCTCCAGCTGGTAGGTCTCGACGAGTTGCCGCAGTCCCGCTTTCAGATCACCGTTCAGGCGACCGCACAACAGGGGCAGCCCCACGAACCACATCCCTGCCTTCTGCCGATGCCAGCCGAGGTAGTCGAGCAGTTTGGCCTTTGGCTCATTGCGCAGACCTTTGAGTGCTCCCTTGAAGTAGGTAGCGCAAAGGGTTTCGCGGAACCATTGAATGCCCTTGTCATGAATCAGGTACTTCATGCGGGCGTGCTTACGCACCTCCCGGTCACCATGGTCCCGTTGCAACGCCAGGATCGCCTGAACCACATCGAGAACGTCAGCGGCTTCGACGTAGCCAAGGGGGTCTGCGGTGCGGGCGAAGGTCTCCTCCTTGTTGTGGGTGCGACCCATTCCACCGCCGACATAGACGTTGCAGCCCCGAAGCTCGCCTGAAGGATCGGTAAAGACCACCAGACCGATGTCCTGGGTGAGCAGATCCACGGAGTTGTCCCCCGGCACGGTGACGGCCACCTTGAACTTCCGGGGGAGATAGGTGTCCCCGTACAGAGGCTCCTCAGAGCTGCCTGAAAACACACCGTCTTCGCTCTGGCGCTTCCTGGCCTTCCGAACGGCGCGGCTGGGCTTGAAGCGATAACTCAGGTCACCATCCACCCAGAGATCGAGATAAGCCCCCTCGGCAGCCTCAGGGCTGAGTAGATCCGCAATCTCATCTGCCAGGCGGCGCGCAACGGGATACCCGCCCTTCTCAAAGGGAGCCGGAGGAGCCATCACATTGCGGTTGATATCTCCGCAGGCCGCCAAGGTCGAGCCCAAGTTGCGAACGATGGTGCCGATCACCTCTTTCAGATCAGCCTTGGGGATGCCATGCATCTGGAAGGCCTGGCGGGTGGTTGCCCGCAGGGTTCCATCACCCAGACGATTGGAGAGTTCATCCAGGGCCAGAAAGAGCCTGGCGGGGATGCGTCCCCCGGGGCTGCGCAGCCGCAGCATCATCTGCCAGCTGCGGAGCTTGTCGGTTTTGCGCAGTTCGCGGTGATGCTGTTGGTAGCTGCCGTGGAACTTCAGCAGTTGAACGGCATCTTCTGTGAAGCGAACCTCATCGTTGCCGAGCTCACTCAGCAGTGGGTCGCGCAGATGGTCGCTGTCCAGCTTGCGCTGCTCCGCCTTAGACAGGGATTGAGATCCGTTTTCCGCCACTGTCAAGGAGCTTTCCCCCACCCTGAAAAGGACTTCTTGATTTGAACGTAGCGAAACGGCTTCCAATACAGTCGCGTCCGGCTCTGACCTTGGCGTGACGGCAACCTTTCTTCTGGAAATCGGCACCGAGGAGCTTCCCGCTGATTTCGTCAAGCAAGCGCTGACCCAGCTTGAGCAGCGGGTCACTCGCGACTTGCGTGAGGCAAGGCTTGGGCACGGGGCTGTGTCGGTGTTCGGCACCCCCCGGCGTCTGGTGGTCTCCGTCGCCGATTTGGAAGACGGACAACCTGATCTTCAGGAAGACCGCAAAGGCCCCCCCGTGGCTCAAGCCTTCAAGGACGGCATTCCCGGACCTGCGGCGATCGGTTTCGCGAAGCGTTGTGGTGTCGATCCCTCAGCGCTGGAACAGCGAGAGACGCCAAAGGGCCCCTGCGTCTTTGCAACGGTATTGACTCCTGGTCAAGCCAGTGCTGATCTCCTACGAGCTCTCATCCCCCAATGGATCGATGCCCTCCAGGGGCGGCGGTTCATGCGCTGGGGAACGGGAGCCCAGCGCTTCAGTCGCCCCATCCGCTGGTTGCTCGCCCTTCAGGGCTCCGACGTCATTCCTGTTGTGCTTGATGGTGCTGACCCTGAGGTCCGCAGCGATTGCTTCAGCCGTGCCCACCGGCTTCATGGTGACGAGCCGCTTTCCATCGCATCGGCGGATGAGTTCGCTGAGACCCTTGACGCTGCAGGTGTTGTTGTTGACCGCACGGAGCGAGCTAAACGGATCCGTACCAGTCTTGATCAGTCGGCTGAGGCCGCCAACGGAACTCCCGACTGTCCAGAGTCCCTGTTCGAGGAACTCGTCGACCTTGTTGAGGATCCAAGGGTCCTCGAGGGAACCATCGCTGAGCGTTTCCTGCAGCTCCCCCCCGAAGTGATCAGCACGGTGATGCAGGCCCATCAGCGTTATGTGCCGCTGCAAGTGCCTGGCCTTGAACCTGATCCGCTGCGACTGACCGCCGATGCGGTGCTTCGTCCTCAGTTCCTGCTGGTGGGCAACGGCTTGGCTCCGGCAGCTTCCCTGATTGTCCGCGGCAATGAGCGCGTTCTCGGAGCGCGTCTTGCCGATGCCGAATTCTTTCTTGATGTCGACCGACGTCAATCCAGCGCATCGAGGCGTGAGGCTCTTGACCGTGTCACCTTTGCTGAAGGGCTTGGCAGTCTTCTGGACCGGTGCGAGCGGATCGAGCGGCTCACGGGCTTGCTGTTGAAGCAACTCGGTCTTAATCAAGCCGTTACGGATGCGGCCCAGCGAGCAGCTCATTTTTGCAAGAACGACCTGGTGAGTCAGATGGTGGGCGAGTTCCCGGAACTCCAGGGCCTGATGGGTGGTAAGTACCTCCTGGAGGAGGGCGAGCCTCGCGAGGTCGCCCTTGCTGTGGTGGAGCACTATCTGCCCCGAGGCGCCGGTGATGACCTACCAGCAACGCCTGCGGGGGCTGTGGTGGCCGTGGCGGAACGGCTGGAGCTGCTGCTCAGCATCTTTGCCAAAGGCGAGCGCCCGACGGGATCCTCAGATCCGTATGCCCTGCGCCGTGCTGGCAACGGTGTTTTGCAGATTCTCTGGGGGATGGGTTGGCGGCTGGACCTCATGGCCTTTTTGACCAATGCCGTGGCCGAGTGGGCTGCCCTGTTCCCGGCCTTTGCGGTCGACTCCAGCCAATTGCACAACGATCTTTGCCAGCTCATGCGTCAGAGAATCGTCTCCCAGCTGGAAGACGACGGCTTTGCTCCGGATCTGGTGCAGGCTGTTGCTGGAGACGCCGTCTCCAACCAGCGTTTGCTCAGTGATCCTCTCGACGTGAAACAGCGGCTTCAGCTGTTGCGTGCTCTCCGGGATAGCGGCCAGCTGGATGCCGTGCAAGCGGTTGTTCAACGGGCCGCCAAGCTGGCCGAGAAGGGCGAATTGGCACGGGATCAGCTTGTTGCTGGCGATGTGGTTCAGGCTGAACGCTTCGAGTCGGCCAGTGAGCAGGATCTGTTCGCCGCACTGGAGCAGCTGCAACCTTTGGCTCAGCAGCGGTCGTATCAAGCTTTAGCCGATGCGCTGGTGGCCGCAACCCCGATTCTTCAGGCCTTCTTCGATGGTGATACCAGCGTGATGGTGATGGTCGAAGACCCCGATTTGCGGCTCAACCGCCTCAACCTGCTGGCCGTTCTGCGGAATCAGGCTTCTGTGTTGGCTGAATTTGAATCGATTCAATCCAAATGAATGGCAGCTCCGGCCCCAGTGGCTAAGCAGGAGCCAGTCCATTCCTTTGGAATGCCTGAACAAGAGACCAACACCACCCAGCAGCAGCCTGTCGTGATCCGCCAAGGAGGTAACGGCCTTGGAACTGTGATCGCGGCCATCATCCTGGCGGCAGCAGCCATCTACGCCGTCAACGTCTGGTCGACGACCAAGAAAGAAACATCCCCCGCCAAAAACATTGAGCAGGGGATTGAACGGATCAAAGATGCTGCTGGCAAAGCGATGGAGTCGCGCAACTAACCAGCAACTTCAGGGTTGTTTGGGGCCGGCCTCCTCAGGAGACGCCGGCCTTTTCTTTCGATTCCGTTTCCTTGGAGTTGGATCCTTTCGACTCAGTGGCCTGAGCCTTGATCTGCTGTGAAGCTTCCTCGGCAAGAAAATCGCCGTCTGAACGACCAACTGCTGAGGGAACAGGGTTGTACTTCGACGGAGCCAGGGCCTCGCCCCGGATCAAGCTGCCGACAGTGCGAAGGGTGAGCTTGATCTGCTGCCAGGGGTTCATCATCACCACCCGCTTGTACAAATAGCTGTCGAAGGTCAGCTTCTGTACGTCCTTGTCGTCGCACATCTCGACGAAGGCCTCCCTGGCGGCGTCGTTGCGGTAGAAAATGCGCTGAAGGATGTCGAGTACCGCATAGGTGGCGCCGTACTTCCGGTCCCAGCGCTTGATGTAGGTCGACTTGATTTGTTTTTCTGTTGGGACGGAAGCACCGCTGTTGGAGATTTCCACGATCGCTTCAGCGCACATCCGGCCGCTCTTGGCAGCGAAATAAATCCCTTCTCCTGAACTCTTGGTGACGTAACCAGCTGCATCGCCCACTAGCGCCATTCGGCCTACAACCCGTCGCGGACGAGGGTGCTCGGGGATGGGATGGGCTTCCACCTTGATCACTTCGCCCTGGAACAGGCGCTTGTTGGCCCGTTCACGGATGCCCTTCTGCAGACCCTTGATCAGGCTCTGGTTCTGTTGCATGGTTCCCGTCCCCACCGCAACGTGGTCGTACTTGGGGAACACCCAGGCATAGAAATCAGGAGACACATCGGTGCCGACGTACATCTCCGCGAGATCCTCGTAGTAGGTCATCTCCTCGGCCGGAAGCTTGATCCGCTCCTGGAAGGCAATGGCCACGTTGTAATCACCGGCATCCATGGCTTTCGCCACCCGTGAGTTGGCGCCATCAGCACCGATGATCAGATCGACACCAAGGGTTTTCTGCTCGCCGGTGGGGCCGCCTCCGCTGTAGTCGGCGTAATGAATGGTGTATGGCCCCTGACGGTCGGTACCGGTGTCGATTTTCTGCACCAGACCATTGATCAGGGTCGTTCCTAGATCAGCGGCTCTGTTGCGGAGGAAGGCGTCGAAGACTTCCCGTCGGCACATGCCGATGTAGGCGTTGTCGTCGTAGCCGAGGGGATCAAGTTTGATGTCCACTTCCCTGTTGGAAGGGGAAATCATCTTCATGTTGCGCACTTTGCGGTCGATGATCTCGTCCGGAAGCTCGAACTCCTCAACCATGCAGAGAGGAATGGCCCCTCCGCAGGGTTTGGCGTTATCGAGTTTGCGCTCAAACAGCCAGGTCTGAATTCCTGCCTTGGCCAGAATCTCTGCAGCACAGGAGCCGCTGGGGCCACCGCCGATCACCGCAACTCGCAACATCTCAGCCCGTCTCCGCTGGATTGTTTTTTGAAGCTATCACTGTCACAACGACCTTTGTGGGTCGAACTGGCCAGTGCCTTTACGATCGAAACAACACGCATCAGCGCTTTGGTTCGGGCCTCCTCTGCGCGACGCACCGAGCGGGAGGATATTCCGGTCGCCCGTCGGACACGACCGCCGCGTCAACGAAAGGGAAATGGCGCTGCTGGTCTGCTTTTCGGACTTGTATTTGTCTGCGCTGGAACCCTGGTGGCGGTGCTGGTCGCTCCCTCCCTGTTGTCTCGACGGCAACCCACGCAGACCCTCGAGATTTCAGGCTTTCGTGAACGTCCCGATGCGGATGGACGCCTGTTGGGGCACTTCCCTTATCGCGAAGCGCAAGCTAATCAACTCATCGTGTTTCAACCGGGGATTGAGCTGAATTTGGAGGCAGCCGATGCCCTCGACACGATGATGCGTTCCGCTGCGGCCGACGGTGTCGATCTCCGCTTGCTCAGCGGGTTTCGCTCGTTGGCCCTGCAGGAGTCCATTTTTTTTGATGTGGCCTCGGAACGTAATCAGACTGCAGAGGAACGTGCCCAGGTATCGGCTCCACCGGGCTACTCCGAGCACAGCACTGGCTATGCCGTTGATCTTGGTGATGGCCGGGTTCCTGAAACCAACCTCTCCCAGAGCTTTCAAGACACCAACGCTTTCCGCTGGCTCCAAGACCATGCCGCTCGATATCACTTTGTTCTGTCCTTCCCTCAGGGAAATCAGCAGGGTGTGATGTATGAACCCTGGCATTGGCGCTATGAGGGCAATGCAGATGCATTGCGTCTCTTTGAGGCGGCCCGTCGCTTCTCTAGGCGCGATCCTTGACCGTCCCTGAGCTGCTGTCTCCTGCCGGCGACTGGGCTGCGATGCAGGCGGCCGTCGCCTCCGGCGCTGATGCGGTGTACTTCGGTGTTGATGCCTTCAATGCTCGGCAGCGGGCGGAAAATTTCAGACTTGATGACCTACCTGAAGTGATGCAATGGCTGCATCAGCGCGATGTGAAGGGCTTCCTCACCTTCAACGTGCTGGTGTTCAGTGATGAACTCGAGGCAGCGGCGCAGTTGCTGATTGCTGCCGACGAGGCGGCTGTTGATGCGGTGATCGTCCAGGACGTTGGGCTCTGTCGGTTGGCTCAGCGCCTGGTGCCGAATCTCTGCGTGCATGGCTCCACCCAAATGTCGATTACGAGCTCAGCGGGGATTGCCCAGGCTGCAGCGCTTGGTTGTCAGCGGGTTGTGCTGGCCCGTGAACTTGCCCTTCGTGATCTCGAGCGCCTGCAGGCGCAACTGGCCCAGCGGAACCTCGTGATGCCGTTGGAGGTTTTCGTGCATGGCGCCCTTTGCGTCGCCTATTCCGGGCAGTGTCTGACGAGTGAATCCCTCGGCCAGCGCAGTGCTAACCGAGGCGAATGTGCTCAGGCCTGCCGTCTTCCCTACGAAATGGTGGTGGATGGTAAGTCCCACGCTCTCGAAGATCAGCGCTATCTGCTGTCACCCCAGGATCTTGCTGCCTGGGAGCTCCTACCGGAGTTGCAGCGGATCGGCGTGGCCAGTCTGAAGATCGAGGGGCGGTTAAAGGATGCGGCCTATGTGGCTGCCGTAACCGATGCCTATCGGCAACGCTTGGATCAGATCCCCGTCTCGGCTCCGCAGGTTCAACGCCAGCTGGAGCTGGCGTTTTCCAGGGGGCTCGCCACCGGTTGGCTGGAGGGTGTGAATCACCGTCGCCTTGTGCATGGCCGCTGGAGCAAAAAGCGTGGTCCGCTGCTGGGACAGCTGCTTCGGGTTGAGCGGGGCGGTTGGTTGCACCTGCGCAGTCGAGAGCAGCTGCAACTTGGTCAGGGGCTCGTGTTGGAACAACATTCGTCTGATCCCTTGCAACCACCACGGGAAATCGGTGGCCGGATCATGGTGTGTGAGCGGATGGGCGCCGAACGCTGGAAGCTGCGGCTGGGTCCGGATCGTGCGGATCTCTCTGGCTTGAGCCCTGGAGCGTCGGTGTGGCTCACCAGCGACCCCGACTGGCAGTCCCGTTGGCACCGTGCTGCGCGCCGAACGGTGGAGGCCCGGTCCCGGGATCTGGCACTACGGGTGTCCGGTCGGCTGGATGCACCGCTCGAACTGCAATTGCTGGCCCCGCAGGGTTTGGATCTCAAGCTCAGCAGCATGATGCCGCTGCAGCAAGCCTCCCAGCGCCCCCTCGATCGTGAACGGCTCCAGGAGCAACTGGGACGGCTGGGGGGCACGGGCTGGTCGCTTCAGTCTCTGGAGATCCAGCTCCAAGGAGATCTTTTCCTGCCTGTGGCTGAGCTGAACCGCATGCGCAGGGCTTTGCTTGATCTTTTGGAGGCCTCGCTGGACGACACAACAGGTTCAGGTCTTATCCCGGCTGCTTCCGAACGGGCGGATGCCAAGCAGCTGCTGGCCAGGATGTGTCCCCAATCTCTCGTCCCGCAGAGCGAGACGGCGCCGGGTCTGGTTGTTCTGGTGCGAAGTCTTGAGCAGTTGCAGGCACTGGTGAATCTCTCCGACGAGGGCCTGCCGGTCCAGTCGGTGGTTGCGGACCTTGAGCAGCCCCGTGAGCTACGAGAAGCGGTGGCAATGGGGCGAGGCTGCTGGCCGGATGGACTCTGGCTGGCCGGGGCACGGATCACACGACCCGACGAACGCTGGAGCCTTGAGCCACTGATTCGCGCTCGCCCTGACGGTTTTCTCGTGCGCAATGCCGATCAGCTGGAGGTGTTGACCCCTTTGGCCCCCTGCATCGGCGACTTTTCCCTCAACACTGCTAATCCTCTGAGTTTTCACTGGTATCGCGACCATTGGAAGCTGCAGCGCATTACCGCCAGTTACGACCTCAACCTGCAGCAGCTGCTTGATTTGGCGGCTGCTGTTGATCCAGCTTTGCTGGAGGTCACCCTGCATCAGCACATGCCTCTGTTCCACATGGAGCATTGCCTGTTCTGTGCCTTTTTGTCCGACGGAAAAGACCACACCGACTGCGGTCGTCCTTGCGAGAAGCACCACGTAACGCTGAGGGATCGCAGCGGCGTTGACCATCCCCTACGTGCCGATTTGGGCTGTCGCAACACGCTCTTCAATGGGACTGCGCAATCCGGGGTTGAAGCTCTTCCGTCGCTGCTGCGGGCAGGCGTGCGCAGGATTCGGCTTGAACTCCTCGATGAGGATGCTGACGCCACACGACGTCGGATCAGCCTCTATGCCGAGGCTATGGCGGGTCGAATGGCCACCCAGGACGTGTGGTCTCAGGAGCGGATCCACCACCAGCTCGGGGTCACCCGCGGCAGTCTGCGGATCAGGGGTCCTGAGCGCACCAGTCGATTCTCACGTTGAGATAACCTGTCGCACTGCGCCATTGGCGTTCTTCACAAATTCTTACGGTCAGCCCGCATGAGCGCCAACAACAAGGCGATCCGCAACATCGCGATCATCGCCCACGTTGATCACGGCAAGACGACTCTGGTCGACTCGCTGTTGGCGCAGTCAGGGATTTTCCGCGACAACGAAGCGGTGCCCACCTGTGTGTTGGACTCCAACGATCTGGAGCGTGAGCGGGGCATCACGATCCTGTCGAAGAACACTGCGGTCACTTACAACGACACGCGGATCAACATCGTTGACACCCCAGGCCACGCCGACTTCGGTGGCGAAGTCGAGCGGGTGCTGGGCATGGTGGACGGCTGTCTGCTGATCGTGGACGCCAATGAGGGCCCGATGCCCCAGACCCGCTTCGTGCTGAAGAAGGCCCTTGAGCAAGGGCTCCGTCCGATCGTGTTCGTCAACAAGATCGACCGTGCCCGTGTGGATCCCGAGACCGCCGTCGACAAGGTTCTCGATCTATTCATCGAACTTGGGGCTGACGACGATCAGTGTGATTTCCCCTATCTGTTCGGCAGTGGTCTCGGAGGCTTCGCCAAGCCCGACATGAAGACCGACAGCGACAACATGCGTCCGCTGTTCGATGCCATCCTTCGCCACGTTCCGCCGCCGGTTGGTGACCCTGAGAAGCCCCTCCAGCTGCAAATCACCACCCTTGATTATTCCGACTTCCTCGGCCGGATCATCATTGGTCGTGTGCACAACGGAAAAATCAAACAGGGCCAGAATGCTGCTCTGATTAAGGACGACGGCTCCGTCAAGAAGGGTCGCATCAGCAAGCTGCTGGGCTTCGAAGGCCTTCAACGCATCGAGATCGAAGAGGCGTCCGCCGGAGACCTGGTGGCCGTGGCTGGTTTTGATGACGTCAATATCGGCGAAACCATCGCCTGTCCCGATGAACCCACGGCCCTGCCGCTGATCAAGGTGGATGAGCCCACCTTGCAGATGACCTTCGTCGTCAACGATTCCCCGTTTGCAGGTAAGGAAGGCAAGTTCGTCACCAGCCGTCAGGTGCGTGACCGCTTGCAGCGTGAGTTGCTCACCAACGTGGCCCTGCGTGTCGAAGACACCGATTCACCGGACCGCTTCTCTGTGAGTGGTCGCGGTGAGCTGCACCTCGGCATCCTGATCGAGACCATGCGTCGTGAGGGCTATGAGTTCCAGGTGTCTCAGCCTCAGGTGATTTACCGCACCATCGATGGCACCCCATGCGAGCCCGTTGAAACCCTGGTGATGGATGTTCCTGAACCAGCAGTTGGAAGCTGCATCGAAAAACTGGGCACTCGCAAGGGCGAAATGCAGAACATGGAAACCAGTGCTGACGGCCGCACCCAGCTGGAATTCATCGTTCCATCCCGCGGTCTGATTGGTTTCCGGGGTGAATTCATCCGGGCCACCCGCGGCGAAGGAATCATGAGCCATTCCTTCTATGAATACCGCCCGATGATGGGTGACTTCGACACCCGTCGGAACGGTGTTTTGATCGCCTTCGAAGAAGGAACGGCAACCTTCTATGCCCTGAAGAATGCCGAGGATCGTGGCCAGTTCTTCATCAGCCCGGGAACCAAGGTCTACAAAGGAATGATCATCGGTGAATACAACCGACCGCAGGATCTTGAGATCAACGTCTGCAAGACCAAGCAGCTCACCAACATGCGCTCCGCCGGTGCTGAGGAACTGGACACGCTGCAAGCGCCGGTTCAGATGACCCTGGAACGGGCCCTGGAATACATCGGCCCCGATGAGATGCTCGAAGTGACGCCGGAGTCGATTCGTCTCCGCAAGCTTCCTGGCAAGAAGCCGGCGAAGGCCAAGCGCTGATGCCCCAAGCGGATCCCCGCTTTCAACAGGCCCTGGAGCTCTTCAATGCAGGTGAGTGGTACGCCGCCCACGATGTGTTTGAGGAGCTCTGGCATGAAACGGCTGATCCAGAGCGGCGCAGCCTGCAGGGAATCCTGCAGGTTGCTGTCGCGCAGTTGCATCTTCAACGGGGCAACCGGCGAGGTGCAACCATCCTGTATGGCGAAGCTCTTGGACGTCTGAAACGTCCAGGTACGCCGGATCTGGGTCTTGATCTTGAGGCGTTGTGCTCTGCGGCGCAGCAACGTCTTGAAGCACTTCAGCTGGATGGGGATCCCGAGTCATGCACTGTCCCTGTTCTGCGGTTGCAGAGCTGAAGCGCCGGTAACCTCAACCAACTGTGGATTGATTGCGTGGCAGCCAAGGCGATGCTCCGTTCCGGGGGCCTTCTTCTCTTTCTGCCTCTTCTGGCCGCACTTTGCCCAATGCTCACTGCACAGGCCCAGCAAGCTGCTGAAGCCGGTGTGATCACGATCGAATCCGACCTGCAATCGGCAGACAACAGCACGGGTGTGATCACCGCGAGTGGCAACGTTCGCTTGGTGCATGCCGACCGCGGCCTGGTGGCCACAAGCCGTCAGGCGCAGTACTTCACGGAAGAAGATCGGATTGTGCTGAGTGGTGATGTCGACGTAATCCAGACCGATGGCAATCTGCTCCGTGCTGATCGGTTCATCTACCTGTTGGAGGAAGGAAGGGCGATTGCCAATCCCCTCCCTGGCCAGCAGGTGTTCAGTCAATGGACACTTCAGCCCAGCCAGCCGGTTTTGGACTCCGCCCCCGCGACCAAACCGGTGGCCCCATGACCCTGGAACTGTCAAACGTCTCCATCACCTTGGGGGGGCGTCAACTGGTGAAGGATCTTGATCTGGCTCTTTCTCCTGGCGAGGTGGTCGGGTTGCTCGGCCCCAACGGAGCCGGCAAAACCACCACGTTCAACCTGGTGATTGGTCTGCTCTGCCCTGATCAGGGTGAGGTGATCATTGATGGTCGGCGTGTCACAGACCTTCCCATGCCGCAACGGGCCCGTCTCGGTGTGGGCTACCTGCCCCAGGAAGCCAGTGTCTTTCGCAATCTCACCGTGCGCGAAAATCTGGATATCGCCCTTGAGCAGACCGATCTCAGCCTTGAACGACGGCGGGACCGGCGCCAGCAGCTGATTGAAGACTTCCATCTCACTGCGTTCATGAACCGCCGTGGCTTCCAACTCTCCGGTGGGGAACGTCGCCGTTGTGAGGTTGCCCGAGCGCTGGCCTCCGGTGTCAATGGACCCTTGTATCTCCTTCTGGATGAACCCTTCGCCGGTGTTGATCCCCTGGCTGTCGCCGACCTTCAACTGCTGATTGAGGGATTGCGGTCACGGGGCATGGGCATCCTGATCACCGATCACAACGTGCGCGAAACGCTGGCTACCACCGATCGTGCCTACATCCTTAACGATGGTGCGGTGTTGGCTGCAGGTCGCTCCGATGAGGTCGCAGCCGATCCCCAGGTGCGGCGTTACTACCTCGGGGAGGGATTCCAGCTGTGATTTTGGAACGTCTCAAACGGGCCACCTGGATGCGGCTGGCTCTTCTAGACCGCTGGTTGCTCAAGGAACTCCTGGGCCCTCTGCTGTTCTTCATCGCGCTGTTCACCCTTCTGCTGCTTACCGGCGGGGTGATGTTTGAGCTGGTGCGGCAGATGGTTGATAAGAACCTGCCGATCACGATCGCGGTGCAGGTTTTGCTGTTCAGCATCCCGCGTTGGCTGGCCTTCTCCGTTCCGATCGGAACCCTGATGGCATCGCTGTTTGTATTCACTCGCCTTTCGGCGAACAGTGAACTCACCGCCCTGCGCAGCCTCGGTGTCACCACGGTGCGGATGATCAGTGCGGCCCTCGTGCTTTCGATGGTGATGACCCTGTTCACCTTCGTTCTCAACGACGTGGTGGTTCCTCGAAGCCAACGCTATGCAGAGGTCACCTTGAAGCGGGCCTTGGGGCGCTCACTCGCTAGTGAGACAGGTCGCGACATCATTTATCCCCGTTTCGGCACCCGCATCGATTCTGAGGGTGAGGAAGACGGCAAGGGCCTGAACCAACTCTTCTATTCCCGCAAGTTTCAGGACGGCGAAATGGTGGATGTGACGGTTCTGGATTTCTCTCGCTCTGGTTTCACGCAGATGTTGCGTGCGGACAGAGCTATCTGGAATGAGGATCAAGCCAGCTGGGATTTCCTCGATGGGCAGATTCTGACCTTGGCGGCCAATGGCAGTTCGACCAAGGCCGATTTTGATCGTTATGTCTATCCCCTCGGCTCCGGACCCGTACGTCTGGCTGGGATTGAGCAAGATGCCGTCAACATGACCGTCGGCGAAGCCTTGCAGGCTCAGAGGGTTTATGAGGAGGCCGGAAGCATCAAAGAAGCTCGCAAGATCCGTGTTCGGATCCAGGAGAAGTTCACGGTTCCGATGGCTTGTCTGGTGTTCGGCCTGTTTGGAGCCACCCTCGGTGCTCAGCCCAGTTACCGCAGCAGCCGCAGCTTTTCGTTCGTTCTCACGCTTGGGATCATCGCTGTTTATTACGTGATCGGCTTCAGCTTCAGTTCGCTTGGCGTGAAGGGCACCCTTCCACCCCTCCTGGCGGCATGGCTTCCTGTGGTTTTGTTTCTGGGTGCGGGTGGTCTGTTGCTGAAACAGGCCAGTCGTTGATCTGCCGAGTCAGAATGGCATTTCTTCGTGAAATGGTGCGCTGAACACGCCTTTTGAGCTGGTGACCAGCCTTGGTTTTGCCGGCTTTGTATTGCTGCTGGTGGCCATGCCTTTGGCTTTCTGGGCGGTGTCGAGCCAGTCTCGTGCCGGCCTGGTGCGCCTGCTGGTTGCGATGGCCAACCTTTTGTTCACGGCCCAGTTGATTCTGCGCTGGTGGCAATCCGGGCACTTCCCCATCAGCAACCTCTACGAATCGCTCTGCTTTCTGGCCTGGGCTTGCACACTCACCCAGCTGCTGGTGGAACGGGCCTGGCCTTCACCGATCGTTGCGGCAGCGGCCACACCGATGGGGCTTGGCTGCATTGCCTTTGCCAGCTTTGCTTTACCGGATCAATTGCAGTCAGCGGCACCTCTGGTGCCTGCCCTGCGCTCGAGCTGGCTGGTGATGCATGTGAGCGTGATCATGGTGAGTTATGCCGCCTTGCTAGTGGGATCGCTTCTGTCCCTTGCGGTGCTGATCACGGATCGCGACCAGGCTTTGGAGCTGCGCAGCAGTTCGATCGGCAGTGGTGGCTTTCGTCAGGCGGCCTCGATAGGGAATGGTGGCTCTGTTCAGCTGCAATCTGTTCAGCTGAGCACCAATGAGCAACTCGACAGTCTCAGCTACCGCACCATCACGGTTGGCTTTCTGATGCTCACCGTGGGCATTGTCAGTGGCGCGGTTTGGGCGAACGAAGCCTGGGGAAGTTACTGGAGCTGGGATCCGAAGGAGACCTGGGCCTTGATCTGCTGGTTGGTCTATGCGGCTTATCTGCACACGCGTCTGAGCCGCGGCTGGCAGGGCCGGCGTCCTGCTTTTGTGGCTGTGGTGGGGCTGGTCGTGATTGCTGTTTGCTACATCGGCGTCAATCTTCTAGGCATCGGTTTGCACAGTTATGGATGGTTCTTATGAACCCTAGTAAATACTAGGTTTTCTTGTTGGGAACCACTTGGGAACAAGCCTGATTTCCGGTTGATTGGGTAGTTGATAGTGCCTGTCTGCCATATAGGCACTAGGAGGTTGCTGTTGCTCTCTGGCTTCCTTCAGAGACTGCAAGGCAAACTTGCGTTCTTCCTGAGTTGTATTTGGATTAGAGAGAATTGATAGCTCAGCTCCCTTAGCTCTTAATCTATCAATCTTCTTATCAAATCCAGTTCTCTTATTAAAACTTCTGCGTGTCATTTGCTCAAAGTTGCAGGTTACTCAAGGTTATTTATTGACTGCCCAGTTTGAGGTCATAGGGGTTGCGGAGAATCGAGAAGTTGCAATGCCTCAGCCTTATACGGTAAAGTAATTTAAATTTCATTGTCTTGAGACTGCATGAAGTTTTATCTGTTAGGCCTGTCCTTGATTTTACTTTCTTCTTGCTCATCTTCGATAGAATCTGTAAATAACTCTAATGCTGCAAAACTGGCGCAGAAATCTGCCTCATCTGACACTCCTCAACCCGCAAAACCAGATATTGCTGAAGTGGAAGTTGCTCCTTCAGTAGGGAAAGAAGCATTGCCTATTGAGAAAGAAGTAAAGGAATCTAAAAGTAAGATTCTTGGAGAAATGTACTGGGAAGATCTTAAAACTGAAAACGATTGGATGGTTGCTTTTCCCCAGTGTATTTATAAATTAGATCCGGAGATAACTGTTTCTGATTTAGAGCCATGGCAAAATTATAATGTCGAGAAGGTTTTGAATGAATATCGCACTCGTCGTTGGTTTGGTGCCTACCATGGGAAAAAGGTTTACGACAATACGGGATATCTAAACATTACGTCGCAAACACGTGAAAGGCTTATGGACAAATACGGTTATTGGGGGGATGATCTTCCAACCGTTCCTGTAGACCCAGAAAGTCAGGGCTGTAAGATGGAAATTGGCGGAGTAAGCTTCGAAATCTTAGATTTAAAAATTGGTGTAAACTCATTAATAATGCCTGAAAAATCATATACCAAAGAAGTTGTCATGAGTATTCATGATCCGTTGGACAGAAAAGCTTTCTGGTCAGTCATAAAATCTGGTCAAGCAATGCATAAAAAGGAAAACATATTTGACCGTGACGGTGAACTTGTTGACACTCATTTCTGCACAAGGTTTTCATGCCTAGACCCAATGCCTATTGGTTCCGACACCGAGCCAGGTCGAGCTGCGGGTACATTTGGCATTAATCCACAAGACAATGTAATTGTTTCAATGGAATCTGAGAAAGCAATTAATGCATCTGAATTCTGACTGCTTGCAAAGAAAGGGGAGCAAAAGCCCCCCTCTCAATGCAACCACAATCAGTCCTCAGTCCTGTCACATTGTAAAGAATCGACCTTCACACAAAGGATTGGTAACCTGTTGGGAACCTGCTCAGAACCATTGCAAATACTAGTATTCCTATTAGTGGATGGTTTCTTTGAAGGCGTATCAATACTTGGTTTTCTTTCTTCTTACTCCTTGGACATAACCCTCATCCTCCAAGCCCACTAAGTGTGGGGATGGTAAACCTTGCTTCTTGGCCTCCTACGAAGTCCTCAAACAAGTTTCAGCCCTCCTAATGATCAGACAAGTGAAGCGATTGCCTGAATCTTGATGGACATTTCAGCCTTCTCAAGAATCGGCTGGAGTTTATAAGAATCTGATTGTCAATACCAGATTGATGTTCCATGATTTCAGAGAGAAACTTCTTCACCTAGTCGTACTATGCTTTGGTGATCAAACTAATGAAAAATGCATCGTGAAAGTGAACACCATCAGAAATCCATCCCACTTAATTTCTGTCTCGAGGGACATGTCCCAGGCCTCTTTGTTCCTAGGTGTGGAGGGGGCATTATTCCTCTAAAAGGATTTTCCGCGCCAGAAGTAATTAAGATCTTCTTCCGGATTGTCAGGACAAAAAGTATCTGAAGTCAGATAATAACCATCGGCCTGTTGAGCGCGATAGAGCCAGATCTCAATATTATCATCAATGATGAAGTGGTAATAGTCATTTTAGGATAAACTGCTTGAAACTTATCTAATTGAATTGAGTAATGTACGTGAAAAATGGTTTCTATTGACTGAGGGTTCTGTCGGATTTTAAGTGTAAAAATTATAATGATTTTCACTATTAGCACAATCAGGATTTCCGGCTAGATTCTCTGCAAAGGCTTTTGCAAGCATACCTATGTCGACATTAAACGTCTTTAAATGTTCATCAAGTTCTAGATAGAGCATGCGTACGCCATTCTTGCCAGAAAGCATTGAGATGGCAATGCTGAAAAACGTGTCAATATCAATCCATTTCCCGTAATGATAATCGTGGCAATTTATGAACTCTTCGTATTCATTGATGTATTTTAAATGTTTGACGTCTTCCTCTCTTTGGCTCTCCAGATATGTTTTAGCGTTGACAAGAATGGGATTTCTCTTGGGAATAGTAGAGCCAGGGATCTGAATATTTTTATAATTAAAGCCTTTGAACCAATTCTTATAATTTTCTTCGGAGTGAAAACTCCAGAAAGTCGCTGCAATTGGCGTTGACCAGCAAAGATGGTCAATGCCTATAAATCTGGCAAGTAGCAAAAGTTGTTTCGCAGGATTGTTGAATTTTGTCGCGATTGAGGCGGCTGTCTTTGCTCTTTTGAGGAAGAAATTTGCTGACTCACCTAGGCCGAGCATTCGCGACGCTTCAACAATTTGAGCGTAGAGTGAAGATGGGCTTGCAAATATGTCTTGAACAAAAATTTGTCTGTATCTTAACGCCGTCAATACGGCACTTAATCGAGCTTCTGATGATCCGTGAGTAATGGCAGCAATTTCGTAAGCAGCAAAAACAAGATCTTTGAAGTCATTAGCAAAATAAGCTCCGATCCCAAGCGTTCTCATAGCTGCACCATCAGATACACCATCTTTTGCCTTGTAGTAAGGATCATTGCTGAGAATTAGTTTTGAGATCTGCCCCTTGTAATTAATGTTTTTTTGGGTTCCGAGTCCTTTAGCGCTTATCCCTCCAGGTTCTAGCTTGCAATTGCGCATCAGAATGGGCGGAGCTGCCCTGAATTTGGAAACGATATCAAGGTGATTGAAGCCTGAGTTCTTGATTAAAGATTCTGCGATCAGAATCGTTTGAACATAGTCATCAGCATCCCCTGGTTCTCCAAATTTTGAGTTAACCCAAGTGAGACCAGCTAAAGCACAATGAATTGAATGAGCTGTAATGTCTAGTGATATTGGTTGAGCTAGGCTGGTATTTGTTTCAATGTTATATGCAGTAGCTCCCTCGTCATTGATTAGTATTCTGGGACTTGGCATATCGCCGATGACTAGTTCGTATTGAATGCCAAGTTTTTTTAGCTCTAAATGCGTCTGGGAAAGATTTAGATGCACAGGTTCATTGATTTCTTTCCTTGCTGTTACAAAATAAATTTTATCACCGCGTTGATTGAGGGCTTTTGCTATCTCTGCGCCTCTAGGCGTTAGCTTATTAGTTCCATAAAAAAAGAATGTACCATCTAAGTCTATTAGATATGCAGACATTGAATGAACCTCAGCTTTATAATCTACTCTAAATGATTGCTTCTAACAAAAAGCCCCCTCGTGAGAGGGGGCTTTCCGATTCAGTTGATCTGAATCGTTTGTTCTGTTCCAGAAGGAACAGGTTGATTCCAGATCAACCGATGGCAGGAGCCTGCAGAGCCACAGGAGTGGACTCAGCAGCAGCCAGGTCGAGAGGGAAGTTGTGAGGGTTGCGCTCGTGCATCACTTCCATGCCGAGGCCGGCACGGTTGATCATGTCGGCCCAGGTGTTCAGGACGCGGCCCTGACCATCAAGGATGGACTGGTTGAAGTTGAAGCCGTTCGGGTTGAAGGCCATGGTTGACACGCCAAGGGCGGTGAACCAGATGCCGACAACAGGCCAGGCAGCCAGGAACAAGTGAAGGCTACGGATCCCCTTCATGACTTGAAGGAGTGTATTGGGTCTGGCAGTAATCCTAAAACCACTAGGTCAAGGCTGAACGCCTAGCTGTCCGTGAGGTGAGGGCCCATAGCCCCCCTGCGCACATCCAAACGGTATAGAGTCGCCAATATTCTTCTTCAGTACTAGTTGTGCTTACCAACTGCTTGCCTACTGAGAATCCAGTATTGATCTGTTGTTTAGGTTATGGCTGGTTTTTGGGCTCGGAGTCATGCCAATGATGGTCTTTGACACGGATTGTTTTTCCTAAAGAGATCTCAATCTACGGGATACTCGTCTTGAAAATATTATTTCCGCATGTTGTAGCTCATTCTTGTATATTAATCGTCAAGCAATGATTAAATATGAATTACCTTAGAGTGAGATTTTGACGATGCGTGATCGGCACGAGTAATGTTGTTCTTGGATATTGACGATTTGCAGCGTTGTCTGTCTCGTATATTGATCTTCGTTGTTTTGCTTTAGTGGCCTTTATCTCCTTGAAAGAGTCCTGTCTGTTCCGCATTAAATGATCTACTCATTCTTTGAGGTGAGTGATTTGGTTTGCTCTGTTTTGACAGCGTTGTTGGTCGTGCTGGCAATGGGATGAAGTGTTCCCAGCGCGATATGACTTCCATTGGCTTTCGGTTCCCTGATGAGGACAAGCCTCTTGGTGTCTTTCGTTCCCCCGTGTGATCAGTTTGTTCATCCCCCTTCTTCTCCCATTTCTCCTGTGGGTCTGCTCCCGTAGCGAGAACTAGAGGGATTCCCCCCATGGAAAGGAGGAATCTGATGGGGGATCCGAGGACGAGACTGTAAACAATGACACACCACTGCTTTATGGAAGATGTGGAGGACCTGACGAAGTTGTTGAACAGAGCTTTCTACGACCAAAATTGTCCAGTAATTTTCTGCTATCAATGACTGCCGCCACGCGCTTGATCAAAAAACTGGACAAAGCCTTGGCCAACTACGACAGCTTTGGAGACAACCCCGGCGCTCACGTTGAAGAGGTTCTTGGCAAGCTTGAGAAATCTCTGTACAACCTGCGCTCAAAGTCGAATCCAGATCACATGGCGATGATCTACGTGGAACGAGACCGCGCCATGATCAAGCAGGTCATCCTGAACCGCGTAATGGCAGGTGATCTCTGAACGGGCCTGAACACACCTCAGATCCCGCCACCAGTAATGCCAGATGACACAGTGGATATTGATGTCGATGAGCTGTTTTGACCGTCACGATGCACACAGATAATCGCGCTCATCATGGTTATTATCGGATCACTATTCAATGCGGATCCCATCTAGAGCGAGCTTTATCGAGGATGTGATTTGGGCTCAGTGCTAACTGGGGTTAATTCCGCTCTTCTCTAAAAAAAATCCGGTTCCTTAAAGTAATAGTCAATGTCTGTTGTCGAGTTGAGAGTGGGCAATCCACTCCCGATGCGGGCGGACCCCGGCTCCTTTTATCCCTTAGTCATCCGCCGAAGACATGCATCACTGCTTCTAGGGCACCAAGGCCAACGAGGAACGTGCCTGCGAGAAGGGCGAAGTCTTTTTTGGAGTTAGCCACAGAGACGACGGTTGCTCCGGCGAATGCCAACAGAAGAAACCTAAAGACAATTGGAGGGCTCAACGTTGCGGATGGTGTATTTCTCTGATGAGTTTTGTAAACCCACTGCGGTGCATGGAGTTATCCTCTTGATACCAACTTTGAGTTACTTAATTGCTCTCAAGGGAGATATTCATGGCTTCTCCAAAACGGCCAACATCTCTTTCACGCAAGCCTGCGTCAAAAAGACGCGATTGCTGACGATATTTTCTCTAGGGGGGTGAGATGGATGGCATACATGTTCCCTCCAGAACGGTGGATTGCAGTCTGCGATAGGCGCGATCAACCTTGTATGTCGGCAGTCTGAAGAAAACCTGTGGTGTGGGCTAGCTCCTGCCGATGTTCACCATGGTGGACTTGTGGGTCTGGCAGCGAAAGCGGCCGCCACAAGGGGATCGAGGCCTAACGGACTCTCCCCACCTCTTAGGGGGATCGAGGCCCACGTGGACTCTCCCCCACACCCTTCTTATCTGCCCGCTTCCTGTTGCCTTTGGGAACAAAGGTCAAAGGACAAAGTGACGCGAGAAGACACCCCAATGAAAATGTGATTGTCGTGATCAACGACCGTCAACCCTTAAAGAAGGGCTCGGTTATCGACCTTGCCCATGGAGCTGCTGATGCATTGGAACTTGATGAAGATAGTGGGCCGTCGTCAGCCTTAAGGTGTTGGGCTAATCCAGCAGGCATGGACGCAGGAGAGATGAGACGTCTCCTGGTTTTGGTTGCGCTTCGTTAGAGCGATGTCACCTCAACGAGATGACCAATGTCTGAGAGTTGTGATGGATTTTTCTGCTTCCTCCGCTTCTGATCGGAGATAACGTTTCCGCTGTGCCGACTCTAATCCAGATAGCTGGACGGGATGTCTGGATGGTGCGATCCGTTGAGGTCGATCAAGACCCCTTAGAAGTGGATGGATTCCTCGTCTGCTCATTGTCTTCTCCTTGGTTATGTGTGAATCTCGCGCTGTGACCTGTGGATCATCGCGTTAATACATGCTTGCATAATATCGATTTCTGTTTTGTGTTCAACATCACTGATTGTGGTGATTGCCGATCACGAGATGTTCGGGTGACCTGACGTCCACTTCCTTGTGCTGCCTTGTTCGTACTTTCAGACGATCTTTAGAGGCAAGACAAACGCTTTGTTCAAAGTGCTGCCACTTTGCCATTGATTTCAGAAAGCTATGCACAAGTAAAATGTTCAAAAAGGAAGGCCACCCCTGCCAGCAGGGATGGCCTTAACCTTGTTGGCGTTCTTTGAAGCTGAACGAAGCGTCTGGCTGTGTGGCTTGTTAGGCAAGTCAGGCAGCTTCTAGATTCTGCTGAGTTGGACCGTCGTCACGCATGGGACGACTCCGATTTCGACAGTTCTACCATCGTTCAGGCGATTGGTTGAAGCATCAGTATTTCACCTCAAGTGGAGACGCCGGAGAGCTGGACGTTGTTTGTAGACCGGTGTTATCAACAAGAAGGCAGTGGTGGGCCACTGCCTTTTTTCATTTGGCTTATGAGCTCAAGTGTTGAAGCACGGCACTGATGTTCATGCCTCCCTTGGCATATCCAGCGACAGCAAGAGCAATCACACCAGCGTTGAGGGCAAGGAATGCTGCAACCAGCTTGACTTCAGCGTTCATAAAACAATTATCGGTGTCTCTTTTGCTGCACCGTGGCTCCAAATCTTTGGAGATGATGAAACTGTGGATTCCTCGAACGTTGAATCTTTTTGGGGCCTCAAGCCACCACCGGGCCTTGTTCTCTATGGCGCAAGCCACCATCCGTGCTGAGCCCTCGCTTGAGCTCATGGTGTCTGCCAGCCATAAAAAAGCCCGGCAATGGATGCCGGGCTTGGTGCTACTGACGCGAACGACCTGAGGATCAGGCGAGAACAGCTTCTTTGCTGCTGCTGTTCCGGATGCCTTTGATGGCTTCAGCGTAATCAGGTTGGTTGAACACCCCTGAGCCGGAAACAATTGCGTTGGCGCCAGCTTCAATGACTTTCCAGGCATTGGCACCCTTGATGCCGCCATCCACTTCGATCCAGGGATCAAGACCTTTTTCGTCGCATATGCGACGCAGGTCGCGAATTTTCTGTACCTGGCTTTCGATGAAGCTTTGGCCGCCGAAACCGGGGTTGACACTCATGATCAACACCAGATCGCAAAGCTCAAGGCAGTACTCGAGGGTGTCGAGGGAAGTCGACGGATTGAGCACCGCGCCTGCTTTTTTGCCCAGGTCTTTGATCTGAGCGAGGTTGCGATGCAGGTGCGGACATGCTTCAACCTGCACCGAAATGATGTCTGCACCGGCCTTGGCGAAGTCGGGGACGTACTTCTCCGGTTCAACAATCATGAGGTGAACATCCAGCGGCTTCTGGGTGACGGGACGAAGCGCTTCGACGATCAGGGGGCCAATGGTGATGTTTGGGACAAAGCGCCCGTCCATCACATCCACATGAATCCAATCCGCACCTGCTTCGTCCACGGCTTTCACTTCTTCGCCGAGGCGTGCGAAGTCAGCCGACAGGATCGACGGCGAGATCACCAGGGGCTTGGTGCTCATGGATGTGGAGCGCGAAATGCCGCGTGATTTTAGGGACTCCCGCAACCACTGATACAGTGAGCCGCGCTCAGACGTCGAGATCCACTGCGGCGGCGGCAAACTGCCCGTCCAGGAGATCTCGCCAACCCGTACCACCCCATCCGGAGTCCCGTGGATCAGACCCTCATTCAGGAAATTCTCGAGATCGTCGAGCAAGCCGCCATCGCTTCCGCCACGCTCTCCGGCAAAGGTCTGAAGGATGAAGCGGATGCATTGGCTGTTGATGCCATGCGCAAGCGCATGAATCAAATTCAAATGCAAGGTCGCATCGTCATCGGTGAGGGCGAACGCGACGAGGCTCCCATGCTTTACATCGGAGAAGAGGTCGGTACTGGCAATGGTCCTGGCGTCGATTTCGCCGTTGACCCTTGCGAAGGCACCAATCTTTGTGCCTACAACCAGCGTGGCTCAATGGCCGTTCTTGCGGCATCCGACCGTGGCGGTCTGTTCAATGCTCCCGACTTCTATATGAAGAAGCTGGCTGCGCCCCCGGCAGCCAAGGGCAAGGTGGATATCCGCAAGTCGGCCACTGAAAACATCAAGATCCTCAGCGAATGCCTGGGTCTTGCCCCTGACGAACTGACCATTGTTGTGATGGATCGTGCTCGTCACAAGGATCTGATCGCTGAGATCCGCGCCACCGGTGCACGGATCCAACCCATCTCTGATGGTGACGTTCAGGCTGCGATCGCCTGCGGCTTTGCCGGCACTGGTACCCACTGCCTGATGGGCATTGGTGCAGCACCGGAGGGTGTGATCTCTGCTGCTGCCATGCGCGCTCTCGGTGGCCATTTCCAGGGCCAGCTGGTTTACGACCCGGCTGTGGCTCAAACTTCCGAATGGGCTGACATGACCAAAGAGGGCAACCTGGCGCGTCTGACTGAGATGGGCATCACCGATCCCGACAAGGTCTACGAAGCTGAGGAACTGGCCTGCGGTGAGCATGTTTGTTTCGCAGGAAGCGGCATCACTGATGGTCTGCTCTTCAATGGAGTTAAGTTCGAAACGGACTGCACCCGCACCAGCAGCCTGGTGATTAGCAACCTGGACAACACCTGCCGCTTCACCAACACCGTGCACATCAAAGACGGTGCCCAGAGCATTGCTCTGAGCTGATCGTCACTAACTGGTTGAGAGGAACGTCTCCATGCATATTGCCGTCGTCGGCCTCAGTCATCGCACGGCACCGGTGGAAATCCGGGAACGGCTCAGTATCCCTGAGCAGACCATGGAGACGTCGCTCCAATCGCTCCGCGGTAACGAGCAGGTGCTCGAGGCTTCGATCCTCAGCACCTGCAACCGTCTTGAGATTTACACCCTGGTTCGGAACCCCGACCTCGGCGTGTCTGCTGTCAGCGACTTCCTCAGCAGTCATTCCGGCCTTGAGACAGGTGAACTGACCCCTCACCTGTTCAGCTTTCACCACGAAGACGCTGTCGACCACCTGATGCGGGTGGCAGCAGGTCTCGACAGTCTGGTGCTGGGGGAAGGACAGATCCTCTCCCAAGTCAAAAAGATGATGCGGCTCGGGCAGGAGCACAAATCACTGGGCCCGATTCTGAATCGCTTGCTGACCCAGGCTGTCACTACAGGCAAGCGGGTCCGCAGTGAGACCAACCTTGGAACGGGAGCCGTTTCTATCAGTTCAGCGGCCGTTGAGCTTGCCCAGCTCAAGCTTGGGCAGTCCCGTGGTCTTGATCAACTGGTCACCCTGGAAAGTGAGCAGATCGCTGTGGTTGGTGCAGGGCGCATGAGCCGTCTGCTGCTTCAGCACTTGCAGGCCAAAGGTGCTTCAGGGGTGGTGCTGCTGAACCGCACTGTTGCCCGTGCCGAACAGCTGTCTGCCGATTTCCCTGATCTTCCGGTTCAGTGCAGGCCGCTCTCAGATCTGGATCAGTATCTGAGCACCTGTTCTCTGGTTTTTACCAGTACCGCTGCGGATGACCCGATCATTGATTCGTCCCGGCTGGCTCCACTGAACCGTCGCAGCAAGCTTCGCCTGATTGATATCGGGGTGCCCCGCAACATCGCTGCAGATGCTGCCGATGTTGACGGCGTTGAATCCCACGATGTGGATGATCTTCAGGAGGTCGTCGCTCGCAATCAGGAAGCTCGCCAAGCCATTGCTCGAGAGGCTGAGCAGTTGCTTCAGCAGGAAGCGCAGCAGTTCCTGGAATGGTGGGACAGCCTCGAAGCAGTGCCGACGATCAACCAGCTGCGTTCCTCCATGGAATCGATTCGCTCGGAGGAACTGCAGAAGGCCCTTAGCAGGATGGGACCTGACTTTTCAGCCAGAGAGCGCAAGGTTGTTGAGGCCTTGAGCAAGGGGATCATCAATAAGATCCTCCACACTCCAGTCACTCAGCTGCGGGCTCCGCAGACACGGCAGGATCGTCAACAGGCTCTTCGGATCGTGGAAAGACTCTTCAATTTGGAGGCTTCTTGAGCTGCTGAGCCTTTCAGTCGCGAACTGAATCCCAGTAATCTCGACTGATTCTTCCCGAAGACGGTTCTTAAGCCAAAAACTCCAGTAAGTTCTTGCGGCAACGCCGATTTGGGATAGCGGCATGAAGCGTGTTTTGGCCATCATTCTGGGCGGAGGTGCTGGTACGCGCCTGTATCCGCTTACCAAAATGCGCGCTAAGCCGGCTGTCCCTTTGGCTGGCAAATATCGTCTGATTGATATCCCTATCAGTAACTGCATCAATTCCGACATCAACAAGATGTACGTGATGACGCAGTTCAATAGTGCGTCTCTCAACCGTCATCTGAGCCAGACCTTCAACCTCAGTAATTCCTTTGGTGGAGGTTTCGTTGAGGTGCTCGCGGCCCAGCAGACACCCGACAGCCCCTCTTGGTTTGGTGGCACGGCCGATGCTGTACGCAAATACCAATGGCTTTTTCAGGAGTGGGATGTTGATGAATATCTGATCCTCTCCGGTGACCAGCTGTACCGGATGGATTACAGCCGCTTTATCGAGCATCACCGCCGCACAGGCGCGGACCTCACTGTTGCCGCTCTTCCTGTTGACTCCAAGCAAGCGGAAGCCTTTGGCCTGATGCGCACGGATGAAAACGGCACCATCAAGGAGTTCCGTGAGAAGCCAAAGGGGGATTCACTCGTCGAGATGGCTGTTGATACCTCACGCTTCGGTCTGAGTGCTGACTCCGCGAAGGAGAGGCCGTATCTGGCATCGATGGGCATTTACGTCTTCAGCCGTCAAACCCTGTTTGACTTGCTCGACAAGCATCCCGGCCACAAGGATTTCGGTAAGGAAGTCATTCCTGAGGCTCTCTCGAGGGGCGACAATCTTCAGAGTTATGTGTTTGACGATTACTGGGAAGATATCGGCACCATCGGTGCCTTCTATGAAGCGAATCTGGCGCTAACGCAGCAACCGAAGCCTCCCTTCAGCTTTTACGACGAGAAGTTCCCCATCTATACCCGTCCCCGTTACTTGCCTCCCAGCAAACTTGTCGACGCTCAGATCACCAATTCGATTGTTGGAGAGGGTTCAATTTTGAAGTCCTGCAGCATCCACCACTGTGTTCTTGGTGTGCGCAGCCGGATTGAAAGTGACGTCGTCCTTCAGGACACCCTGGTGATGGGCTCTGATTTCTTCGAATCGAGCGAAGAGCGTGCCCTTCTTCAGGAACGCGGTGGCATCCCACTTGGTGTGGGTAAGGGCACCACTGTTAAACGAGCCATCCTCGATAAGAACACTCGCATCGGTTCGGGTGTCTCGATCATCAACAAGGACAACGTTGAAGAAGCGGATCGTTCGGATCAGGGCTTCTACATCCGCAACGGCATTGTGGTTGTTCAGAAAAACGCCACTATTCCTGATGGCACGGTTATCTGATCGGTGATCTGATCGGTGATCTGATCGGTGATTTGAGCCCTTGTCGGGAAGGCCGTCGGCCCCGAAACCTGATGGCCCATTCCTGACATAACTTGTGTGATTTGCGGTCGAAGCGGTCCGGCCTCAACACACTGAGCACAGTTGTCAGTGGTCCTCCAGACCATGTCCAAGTCTCACTTCGGCCTCATCGGTCTCGGCGTGATGGGGGAAAACCTCGTCCTCAATGCGGAGCGGAATGGCTTCTCCAGCGTTGTCTACAACCGCACCTATGCGAAGACTGAAGACTTCCTGAATGGTCGCGGCAGGGAGAAGAACATCCAGGGCGCCACTGATCTTGAAGACTTCGTCGGCAAACTTGAACGCCCTCGCCGGATTTTGATGATGGTGAAAGCGGGCCCCGCAGTTGATGCTGTGGTGGATCAGCTTTCTCCCTATCTGGAAGAAGGAGATCTGCTGATTGATGGTGGCAACTCCGATTATCACGACACCGAACGCCGGGTGAAGCAGCTCGAAAGTAAGAGTTTTGGCTTCATCGGCATGGGTGTCTCCGGTGGTGCAAAAGGCGCCTTGGAGGGGCCAAGCATGATGCCCGGGGGGACGAAAGCCTCCTATGAGGCCATCGAGAGCCTCGTGAACAAGATGGCAGCACAGGTCGAGGATGGACCCTGTGTCACCTACATCGGCCCCGGTGGATCAGGTCATCTGGTCAAGACGGTCCACAACGGCATCGAGTACGGCATCGAGCAGATCCTCGCCGAGGGTTACGACCTGATGAAGCGGGTCAAGGGAATGACCGGTTTGCAGATGGCTGATGTTCTCGGTCAATGGAATGCCACTGAGGAGTTGTCGTCCTACCTGGTGGAGATCACGGAGGTGTGTCTGCGCACCAAGGATCCTGAAGATGGAACCGATCTGGTCGAGAAGATCACGGATCAGGCTGGCCAGAAGGGTACGGGCCTCTGGACTGTGGTGACTGCACTGCAGATGGGTGCTTCGGTTCCCACCATCTATGCATCGCTCAATGCGCGTGTGATGAGCTCCATGAGGCCCCAACGGATGGCCGCTGAATCCATCCTCAAGGGTCCCGCAATCAAGGACTTTGATCTGGGGACGCCTGAGGATGCCATGTCTCCGTTGATGGATGCCACGGTGCTGAGCTGCATCGCAAGTTATGCCCAGGGCATGGAACTGCTACGCATTGCGTCCCAGGATCTCGACTATGAGCTCCACATGCCTTCCATCGCTCAGATCTGGAAAGGCGGCTGCATCATTCGCGCGCGCCTGCTCAAGCGGATTCAGGATGCCTTTGACGCTGATCCCCAACTGCCCAACCTGATGGTGGATCCTTGGTTCGCCGAGCAGATCAACCGCCGTCTCCCTGGCCTGGCCAAGGTGGTTGCCGGTGCTGCCCAAGCTGGCATTCCGGTTCCCTGCTTCAGCAGCACCCTCGACTACATCAACAGCTACCGCTCAGGTCGCCTTCCCCAGAACCTGGTTCAGGCGATGCGCGACTGTTTTGGGTCCCACACCTATCAACGGGTCGACAAGGAGGGCACGTTCCACACCGAATGGCTCAGTTGAGCGGTCAGCCATGACGAACTACCGCGTCGAGCGGGCGAGGGATCCCCAGGACCTTGCCCGCCGGGCTGCCGAGACAATCGCTGCCCAGATCGATCTGGCCTTGGATCAAAGAGATCGATGCCAGATCGCACTCTCTGGTGGCAGCACCCCTGCCAGTGCCTATTCACTGCTTGGTCAGGAGAGGCTGCCCTGGGATCGGGTGGATGTGGTGCTGGGTGACGAGCGATGGGTCGCTGCTGAGGATGAATCCAGCAACGCGGGCATGTTGCGGCGCACCCTGCTCGCCCCTGGGCCTGGAGCTTCTTCCTCCTTCCACCCTGTGCCCACGGTGGAACTTGAGAGCCCGGAGGCCAGCGCTCACGCCTTTGCTGAACAGGTCTCCCGGCTTTGTTCAGGGGTTCCTCCCGTTTTTGATGTGATGCTGCTTGGGCTGGGCGACGACGGTCACACAGCCTCCCTTTTTCCCGGTACGGATGCTCCAGCGGTTGTGGATCGCTGGACAACCATTGGTCGTGGCAAGGGCTTGGATCGGATCACCTTGACGGCTCCTGTGCTCAGTGCAGCCCGACAAGTGATTTTTCTGGTGAGTGGGGCCGGCAAGCAAGAAGCCCTGCGGCGACTGCTGGATCCTTCTGAGTCCGCCGATCGCACTCCCGCACGGCTCGTTCAGCCTGCTAGTGATGTGCTGATCCTTGCTGATCAGGATGCAGCCGCCTGCCTCTGAACAGATTCTTTTCCAGGGCAGCGATTTCGCTGACTGGGCCAGCCTCAATGACACCATCATGGGCGGCCGATCCCGTGCGGGTTGTCATGTTTCCCCAGAAGGACTCGTTCTGGAGGGAGATTTGGTGGAAAACGGTGGCGGTTTTGTCAGCTGTCGCTCGCCCCGCCTCCAACCCCCGCTCGACCTTTCTCTTTTCTCCGCTCTGCAGCTGGATGTGGAGGGGGAGGGTCGAACGCTGAAGATTGCCATCGGTTGCCGGGATGGGGCCATGGGACTGACCGAATTGATTCCTGGTGGTCTGCGCTGGGTGGTTGATGCAGCAACTGATCCTGATGGGGTGACCCGCGTGGTGGTGCCTTTCACTCAGCTCAGGCCCACGGTGCGTGCCAAGCCAGTTGGTTTGCCGTTGCGCTTCGATCCCAGTGGCATCACGCGCATTCAGGTGCTGCACTCCAAGTTCGGCGATGCGGGCGAACTCAATCCAGGCTTTCGCCCCGGCTCCATCCGAATGCTGATTCGATCCATCCGCGCCTTGCCCTGAACCGATGGACCTTCTGGTGTTGATCGCCAAGGCGGCCGACGTTTGTCTCAAGCCATGGAGCCATGCAGTGGTCTTGATTGACCCCTCAGCTCCTGAGCAACTCGACGACCTTCATGTGCGGATTGAAAGCCGGGATGGCGATGGCCAGCGCCATCCCGATCGGGATCTTGAGCTGGAGATTTATCGGAGTGGTGATGAAATCAATCTGATGCTCAGCTGGTGGGATCAACCCGAACGCCCAATGCTCTGGCACGGGCGACATCCAGTTTGGATGGATGGGGCCTCGGGCCAACGTTGCTCTGCGCCGCAGGATGCCACTCCTTTGGAGGCGCTGGGTCGACGCTTAAGGGCTCTGGTGCAACCGGCCGTTTGACTCAGTCGTCGTGATCGGTTGTTGCGCCTCGGCTCGAGCTGGAGACGAGCCGTGCGTATTTGCCGAGAATTCCGTTGCGATAGCGCGGTTGCGGTTTGGTCCACCCCGCACGACGACACTCCAGTTCGGCCTCATCCACGTTCAGTTGAAGCAGCAGTTGGTCGGCATCGACGGTGATGCTGTCGCCTTCCTGAACCAGGCCGATTGTTCCTCCGACGGCGGCTTCCGGAGCGACATGGCCCACAACGAGTCCGTAGGTGCCACCGCTGAAGCGCCCATCGGTGATCAGAGCGACCTTGTCCCCAAGGCCTTGTCCCACGATCGCTGAGGTGGGAGCCAGCATCTCCCGCATGCCAGGTCCACCGACGGGACCCTCATAGCGGACGACGACCACGTCACCGGCTTTGATCTGCTTGTCGAGGATGGCAGCCAGGCATTTTTCCTCGCTTTCGAAAACCCGGGCCGGTCCAGTGAGCACAGGCGTTTTCACACCGCTGATCTTGGCCACGCTGCCTTCAGTCGCCAGGTTGCCCTTGAGGATCGCCAGATGTCCTTTGGCGTACATGGGGTCGCTTAGTGGACGGATCACGTCTTGCCCGGTGGGTGGCTCTCCTGGAACGTCCGCCAGAAGCTCCTTCAGGCTTTTTCCTTCGACCGTGCGGCAGTCCCCGTGGAGCAATCCGGCATCGAGCAAAAGCTTCATCACCTGGGGGATACCGCCGGCATTGTGCAGATCAACGGTTACGTAGCGACCGCTGGGCTTGAGATCGCAGATCACCGGCACCCGCTGACGGATTCGCTCGAAGTCATCGATGCTCAGGTCGACACCGGCTGTGCGGGCAATGGCTAGCAGGTGGAGCACCGCATTGGTGGAGCCACCTACCGCCATGATCACGCTGATGGCGTTCTCAAACGCTTCTTTGGTGAGCAGATCGAGGGGACGAATATTGGCTTTCACCGCCTCGACCAGCACCTCAGCGGAGCGCGCTGCACTGTCGGCTTTTTCCTCGTCCTCCGCTGCCATCGTGGAGCTGTAGGGGAGGCTGAGACCCATTGTTTCGATGGCGGCACTCATCGTGTTGGCGGTGAACATCCCGCCGCAACTGCCAGCACCCGGGCAGGCATTTTTTTCAACCGCAGTGAGCTGCGCTTCATCGATTTTGCCGCTGGTCAGCTGGCCGACAGCTTCAAAAGCGCTCACCACCGTGAGATCACAACCTCCAAGCTTGCCGGGCTTGATCGTGCCGCCGTAGACGAACACCGACGGAATATTCATCCGTGCCATGGCCAGCATCGCGCCGGGCATGTTCTTGTCGCAGCCGCCAACAGCCAGCACGCCGTCCATGCTCTGGCCGTTGCAGGCAGTTTCGATCGCATCGGCGATCACCTCCCGACTCACCAGGGAGTACTTCATCCCTTCGGTGCCCATGGATATGCCATCACTCACCGTGATGGTTCCAAACATCTGAGGCATGCCTCCGGCCTGTCGGGCTGCTTCCTCAGCCCTTTTAGACAGGTCATTCAGTCCCACATTGCATGGAGTGATGGTGCTGAAGCCGTTGGCAATGCCCAGGATGGGCTTGCCAAAATCACTGTCACCAAAACCGACGGCCCGCAGCATGGCCCGGTTGGGAGACCGCTGAATCCCCTTGGTGACGGCGTCAGAGCGAAGCATGGAACGGAGCGGACCAGTGGCGATCAAGCCAACCTACCGAGCGCTCATCCTTCGCTACCAAGACCTTCAAGTTGGGCGCGAACGCGGGCGATCTCAGCGTTCAGTTTTTCCACCCGTTCCTCGAGGTGTCCGTTGGGTGAGCTGTCCAGCACTTCAGAGCCGTCTTGCATGCGCGGCGCATGCAACATCGACTTCTGCACTCCATAGCGCCTACGCCTGTCGGCTTCATTCAAGAGCCACCAGGCCAGACCCGCGGCACCGAGCACTGCTCCGGTGACCAGCGTTGCCAGGGTGCCTGAGCCCGTGTCGTGCTGCTGGGCCATGGGTGCAATCAACCTGCCTGAAGGTTAGTCACGCTCTCAATCTCTGAGGTTGAGCCGTCGCACAGGGTCACCGATTCCCGGACGAATCTCGCCTTGTTCACCCAGACCTTCGTCAATGCAAGCAGTGTGCAGCGTCAGGTCGGGAACGGTTTCTCCCAATAGCTTCAGCCCCGGACTGGCACACAGCGCGGTGATTAAACGCAGACGTCGCCCATCGACACCCTTGTTTTGCAGCTCCTGCAGGAGCTTGAGTGTTGCCTGGCCATCGCGGATCTGATCAATAAACAGAATCAGCCCAGCGTTCGCCTCAATCTCCTGCGGGCATGTCCCTAAACAAAGGGATGCATCAGGTAGTACGGATCGTCCTCCTTGCCACAGCTCGAGGCCACCAGGAAGAACTGGGATGGCGATCAGTGGCACAGAAGCCTCAACGATGGTTCCTTCGGTGTCTCCGTCTATCCCGGGCACCGTCTCGCGACGATGGGGTAACCAGTCCCGCAGGGCTTCATAGGTGAGCCAGCGGCCCAGTTCCTGCAGTGCAGTGGCATAAAGGGCTGGAGGGGTTTCCCGGTGCCGCAGCCTCGTCAGCCAATGACCGATTAGGGGATGGGGTGGAACCACCACCCGCAGGCTCATGGCCATAACGACTCGCTCCGCTGGTGTTTGCCATAACGTGATTGCTCAAATTACCGGTCTCATGGGCGCCCTTCGACGTACGGCCTCGCTGCTGGCGGTGATCCTGCTGGGTCTCAGCACCATCTTCTGGCCTGAGTCGGCCGAGGCCATCACGGCTCCCGAACTCCGCGGACAGTTTGCAGTTCAGGAGATCAGCTCCGACATGCATGGCCTCGATCTCAAGGAGAAAGAGTTCCTCAAGGCCGATCTGCGGGAGGTGAATCTGAGCGGCACAGATTTGCGGGGAGCTGTAATCAACACCTCTCAACTTCAGGGCGCCGATCTGCGTGACGCCAACCTCTCCGATGTAGTCGGCTTTGCCAGTCACTTCGAAGGCGCCGATCTGCGTGGTGCCAATTTCACCAACGCGATGATGATGCAGAGCCGTTTTACCGACGCGCAGATTGATGGTGCTGATTTCACCAACGCCGTGATCGATCTGCCTCAGCAGCGTGCCCTTTGCGCAAGGGCCGATGGCTCCAACCCGATCAGCGGGGTGTCAACCCGTGAGAGCCTGGGCTGTCGCCCTTAATTCCCATGCCAAAACGCCTGCCGGTGACCGTGATCACTGGCTTCCTTGGGGCCGGTAAGACCACCGTGCTGCGCCATCTGCTCACCCGCGGCGGCCAGCGTTTGGCGGTGATGGTGAATGAATTTGGCAGTGTGGGCCTTGATGGTGATCTGATCCGCAGTTGTGGCTTTTGCCCTGAGGAGGATGTGGCAGGCCGCCTGGTGGAGCTGAACAACGGCTGCCTCTGTTGCACGGTTCAGGACGATTTCCTCCCGACGATGGAGACGTTGCTTGAACGGGCGGATCAGCTGGATGGGATTGTTGTTGAAACCAGCGGCCTGGCCTTGCCACGTCCCTTGCTTCAGGCTTTGGACTGGCCCGCCATTCGCAGCCGTGTTCATGTGAATGGTGTGGTGACGCTGGTGGATGGCGAGGCCCTTGCGCAGGGCAGCCCTGTGGCTGACGCCGATGCGCTTGAGCGTCAGCGCGCCGAGGATCCCAGCCTCGATCACCTCACAGCCATCGACGAGTTGTTTGAGGATCAACTCCAGGCCGCTGACCTGGTCTTGATCAGTCGTGCCGATCTTCTGGACGCTTCGGCGATGGCTGATGTGAAGGAGGGAATTAGCAGCAAAGTCCGACCGGGAACTGCTCTGCTTCCGGTATCTCAGGGACAGGTGGAGACGGCTGTTGTGCTGGGACTGGAGCACCAGGCCACGCATCACAGCCATGAGCACGAACACCACGACGATCACGACCACCATGACCACGATCATCACGACCACACCCACGTCGAGATGGTCGGTAGCAACGTTCGCGTGGAAGGCGCCTTGGATCGGCAGGCTTTCGAGCAGCTGCTGCCCAACCTCGTTCGTGATCAGCAGGTGCTTCGTCTAAAAGGGCGCGTCTGGTTGCAGGGCAAAGCGCTTCCGCTTCAAGTCCAGATGGTGGGCCCACGGCTGAACAGCTGGTTTGAAGCTGCCCCCAGCCATGCCTGGCGTCCTGAGGGTGGCTGCGGTGCTGATCTTGTGGTGCTGGCGTTGAACAACACTGCGGCTTCGGCCGTGGAAACCGCTCTTCAGAGGCTTGTGCAGGCCACACCTGCCAAGGCCAGCACTGCAGCAGCAGCTCCGGGGAGCTGAATCGGATCACCTTCCATTCGGCCAATAAAAAGAGCCATCACCGGAGCCGTAGCCATCAACGTGACGCCTTGTCCAACGGGCATGGTCTGCAACACGACCTGTTGCAACAGGATGCCCCCGTTGGTTCCGATCAGGGTGGCGACCACAAGCTTCCACTGCTCCTGCCGTGTCATTGCTGATCTTCTCCAGGCCCCCTTCATCACGGGGATCAGACCAAGCCATCCCCCCAGCAAGCGAATGGCTGCCGTCTGCAGCGGCGTCAGTTCTGAGCTGATCAAGACATGACGGGCAAGAAAGGCCCCGCTCAGACCACAGATCACAGCGACGAGGGCGAACATCAGACCGCTGCTCAGTTCGGTGCCGATTTCACCCTCTTGTCGATGGCTTTCTTCCTTGGCCTGTAAAGCGATCAGCACAACCGCGCCCGACACCAGGATGGCGCCAAGCCAGTTCTTCGAACTCAAGCTGTCCCCCATCACAAGGACTCCAGCGATGCTTGCCAGCACCGGACCGCTTGCCTCGACAGTGAGGGTTCGACGAGTGCCGAGCCGACGTAAAGCACCGAGGTAAAAGCTGTCTCCTGCAGCAATTCCGATCAAGCCGCTGATCAACAGCAGCAACACAGCTTCTCCCTCGGTACTCCGCGGAAGCATGAGCAGTACCGGCAGAAACACCAGGCTTGCCAGGCCGTTTTTCAAAGCATTGAGCCGGATCGCCGTCACCCGACCCGATAGCGAACGCCAAAGAGCACTGGCTCCGGTCCAGGCCATGGCTGCACCGAGGGCCGCCAGCACTCCCGTCATCTCGTGATGGTGATCGTCGTGAAGTCTCCTGTGTCGTTCAGAACTCTGTGCACAATTCAGGAACGTGAGTTCTGGAGATGCGAAATGTGCTGGGGCAATTGCTTGAGAGCTTGTCGGGGCATTGAGCCGTCAGTGACGGGAAATTGATCCGACGTTCTGCCGTCACGATCAGCTTTCGGGGGATTGCGGTTATTGGAACCGCATCGTTGATCCGTACTTCTGTTGTCTGTGTGTCTTTCTATGGGGCTGAACAACAGTTTTATGTTGAAAGCGTCGCCTTGATCAGTTTGGACGACAGTCTCCAGAGAGTCGTCGCTTTGTTGCTGTCGGATGCTTCTTCGGAAGGTTCAGTTGGGCTGAATTGATGTCGTCCGGGCCCCAGCAGCCCGTTGCTCCAGTAGGTAAATCCAGGCTGGTTGAGCTCTTCGTCGATGAGTCGCACCAAAAGACCTCCAGCCTGTTCAACGCTTTCCGTCAATCTCAATAGATCTCGGGCGACAAATCCAAAAAGGGCCTGCCCCATGGGATTGGCTTGGCGACTGTTTCTGAAAAACCCCCCTGATGTCCGTGGAATCACCAGCCCCGGACTCCATGCCACCACGGGTACTCCAGGACTTTGACGATGAATCTCCTGGGCCATCAGCAGATTGCAGAGCTTGCTGTCCTTGTAGGCCTTATCAGAATTGAAAGGGCTAATGCCGTCCACCATGGCCGCCCCTGGCCCCTGGTGAATGCCCTCCATCGTGCCGAGTCCTGCAGGTTGGCCAACCCGCCCACCTCCAGTGGATGGGTTGTGCACCTCAGAGGCGGTGATGACGATCGCTCTGGCGCGGTCCTTCAATCTTTCAACCAGGAGTTGATGGGCCAAATGGTTCACCGCAAAGGTGAGTTCAATGCCTTGTTGACTCCAACGGGGTGAACAATGTCCGGCGTATTGCAACCCCGCATTGAGCACCATCGCATCGAATGTTGTGTGGCTCTGACGGAGGTGGTCGATCGCATTGGCGATGGACCCAAGGTCTGCCAGATCTGCAACACAGGTCTGAACCGATCCAGACAACGCTGCTTGGGTGTGATCGGCCCGTTCTGCATTACGACAAAGGATGGTCAGCTCATCTCCACGGGCCAGCAGGATCTTTGCCGCTTCAAGCCCGATCCCGCTGCTTGCACCAGTAATCAGGACTCTGCGCTGCTCATCTGTCGTCATGGACTTTGAACACGTAGAGATCAGCGTCACGATCGCTCACCACATACATCCTGTTCCGTTGCGGATCGAAGGCAATGCCCTCGGGTTTGCGGATCTGCCTTTCCTTGGCTCCAGTGCTGATGGTGAGATCAAGGCGCTGAAGAACAACATCACGTGTCCAGTCGTATTGGAACAGGCACTGACCTTTGTCGCTGGCAATCCAGATCGTGTCATTCCTGCTGTCGTAACTCAGCCCGGAAAAATCAAGTTTGTCGGACTTGAGTTTGGGGTGAGTGAACCCCTGGCCTTCTTGCAGCAACTTCGTTGAAAGAATGGTTGTGAGAGCGGGGTCGAGTTCGATCAACAGACCTGGTCGTTGCTCTTTGACGACAAACACGTGGTCGTTGCTGGTGTTTACGGTGATTCCCTCCAATCCATTGTTGTCTGGGGGATCTGGGAAATAGTCAGCGATGGTGTCGTAGTTGCTCATGGCTGACAGGGGGCGGCAGGAGCGTTCACGCCGGGTGTTGAGATCCACCACCACGAGTGAATTTGTCGCCTCTTGAACCACGAGCAGTTCACTTTCGTCGCGGCGGATAGCAATCCCCTCCAGGTCGTCGAGGCCGATGAAGAACGAGTCGGCGACCGAAACCCTGCCCTTGAGGTCAAGGCGGAAAATCGCCTTGGTGTCATCACTGACGGTGTAGAGCGCTGATCCATCAAGGTTCAATGTCAGCCCGGAAGGTTCATTGAGGCCGAGCCCTGGGTCACGAATCCGGTGACGGCTCAGCAGTTCAAGGCGAGACGAGGTCATGTTCACAAGGTGCCATTCGAAGCGATTGTCTGCATTGATGTCGCTTCTGCCAGCCACTGCAGGAGAAGATGGACGGATCACGGCAGGGGCGTCATGCATCGGATCGCTGTGTATTGCGGCTCTCGGAGTGGAGAGTCTCTCTTGTTCAAGGCTGCCGCGAATGAGTTGGGCGCCTTGCTTGCCTCCGAGGACATCTCCCTGGTTTATGGCGGTGCCCGGATTGGTTTGATGGGCGCCGTTGCTGATGCCGCTCTGGCTTCTGGTGGTGAGGTGATCGGGGTAATCCCTGAGCCGTTGATGCTCGATGAGGTCGTGCATACCGGCTTGACCCGTCTGGATGTTGTGGGCTCGATGCATGAGCGCAAAGCGCGGATGATTGAGTTGGCTGATGCCGTAATTGCAATGCCCGGTGGTCTTGGAACGCTGGAGGAGTTGTTTGAGGCATTGACATGGGCTCAGCTTCGTTTTCATGCCAAACCGATCGGCATGCTCAACGTCAATGGCTACTTCGACGCTTTGCTGAGATTTCTGGATGACAGCGTCTCAACAGGATTCATGACGATCCAAAATCGAGCTCTTCTGGTGGATGCATCGACACCACAATCTCTTCTCAATCAACTCTTGAACGTGATCTGATGCCACGCATTGTCTTGCTCACCGGAGCCAGTCGGGGCATCGGTCGGTCCATTGCGAAGCGGCTCCTTGACGACGGTCATCGTCTCAGCCTCGGCTTGCGAGATCCAGATTCACTCAGGGGAACCGAACTTGATGTCGACCGTGTTGCCCATCATCCCTACGACGCCAGGGAACCCGCGAGTGCTGAAGCCTGGGTGGAGGCCACCATTCACCAGTGGGAACAGATCGACACCCTGATCCACTGTGCTGGAATTTTGCATCGCACCCCGCTGCTGTTTGCCAATGGCGAAGAGCGCGACCTGGATGAACTCTGGTCCGTCAATGTGATGGGACCCTGGTGGCTGACTCGCGCCACCTGGCCATCCTTGGCGTCCTGTGGCCATGGGCGGATACAGGTTCTGGTCTCGATGAGTGGCAAGCGCGTCAAGGGGCGTATGGCGGGATACCCCGTCAGCAAATACGCCTTGATGGCGCTTTGTCAGAGCATGCGCAATGAAGGCTGGGACCAGGGGATTCGCGTGACCGCGATCTGCCCCAGTTGGGTCAACACCGATATGGCTCGTGCGGTGACGGCAGTGCAACCGGCAGAAATGACCCAACCCGGTGACCTTGCGATGCTTTCCAGCACCCTGCTGTCGCTGCCGGATGCTTCGGTTCCCTTCGAGTTAGCGATGAATTGTTCCTTCGAAACCTGAATCTTCTGGTGACGCGGCTTTCCTGCTCCGGTGACGGCGCTATGGATGACTCAGCGTCTTTACCGCGATGTGTCTTCTGGCGGCGATTGGCTTGCTTGCCCCACGCCTTGTCTTGGTGTTGATGTGGTTGATCAACAGCAGCTTCGTTCTGCAGCCATTCAGTGGAACCAGTGTTCCCAATCCAGTACTTCCCGTTCTTGGCCTGTTTTTTCTTCCCACAACAACTCTTGGGTATTGCTGGGCTGTGGCGTCGTTTGGAGGAGTCTCCTCCTTCAGTGGACTGTTGGTGGTTTTGATCGGACTCATCATTGACTTCGGCTTGATCGGCAACGGCCGTGGAGCCGTGCGCCGTTGAACCGTGCACCGTTGAACACCATCTCCGTGGAAAGGTGTGCCATTTGTCAGCTGCATGCCGACCCTGCCGCCCGACAGCGTTATGAGATTCGGCGGTCTGAGCTCTGGGTGCTGCGCCATCACCCTGACCCAGCCCCACTCCCCGGCTGGCTCTTGCTTGATTCACTACGCCACTGTTCCGGACCTGTGGATTTCTCTGAGGCGGAGGCCTCAGACTGGGGACGCGCAGTAAGAGATGCCAGTCACCTTGTGAAGCAGATCACCGGGTGCGAGCGCGTGTATGCGATCGCCTTCGGTGAAGGTGCCCAACACCTTCATCTGCATCTCATCCCTCGACACCTCGATGAACCGGCCTCCAAGGCCTGGGCCGTTGCAGACCTTTATCGAGCCATGGATTCAGGTGATCGAGCTGCATCAGATCCAGCTGCTGTGGCCTCGTTAGTTGAACGCAGTCGTTCCTTAATCACCGCTCAGAGTTGAACCGTTTGCGCGTTTTGCTGTTGTTGATGCTCTGCTTCAAGCGGCCAAGAGGCCAGCCGAGGTGTTTGAGATGACTCAATGTGTGGGGTGAGGCTTTAAAGCAGTTCTCGCTATAGCTGCCAGTGATTCCGATTTCTTTGAGGGTAAGCAGAAGCAACCGCTGCTCACGACGGGTTCCCCGACGACTAGCGAGGACGACAAAATCGCGATTGCGGAACTGTTGATTAATCGCTTCGATGTTGTCGCAATACCCCAGGGTGAGAGTTTGATCAATGGCGCGATACGCGGTGTAGATACGCCCCTCGGGATTGTCCTGAAGAGTTTGCACCCGTTCGCTTAAAGCAATCACTGCTTCCATGACCGGCGCCTGGAGAGCTTGTTCCATCCGTTCGATCTGCACGATCAAAGACCTCCCACAGCCAAGCGTTCATCACAGGCACCCTCGTAAGCACGGATGGCTGCGCTGGGAATAGAGCCATTGCTCTTGAGTTGGCGCACTGAATGCTCAACGCACTGAAGCACAACACTGGTGAGCTCTCGGCCTTCGCAAAGGGCCCAGCTGCGTAGCAGCACATGAAGGCTCGGTGGAACCGAGACCGTGAGTTTGACCTGGGTTTCGCGGGTGGAGGTTTTGATCATGACCCGTGTGCTGCCGAAGCGACTCAAGAGTAGCTCACAAGTTACTTAGAAGCAACTGCTGAGAGTCTATGGGGTTACTTCAGGGCTGCTCGACAGAGGTCCTGTGCTTTGGTCTGCTTTTACGGCCAAGAGCACCTCTGAGGTGTTGTGTCGTTGGGCGGGGCCAGGCCTACCCCTGTGCACCTCTGGGGATTATCAGAGCATCAAAAAGATGAGCCCTTGCTGGGATGGGATGTCAAAAAAGTCCGGTACCAACAAATTATTCAGCATTTGTGACTATTTCCAATATTGATGATTGTCACCCGTTCTAGTTGTTGCGAAAAGACTGTGTCACAGAAGTGTCGGATGATTGGCTGCAACTTCTCGGTAATGGCCTTGTGAGATCATTGCTTCACTGGAGGTTCGCGATCGTTGTGTTCATCAATGCAGTTATTTCTGCTTGGATTGAAATTAGTCGTCAATGGTTGAAGAGCTTATCCAGAGTTCAAGCTTGCGCCATGAATGATTTTAAGCTTAACTGTCATAAAGAAGTTCAGGCAACAGAGGTAAAACTGTCGTTCGCCTGTCTGACTCACTGCCTTGACTTAAAGTGCAGTGACTAGGCAATGTTGATGGTTGTATTCTTTAAGCTGTCGCCTCTCCTATTGCATGTTTGATACGAGTTTTTTGCTTCCTCGGATTAGGCTCGTGTCAGGCAGATTCTGTTGTCGATCGTTTGATTCGAACCCAACTGTCTCAGTTATTTTGTGTCTGATGAGCGACCTCTGATTGTGGTTAGTTGGATGTGTTTTTTAAAGTAAATTCAACACCCTTGTGGTGTCGTTATAGTGTATTGATAGTCTTGGAGACGCTATGGGTGCGGCTGCAATTCAGGCTGGCAAGGTGGTCAACGTCAAAATGGCCGAATCAGAGCACACTTTGCTGAAAGCGTATTGCGCCTCGGTGAACCGCAGCATGCAGGATGTGCTGAGGGATTTCACGTTGATGGAAATCCAGAAGCAGCATTTCTGTTGTCGTCTCGTGCGCTCCTTGATGGAAGAGCATTGCGTCGATCAAGACCCCAGGGTCGAGAAACCCTGTGCTGGTTATGCTTGTTACTACTGCAGCCATGCAGAAGCCTGCCAGGCCGGCGAGACAGAGTTGCTTTACATTCCCCGTCAGGAAATCCGCCAACTGGTGACTGAGGAGTCGGCTTACATCTTCGACTTCGATGGAAGCAGCATTGACCCTCCGTCCTGAGCTGGCCAAGTCAACTCAAGTTTCCAGCCATGACAGATGTCTGGTATCGCCGGAATTCGCAATCGTTGGCTTCACTCCCCATGCTCAAGCCCACTCCTAGCCGATTAAAAGAACCGGTTCCGTTCGATCATTTCGACAAACATACGTTGCGCCAAGTTTCAAAGCCTGCAAGTTGTATGGCCTGAGATTTAGTTCCGCAGAAGCTTTCGTCTTGCGTTGTCACTTGTGCGAAGCCTCGCCAGCTGAAGGATTCAGTCTGCAATGCATCTATCCGGTCTATTTAGTCGAGGAAGCCTAGGTCGTCTAGTAGGGAATCATTCCGAGACTCGAACGGAATTTGTGAATGTCGAAAAATTGCCGCTGTCTTCAACGAAATTCCGCACTTTTCGGCGCATAGTGGTCGTGCCAAAGCTGCTTTAGGGGCTTGGAAGCCGGGCAGAGCGATGTCCGACGAGAGCTGAGATTTGACCCTTGTTTCGACTGGGGTCAAGTCCGTTCTTTGTTAAGAGATTTGGTGCTGAACTCCATATTGTCTCCATGCCTATCAAGGTATGCACGTGGTCGAATCGCTCCGGTGGTGCATCACCGTCGACCACAAACATTTCTTTGACACTTCAACAGTAATTTCGACACATTCGGCTCCTGGAGCTTCGATGGTTGTCGCAGCCGTCAGTGCAATCTCTTCCGTGACGGTAGTGAGTGCGTTTTTGACGCCCTGATCGAATGTTGAACGGAGTGCAGATAGCGCTGGGCTGGGCTGGGCAGCACTTCCATCAACGGTGCCAGCGTCGCCTAAGTGACGGAATCACCAGAAAATCCATCACCGCATACGTGATCAGGCATGGGACGAAGCCTTTCTCCACCAGATCGCAAACTCGCCTTTCCGGATCCCATTCACAGAACGCCAGCTCAAGCAACCAGAAGACCGCCACCTTGGCCGCAAATGACGTCAGGGCAAAACGCCATTCCGCTGCACTGAGACGCGATTCACCCAGCACAACAAACCCATGCATCAGCAGGAGTCTGCAGGATCTCCTGAATTGCTGGTGATGCCAATCAGTGATCCGACAACCAGTGAGTGGATGTTCGGCACTGTCTCCCTCTTTTTAATCAGCCTCCAGCTGTTCGGAGAAGCTGCGTTTCTCGTGACCTCATCCCTTGTGCTTTTCGTAAATGGGGGTGCTGGTAGGCCATCCATCCATTGACCAAATCACATCCGTCACCTCGTCGGCATTGATCCACTTGATCGCTCCTGAATCGACATCAGCCACTTGGAACAGGGACGGGATCTTGGGGTGACGAGCACTTCCCTCGCAGAAAATGACCTGCCCCATCCACCAATCACCCTGTTCGATGTGGTCACGGTCACCACCAACGATCACGAAGTGCCCAGGGCGGACATAAAGGAACGGGGCGTCAGCTTTGACGGTGAGGACGCTGTGATCAATGCACATCTCTTAGCTCGCTTGCAATACGTATGTACTGATAGCCAAGGAGCTGCCTGGTGGCAATAGCGGCTAAGTGTCCAAATTCCTTAGATCCGTGAGGTCGTCCCGGTGAGCATGGATGCTGAGCAGAAGTCGTCCGTTCTGGCGATTAATGGAATGTTGCGGATGTCCGCTAAAGGCTCTCCAGCACTCGCTGGGTGCTTTGTAGTTGAAGCGGAGAGGGTGGGATTCGAACCCACGGTGCCCGTGAAGACACGCTGGTTTTCAAGACCAGAGCCATAAACCACTCGACCACCTCTCCAGGCGGGTCAATCCCTTGGATCGACCTGATTAGTCTACCCAATCGTCAACGTGGTGGAAACCTAGTGCTGCCAACGGGTCTCCTGGACTAGCGTGCCAAGAGAACAAGCTTAAAAACAGCTCGTTCCAGTACCTCGACAACTTGGCTGCAAACGTTGCCTAAACGCAGCGTTGCCTAAAACGTTGCCTAAATGGCTTAAACCCATTCCGCCGGGTAGAGCTTTGTCCTTGTAGCGGTCAGCTCAGGCCTGACCTCTATGAGTTCCTTGGCTGCCCACATGCCTCTGACTACACGGCAGACACCTTCTTGGTCGCAAACCCTGTAGTACTCGAAGCCCTGTGGAGCGGTAGTGAGCTTGGTCGCTTTCATGGCGTGCATCTCTGCTGTCCTAAGCAATAGGCAGCAAATTGAGTCCTGTTTGGCTCAACCGAGACAAAAAGTTCAGGTCGTTACAAAACCTTGGATCGCTTAACGGTTGACGTGACGCGTCTTTAAGGATCTGTCCCTGGACGCCTGATCTACTCCTGTACTAATACAGCTGTACTGGTACGAGGGGTATGTCGGTTGACCATGCAAGCGCTGTTGCAGCGCCCAAGTCAGATCCAGTGTTTCTGCACGTCAAAGCAGGAATGACCGTGATCGTCACTGACACGGAAGGTGCTTGGCGGATGGCTGATGTGATCTGGGTCGATGGCGGTGCCAGAAACCCAAAAGTTCCAACGCTGTTTCAAGTGGCTGACGTCGATACAGGCGTTATCAACTGGATCAACGCAGACCTTGTGACTCACATCTGTCCGAGGGTCTGACAGCCCCTTCTATCGGCTGGGCTGACTTCCAACAGCCTTACCGAAGCAATGATGTGGGGCGACGGAACCGCGAGGAGAACAGCGTTCTCCCCGAGCGATGCGGTTCGCGCTTGATCAAGCTCGCCGCGATACAAGGACTTGGTGCAAATGCACTAACTCTCTTCAGAGTTCTGAGAAACGCAGAAAGCTCCCCATGACAATCGCTCGTGCCATGGGGGTCTTAACTGCCAGCCACCAGGTCGCTCTCCCGGTGCTGCCTAGACAGTGACACGTGATACGTGATCGCCGCCTGGATACCAAATATGGAGGCAAGCGACACGGTTTGCAGCGACTTTTTGGACAGGTTTTAGTTTCCGGAAAATCTTCCGTGAAGCTCTGTTCTGCAGGTATCGCTGGCTACTGACGAGACGTCTCATACGTCGATCGTTTGACCGTCTTCGAGTGCAGTGAGCTGCGCTTTGATCGCTTCGATCTGCTCTCGCTGATGCTGATCCACAACACCGGTTTGCAGGATCTTGAACGCCTCTGAGATGGCGCTCACAGCGGTGTAACCCTTCACACGCTCATCCAGTCCCAACTTGATGAGTCGTTCAGCCAGCTTTGGCGCTGCTTCGGCAAAAAGCGTCTGAGCTTGCTGGAGGTTGCCGCTGATCTGTTCGTTCAGAAATGGCTCTGCCTGTGGATGCTTCCTCCACTTCCGCAAGTTACGAACGTCGATACCTGCACCAGCAGCGCAATCAATCCAAGACGCTCCAGCAGCACGCAGAACAAGCGCTTGTTGGATTTGTGGTGGCAGATCCTGTTCCTCGCGGAATGGTCTGCCTCTACGACCTTCTGGCATCTGTACAAACGCTTGAGTCATCAGCGACCAGTGATTCCCCACTGCTCACGCGCTTGAGCTGCTGCAACCTCTGAAACGGGATTGGCAGACATCCGCTCCAAAAGAGACATCTCAGCCCATTGCTGTTGTCGCTTCACCTGTTCTTGGTGGATTGCCTTCTCTCGTTCGCGAGTTGCTTGCCTGGCACGTTCCAGGATTGATTCACGGTGTTGATCAGCAACAGCTGCCCAGTCGTCATAGTTGCTTGCACGCAAGGCAGAAGCATCCTCTGGATAGATCTCACCATTCGCCATACGCATGGCGACATCAGCAGGTAGTGGCGCTCCATGACCACCAAACATCGCTTACCACAAGCGAGGGTTGTTCTCCCTGATCGCTAGTTGAACCGACAAGCCCAAGTCTTCTGGCTTGGATGGCATGGCAGGAGTAGGCGTTCCAGGGAAAAGGCTCTGGTACGTGCTGACGAAGGCTTCGATGTTGCTCATGGCTTAGGTGGCCTCTGGTTTATGAGGTTCAGAATTCCTGGGCTCTGTTTGTCGCGTAGAACTTCGGGTGTTACCCCTCTGTTCACCATTTGCGGAAGGCACGAACAGCCCAAGCTTCAGAAGATTGAGATGAGTAGGGATACAACTGCTTTGCACATTTGTTCGCCCTGCTCATCATTGACCACTCAACTGGAGTGAGATTCCAATCGGAACTCATGCGAGTGGAAGAAATGACCGCAACTAAATTCTACCTGTCTTTATTGCTCCATGGCACCCATCTAATTGCAGTGCATTCGAATTAACTAGAGATTGCATGTTGACGATTACTCTCTGGGTTTGTATTGTTGTCTCAGTAAGTTCCCCGCGCGACGATTAGCGAAGCAAAAACTGCAACCCTACCCCCTCTAATTTGTCAAGATGAGATAAATAGCAGCAATACGTTATCAGTTTCAGATAGTTATTCTTTAAGACAGTATCAGTCATCATGATTGCGATTTTGCATCAGATAGTCTGTGTGTCTACCGGGTGCGAAGTAGGTAACTAGTCCTCTACGTTTAGGAAGAGGACAAGCCAGTCTCTGACTTGCCTCTGAACCTCGGTAACTAAATAGATCTATGAAGAAAGATCGCTTCGGTCGAGCACGTGTTCTCTCGACTGCTGAGCTTGATCTGCTTCTGGAGGCTTTACCTGAGAACCATCGCGTCTTAGCCACGTTGCTTCGACGCACTGCTGCTCGGGTGTCAGAAGGTTTGCAGCTCAAGTGGAGGTATGTCGCTGATGGCTATGTGCTGTTGACCGCTCCAACAACAAAAGGTGGAAAGAAGACAAGAACCGTTCCAATCCATCCACAACTTGCAGCCGAGTTAGCAGCTTGGAAGCAAGTGGTGAATCCAGAGAACGATCCAGATCAATGGGTCTTCCCTGGTCGTAACCCTGGTGAACATCTGACAAGACGTGGTTTCGATCACGCCTTACGGAAAGCAGCCAATGAACTTGGCTTCGGTGGAATTTCGACGCACTCATTCAGAAGGAGTTTTCTGACTGCTTCGAGTGCAAATGGAGTTCCATTAAGGGCGCTCCAAGCAATCTCAGGTCATTCCGATCTGGGTGTTTTGAGTAGGTACCTCGAAGTCAGCGATCAGGCGAAGAACGATGCCGTTATGGCTGGTGCATGAATGGGGCCGTTACCTAACTACATGAATAGGTGTAGTTGGGTAACGCTTTCACGCGTTCATTTGAATCGGATTTTTAGCTTCCGATCAACTAGCCGTTTATCCATGTCGAATGTATCCGCCAGTACTCAAAAGCGATTAAGTGCTCATCTGCAACATTTAGCGATCGAAGCTGAACTCGCAACCAATAAACGGAGGCGTGCGATTGCTGAAAAACGTTTCAGAGATGCAAACCGACCTTTAAGACCTATCAGCGAAGTTTTTGCTTCCCGAGAGCCTTAAACCTGTTCTTCGTTCCAATCCAATGGCGGTTCAATCGTCACCACTAAGTCGCCATCCCTTGCATCAGCGGGGTATGGCTCGTCGTGGTTTCGAGTGAATACACGCATGTGAATGGCCTCTTGCCTTCGCTTGAGGTCTTTCAGACGCCTATTAAGGGCCGCCAACTCACTTTCCAAGCTCATGGTTTTTTCTCCTGAAAAACCGGGGCCGTCAGAACGTCGAAAAACCGGGTAGCCAATGGTCTGCACTTAGTGGCTTTGGTGACACCACTGTCACCAAGGGCGCGGGTGTAGATCCATTGCGCTGCATGTGGTTTGAGCGTTTTACGTCCCAAAAGGGCGCGAGCTGCTCTCACCGTTTTTCCCGTCCGCGCACGGGAACTGTCATCACGTTCCAAAGGGCAAACCCTGGGGGGTTCTTTTTCAAGAGACGCTCCAGAGCAAACCACCTCTCGTAAGGGTGTGGATTTTTGTCCTTTATTAGCTTCTAATCCCTGAGTGCTGTTCTGCTGGAACGGATCTCGAGAAGTCCTAAACCCCCATGATTTAAGGACACTGTCCATTTGACGTTGTCCTTTATTCAGAGTGGTTTGGGACATCTCTTGATCTGTTGCGCTGGAACGTGTCTCAGACATCAGAGGTGCTTTTTGGAACGGTTCAAACACCCCACTCACCTAACGAAGGCGTACTCAAATTTGGGGCGACCTGGTTTGCCGTCATTAACTCGACGACGTGCCACCCCAGTAACAGCAGCTTCTGCGTAAAGCTCAGTCAACTCACGCCTTACGGCTCTGGCTGAGTAGCTGAGGCTGAACTTGTTTGCTTCCTTCAACTCAACCCCAAGTCGTTCAACCGTGAACCACTGGTGGGGGGAGTGCCGAAGGATGCTCAGCAGCTTTGCTTTAACGGTCTTTCGAGTTTCAAGTTCATGCAGGCTTCCACCAGTGAGGTCGAAACGCAGTGACTCATCACTGCCGGTGAGTTGAAAATCGAAGTTCCGTTCCACCAGCATCGATCTGTCTTTCAGATACCGAAGCTGGAAGCTGTGCTCATCGTCAGCAGTACGCCACAGCGCCCAAATGTCACTGGCACCGTTGACGATGTAAGACGAGCCAAACAGATCAGGGAGAGTGATTGGTCTGGGATTTCCACTGTTGTCCCTGCTTGCACCCTTCTTGAGGTGGTGCGTCACCAAGATGGCCGTTCCAGTACGGGCAGCCATTTGGTTGAGGGTATAGATGTACAGACCAATCTCAGAGTCATTCATTGACTCACCTCCACCGCTGAACAACGTTCCAAAGCTGTCCATTAGGACTGCAACGGAGTTGTGCTTCTGGATCGTCTGCTCAAGCTCTAAGAGCTTTGAAGGGTCCCAGGCCCACTGGGTGTAGACGTTGTCTTTATTGGGTGAGTAGTCCATCCGAGACCATTTCTCGGCTGAATTACGCCAGCTTTCATCTGCCTCAATGACCACGACGTGGCCTTTGATCGTTGGAAGCTGCCCAAACAGAGGCGAGCCATTGGAGATTGCTTCTGAGATGGCCCAGAGGAGTGCTGTCTTTCCACAACCGCCTTCAGCGGCAATGATTGACACCGCTCCAGCCATCAAGAAACGATCAACCACTGCTCGTTCTTCAGAAGCTGCTGCTGCTCGTTTGACGGCATCAACGCTGTCGAGCTGAACGTTTTCGTCGCTCTGCTCAACCAGCAGGGTGTGCATCAAAGACTTGTACTCCTTGTCAGCGATGCCCAGATCCTTTCTGAGCTTCTGGTGGGCTAAACGGCGTTGCGTAGGGCTAGCCATCAACTTGATGGAATCCCACGCCATAGAGAGCTTCTTGAGGTTGCTCTGGCTCTCATGCTCAAGCTCATCCTGCGCTGCAAATGCTGGATCTAGCCGCCCTTTCGCTTGTCTGTAGTGGATAAGCGTTTGAACTGGCGTGAGGTGGTAGCGCTTGATCTTTGGAGCGTTGAAACGGTTCTCGTATTTGGTGGCGTCTTCATACGAGACACCATCGACTTCGAGCCTGATGACAGTTGGGAATTTTCCCCGCCGCAAGATGAGCCGAGCCTTGAACTCCTCGATGTCTTCAATGACTTGAGGGTCTGAGTGCTGGAACTTCTCGCGACCATTCTCAATACAGCGTTCGTTGTACTGAGAGTTGTCGTTGTCGTAGTGGGCTTGAAGTGCAATCCAAAGGTCTAGACACTCCCAGTCCCGTTGCTTCCATTCACTCGAATCTTGGTCAATGAGCCACCAGTCTTGGGTCAGAGCTTGAGCTTCGTACCAAGCCTCACCCGCAGGTTCATCTGTAGGTGGCACAAACTCTTCAGCCATCATGTCGGCCAAAGAGAATCCACCTGCGTGAACTGGTGGCTTAAACGCGTCGATGTCTCCCCAATGGTCAAGCAAGAGCATTTCAGCTCTGAGCACCCATCGGGAAATGTCGATTTTTGGAGGACGTACCTCGTAAACAGATGTCATGATGTGTCTGGATCAGATGGAGGCCCCTTTCCCTTCAGGGGCCTTTTTCATGTCAGAAACCGTCTGGGTCGTAGCCAATCTCTTGGCACGCCTCATGCAGAATTCGACGAATCAGCTGAGCAGGATCTCTACCTTCAGTAAGAGCAACCGTTCGAATAAAAACGGCAAGCCGTTTCTGCACTCGAAAGGTGATCTGATCTGCAAGTGGGGCTCCTAATTTCTCCCGCTGGTAGTAATCCAATTCGGAATGTCTACTCATCGTTCACAACGTATGAGAAACCATTCGTGTGCACTACATCGCCTTGCAAATCCTGTTCGGCTTTGTGCAGCCTTGTGCAATTAAGGAGCTGAAGACGTAGCGGAGGGTCAATCGCCCACGCCCGAAACAGCTCAAGACACGCATCCACGTCGTACAAGAACCCTGCATTACGCCAGGGACCTTGCCGACACCAATGCGTTCCAGCCTTCAACAGACCCTCACGTCTGTATCGGTGGAGCGTGTTGCGGTGCAGGTGTAATTCCTTGGCTGCTTGTGATGTCGGAAGCAATCTCATTGGAGTTGCTCCCGGTAATAGCTGATCCAGCCATTGAGGATGTGACGCCGCTTTCGAGCGATACGCCTTACTTCCTCACTCAGCTCCATGTCGTTGATTTCGCCTTGAACTTCTTCGAGGCGATACAACGCATGATCCAGAGCCTGAGGCATCCGGTACTTCAGCTCGGGGTAATACTCGAACTGAGTTGGACTAATGAGGTCCGTTCCAGAAAAACCGATTCGATAGTCGCGGTAGGTCATACCAACCCCCTGACATCAGCAATGGCGTCTTGGCGGTGGTATTCCCAGTCAGTCCTTTGCCCTCGTTTGATGGCACGGGTGCTGCTGGAACGAAACCGTCCATCATTTCGATAGGCGGTAATCGTTTGGCTGCTGACACCAAGTAGACGTGCCAGCTCACGTGGAGGAATCCATGGACTGACCGACTCTGGTGATTTCTCAATCAGCAGATTGATGTCGTGACGCATCTGCCGCACTTCGGCAGTAAGCGCCGCGATAAGCGACTCGGGGTTCATTCATTTGGAAGCAGGAGAAAGCTCCAGAGCGCCAAACAGCCACGGACTGCTCTCGATTTCTGACGCATCTACCGGGCCACGGACCCTGCCTCACTCACAGTCACGGACTGTTCAAACGTGATCCAGACGGCACTACCGCTGGAGATCGTGCTGCGAAGACGACCTGCAAAAAACATATCTGGTGTTCACCTATTCGCCAAGGGGTTGACCCCGGTGCTACTTTTTCAGCACTGGACGAAATCCCGCTTCGGCGTGGGTCTGGTTTCCGCTTCGGCGATGAAGAACTAAGCAAACCAGTCACTCCCAATCTGGAGTTGTTCCCACATGTCTGCACAACCGAAGAACGTTCCAGGTGCCGGTACATCCGAGTGTCAGGACGATTGGACCATCGAATCGCTTGTCCGAGAATTTGCTAGTGAGGGAGGCCTATCTCGACGCAAAATTGCTTGGCTTGATCAGCAAGTCGTTCGGCTTTGCGATCATGAGAAAGGCATCCTTTGGGACTACGAATGGGTAATGAAAACCGAAGAAGAAGTTGTCACCGGCTTGGGTCTCCAAAAAGTAGTCGAATCAATCCCTAAGGAAGTCTTTGATGATCTCGAATTTTTAACAGGCCTTGCGCCTGAATTTGATCATCTTTCCCTTGTTACTTGGCTAGAGGCTGCTGCTGAGATTGTTGATTCGATCAGAGGTGATAGGGGGTGGGAGTACCGACATGGCAGGCGCTCGGTCATGTGGATGGCCTTGGATGAGCATGGTGTCTTTTGACCTCATCTCCGCAGCAGCTTGGCTTGTTCCTCCATATCCCTCTTCTCAATCGCGCCCGCGTAAGTGGAGGTATGGAGAGCTAAGGCATGACCTGCTGCTCTTGCAGCTAGTCCATCACTGAACTTCGGATCAAAGATCGAGCGGATGCACCAGCTATGTCGAACATTCTTGTTTGAGAGCTTGGTGCTTCCGTTCCATCGCTTCTGGAGCCATTTGTTGAACATGTCGGTTTGGCTCTTGGCAGCGTCGCTGTCGTAGTCCTCGCCATCAGCAATCTCAAACGGTTTCTGCACGTTCAACAGATCCAGCCGCTCCACCAAATCAAACGGCAGTGCGATTGCCGTTCTTGGTTTGGGGTCAAACCCTTTCTGCTTCAACGTCAGCACTGATGCCGTTCCACCATCACCAGTTGGAACCAGCGAATACACCTCGCTGACCCGGCATCCGTAAACGACCAAAGCAGCGAAGCACCAACCGAAACGCCCGTCATGCCGATGCTTCTCAGCGAAGGCGAACAGCTCTTCATCAGTTGGGAGCTTTGGAACCTTGGCAACGTATTTAGTGTGGACCTTCTCCAGCTTCTTGATGCCTGGCAGGTCAGCGAATTTCGCTAACGCCTTGGCTTTCTGGCAGAACTCATGCCGTGGCTTGCTTCCTGGAGCGGTGGTCTTCGCCACTTCCACCAGGAGATCAACTGTCAGAAGGTCTTTCTGGTTTGGAATCCGGTTGAACTGAACTTCGTAGGCGTACCAAGAGCGCTTGGCCTGGGACTTCTGAGCTGTTGTGTCGAGCGTCTTGTCATCCCACCAATCGACCTTGAAGCGTTGGACCCATGCCTCAACGGTCTGGCTTTCGGTCTGAACCTCTGCTCTCGATTGCTCGGAGGGTGCTGACTTAAGCCAGTTGCTCCAGTCAAATGATTCGAGCTTCTTCTCGGTCGCAAGTTTGTGAGCAAGATTGACTGATCTTTTCAGACCTGACTTAGTTGCTAACTCACCCGTAGGTACACGTTGTTGAGTTGCACCTTTGCCATCAACCTTCGATGGCAGGACTGATCTCAAGAACAGTCGGTTTCTCATCTGTTGGATCGACACGCCAACCCTGCCACGCTTCAACTCAGCGTTTGCGTCTTGCAGCAGGTCAGTGATGTCCTCCAACGAGGCGTTGCCTAAAACGTTGCCTAGAAGCTACCGGGTGAAGACCCCATGGCAACTGGTAGACGAGCTAGATCTAGGTTCTAACGACCCAGAGAAAACGCCCAGATCCGTTCCAGCGCAATAAAAAAGCCCCGCGCTCACGGGGCTCAAATCTTTTGGTCAAATTCTTGGAGCTTTAGCCGTCAGTGGTTTTCAAGACCAGAGCCATAAACCACTCGACCACCTCTCCAGAGGGTGTCAGGTGCCTCGAAAGACACCTAACAACTCTATCGGGACGTGATGAGGTGTCAGCTCTCAGGCTTGGCCAGGGGAAGAAGACATTTGTCGGAGTCACAGCCTGCGGGGCCGGCTTCGGTTAGCTCACCCTGGTCGTAACGCTGTAGCGCCTCGAAGAAATCACTGCTGACGCGACGCTTCACTACAGCGGATTGCAGCTCCTCATATGTAGCCAAATCTATTGGCTCAAAAGGCAAGCGGGGGAAGGTGGCATTGGCATCGAATCGGGCCAGGAGTGCCGCAGAGATGTAACCCTCTCCATTCTCCATCGCCTGGTGCAGAGCGTCGGCCAAGGGTTCAATTTCGTGCTCCCTGAATTCGATCGTGGCTGAGGTGTTGTGAGCGGTGTAATGCCGCTGCACCTGCATGTAGAAATCGAATTGAGCCATGGCACTAAAGCCATTAATGTCCACGACATCAGCTCCAGGCAGATTCGCCCAGCTCACCTCGGTGGGGATCTCCACCAACCATTCGGTGCAGCGGGGATCAAAGGGATCGTTCAGCAGACGACCATCCTCGTCCTTGTCGGACTGTGACGGCACAACGGTGTAGCCGTAGTCCATGCAAGCCATGGCCACAGGATCGTTCTTACGGAAGGTGATCCGACGGATGAAGCGCTGAGCTTTGGGGGGATGCCAGCCAGGGGCTGCTCCGGTGAGCAGGCTCTTCGTGCCTGCAGGCTGAACGGTGGTGCAACGGTTGGGTCGCCGTAGGCCCTGGCGGTCGCAATAGTCCCACACCGTTTGATTAACGATCTCTTTCCAGCGGCTCAGGTATGCGGCTTCCTGCTCCTTGAAGCGAAGGCCTTCCTCGGTCTCAGGGCGTCCGGCTTCCCACCAGCGCAGCCATTCAGATCCGAAGGCATGCACAAAAAAGTCGAACAGACCCGTGAAGCTGACACCCACGATCGGGTCCCACTCACGGCTCTGGCGATAACGCTCAACTTCGAAACGATGGTTGAGCAGACAGGCCACCGACAGAGCTCCAGCGCGGAAGGCGTCGGCCTGCCCTTCCTCATCGGTGGGGTCGATCTGGTTGAGATGCACCTCGGCGAGGTTGCAGTGGAAGTCAGCACCGAGGATTTCGCCACAGGGGTTCAGCCCATAACGGCTGAGGCGGTGCTCCAGCTCCTGGGTTCCGATGGGGCCATGGTTGTCGGTCAGCCAACGACCGGCCTCTTCGCGACCTTGGTCGCAGTAAATCTCGATGAACTCACTACGCAGTTCAGCGGTGCTGAGCAGATCGGCATTGGAACGTGCAATGGCTTCGGGGGCGAACTGGATGGCGCCTTCCCCCGATTGGAACTGCTTGGTCACCGCCGCGTGCACCACCTCTTTTGTGGGTCGGGTGTGATAAACACGGGTGTGATTGGCCATTCGGAGCGCATCACGCTCGGGATCGATCCGCCAGTTGCCGTCCTCGTCTTGCTGCCAGAGGTTGTCCTTGGAGGAAGCAGCGGCCAAGTCATCGGCAGCGAACTGACGCATGCCAGCACTGCGACGAATGTTGCCGGCAACGATCGTGACAGCGGCTTCGTCGATGAGTAGACAGCACTCCACAGAAGTCAGGCGGCGTCCCTTGGCCTTATTGAGCAGTCGGGCCACACGACCGTAGAGATCCTTCAACTTCACAGGATTAGCCATGCCGCCGAAACCTTTCAGGGTTTCCCCGACGGGGCGCACATCGCTGAGATCAACAACGATCTGAATCGGATCGCCGTTGAAGCGTTCATCGCTGCTGAGCTCCAGCATCAGCTGATAGCTGTCCACCCAGCCGCGGCGAGTGTCGCCCACCTTGATGGTCACCTTGTTGCCATCAATGCTGTGGGTGCAGGCGTCCTGACGCTCGGCTGCTGGTGTAATGCCGATGTCGCTGACGCTGAGGACTTCAAGGGTGTTGCGCACCGCAGGAAGCCGATCGATCAGGCGCGGCTCAATGATGGCGCCCGTACCGCAGCCCATCATCGCCAGATCCATCATCAGACTGAATGCTTTCCAGTCGATGAGGTTGGTGGAGGTGCAGTTGTATGAGCCGGAGAAGTTCTCGGGCTGTTCGATCCACCGGGTTCCACCGATCCACAGCCAACGGCCTGAGGGGAGGGCTTTCTTCTCGGCTTGCATGCGTGCCAAGAGGGCAACTTCCTCGGCATTGAGGTTGCCCAGCTCACGGAGACCTTCCAGGTTTCTGCTGCCAACCTGACTCCAGCTCTCACGGCCGCCAGGGGTTTTCCGACTGTAGGTGCGGTAGAAGACCGGGTTGGCAGCTGGTGCCGTTGCGGGGAAGTCGCCGAACCCGGCGACAGCTCCCGCAGAGGTCTCCACACGGTTTGGGGTGAGAGTCACGTGCGGTGCTGGGTCAAAGGACAAGTAGCGAAACCCTAACGCCACCAATGGTGGTGGCAAGGAGTCTTCACCACCATCAACAGTGTCCCGTTCAAACTGACCTCTGAGTCGGCAGCAAATGATGCAGCGGTGTCTAGAGCCTGAGTTGATGAACGGTGATGCGCAGGTTCAGGCCTATGCCGCCGCTGACTTCAGTTCAGGCGATAGCGCCACTGTTGAGGGGGTCCAGCAGCTCATCGATCGCACATCACCTTTGCCGCCTGAGCCGCTGGTGGTTGATCTGGGTTGCGGACCGGGCAACATCACGCTTCGGCTTGCCGAACTCTTTCCCCATGCACGAATCATTGGCATTGATGGTGCAGAAGCCATGCTGGTCTTGGCCCGCCAACGAGCGCAGCGGCAAAGCCTGGAAATTTCGTTCCTTTGTCTGACCCTCCAGGAGGTTCTGCAAGGAACTCTTCTGGGGAAGGCTGATTTGGTTGTCAGCAACAGCCTGTTGCATCACTTGCATCAACCCGACCTTCTTTGGAAGGTCACCCGAGGTTTGGCTGCTCCTGGTTGCCGAGTTTTTCATCGAGATCTACGGCGGCCGGCGTCGTCTGCTGAGGTCCAGCAACTGTTGTTGAAGCACCTTCCGTCTGCTCCACAGGTGTTGCAGCAAGACTTCGCCGCCTCTCTGGCAGCGGCCTTCGAACCTCAGGAGGTCACCGCGGAGCTCCGCACGGTGGGTCTCGACCAGTTGGCGGTGGCCGCGGAGGACGACCGTTATCTGGTGGTGTCAGGCTTAGTGGACTCCTGAAATCCGATGAGCGGCAGTCAAGTGACCACCGACGGCGATCTGACCGAAGTTCTGGCCTCGGCGGTGGATCGCCGTCGCAACTTTGCAATCATTTCCCACCCTGACGCGGGAAAAACGACACTCACCGAGAAATTGCTTCTATACGGCGGTGCCATTCAGCAGGCCGGTGCCGTGAAAGCGCGGGGTGAACAGCGCAAGGTGACCTCCGACTGGATGGAACTGGAGAAACAACGCGGGATCTCCATCACCTCAACGGTGCTTCAGTTCGATTACGACGCCACCACCATCAATCTCCTGGATACCCCAGGTCACCAAGATTTTTCTGAAGACACTTATCGCACCCTGGCTGCGGCAGATAATGCCGTGATGCTTGAGGACGCTGCTAAAGGTCTCGAGCCTCAGACCCGGAAGTTGTTCGAGGTCTGCCGCATGCGTCAGATCCCGATTTTCACCTTCATCAACAAGATGGACCGACCGGGTCGGGAACCGCTCACCCTGCTCGATGAGATTGAGTCGGAGTTAGGTCTGACACCCTGGGCCGTGAACTGGCCTATCGGCAGTGGGGAGCAATTTCGCGGTGTGATCGACCGTCGCAGCCGTGAAGTTGTTCTTTTCACTCGCGCTGAGCGAGGTAAGCAGGCCAGCGAGCAACGCCTTTCTTTGGAGGATCCAGAACTGCGGGAGTTGGTGGAAGCCGAGCTCCTTGACCTGGCCATTGAAGAGATGGAATTGCTGGATGCGGCTGGAGCCGAGCTTGATATCGAGATGGTGCATGCCGGTGAGCTCACTCCGGTGTTCTTTGGCTCAGCCATGACCAACTTTGGGGTTCGCCCTTTCCTCGATGCCTTTCTCGAGATGGCGCAACGACCCATCGCCCGATCCAGCAGCGATGGCCTGGTGGATCCGCTGCGGGAGGGTTTCAGCGGCTTCGTGTTCAAGCTCCAGGCCAATATGGACCCCAGGCATCGCGACCGTGTGGCCTTCGTCCGGGTCTGCAGTGGTCGTTTCGAAAAGGACATGACGGTGAAGCATGCCCGCACGGGCAAGGCCATTCGTCTCTCCCGACCCCAAAAGCTCTTTGGTCAAGACCGAGCCGTTGTCGAGGATGCCTATCCGGGAGACGTGATCGGTCTCAACAATCCGGGCATGTTTTCCATTGGAGACACACTTTATGTGGGGTCAAAAGTCGAATATGAGGGCATTCCCTGTTTCAGTCCGGAGATTTTTAGCTGGCTGCGGAACCCCAACCCTTCGGCATTCAAAAATTTCCGTAAAGGGGTGAACGAGCTTCGGGAAGAGGGGGCCGTGCAGATCCTCTACGACACGGATGAGAGCAAGCGGGATCCGATTTTGGCCGCTGTCGGACAACTTCAACTCGAGGTTGTTCAGCATCGGCTCGAAAATGAATACGGTGTGGAAACTCGGCTGGAGCCAATGGGTTTCCAGGTCGCGCGTTGGATCAACGGCGGATGGACCGAACTCGACAAGGTGGGCCGGATTTTCAATTGCAAAGCCGTCCGCGATGCCTGGAATCGTCCTGTTTTGCTGTTCAAGAACGAGTGGAATCTCAACCAACTCAAGGAGGATCATCCCGACCTTGAACTCAGCAGTGTTGCTCCGGTGGTGAGTGGAGTTGAGCCGATTAATCTTTGAAGCTTGCGTCGTTGTCCGCAGTGGGTCGCTTCACCCACACCTGCGCGTCCCGCTCGCCAGAATTGTGCCGCGACGACAACTCTCGTGAGTACGTTCTGGCTACTGAAGAACAACGCTGACGGTGGCACGGAATACGTGTGTTTTCGTGGCGATGACGAATCCGTGGAAATGCTCGAGGGGTACCACCTGCCTCCACAAATGCCGTTGATCAAGCGTCGTTCCTGGTTGAACCGCGTGGATGCCCTCAGCTGCCGCAGCCGGCTAGAGCTAAGCGAAGGTTTTCGTCACGGTGCGCCCCTGTTCTGAACGGTCCCCGATACGCTCACTTGAAGAACCGGATCGACGCGATGGCAGCCCTTGGTGAATCTGGTCCCGACGCAAGCTCGGATGATCCTTTCGCCCGTCTCGGCTTGAGTCGTGATGCTGGTTTCGAGCAGGTTCAAGCAGCCAAGGTCCGATGTCTGGCCGAAGTCTCAGGAGATGATCAGGCCAGGGCAAAAATCGAAGCGGCCTACGACGCTGTCTTGATGGCCCGTCTCCGTGACCGTCAGCAGGGTCAAGTCAGTGCAGCAGCAGCAACTGCATCAGAGCGGGAGTCGTCCGCAGGATCGCTGCCTTCGCTGCCTGCCCAGGTTCCGATGACCAATGTCTTTGCGAACCTCCGCAACAGGTTGCCGGATCCCTCTCAATCTCTCTCTGGCCTCAAGCCGGACTGGGCCCTGGTTGAGGGGCAGGGGCGTTCAGTGCGAATCATCGCCGGGATCATCGCCGTTGTTCTTCTGGTGATCTCTGCCGCCAGCATTCAGCTTGTCCTTGCTCTGGCCACGATCGGTGTGTTTCTCAGTCAGATCCGCCGTGGTCGTCGCCCACTGGCATCCCTGGGATGGACATTGCTCGTGTTGAGCATTGGTTTGGCTGCAGGCTCATTGCTGAATCTGGCGTTGTCTCCCACCGCTCTCGAACAGCTGGCGCTTAGTCCTCTTCAGATCCAAGCACTGCCGGCTGGACTCTTGCTGTGGGCTGCTGCTCTTTTTCTGGCTTAAGCCTCAGGCGGCTTCCGGCAACGCATCAATCAACTCCTGCAGTTCCGCAGCACTGACGTCATAGCGGTTGCTGCAGAAATGGCAGGTCAGCTCGGCGCCTCCATCCTTGTAACGCATATCAGAGAGCTCCTGCCTGCCCAGCAGCAGTAGAGCAGCCTTGCTGCGTTCACGGCTGCAGGGACAGAAGAAACGAAGTTCCTGACTTGCTTCGGTGTCGTCGAGGGGCTTGGGATCAAGGTCGGGAAAAACATCCCGAAGAAGGTCCTCAAGCAGGTCGCCACTTTCGGCAAGCCGCTGACTGAACCCTGAAATTTCGCGGCAACGCTGTTCAATCAGCTCAACCAAGGCTGGCTCTTCTGCAGCTTTGGGAAGGATCTGAACCAGGAGCCCACCACTGGCATGGATGCCTTGGCTGTTGATCTGTTCTCCCACAAACACGGCCGAAGGGGTCTGTTCGGAGTGCAGCAGATAGGAGGCAACATCCTCGCCAATGCCACCACTGACCAGCTCAACCGTGCTGTTGAAGGGTTCACCCTTCCCGTCGTCACGCATGACATGGAGGTAGCCGGTGCCAGCAGCCTCCTTGAAGTTGAAGCTGAAATGGCCTGTCTTGTCCTTGATGGGATCGAGTTCAAGAGCAGGCTCTCCGACGTAGCCGCGAACAGTTCCATTGCGACCGGCATCCACCATCAAGCCTTTGATCGGTCCGTCTGAGCCAAAACGAAGATTCACCCGTGCGTGGCGAACCTTCATCGAACTGGCCAGCATCAGGCCAGCCGTCATGGCCCGTCCGAGCATCACGCTGGTCAGGAACGACAGCCCATGGCGCTCCCTTGCCTCCCGCAGGATGTTTGTGGTTGAGACCGCGACCAACCGGATACCGCCTTCAGCGGCTGTTGCGCGTACCAGCCGGTCGGCCATGTCCTCTCGGAAGCTCAGGGCAATGTAGTCATCGGTTCGAGCCGACCGCCCTGCAACCGCAGTCGCTGGCAGTCCCAGTCCTGGAAGAGTTCAGGTTCGTGGGTAACCACGATCAGCACTTGGTCACGGGCCAGGCTGGCGAGTAAATCGAGCACGTCGCGACGGACCGACCAATCCAAGCCTGCGGTGGGTTCGTCCAGCAGCAGCACTTCAGCGCCTCGGAGCATTTGAACGGCAAGGGCGAGCCGCCGTTGTTGACCCCCGCTCAGTCGTTCCGGCGCCGTCGTGGTTCCGATTTGGCTGAGTCCGACGCGTGCCAGCACGTTGTTTTCCTGCTCATGGCCGAGTCGGCGATGCCCCAGACGCAGTTCCTGAGCGACGCTCAGACCGAGGAAATGGCGTTCCGGAAACTGGAAGACGATGCCGCAAAGCCAGCGAAGCTGCCGGCGTTTCATGGAACTGCCATTCCAGTGGATGCTGCCGGATGTTGGCGACGCCAGTCCGCTGATGATCTCCAACAGCGAGGTCTTTCCAGAACCACTAGCTCCAGCGATCAGAAGCGGTCGTCCCTTTTGCGTCTGAAAACTGACACCGTCCAGGATGCGAGCACCAGCCGTCGCGGGTGCATAGGTGATGCCTGAGAGCTCGAGCATTTGATCAGCTTGAACGATGATGTAGCTGTCGCGATGGCCCCATGGACATTCGTTTTCGTGAAGTCGATCCCTTCAATTGCTGGTTGTGGATTCGATTCTCGGAACCACCCAGTCAAGGGGAGCGGAATTATGTCGACGGTGTGTTCGATAGTTGGTATGTCATCGGACGTCTCGGTGGCTTCAATGCCGAGAACCTTCAGGTCCATGACGCAGGGGCAGATCTGAGTTGGATGACCTATGACGATGCTGCTGCTGAGTCGGCGATGCCGGCCCTGATGCACAACATGGGGCAGCTGGAGTACCAGCAGGAATGGGGACGTTGCTGGGTGGATCTCGGGACCTCGGATGGTGTCGCGATTGACGTGCTGATCAATGCGCTACGCCAGTTGGATTCCGACGTGGTGCAGCTCGAGGAGCTTGTCGTTGGCGGGATCAACGAAAATTGGCCCGTGGAAGAGCATCCCGACAGCGTTTTCCCCGCTGGTGGCTGAACGCCGCAGGCTGCTCCTGACGCCTGATCGCCTAGCGGATGCTGGATCGGTCCTGCTCAACACCGAGGAGCAGCACTACCTCCGCAGAGTGTTGCGTTTGCGCCGTGGCGACCGGGTGGATGTCATCGATGGTTGCGGTCGCCTCACGGTCGCAACCCTGGTGGAACCGCAGTTGCTGGCGCTCGATACGGCACCGCAACAGATCGAGCCCCTGGTGCAACCGCAGCTGGGCCTGGCCGTGGCCTTGATGCGGCGGGGGATGGATGAGGTGATCCGAATGGCCTGTGAGCTCGGCATTGATCGGATTCAGCCCCTTCGGTGCGAGCGTTGTGTTCCCCAGGCCGAACATCGACCGGAGCGCTGGGCCACGATCATTCGTGAAGCGGTGGAGCAGTGCGAGCGGTTATGGATGCCGCAGCTGCTTGCTGTGGAGGAGTTATCCCAATGGATGGGTGATGACCAAGGCCAGCTTCTGGTGGGTGTGACCCGTGAGATAGAACCTCTGGCGTTGAATCAATGGTTGAACCAAAAGAGCGACCCCCTTCAACTCACGTGGTTGGTGATCGGTCCCGAAGGGGGATGGGCTTCATCGGAGCAGAGCCTCTTTGCCGAAGCAGGGGTTCAGCCGGTGCACATGGGATCAACCATCCTGCGCAGTTCCACCGCAGCGGTGGCCGGCGCGGTGGAACTGGTGCGGTGGCGCGATTGCCTGATCAGCTCTTGAACAGATCCTTGGTAATTCCTCGGAAGGATTTCAGAGCGGCTCCGGGACGACGGCTGCGCTGGCGTAATCCGCCACCTGGGGCGAGGTTTCTGGGAGCGAAGGTTGTGTAAGTAACGGCAGGACGTGATGCGTCCGCTGCGGCGAGTTCCGCTGCGATGGCTTCCGCAGTGGTCATCCCAGATGAGGACTGCGGACGGTCTTCACCCTTGGGTTCAGCAACAGCCTTGGCAACAGGAGAAGCCTTGGGAGCAGGGGCGGCCTTGGGAGCAGCCGCAGGAGCAGGAGCAGTGCCTGTGGGCTTGGGAGCCTCCAGTGTGGTGGTGGCTACCGAGGGCTCAGCTGTTGCTTGCTTCTCCTGGGAAGCCTCTTTCTGAGGCACCTCAAGAGTGGCCGGAGCGGCGGCGTCATCCAGGGTGAGGAAAAAGCCCTTGTTTCTGTTGAACACCATCCGGTCGACCAGAGAACGAACGAAACCGATTCTCCCTCTGCAAAGCCCGAAGGCAGGAGATGCTTAGGGCACTGCAACACGGTGTGATGTCTGGACTCTGGATTCAGGCCCTGGCGGTGAACACGGTCTTGATTGCTTTGGCGCAGCGAACACCCTTGCTCACCCGTAGTGGCTGGGTTCACGCGGCAGCGCTAGGCACGATCCTTTGGGGTTGTCTTGGTTGGTCGGGCTGGCTTGCCGTTGTGGCCTATCTCAGCCTGGGAACTCTGGTCACCAAGATCGGTTTTCAGAACAAGCAGAGCCGCGGCCTCGCCGAAGCCCGCGGTGGTCAGCGGGGCCCAGAAAATGTCTGGGGTTCGGCAGCGGTTGGAGCGTTGCTGGCGTTGCTCATCGGTGCCGGTGTCGAGCCCCGCGCGCTGCTGATGGTTGGTTTTGCCGCAAGTTTCGCCGCCAAGCTCGCCGATACCTTTGGCAGCGAGATCGGCAAACGCTTCGGTCGCACAACGGTTTTGATCAGTAACCTGCGCCCGGTTCCGCCGGGAACGGAGGGGGCCATCAGCCTCGAGGGAACGCTGGCGAGTGCCGTCGGCAGCATTGTGATGACCCTCGTGATGCTGGCGCTTCAGTTGCTTCAATCTTGGCCCTTGGCTGGGCTGGTGATGGTGGTTGGTCTGCTGGCCACCCTTGCCGAAAGCCTGCTTGGCGCCCTGGTGCAGGATCGCGTGGCCTGGTTGAGCAATGAGCTGGTCAATGCTCTCCAGACCCTGCTGGCCGCTCTCCTGGCGATGCTGCTGATGGCGCTTTGATCAGCTGGTCTTGATCTGCATCAGACCATCTCGTCGCGCCCATTCCCGCAGGAGAGCCAGTCCCTCTTTGAGCTCCTGACGCAAGGTCGAACGGCTGCAATTGAACGCCTGAGCCAGATCCTTGATGCTCTGGCCATCGATCAGGTGAGCCTGCAAAACCTTGCCTGGCATGCCGTCCACTTGGTGCAGAACGCTTTTCAACCAGCTCAGTTGCTCATCCTCTTCGATGGGGCTCGCTGGTTCGATGGGGCTGAGTGTTAGTTCAACGATGTGGCATGCCCGTTGGCTGTTCACTGCAGCGGCCCAGCGTTCAGGGCTCACAGACAGTTCTGCGGCAAGAGCCTGATCACTGAGGGCAGGTTCCTGTTTCTGTTCGCGATCGCGTTGAATCTTCATTCCTGTTGCATACAGATCCCGTAGTCGCCATGGAATTCGGATTGTTCGAGAACGATCGCGGCGGTAATGAAGGATCTGACCTGTGGCTCGAGAAAGGAGATAGCTGCTGGGTCGGATTCCCCGATCTGGATCAAACAGATCAAGACCTCGAATCAACCCAAACCGCGACTCCTGAATGAGGTCGTCAAATTCTTCAGGCTCGCGTTGCTGTTGGCGACGGGTCGCGCAGTGGGCCAGACCGAGGTGTTCAAGCACCTGTTGATTGCGCCGCGCAATGCAGGGGGGCAACACGCGGCGGGATTCCTGCCGCAGATGACGTTGAGAAATCAAGGGATCAGTGCAACTGATCCAACGGTTCAATGCTTCGCTTTCAACCGGTCGCCCCTTTGGTGCCGCAATTCGGCACTTTCGTGCCGGATCATGGGTGCAAAGGGTTTGGACGAATGGACTGGCAACCAGATGCCCTGGCAGCCCTCAAAAAAGATGTTCCTTTTTTCGTGCGTCCTGCTGTCCGCAAACGCGTTGAGGCGATGGCGAATTCAGAAGGACGCTCTGACATCGATCTGAGCTTCTACCAGTCCGCAAAGCAGGCGATGGCGCCAAGCTGAGTTTCAGGAAGGGTCCAGATCGCATCGTCGAAGCTCTGGCTGGGTGAGCCTGTCAATAATCCTTGCCATATCAACGGCAGTCAGTTCACCGTTGTCGTCCCACTTGAGTGTGGTTTTGCGCTGGGCAGGGTGATTGCCGGAAGCACGTTCTGCAGAGCGGTCAGGTCCCAAGTCTGATCACCAATGTCAGGAGGCTCACACATTAGTCGTTCTCGTGGGGGTCGTTTACATGCTGACAGGTGTTGATGTGTTATGGGGTGAGAGTCCGGCCCATTGGCGTAACGGCGCCCACTGATCCAGGCGCCGGTCCAGCCAGCGGTGTCCTTCGGCGTTGAGATGAATCCCATCGGGTTCCATCCAGGTCAACCAGTCGGGCTCCTCCTGCATCTCCTGATGCACGGGCAGGAAGGGAACATCTGCCTCGCGACATTGTTCCGCCAAGGCTGCTTCTGTCGCTGCGATCTGCCGATTGGTGTACCAGAGGCAGCCGGCAAAAGGCATGACGTGCTCATCCACAGCGGTGAGGCCCAGAACAAAGACCTGAATCTCCCTCCTCATTTCGCCGAGGAGCTGGCCGATGCCGAAGGCATAGGCATCCACATCTAGCTGCGGTCTGCCGTCGATCCGACCAACTCTGGCTGTGTCATTGAGCCCAACACTGAGTAGTAGCCCGCCAGGTGTCTGTCGGCGCAGTTCACCGCGACAGCACCACTCGCTCCGCCAGCGGGACGCGACGCGTTCCAAGCCGTCTCCGCGTACGCCCAGTGGATAGACGACTGGAGCAGCAGGCAGATTCATCCAGCGCATGCGAAGCCGCTGACACCAACCGCCCTCCTCATGGTCCCCCCATCCATGCACCCCACTGTCCCCCAAAACGATCAACTGACGGGGTGCTTCGTTTGAACCGCTCATAACGCCATGGCTCGGCTGTTCCAGCTCCCCTGAAGACGTTCGCCCAGGCTCTCACCCAGCAGCGTGAGCACAGCAGATGTCAGCACGATCCAAAACACCAACCACCAGTGAAAGGAACTGAGGGCTTCCATCAGTTGCCAGCCAAGGCCGGCTCCCCCGACGAGTCCAATGATTGCGGTGTCGCGCAGGATCACATCGATTCGATAGATCGCATAAGTGAGGTATTGGCGGCTGACATCCGCCAGCGGTCCATAGAGCCAGCTAACCCGTGGGGAAGCCCCGCAGGACTTGAGCGTCTGGGCGGAACGCAACCCTGTGTTTCGAATGTCGTCCATCAACACCCGTCCCATCACACCGCTGTGGTGAAGCCCAAGGGCCAGCCCTGCAAGGGCCAGACTCGGTTTGGCCAACATCAGCAACAGCAGTGCTGTGAGCGGGGCCGGGAGTAGTCGAAACGCTCGCCACAGCAAGTCCTGGATCCGGAGGCTGGTCTGACCAGGCCAAGCCAGAAGCAGCAGAGGAGGCAAGCCCGTGGCAAAGCAACCGGCAATCAGAGTGATCCACAACGTTGATGCAATCACCCCTGGCCAAGAGATCTCAAGGGCAGCACTCAGGCCCTGCGACCCATCCATCACGTTGGCGAAGAGCGCAGACCACTGGCCGACAGGCCATGACAGCTGCAGATCCAGGTGTGTGCCCCAGGTGATGGCGATCAAAGGGCTCAGCACTGGAATGATCAGCATCCGCGACCAGGCACGCAGCATTCGAAGGCAACGATCGAGAATCACCATGGCGATGGCCAGCAACCACAGGCCACTCCACATCTCCTGAAACTGGAGCGAGCGCAGGCTGAGGCTGAGGTCCGTACCCAACCCACCGAGGCCGAACACGCCAAGAATCAGTGTTGAGCGAAGCGCGCAGTCCAGGCGGTGGCCAATGTGGTCGCAGAGCGGCTGCACCAATGGAGGAACAAGACCCGTGAAGATGACGGCCCATGGTGCGGCGCCGCTGCCCTTGAGCACAGGAAGGGCAGGGGAGACATGACAGTCCACCTGATCGGCAATCACACGCGCCATCAGCACCGTGTAGGGAATGGCGATAGCGCAGACAGCAACCCAGCCATTCAGCCCGAACACCTGGAGCAACAACAGCCCCCAAATCAGTTCATGAACAGCTCGGAGGGGGGCCAGGCAGCGTCGTAGAAGCACTGCTGGCCAGCTCACACCCGTCACAATCTCCGAAACGGTGATGGAGCAGAGGAGACCGAGTCCCACGCCGAGAACACTGCTGATTCCCCACGACAGCAACGCGATGATCAGGGTGATCTGAAGCCCGTTCAGCAAGCTTCCCAACACAACTGGATCGAGTGACGGATGCACCGCTGCAACAGCGAACTCCTGCAGAAGAGGCAGCCCTCCGCCATGACCGTCCCTTAACAGCGCAGCCACGATGCCAAGCAGACTCAGGCCAGGTAACAGTGGGATCAGCGGCAGAGCCGGTTTCAGGGTGATGCGTACAGCCATTCCATCTGATCACGATGAATCGTCTCCGGGGCCGCATCGATCACTAAGGCACCATGACGAAGCCCCAAAACCCGATCAAATCGATGAATCAGATCGGGGCGATGCAGGCTGATCAGGCTCGCCGGTAAAAGCAGAAGAGTGTTGAGGACATCGTCCGCAAGGGTGGGATCGAGAGCCGAAAGGGGCTCGTCAGCCAAAACCATTTCAGGCAGCTGACGCAGCAAGCGGGCCAGGGCTACCCGTTGGCGCTGACCTCCCGAAAGCTCTCGAACGGGCTGATTTAAGAGTGAGGCATCCAGATTGACCTGGTTCATTAGCTCAAGACAGCAGTCCTGTTCGAGGGGACCCATCAAGTTTCGAAGAGCCCAGAGCAGACCATGGCGTCCGAGGGCGCCACTGTTGATGTTTTGGATGACACTCAGTTCCTCCACCAGGCGTAGGTCCTGCCAGAGCGTGCCGATGCGACGCTGTTGCCGCCGCGACAGGTGTTGATGGGGTTGCCCACACCAGTGCACCGATCCAGCCTCAGGTTCTAAGGCCCCGTTGCAGAGCTTCAACAGAGTGGTTTTGCCGGCGCCACTGGCACCGAGCAAAACAACCCTCTCATCCGCGCGAAGCGTCAGTGTGATCGGTTGGAGCCGTTGACCCAGGCAGGCCTGGGTCAGCTCCAGAAGAGCCGTCAACGGATCTTGCCGAGCTGTCGACCCACAGTTTCGATCATCACGTAGTCGCCGTCCTTAGCAGGGATAAAGCGTTCCGCACCGAACAACTCCAGAATCGCGGCACCATTTTCTGTCTCTGCCGATAGCTCCAACAACGAGAATTGCAGGTTGTCGGTGAAGCCATCGCCAAAGCGAGCATCAAGATCGGGGCGCACAACCCAGTGGTAATCGACGTAGGGCGGTGTCCTCCAGATCACCTTCACCTTGTCTGGGTCAACACGACCGTCCTTCACATTGCTGCGCCAGACCTGCTCATTCAAGGCACCCACCTCATAGGCACCGCTTTGCACCACGGCGATGGTTGCGTCGTGGCTACCGCTAAAGCCGGGACCTCCACCCGCGAGATCGTCAGGTTTTACTCCGTTTTCCCCCATGAAGTACTGGGGCATCAGGCGGCCTGAGGTGGAACTCTCTGAACCGAAAGCCAGTCGGCGTCCTTTCAGCTCAACCAGTTGGTCTGCACTGGTAAAGGGGCGTAAACCACTTGCGCCATTGGCGATGAACACGCTGGTGAATTCGGCATCAATATTCCGTTGTGCCAGCACGCGGGCGCCAGGCGTCTGAAGCCTTGCTTGCACGCCGGTCAGTCCGCCGAACCACACCAGATCAAGGCTGCCGGTGCGAAAGGCGCTGACTGCCGCCGCGTAATTGCTGACCGGTGCATAACGAACGGGAACCTCCAGCTTTTCGCTGAGTTCCTCTGAGAGCGCGCCGTAGAGGCGATTCAGTTTCTCCGGGTTCTGGTCTGGGATGGCTCCGATCTGCAAGACGGCCTGTTTGGCGTCTTTTTCAGGAGCAGCACAGCTGGTCAAACTGGCCGTGATGGCCAGGCCGGTGATTAGGCCGGTGGCGATCACGGCCCGCTGTTCTCGTACAGACATGCAGAGGTCGTAGAGGATCAGAGTGGATCAGATGGCACTGAGCAGTCGCTTCAGACGCTTCAGACCATCGTTGATCGTCTCATCCGACACGGCACACGACAGACGGATGCAACGGTCGTCGCCGAAGGCGAGACCTGGGACGACAGCCAGGCCTTCCTGTTCGAGGGCTTGGCGACAGAACTCCATGGAATCCGGTGCCCCGTCGGGCAGGCGCGGGAAGGCATAAAAGGCACCCTGCGGAGGAGTCAACGTGATGCCATCCAGCGCCAGAAGTCCTTCTGTGAGCAACGTGCGCCGATGGTTGTAACTGATCGCCATCTCTCGAACGCAGTCCCTGGATCCCTCAATCGCAGCCAAGGCACCCCGTTGGGCAAAGCTGCACACATTGCTGGTGCTCTGGCTCTGAAGTGCTGAGGCGGCCTTGATGACGGCTGAATCACCGGCGAGGTATCCCTGGCGCCAGCCCGTCATGGCCCAACCTTTGGCAAAACCATTCACGGTGAAACAACGCTCGCGGATCTCCTCGGCAATCGCAGCAAAGCTGCAGTGCTGTTGGCCGTCAGCCAGGAGATATTCATAGATCTCATCGCTCATCACCATCAGCTGGGGGTGACGGGCCACAAGTTCGGCGAGAGCCTCGAGCTCGGCCCGTGGCATGACCTGACCGCTGGGGTTTCCGGGTGAATTGATCACCAGAAGACGGCTGCGGGTGGTGATTTGCTGCTCCAGCAAGTCGAGATCCAGGTGGAATCCCTCATCAGCTTTCGTGGGGATGATGGTTGTGCTGGCACCAGCCAGGGCAGCCATCTCCGGGTAGCTCAGCCAGTAAGGAGCAGAGAGCAGCACCTCATCGCCGGGATTGAGCAGAACCTGGAACAGGTTGTAGATCGCCTGCTTCCCGCCGTTGGTAATCAGAACCTGCTCAGGTTGGGTTGGAATCTCGTTTTCGACAGTCAGTTTGTGCGCGAGCGCGGCACGTAGATCTGGATCGCCGGATGCAGGGCCGTACCGGGTGAAGCCTGATGCGAGAGCCCGCTGAGCTGCTTCAACGATGAATGGAGGCGTGTTGAAGTCCGGCTCTCCTGCACTAAGGCTGCAGATGTCTTTGCCGCTGTCACGGAGCGCTTTGGCCTTGGCACTGATCTCCAGCGTCAAGGAGGGTTTCAGGGCCACGGCCCGATCGGAAAGTTCTGGCGGGCGTGGCATCAGTAACGCACCTCCCCGCGGCGCGTTTAAAACGACATCATCCTGCCTCAAATGGTGTCGCAGACAACCTTGAAGTCACCGCACAAATGAACGCGATGCAGATCAGCTGGGTTCTGGCCGCTGATGACACCGGCAAACTTGGCCGCTTCTACAGCGACTTGTTCCAGGCCAGGTTGATTCCTGGGATGGCAGACCACCACTGCGTCGTTGAGTTTGGCAATGGAACCCGGCTTGAGATCTACAGGCCCTCGCGCAAGCGGTCTTTCCCAACGCGTGGGCGTGCGTTGGCACCTTGTTTACGTTTGGATCCATCGCTAGATCCGCTGCCTGAGCTTCAAAGTCTTCTCAGCACGGCACTTGAGCGTGGTGGATCACTTCTGGAGGAAGCGCGGGTCGAAGCCTTTGGTGCTGAGGCCTGGATCAAGGATCCTGAGGGCAATCCTCTGTTGCTGCTGGCTCCCTTGGCCTCTGCTGATTCGATGTCATGACCGGTTCAAGCCTGGAGGATTGCAACCTCTGCACGGCCTGTGAACTGGCCAGCACGCGACAGACAGTCGTCATCAGTCGCGGCAATCCAGACGCTGATCTGATGCTGATTGGTGAAGCCCCAGGAGCTCAGGAAGATGACCAGGGCATTCCTTTTGTAGGTCGCTCCGGTCGTGCGCTTGATCAATTGCTAAGGGAGGTGGACCTTGACCCCTCCCGTGATTTGTACATCTGCAATGCCATCAAGTGCAGACCGCCGAATAACCGGCGACCGAAGAAAGCAGAGCTGGCCGCCTGCCGTCCGTGGCTGAATCTTCAACTTGAGGCCATAAACCCCAAAGTGATTGTGCTCACCGGAGCAACCGCTGTGGAAGCAATCCTCGGGATCAAAGGAGGCATGACCCAGTTACGCGGCCAGTGGCAGAGCTGGAATGGACGGGCTGTGATGCCGATTTTTCACCCTTCGTATCTTCTGCGGAATCCCTCCAAAGCGGCAGGTGCTCCCATAGATCTGACCCGACAGGATCTCGCCGCGGTTCGTCATCGCCTGTGCGAGCCTTGGACTGCTTCCAACTCAGCTCCATGACTGCCCTGGATCGGCGTTACGACACCAAGATCCACCGCCGTGTAACCCGCACCGTGATGGTGGGGGATGTGCCTGTGGGAAGTGAGCACCCGATCGTGGTGCAGTCGATGATCAATGAGGACACTCTCGATATTGAGGGGTCGGTTGCCGGGATCCTGCGGCTTGTAGAGGCCGGCTGCGAAATCGTTCGTGTGACCACCCCTTCGATTGGTCATGCCAAAGCCATGGCCAAGATCCGGGCTTCGCTGAGGGCGCAGGGTTGCACGGTTCCCCTTGTGGCTGATGTTCACCACAACGGCATCAAGATTGCCCTTGAAGTCGCCAAGCATGTCGACAAGGTTCGAATCAATCCAGGTCTTTTTGTTTTCGATAAACCCGATCCGGACCGGCAGGAGTTCACCAAGGATGAGTTCGAGGCCATTGGTGCGCGCATCCGCGAGACCTTTGAACCCCTGGTCACCCTGCTGCGGGATCAGAACAAAGCCCTGAGAATCGGGGTCAACCACGGCTCCCTTGCCGAGCGGATGCTCTTCACCTACGGGGACACCCCTGAGGGAATGGTCGAATCAGCGATGGAATTCGTTCGGATCTGCCATGAGCTTGATTTCCACAACATCGTGATTTCGATGAAGGCCTCGCGAGCTCCGGTGATGCTTGCGGCTTATCGGCTGATGGCAGACACCATGGACAAGGAAGGCTTCAATTACCCGTTGCATCTGGGTGTAACAGAAGCCGGAGATGGAGATTACGGAAGGATCAAGAGCACGGCGGGGATCGCCACTTTGTTGGCGGATGGTCTCGGCGACACCTTGCGGGTCTCGCTCACGGAATCACCAGAAAAGGAAATTCCTGTCTGTTACTCGATCCTCCAGTCGCTGGGACTGCGCAAAACCATGGTCGAGTACGTGGCCTGCCCCAGTTGTGGTCGCACCTTGTTCAATCTGGAGGAGGTGTTGCACAAAGTGCGGGATGCGACTCAGCATCTGCAGGGTCTTGATATCGCCGTGATGGGATGCATCGTCAACGGCCCTGGAGAAATGGCTGATGCGGACTATGGCTATGTCGGCAAAGGGCCAGGAACCATCGCTCTGTATCGCGGTCGCGAAGAAATCGGCAAGGTTCCGGAAGCTGATGGCGTTGAGGCTCTGATCCAGTTGATCAAAGAGGACGGTCGCTGGGTCGAGCCCGCCTGATCTCGTTAGGGTGAAGACTCAGTCCTGAGGGGACATGGTCCGGAGTCAGCGCCTGCGTTCCTTTGTTCGGTCGACTCCACTGCTCCTGATGCTCGGTGTCGGAGGTGTTGCCACAGCCATTGGCTTCAGCTCTCCTGGGTTCTCCCTGCCATCGGCTTCCGGCGGGTCGATTCGTGACAGCCCCAAGGAGGTAATTGATCAGGTCTGGCAGATCGTTTATCGAGATTATTTAGATTCCACGGGCTCCTACGACGAGACGACTTGGCGCCAACTGCGCAGCGATCTGTTGAGCAAGTCCTATGGAGGCAGTGCTGAGTCCTACGAGGCGATTCGTGGCATGTTGTCGAGCCTCGATGACCCCTACACGCGTTTTCTTGATCCGAAGGAGTTCAAGGAAATGCAGATTGACACTTCGGGAGAGCTGTTGGGTGTTGGCATCCAGCTCAGTCTCGACAAGGTCACCAAGGAGTTAATCGTTGTCTCTCCAATTGAGGGAACGCCTGCATCCCGTGCCGGGGTTCAGCCCAAGGATGTCATCGTTTCCATTGACGGTGCCTCCACGAAGGGCATGACCACAGAGGACGCTGTCAAGTTGATCCGTGGCCCTGAGGGGACCGATGTGGTGTTGGGACTCAGGCGCCAGGGTCAGGTTCTGAATGTGCCGCTGAAACGGGCGCGCATTGAGATTCATGCCGTGAAGTCCACACTCAATACGGCCCCCAACGGCCGCAAGGTGGGTTACATCAGGCTTAAGCAGTTCAATGCAAACGCATCTCGTGAGATGCGAGAGGCCATCAAGGATTTGGAGTCTCAGGGTGCAGAGGGCTATGTGCTCGATCTGCGCAGCAACCCTGGCGGATTGCTTGAGGCCAGCGTCGACATTGCACGTCAATGGTTGAACGAGGGCACCATCGTCAGCACCCGCACTCGTGAAGGAATTCGCGATGTCAGGCGTGCGACTGGCAGCGCGATCACCGACAAGCCTCTTGTGGTGCTGATCGATCAGGGATCCGCCAGTGCCAGTGAAATTCTTTCCGGGGCACTGCAAGACAATTCCCGCGCTCAGCTCGTAGGTCAGAAAACCTTTGGCAAAGGTCTTGTCCAAGCCGTGCGCGGCCTGGCGGACGGATCAGGCCTAACGGTCACAATCGCGAAATATCTAACGCCCAAAGGAACGGATATTCACAAGAACGGGATCAAACCTGATATCTCTGCAGTGATGTCTGAAAAGGAAATAAAAAATTTCACGATTGATGACTTAGGGACCCAGAGGGACAGCCAATACAGAACTGCAGAAGGCACCCTGCTAAAACAAATCAAGGGAATGCAGGCAGGCACAACATTCCAGCCAGGCAAAGCAAATCTGAGTTACGCCTTGCCGTAAATCAGGCGATTGGCTGCATTAAGCCACCACCGCCACCACCGTTGGAGTCGTCATCGTCGGACGCTCCAGGTTGGAACAGGGCATATACACCGAGTGCTGTGGCACAGAAAACGCCGCTGATCAGTTCCAGAGAGACGCCACCGGCACCGATTTCGACGAATTCACCCATGTCTAACGGATTTCGTTGCTGTCATTGTAACGAAGAATTGCGTGGTTGGTAACGTTTTTCTCAGAATTGGGTTCAGGCCTCAGACCTCAACCACTTCTGCATTCTTGGCACTCAGCTCTTCTTGGCGCTGCGCCTCGGTTTTGCCATCGGCATCGGGAATCTGGGCCGCCATCAATCGAAGCCACTCCATGAGCTGTTCGAGTTGCTTCTCCATGGGCAGCACGCCGAGACCACGGGCCATCACTTTGTGTTGGATGCCACTGCCGGCCTGATAAACCAAACGGCCATGCAGGTGCTGGGGTAAGCCCTGGCGTAGCAAGCGGAATGCCGGTTCTTCCATGGGGGTCTCGAACACCACGTTGGGTTTTTCCGGTTTGATCCTGGAGAAGCCGCAGCGCTTCGCCAGAAGTTTGAGTTCCATCAACTGGAGAAGAGACACAACTGCAGCAGGCAGTGCCCCGTAGCGATCGGCCCAACCCGCGGCAAGTTCCACGAGAGCTTCGGCCGTTAGGCAATCAGCAGCAGCTCGGTAGGCAGCAATTTTCTCGTCGGGGTCGGTGATCCAATCGGCAGGTACGAAGGCGGTCACCGGAAGATCCACCTGGGTGTCATCAACACTGGGAATGTCCTGCCCCTGAATTTCGGCCAGCGATTCCTGCAGCATTTCCATGTAGAGATCAAAGCCTATGGTTTCCATCTGGCCGCTTTGCTGCACACCGAGCAGATTGCCCACCCCACGGATCTCCATATCCCTCATCGCGAGCTGATAGCCACTGCCCAGCTGGGCAAACTCCTGGATGGCACGAAGCCGTTGACGGGCGTTATCGCTCAGCGAGGCGTTTCCGGGATAAAACAGCCAAGCGTGGGCCTGAATCCCACTGCGACCAACTCGGCCCCGCAGTTGATACAGCTGGGCCAAACCAAAACGGTGTGCGTCCTCAATCAGGATTGTGTTGACGCGAGGGATATCCAGGCCGCTTTCAACAATGGTGGTGCAAAGCATCACATCGGCTTCGCCGGCATTGAAAGCCACCATGGCGCTTTCCAGCTCGCCCTCGGCCATCTGGCCATGGGCCACCAGCAGTTTCAGGCCCGGCAGCATGTCTCTTAGGCCAGCGGCCACCTCTTCGATTCCTTCCACACGGGGAACCACGTAAAACACCTGTCCCCCCCGATCCAGTTCCTGGCGGATGGCGCTTCGTACGGCTTCAGGATCGAGTGAGGCCAGGTGCGTTTTGATCGGGCGACGCAATGGTGGTGGCGTCGTGATCAGGCTCATTTCCCGAACCCCCGAAAGACTCATGTACAGCGTTCTGGGGATTGGCGTTGCCGACAACGTGAGAACGTCCACGTCCTTCCGCAACACTTTGATTTTTTCCTTCTGGTTAACCCCGAAACGCTGTTCTTCGTCCACCACAAGTAGGCCTAGTTGTTGGAAGGCGGCTCCTTTGCTCAACAACTGATGCGTTCCCACCACCGCATCGATGGTTCCTTGCTTGAGTCCGTCCAGAATGTTTTTTCGCTCCGATGCTGTGCGGAAGCGATTCAACAGCGCAACCTTGATCGGATAGGGAGCAAAGCGTTCCGACAACGTCCGCCAATGCTGTTGGGCTAACACCGTTGTCGGTGCCAGCATCGCCACCTGCTTCCCGGCGGTGATTGCCTTGAAGATTGCGCGAATAGCGACTTCCGTCTTGCCGAAGCCAACATCACCACACACAAGCCTGTCCATCGGCTCCTCTTTCTCCATGTCCCGTTTCACGTCGGATGTGGCTTTCAGCTGATCTGGCGTTGGTTCGTAGGGAAATGAGTCCTCCATCTCCACTTGCCAGGGGCCATCTGTTGGGAACGCAAAACCAGCTGCTTGCTGTCGTTCCGCGTACAGCTTCACCAGGTCAAGGGCAACCTTGCGAACCGCCTTCTTCGCCCGTTCCTTGGCTTTGTTCCAGGCGCTGCCACCCATGCGGTTGAGCTGAGGCGGCGTTTCACTTGTGGCGCGATATCGACCAAGGCTCCCTAGTTGATCGGCTGCGACGCGCAGAATTCCGTCGGCGTACTGAACCACGAGGTAGTCGCGAACGTCACCGGACATCGCAAGTTTTTCCAGGGCTTTGAACCGTCCAATTCCATGGTTCCGGTGCACGACAAAATCCCCAGGTCGCATCTTGTTGGGGTCGACGGTGCGGCTGGCCGCCTTGCGGCGACGACGGACGTACCCACTCGAACTCAGACTTTGCTGCCCGAAGAATTCACGGTCTGTCACCAGTGCAATCCGCCAAGCCGGCAGCTGCAGCCCCTCCAGTTCTGCAGTCCCCCTCACTTTCAAAGCAACGGGTGTGTTCTGCTCAATCAGTCGCGAGATGGCGTTGGTATCTCCCGCGTTTGGAACAAAACGACTGATGCAGTCGTGCTCTTCCAGCAAGGCAACAGCTCGACTTGGCTGAGCGGAGATCAACCAAACAGCTGTGCGTTCGGTCTGAAATCCCTTGATCAGTTCTCCGAGCTTCCCGAATTGGTTGGGATAGGCCGGGACAGGTCGGCTGGCCAGATCGAAGCTGTTGGCGTGCTGGTCGACCTCCAGCAGTTCTGCCATGTCGAAGCCATGGAAGACCTCGGTCAACCCATATGCGGCGTCGATATTGCGATGCAGAACTGCAGGCCAGATCTGTTCGCACTCGGATTGATCCAGACCTGCCTCAGCAGCCATTTCAAGGTGATGCTCTTCAACGTGGGCAAGCCACTGCTGGCCGTGGGCTACTCCATGGCGACGTTCATCAATGACGATTGTTGTGGTGTCAGGGATGTAGTCGAGCAGGGAGGCTGGTTGCTCCCAGGCCAGGCCCATCAGCCGACGCATGCCTTCCGGCGTGCCACCGTCGAGAAGTTGTTCTGTGGCTTGATCCCCGAGGAGTCGCTCCAATCCATCAGGCATCAACGTGCGCAGCTGATCAGCCACAAGTGGTCCGAACCCCGTTGGAGTCAGTCGAAGAGCATCGACTGCATCAAGTGATCGTTGGCTTGCTGGGTCGAATTCACGCAGCTTGTCGAGTTCTTCGCCGAAAAACTCAAGCCGAACAGGCAGCTCACTGCTCACCGGGAAGATATCGACAATGTCGCCCCGACGGCTCCAACTTCCTTCCTGCTCGATTGTTGTGACTCTCTCGTAACCGAGCTGGGCCAACGTTTCGCCCAGCTCTTCCAGATCGACTTCATCGCCCTTACGAAGCGTGCGAGTCGTGCTCTTCAACGCATCTGGAGGTGGGAGATGCGGCTGGAGACAGCGTTCCGTTGCCACGATGGCCCATGACGATGCATCGGGATCACCCAACAGATCACTGAGAACTTGGAGTTGTCCCCAGATGATTTCGCTGGTGGGATCAAAGGGTTCGTAGGGAGAACCTTCGCTGGTGGGATACAGGCTTGCCTGGTTCCAGCCCATCAACTCCAGAAGCGCCGTCCAACGCCCTGCTTCCTCCAACGTTGGGACCACCACCAGTAGAGGCGTGCCTCGACGTTGGGCGAGTGCACTGGAGACCAGTGCACGGCTGCAACGGCCTGCTCCGCGCATCAACAGACGATCGGCGCGGCTGGAGCGCTCATCGAGCTCACCGGTGAGTGCAGTTTCCCGCAACTTGGTCACCAGAGAACGGAGCGGCATGGAGGAGATTTCGGCAATCACCGATTTTCGCAATCCACAGGTGTCAAGTGAGGTTCGAGCGGTAAGCCAATCAGCTGTCCCTACAACAACCCAGCAAGCGAACCGTTAGATGTATTCCCGTTCACCTCGTCGAGTCTCTAGACGAGAGCCTTTCGTCAGCACGACTGATCACTTGCAAAATGAGTGCGGGCTTAGAAGCACAGCGGCGAGATGAGTCTTCTCGCGTTACGAGGCTTTAAATTGCCAAACCAATATCACTCTGAATCTTTTGATTTCTTTTTAACGGGAACGTGTGAACAATTTCAAAAGATGCTTGTTGTGCGTCTAATGATCCTCGTGAAAGCAACGAAAGCTACATGCAGCGGTCTATTCGACTCTAGTTTTTAGTTGGTATGCCTGTAACAATGACAAAGCACACTGACCGCATCACTCGCGTCACGAGTGCTCACCCTGAGATTGACATCAATACAGTTCGAAAGCTTTTGGTTTCAAAGTACTTATTAGCAGCTAAAGACATTGATATCAATGAAGAGGATCTAAATCCAATAATGGAAGAGTTTACTGAGATGTTAATTAAATCGGACGACCAACAGATTGAAGCTCTCGCTGGTTGGACGTGGGACCTTGAGCCAGGACACAGTGTTCGCGCCACTTAGTCGATCTATAAGTTCAGCCGTACTGGGCAGGCGATGAGGGATGACTGTCGAGCACGGCGATCCTGTTAGAAGCTGTACTGCGTGGTTCCTTCATGTCCGATCAGGTCACGATGTGATCTGTGCAGAACAACGGAGAGACAAGGGTGGGGACGAGCGGATGGGGGAGCTTCGCTTTGGGAGGGTGGCGCAGGTGACCCGAAGGCAAATTCTCTCTTTCAGGTGCTGACGTCGTCACCGGCCTCATGCGATGGATCAATGCCGATGAAGTGACGGATCTGATCTGGTCAATGGGTGGGTGGCCTGAAACCGTCACGGTTGAGAAGAAGTTTTGTCAAGCTGAATTGGCCAATTAGCACCTGTTCATGGCGACTGACCTCACAGCCGTCCTGCTCTCGTCAGTGTTCCTTGGGGTTGGCTTTGTAATCGCCAAGTACTTCCCCGAAGCGTCCCTCTTAGCAGGCGTGTTCCTGGTAGGGCTGGCAGTTCTCAATGTCGCCTTGGCTATTGCGACTTGATCGGTCCGACGGATGACACTCAATCAACACGAATGGCGCAGACTTAGGCACAAGAGCAGAGATCATCCATGGCCGATCAGAATGAATTGGCTGACTAGAACGTCGCCATCTATCTGAATACCTACCCAATTGGCACTCACTAGTTTCACAATTTAGTGAATTTGCTGCAACTACAAAATTTATGGCAATTATCCCATATTCAATCAATAAAATGCGATGAGCTACGTTCCACCGGTGATGCCGCGCTATCGCTGCCCGTCTTGCTGTTGTGGTCCAGCGCTTGTGCTGCACCCTCCGAAGGGGGTTATTCCGTTTTGTTCCAGCTGCGCGACACCTTTACAGCGTCAACCACTGGTGCGTCCGATCCCTCTGCTTGTGCTGTTGACTGTGGGAGCGGTACTCGTCGCTTCATCCATACCCATCATGTTCAATCCCCAACCACCTCCGAGATCAAAATCAGAGAAGCTGGCCTAGCGCCTGGTTTTCGGTTCAATACGGAAGTAATGGTGAATTCATGACCCTCGGCCGTTTTCTGATCTTTTTTGTGATCGGGCTTGTGTTCGCGTTCACAATTCCCCAGCTGAGCTGGCTTTATTGGGTTCTTGGAGCTTCTGCACTGTTGGTTGTTTTGCAACTGATCCGCTCCTGACTTGCAGGAGCCCCTTGGTCATCTAAGAAACTGCCAGGCAGCGTTGGAGGAACCTTCCGAGCACTGGCTTGAGTACAGAGTTTCGCTGCACTCAAGACAACCAGCAAGCGTCGACTGAGAAGGTCAGAACGTCGTGGGCATCACGATCATCAGCCTTTGTGATCGCAATGCAGGCCAATTGGCCATCGTAAAAGCACGATTTCGACTTGAGCACAAATTTTGCGGCGTCACTATGGGACCAAACCGCTAAGCCCTGTTGTTGTGCTTCATCGTTGTAAATGTCCCAAAGTTCGGCGAAACGTTCTGCTTCAGAACCATGCATAAACTCATCAAGAGCTGCATCTGCACCAACCTCATGGAAACGCTCAAGAAATGAGCGAATCAATGGATCGTCGATGACGTTGCTTGTGGCTATTGCACCGGTAACGCCCCGAACAGATGTTCGGACGATGCGATGCGGGTTGGTACGGGCGTCGATAATGACGACAGGGCACTGAAGATCCCAAGCACTTCGATTCCTGAGTTCGCGACCTGCTTCGGACATATCGTCCCGAAGGGCATTTATCAACTGCCGGACAAGACGGTTGTGATCTTCCATGACTAACCGTAACGCAAAACACTCCTTGAAGCGTCAATAAGGTAACGATTAAAAACATTAAGATCTTGAGTCAATAGTTAGGGCAGAATATGATTTGGCAAACAACTTCCAAAAGTGACTGCTGATACAGCTCTTGGCGCTGATGACAACGAGCAATTTAATCAGCTTCATTGCAACCCCCCAATAGCCTGCCATCACTGATTATTGGCTCCTTCGATTGTATTCCGATATGCGTGCTTCAGTTGGATTCAGTCGTCACTTCTCGAATGTTCTTCTTTTATCGCTGATACTGTTCAGTGATCAATCTCTGGTCCATGCAGGGCCCTGTCAAAGTTATGAAGCGGCTTACAGCCTTGAGGAAAAACTACGTGAAGGATTTTCGATAGAGCAAGCAAAAGCAAGTGTTATTGAGCAGGATTACTCAGATGGATCTGCAGCATGTTTTTCGAAAATCAAGCAAGAAATTAAACAAATGCCTTACGCTTTCCCACTCGTTCATCGTGCTCTTTATAAGACAACTCGTCGATAATGCCTCCTAGGCTTAAGCGCCAATCTTCATGTCCTGAATCAGATTGCATCAGTCAACAAAACTAGGTTGATACAGGCCTGATCAGTTGGCCACAAAAATTTCAAGACATATGTGCTCTTATGCTTTGATCTTCAGTTGAGATGAAGGCATGAGCTGACCACTTTAAATATTCTGCGCTGATGAGTTCCGTGCGGGGTGCTGAACGGGATTTCTTTTAGTCAATGCATGAGGTATAATAAGACCAGACATCATAAGGACCATCACAGATTCGTCAGTGACAAAAGCGATTGACCAGAAATCCAAGCACCTCGAGAAGGCTGCCGAGTACTATCTTCGGGCTAAAGACTTGATCGAAGTGAATGAAGACTGGCAGTCATGCGGATCTATGATTCTCAAGGCTCTTGCTGAAGAAAGGAAGTCTGCAAATACCGGTCTACAGGTCATGAACGTTATTAAGTATCAGAAACCTAAAACCAAGCTTGAGTTCAGTTTTCGCAGTTGACATCTGCTTTCCAGCAGGATTTTTCATGAGGATCTTCCTCAGTAACTACATCGTAAAGAAATTGCTTACAATAGAATTGCTTCAGCGCCAGATCTGATCACTAAAGCTGGCTTCAGCTAAAGCACGAAAAACTTCTTGCTTTTTGTCCAAAAGGAACTGCTGTTCTGCAGGGTCACCGCCACGCCAGTACATCAGTGCATCACATGTGGTTTTGTATTCCAAACGCAATGCGGTGAGGTCATAGGAGAAGTGCGCAATCGCATGATCCATAGGACTCAAGCTTTTCCAAATATTACAGAGGGAGTCAAATGCTTGACGTATCAACTGATGCCGTCATAGGAGTTCGTTTTGATGTAAGTTTTGACATAGATGTCGATCCACCTTGACGCTTTCGCTTCACCAGCAATTTGAAAAGCAGAAATTTACTGCGGCAATTGAACCAGCTTCCGATCTTGATCAGATCAAAGGAGTCGCTGCCATGCTGCTGAATCTCTATTATCAGCAGCTCTCCGCAACGATCGAGATTGCTGAATGAAAATTGGGCTTAGATTGCATGTATCGACAGATTTGTCCTGTCTTCAGTCGAAGTATTGACACGTAGAAATTAATTCAAGTAATGCTATTCAACATGCAAACTTTGTATGTTTTATTGAATCTCTTGTAAATCAGAAATGTCTCTTGAGTTTTCGTCAAAAATAAGCTCCATATTTATGATATGAATCAAGCCCTGTGTCTTGGGCCACTGACCACTTACAGGGGCCATCTCCTCCTTCAGGAACGAAGCAGGGGAAATGGCCGGAATGCGCAGAGTTTTAGACGATTTACTCTGCAGCAATCGGCATGGACGCCGTAACTGTCCCTGCCGCAAACCTGTTTTAAGTCAGTGAATTGGAGCATTCCTGAGTCCAATTGCTCATTTTTTATTGGACGAAGCCTTGATATTTGAGTGATCCAAGAGTGTGCTCGTCCAGAAGCCTGTCGTTTTACATTAATCTCAGTGAAATACTGACCTAGTGAAGGCTGGAGCATTTGTTTTGCTGAAACGCCGAGGCTATATGGAGGCTGCTATGGCTTGTCGCGCGCTTAGCGCTCATACAAAGCGTCGCAGCGCAGCGCGTTGCCGATAGCAGAACGAGGGCTTCAACCTGTTTGGCAGTTGGTTTTGCATTGATTGGCTGTGAACACGAAATAAAAAACCCAGGCTTTGAGCGATGGCCTGGGTCTGGGGTGGTTGGAACCTCTTAGTTTTAAAACCGCTCTGCATGTATTTCGTGAGCGATGGCTGAGAGTTCAGCTTTCAAATTTGATTCGGTCTCGGCCGAGCATCAGTGCATGTTGTGTGGCCGACGGTGATGGATCACCGGAGCGATTCGGCCACTTTCATAGCTTGATCGCCAAGGCAGTGTCTTGCGATACACCACCAAATTTCTTAAGGAAGAACGGACTTGACCCCGGCCGAAGCCGACGCCAAATCGCTGCTCTCGTCGGGCATCGCTCTGCCCGTCTTTCGGGTCCACTTAACGACCCGACGACTCGATGATGGGCCGAAAAGTGTGTGGGTGTAATGCCTTAATGAGCACTATCCCGACATCCACAAAATGTTCGGTTGTTCCGAGTTTTCTGGTAGGCCTAGTCGGTAGGGGCGTTCTATTGCTGACGTGTCTTCACCACGTCAACTTGATCTCTCCTCCTTGCGGCCCCTGGAAGGAGACACTCCCTGACTTGTTCCGAGGTTCGTAGTAGGGGCCCCATTCGACGGGTCTGCGGCCTGTCCACCACGTCCCATTCCTGACGCAGCGACCCTTCCCTGCGAAGTGATAACCAATGGCACACACGTAGTGATCATGCTTGTGCTTGTGCTTGTGGTGTTGCTTGCAATAGCCAGCGCCAAGTGCTGGTCCTGTCTGAACCCAATGCCCCCCCGAACCGCAATTTTGAGCGGCATGGGCAGGTTGAGATCCGATTGAAACAGCTTGAACTGCTGCCAAGGCGGCCAGGAATACTGAACGTCTTCCAAGCATGCGGTTGGAATCAATTGTTCCCACCCTGCTCAGGTCTAACTCTGTTGTCAGTGTCCAAACCATGCGTGTTCCAGCTTTTAGGTGAACGAATACCTTTGCGATGTCAGCCGACCAATGCTTGACCTGTCGACCGGACCATTCGTGATGAACATCAGCACCTCAGTTCCTGTCGATGAGTGCAGAAAGGCATGCCAGTCACTCTGTAGATAACGACTCACACAACGGATGACATCCTTGACGTTGTTGGAGTAGATCGTCGAGCTCCAGGCTGGGTGTTGGATAGCGGTCATCAACGTGTGCTCCACGTCGGCGACCCAGGGACGAGTCAATCGTGGTTCCTAAGCGTGCTTCTGTGTGAACTCGGAGGCTGATGAGTCAATTGTTTCGATGAGCTGAGCGTCGGTTTCCAAAGCAGCCAGTCGTTTCCTGTAAGTGGCTGTCGCTAACAGCTTGTAATCATTAAGTGCATCTATTGAGTCACAATGTGTCAATCGCCTGCTTTAGTGCTTCTCAAACACAGTGCAATATTACCTGTGTATGCGTGCGAAGAGATTGGGGAGTTTCAACAAAGCGGCTTAGGAGAATTTAATCTTTAATCAAAACGTTTTTCAAAGCTTGGTTTCATTCATTAGCCAACCTGTTAATGCGGATTTCGCATACTCCTCGCAAATGTTCTCTCAAAAAGGCCCTTGGCCGTCATTATTTGATTGTCAGGAGCACGTTGTCCTGAAAGCCGGGTAGAGCGAGGCCCGACGAGAAGTGTTGAACCGTCTAATTTCCCGTGTGGATTGGGCGGTTGCTTCTTTTGAGCTCATCGGTTGTCTAGCACTCTTTGCTGCTGCCAGCACGTATGAACTAACGAAATAGTCGTGTCGGTGTATAATTTCGTTGTCAGATTTTATTATCCAGAGCAAAAATCAGTATCCGTTTCCTGTCTGTGAAAGCAGGAATGATGGACATCCGCTCCGATCTTTTCACCCACAGCGTTTCAGGCAGTTAGGGCCAAGCCGGATGATCCACCTCAGCAGTGTTGAGCCCATAGCAGCGCTCTACCCATCCCTAACACCGGTGGAGCAGAAGGCTCTCAAAAGTTAGTGATAGCTTGCAGTAGAAGGCTGAAAACTCGCTAATTACGATGACTTGAGTGTCTGCTCCTCCAAGAGCATGTTGAATTGAAGCAGCTGTTCATCACTGAGCTGTTGGCGACTTGTCGAGCCGAGATGTTGTTGTAGAAATGCACGGGCCTGATCTGAGTTCCAGCCAAGCTGCTTCAACATTGAATCTCCCTGGTTGAGCAAGTCTCCACGGCGGATTGGCGCTGGGGCGGTGGAGGCATCATCGTTAGCTTGAATCAACTTGAGCTGTCGCAAATAGGCCACCAAATCGGCGTAGCGCGTGAGTTTGTGGCGGCTGCCAAGGCCAAATGCTCGCGTGAGGTACGCCTGTTCTTGCTCTCGCGTCCAACCGATGCGTCTAATTTCGAGGTCGATGGCGGTGAGCTCGTCGCTCCAATCATCAGGATCCGTCGGTGTTTCCGAAGGTGGAGCTTGGGTGTTGGAAGTCTGTGGAGTAGCAGAGTGGGCAGGAGCAACTGGCTCGTGCGTCTCAATCTTCCGTGGCCGCTCTACTGCGACATGCTCTGCTGCCTTTGAGCTTTCGTTGTCTTGGGGACTGACAGCAACCTGTCCCAGCCGTTGTGGAGGACTGATCTGAAGCCTGGTGTTGAGACGTTGTAACGCCCTTTCCTCTGCTTCTTCAGCAGTGGCTGCTTCGCCAAGGGCGCTGCCCAAAACAGCCCCGTCAGTCGATGCCTCAACCCTCACGATGCATCGCAGAGTATCGACGTGACACAGCTCGGCCCGGATCTGCATCGCAATGGAACAGCGCTTGCACTTTCTAGGCTGCCGGCATGGACATCACTTCGCTCCCCTCGCTTTCGGATTTCTTTGAAGGTGCCGACCAGTGGGGAGAAATTTTTGCTCTACTCCCCGTGCTGGTGCTCCTAGAGGTGATTCTTTCGGCTGACAATGCCGTCGCTCTTGCTGCCATTGCCCGTAGTAGTCGTCAGCCAGAGCAAGAGCGACTGGCGCTCAACTTGGGTATCGGCATGGCTCTGGTGTTGCGAATCGCCCTGATCGTTGTCGCCCAATGGGTTTTGCAAAATACGTGGGTTCAGCTCTTCGCCGCTGCCTATCTCGTTTGGCTTGTGGTGGATCACTTCAAAAGCCGGTCGGACGATTCGGCTTCTGCTTTGGATGCCGATGGATCTGATCGCAGTCAACGTCCCTTTTTCAAGACTGTTCTGCTACTGGCCTTCACTGATCTTGCCTTCTCCATCGATAGTGTCGCCGCAGCGGTGGCAATCAGCGATCAAATCCTGCTGATCAGTGCAGGCGCCTTTATTGGGATCGTGGCATTGCGCTTCACGTCCGCCCTATTCATTCGCTGGCTTGACCTGTACCCACGTCTTGAAACAGCTGGTTTCCTTGCCGTTGCTTTCGTTGCCTTTAGGTTAATCGTTCACGTCATCGTTCCAGACTTGAATCAACCCGATTGGTTAACGTTGCTGGTTGTGTTGGTTTTGTTTGCTTGGGGAATGTCAATTCGAACCAGTGATCACGATCAAGACGAAAGCCATGCTTGTTGAACTTCGGCACGTAAGTGGTGATTATTTAATCAACCGCATTGATCTTGAGGACCCACCACATCCTGGACGATGGCTCCTTGTCAAGGATGAATCATTCCTAGTGATGCAATGTCGCCACCGCTATGCCCTGCGCAATGGTCGCTATGTCATGGCGTCAGTGGCCTTAATGGTCAAACCTCAAGCTCGCCCTGCTGATGCAACGCCCTGGCGACACGGCTGGGTCATCGGCGACCCGAACTGTCGTTTCAACGCCCGCAGCCCTTTGTTGCGCTGTGCTGTGTGGCCAGAGGGACCATGTGAAACCTGCAGTCATCATGAACTTCGTTGACCAATGAATGCTGAATGGCTCACTGGGCGTCTCTGCGCTGGCCATGGTGTTGCTTCCGGAAAAAGCAACGAATCTCCTTATCCGGATGGAACGATTCGAATGCAAACTCCTGTATTCTTGGAATTAGGTCTCGACCTGACTGACTGTTACTTCGGCACGCTGAATGTTGACTTTTCACCCCTAGAAGTGTCACTTTCGAGTCCAGATTACCTGTTCGAGAAAGTGCGGTGGACAGAGCTCCATCCTCCTGAAACGTTCTCGTTCTGGAGTGTGCAAATCAAGGCAAGAGAAGCTGAGTTGGTCGAGGGATGGATTTATTACCCCCATCCCGAAACAAAACAACGCCACTGGCAACCTCCAACATCATTGGAGCTGATTGCACCTCGATTGACTGACGTGAATGAAGGCTGCACAATTCATCTTCACGATGAACGCGGACGTATCAAACTTGTGAACACGATCCGGCTTCGTGCACGGTTGCTTGAATTTCTCAAATTTAGAGTTCTCGCGTCTCAGCAAACATTCTTTGAGGCCGACAGCCTTTTGAAACGCCAGCAATGGCTCTCCAGCATGTACCCCGAAGCCCTTCAACTTTCCGAACAGGATCTCGATCAGGTCTGGACTCAAGCGCGTTCGTTGTACACGGAATCCTGAATCAATCCACGTCGAAGCGATCTCCGCTTGTGGCCTTGAGTTGCTGCAATAAAACTGGCGCTGTGCTGCGTGCCTTGCCTTCCAGCTGAGCCTCGCGAATCAAAAGAGGACAGCCGGAACTGCTGACCACCAGGCCCTGATCCTCAAGCACCGCCAGGATTGTCCCTGGTGCATGACCACCGGTGGGCCATTGGCCCACGAGCTGGCGGCTGGCCGTGCTGAGTTGATCCTTCAGGCGCTCGATCAATGGTTCACTCTGCAACACCTTCAGCCGTTTGCCTTGCCAATAGGTGAAGGCTCCGGGATAAAGCCCCATCACCTTGCGATGAATGCTTAGAGCAGGGGCTGACCAATCCAACCTGAAATCCTGCTTCTCCAGCATGCGTGCATAGCTCGATTCCTCTGCCTGAGCACGTACCTTCAGCCTTCCCAATCTCTCTGCCTCGCTTCCTGAACCTGCCGCTTCGATCAAAGGCATGGCCTGCACCATCAGCTCTGCAGTGAGGGAACTCAGCCGTTCAGCCAGATCGATGGAGGTATCCAGCAGCTGGATCGGAATCCTCTGCTCGAGGAGTACAGGTCCGGTGTCGAGGCCTTCTTCCATGGCCATGATCCCAACACCTGTCTCCTCGTCACCCTCAAGCAGGGCCCATTGAATTGGACCAGCACCCCGCCAACGGGGCAGAAGTGATCCGTGGCCGTTCCAGCAACCCAAGCGAGGTTGCTGCAAAACATCCTTAGGGAGAATTTGTCCGAAGGCGACCACCACTGATGCATCGGCTCCGAGAGCAGCAAGTTCCTCCTTGCAATCTTCATCCCGTCGAATCCGTACCGGGGTGAATACCGGAAGTGACAGCTGTTCAGCCCTCGCTTTAACCGGTGATGCAACCAGTTGCTTCCCGCGACCACGCCGTCGATCCGGCTGTGTCACGACTCCCACAATCGTGTGACCAGCCTTGTGCAACGCATCAAGGGTGGGAACCGCATAGGCCGGTGTTCCCCAGAACAGAATCCTCAACGTCAGGCTTCGCCGGTGATGGACAAACCATCCACCCAAACGTGAGGGCTCACACCGCGGTGGGTGACTTCAGCCTCGGATTCAAGGTGCGCAATACCGTTGAGAACAGTGCGGATATCGCCAGCAACCGTTGCAGCTTCAACCGAAACCCTTTCGCCGTTCTTGACCAACCAACCATCAAACGGCAGAGAGAAGGATCCCTGAGTGGCCTTTACACCGGCATGCAGTGCAGAAAGATCTTCGATCAAAACGAAAGGCCCGGATTCTGTGCGGTGATTCAGGCTGCTGCCGCTCATAACCTCTGGATCGGAGCCGACCACGAACCAGTCCGGACCTACCGAGACCTTGGCTCCTAGCCCCGCGTGGCCGGTGGGCTCAACGCCGAATGCTCGTGCCGTGGCTTCAGAGTGCAGAAAGTTCTTCAGTGTTCCTCCTTCAATCAAGGAAAGACGACGGGTCGGCGTACCTTCGCCATCGAAGGCTGCAGCACTGATATGGCCAGGATGAAGTCCGTCATCGTGCAGATTCAAGAACGGAACTGCCACGTTGGAACCGATCGAATCACGCTGGCTCAGGCTCACACCGTCGAGCACCGAACGAGCATTGAACATGCTGCTGAAGGCGCCAAGTAGGGAAAGAAAAGCCTCCGGTGTAAAGCAGACCCGGTAACTGCCGGTGTCGATAGGGCGATAGTCGAGATGACTAATCGTTCGGTCAACCGCTTCGCTGATGCAGCCTTCTACATCAAGTTCGCTGCTGCCGAGCCCAAGACGGACGGCTCCTCCACTTCGCGGCTTGCGGCCGGCCTCTTCGGCTCGGGCATAAAGATAGAGGCTGGCTTGGGTGCGCTCCATCTGGCGCAGAGCCCCATCACTGTTGAGATAGAGGCTCTGGGATAGAGATTCCGCCAGGCCGTTGTAGGGCACAGTTTCAATGGCCCGGTGGCGGCTCAAGAGGTCTGCTTCTGCATCCCGAAGGGTGTCCAACAGGGGGAGAATTCCCTGGCGGGGTTGCAGTGGTCGATCCAGTTCAGGCAGTGGTGCCGTGGCCAGAGGTGAAAACTGAGGAATTTCGTCGGGGTTTCCAAAACGACTGGCCGCATGGGCCCCGACCAGAGCTTGCTCTAGTCCTCCATCGGAGAGGTCGGTGGTGCTGGTGATGCCGACCAGGCCATCGCTGTTCCAGACGCGAACTGTGATGGAACTCCGCTGTGATGCCTTGAGTTGCTTTGCTTCACCCCGGTCAACCTGAACAGAGCAATCGTCGCTGCATGCAGCACCGAGGTCCCAACAGCGAATCCCTTCTCGCGAGGCGAGAGTCTGGAGTCGATCTCTCAGATGTGTGGCGTTGAGGCTGTTGTTGCTGGTCATCCTCAGCGGCCCCCAACTGTGATCGAGTCAACCTTGATGTGGGGTTGTCCGACGGTGACAAACACACTGCCGCTTACGGAACCGCAGAACCCTGCAGCCAGTTCAAGGTCATTGGCACACATAGAAATCCGTGGCATGACCTCTTTGGCATCACCGATCAGCGTGGCTCCTTTTACGGGTTTGGTGAGTTTGCCGTTCTCAATCAGATAGCCCTCTTCAACGGAGAAGTTGAACTGGCCAGTTGGACCAACGCTGCCGCCTCCCATGGCCTTGCAATAAAGACCCCTATCCACGGATTCAATCAGTTGTTCAGGCGAATGGGATCCCGCATCGATAAAAGTGTTTCGCATCCGGCTGGCAGCTGCAAACGCATGGCTCTGACGTCGACCGCTTCCCGTGCGTTTGTGGCCGGTGCGCAGTTCACCAGCACGGTCGCTGATAAAGCGCTGCAGCACACCGTCCTTGATCAAGACGGTGCGCTCCGGTTCCATTCCCTCATCGTCCATGGACAACGAACCGAAGGATCCACCACTCAAGCCTTCGTCGATTGCGGTGACGGCCGGGTGAGCAATGAGTTCACCCACACGGTCAGCGAAGGGGGTTGTGCCGCGTTCGATCTGAGTTGTTTCGAGAAGATGTCCACAGGCTTCGTGGAAGATCACACCGCCGAAACGATTGGCCAGCACAGCTGGCATTTGTCCAGCATCCACGTAGTCGGCACGCAACATCGTGCCGGCGCTGTTGCAGACCTCGGCTGCACTGGCTTCGGAATCCCAGTCACGAAGGTCATCTGGGCGGTCGGAACTGCCGTAGCGGCGGCCAATGCTGGATCGGTGCTCTCCGTCAGCCGCTAGGACAGATAAGCCCGACGACTGGTGCAATCGAATGTCTCTCGCGAAGGTACCGTCGGAGGCTGCGACCAGCACTTCCTGCCAATCGCGGGCGTAACTGCCACGGCGAACCTGTAGGTACTGGCCCAAGCGCTCGAGATGAGCAGTTCCCTGCAGCAGGCATTGGCTGGCTAGATCCAGGGATGGGCAGCGATCAAGCCAATCCGCTTTCGCCAAGCCATGGTCCGTCAGGGCCTTCAATCCTTCAAAACCTGCAGAGGTGCTGAGGTGCTGAGGCTCCAGCCCCAGCATCGCCAGGGCCTGATCAAGAGCACGCTTCAGTCCCGCTTCGCTGAGGTCATTGGTGCTGACAAAGCCATCACGGCCTTCACGGAACACCCGCAGTCCTGCCCCACGCGCAAAGGATGGATTGACACTGGTGATTCGATCCTGTTCAGCGAGCAAACCGATGTGATCTGTTCGCTCGAGGAATACTTCCACCAGATCGGCACCTGCAGCACTGCCGCGATGCAAGAGGGACTCCATAAGTCCGCGCCACTGATTGGAAAAGGCGTTGGTCAAGGAAACTCCTGAATTTGGCTGGGGAATAACCCTCAGCGCACGGCTGGTTGAAAACGCTCGCTGTCGATCGCTGGCATCAGAAATAGCTTTGCCATTTCGGCACCGTTACCGATCCAGAAAGGCAGCTTCCGCAGCAACTTGACGGGAGCAATGGAATTGCTGGCGTCGGCCTGCTCCAAGGCATTGTTGTTGGCAACAAGGCGCTCGAGGCGAGTCCAGAACTTTTCGTTCTTGACGTCGAGCACGACGGGGAAGACGCGAGCAGATGTCTCGTTGGTTTTCTCGATCACCATTTTGTCGTAGGTGCGCGCATCAAGGCCAAGGGCCTCGTAGAACTCCTTGCGGGCAACGTCACGCACGTACATGGTTGCGAATACCGCCAGAAGGAAGAAGCGACACCAAAGTTTGGCGATCGGACCACGGACCGTATCGGGTTGTGCCTTCATCAGGGCATCGAAGAAATCGCCGTGGCGGTTTTCGTCCTGACACCAGTTCTCGAAGAAGTTAAAGATCGGGAAAATCTTGCTGTCGGGATTCTTTTCGAGATGGCGGAAAATGGCGATGTAGCGCCAATAGCCGATTTTTTCAGAGAGATATGTTGCGTAAAAAATGAATTTTGGCTTGAAAAAAGTGTAATCCTTATTGGCCGTGAGAAAACCAAGGTCAAGTTGCATACCGAAGTCGCTCATTGACTTATTGAGGAAGCCTGCATGACGGGCTTCATCACGAGCCATATGAGCAAAACACTCAGCAAGAAGAGGATTTTTGGCCTTAATCCGACGACTCAGTTCCTTGTAAAGAAGGAATCCTGAAAATTCAGAGGTGCAGCTTTGCTCCAGGAATTCAATGAAGACCTTGCGGGTCTCCGGGTCGAGCTTGTCTGCGGCTCCCTCAAACTCCTCGTTGCGAACAAAGTGATGACGGTTGTAATCCTTCCTGAATTCTTCGCAGATGGCTTCTAGTTCAGCCTCGTTCGGCTGAAGATCCATCGCCGCCATCGCCTCAAAATCGGTGGTGTAGAAGCGTGGGGTGAGGATTGTGTCCTTGACAGGATCCTTGATGGCTACAGCGCTGCCTTCGGCCACGGTGGTGGGAGGGACCATCAGTTGCGTTTCACGATCCTGCCAATGTAGGCGTGTCGGGACGACCCCCGAGCTCAAAACGACTGGTTAGTTACCTCCCAACCACTTTTGGCCGTTGAGGCGTTGCAACAGGCGGGAGACCAGAAGGGGCAGAGACATCCGTTTTTCGTCGATCAGGAAGCTTTCCAACAGGGTGGGGTCACTGCCGGGGTCAGCCAAGGCAATCACCTTTGTGCTGTTGATGTCTGCCTTGGAGAAGCAGAGCCAGAAGCGGCGTCCACCAGGGAGTTCGCCGATGACCATTGGACAATCCCCTCCAACCACGGGACGCTGACCATCCACGCGCTCCAGTCGTTCTGCTGTGATGTTGTGATCAGCCAGTTGTTTGGCGACGGCCGGAACAAACAGCGAGTCGATGAACTCTGGGAAGGGTTTGTCCTCCGGTTTCGGAGGTTTTGCTTTCGCTGCAGGCTTGGCAGGGGTCTCTTGACCTGAAGGCTCCTTCTCGACAGGGGTTTCGCTCACCGATCCAGGGTTACTGCGGCAACTGTAAGCAGCCTGGTGCGTTGCTTACCAGTTCGCTTCAGGATCATCCCCCCAGTCGCTGAACTGCTGTGAGGGAGATGGTACGGCTGAGGCTTGTGGATGCCGGGGCTCAGACGAAGGGCGCTGAATCACGCGATAAGCCACAGAAACCGTGGGGGCCGGTTCGCGCACATCCCTTTCAGGGCCTGGGGTTGTAGTGGATCGGCGAGCCGAATCGTTGACGGCCGATTCCGTCTCTTGGACGTCGGGGTGGACAGGGGAATGGCGCTTCCGACTGAGAGGACGTTGCGCTGGTAAAAACAGGAAAGCTGTGAGTGCTGCTCCCACAGCGCCACCACCGGCGGCGAGTGCGGTCCACGCACCCAGGGGCATGGCTGGGGTCGTCCAAACCAGCAAGCGAAGCCGAGTCTTGTCTCCGACATTGATCGCAGAAAAGGCGAGCAACGCCAGCAGAGGAGCCAGACAGGGGATCAGCAGTAGCCGCTGAAACGTGCTCATTCCAGTGGACCGCTCCAGCGATTCAACGGAGCAAGATCATCTTCCAGCCCATCGAATAGGCGCACCACAAGAAAATCCACCATCTCGTTCAACGACTCTGGTCGGGTGTACCAAGCCGGAATGGGAGCGGCAATGGTTGCTCCTGCTTCCGCCAGACCGGTGAGGTTGCGGAGGTGAATCAGGTTGAAGGGCATCTCCCGTGGAGCGATCACCAGCGGACGGCGCTCCTTGAGGTGAACATCCGCACAGCGCTCGATCAGATCAGCGGCAATTCCGGCGTGGATGCGTCCAACCGTTCCCATGCTGCAAGGAACGATCACCATCGCGCGTGTCCGGTAGCTCCCACTCGCGATGCAGGCGGCTTGATCATTCCAGCGATGGCATCTCAAATCTCCGCTCTCCACCCCAAGCCTGTCTCTCCAGAACCCGTTTTGCTTCAGGGGATCCACGGGAATGGACAGCCCCTGTTCTGCACGGAAGACCTCATGGGCGCCGTGGCTGAGAACGAGATGGACAGAGCGCCCTCGCTGCAGAAGTAACTGCAGGGCACGCTCGGCAAGGGGTTGTGCCGACGCACCGGTGACGGCCAGAACGTAGGGATGCATCACTCAGCGCTCGCTGAGGGAAACAGGCAGCGGCTCAGACGGTTCAAGCTCGGTGGAGACTTCGTCGCCCTGACTGATGACCTCGAGATCTATCTGATTGCGTAGAACATCGACATTGATCACACGCACCTGAACCTGATCACCGAGTTGATAGGTCTGACGGTTCTTGCGACCGACCAAACGATTCTGTCGTGATCTGTATTCGTACCAGTCATCGTTGAGGGAGCTCACATGAACCAGGCCCTCAACCCGACTCTCGCCCACTTCAACGAAGAAGCCATAGCTCTGAACACCACTGATACGGCCTTCCACCTGCTCGCCGATCAGCGGTTGTGCTGATCGGGCCTGGATCATCGACAGCAGATCTTTTTCAAGCTCCAGCACCTGCCGGCGAAGGGAATTGAGCCGCTGCACCGTGCGGTCGTTGACCAACCCATTCAATTTCTCGTCCTGGGATGCCGTAAATAAGGGCCAAGTCAGATCAGCGCCTGCTCCCTTGCAACCAAGCTTCAAACGCGTCTTGTGACGCACGGTCGGACGATCTTTGGCGTCCGTCAAAAGTGCAACGAGCAACTGTTGATTGGCAAGGTGTCCGTAATGCTGTGTGGCGCAGGTCCAAGGGGTGAATGACGCGTCATGGCTGGCTGGATCACCTCCCTCTGCTGGGGAAGGCTCCTGTTCTGCATGGGACGTCTCCGTGGACACCGCAAAATTGAGTGGAGGTAGCGCGTGGCTGAGCTGTTGTTCAAGCACCCGTCGTTGGCTGCTGTCTTTGAACACCTGGATCAGCTCGGACGCTGACGGACACCCCTCGTCATCGAGTTCAAGGGGGAGGTCCAAGGCGATGGCCGTCTTGGCAACATCGGTCAAGACGTTGCCATCGGGTTCCTCAGCCTGAATGCTGATCCCGGGCAATTGGAGATCAATCCGGTGTGCAGTCCAGGCACGATCGGCACACCTCAGCAGAGGTTGGAGGAATGCATGGGGATCCTCCGGGTTGAAGGCGTCAACCCAGCGATGACGAAGACCGGATGGATCCGCACTGCGTAGATCACCAAGCGCCTCCAGCTGGGGAGGGCGTAGGTCCAGTTGCACAGCCCCGATGTTGCGCTCGTAGTCCAGCAGGAGAGTGCTGCAGAACCGCAAGGTCTCCAGTTGAGCCAACTGATCTTTGATGGGCTTAAGTGCCGCCGGAATGCTTCGAGCCTTTGGTTTGCGTTCCGCCAGAGCGATTAATTGATCAGCGCTCACTTCGGCTGTGGGGCGAACCGTGCTGAGCATGAACTCCCAGTCGCAGAGTTCACCATTGGCTCCGATGTCCAGTCGCACGCTGATGGCCTCGACATCTGTGCCGGTGGCGAAGCTCGTCGCTTTGTGCAGCGCGGGTGTTAGCAGGGGGTGCCAGACCTCACCGAGGCAAAGCGCTTCACCGCGATCTCGCAGACAAACATCGAGGCTGCTGCCTAATCCGATTCGCTCGCCCACGCTGGGCACGTGGATCCATAGACGGCATCCGCCATCCTTGGCTTCAACATGAACTGCCGGCAAGCCCGGTGCATCTTCCTGCTTCCAGCCTTTGAGAAGGAGGCACGGTTGTCCGGTCAGATCGACACGGCCCTTCGCCGCAGGAGTTTTGCCAGAACTACGGGGCGCCGCCGGACGATCTTGAAGCCCAGCCTTGGTCAATAAGAGGTCACGATCCGCTGCAGGGCCGCCGTTGAGCGGGAGAGAGCGCACCACACGCCCTGCAGCAGCGTTTTGGGCTACGGGATAGCGGTCAATGTGCACCTCGACGACGCTTGAGATCTCTTCTCCAGGTAGATGCTCGGAATCCTCTGGTGGCAGTTCGATGCCAGCCAGCACCCTGTCATCAAGTGGTGATGCCAGTAACTGCTGGCCCTGTTGCTCCACCTGGGCCAGCAGAGAGCGGGTTGCACGCTCAAGGATGCACTGAACGCCGCCTTCAGGAGAGCGTCGTCGTCCGCCCTCGCGCGTTACACGCACCAACACGCGATCACCATTCCAAGCATGGTTGAGCTGATGATCCCGGATGTAGATGTCCTCACCGCCGTCATCACGAATGGCGAAGCAGAACCCTTTGCTACTGCACCTCAGTCGGGCATCAATCAGATCATTTTCAAGTGGGCGCTTGAGTCCACCCTCGCTCGATCGTTCAACGACACCGAGCTTCACCAGTGATGCGAGAGCAAGCTCCAGTGACACTTGATCCGCCTTATTGAGCTTCAGGATCTTGGCCAGCTGGTCTTGTTCAGAAGGATGCTCTGTAGAGAGCTGATCCAGCAGATCGGCAACCGTGAATTTCATCGTGGCGTACGCAGGAACCGACCATCAGGGCCGGGAGAGAAGGAAGGGGTGGCCGACGCCGAACAGCTGGCCGTGCTGAGTCAACCCTTCGAACTTCACTTTAAGGCTCTGAAGTCTGATCCCCGTCTGTGGAGTTTTCAGCATCGCTGAACAGAGGCAGCAGCAAGCGACCACCAATCACGAGAAAACCGATGGAAGCAACCAACTGGAGAAGGTCGCTGGGAATCACTGTCGCGACGGATCCTCCTGCAAAGGCTCCAAGCAAGCTCGCGAGAACAAGCGCTGATGATGATCCAAGAAACACCGCCAGGGGGCGATTTGAAGTGCCGCTGATGGCGACGGTGGCGAGTTGGGTCTTGTCACCGAGTTCGGCCAAGAACACAGTCAAGAAGGTGGAAATCAGAAGGGGAAAATCCATCGTCAACTCGCAGCACTAAGCCATAAAGATCGGGCGGCTTGCAGGCCCAGCCAGATGCCAAGGGCCACCATCAGCAGTCCAGCCATCAGCTCCAGTCGCTCAGGAGGAAGCGTTTTGGCCAACCATTGACCCACGAGGACTCCCACAAGGCTGGACGCAATCAAAGCCAGTGCGGCACCGATGAATACCAACACCGGTGAGCCGGACTGGGCGGAGAGCAGGAGCGTCGCCAGCTGCGTCTTGTCTCCCAGTTCAGCCAGGAAAACGGTTGTGAAGGTGCTGAACAGCACGGCAGCGAAGCTCCGCGACTCGTTGCTTGTTTGCTCACTGGTCAACAGGACCTCCCGCTGTCTGCGCGCGGTTGAACCTACGCATCACGCCACTGCGGCCGCCATAGGTGCTGCGGATCTGCTGGTTGCAACAGGCAATGGCGAAGCCGTCGAGAGCATCCTCTGGAACGTGAAACAACCGCCCCAGCTCGCTGACGCGGCAGAAATCAGGACGCTCGTCGTAGATCCTGCAGCGCTGCCTGCCCGTGTCGTAATTGATGCACCAGCCATCTGGCCCCACCATGGCTAGATAGGTGCGCTGTTGATCTTCGGTCAAAGCCGCTAGAGCATCAGCACGTTCCTCCGGAGCGAGTCGACAACAGGCACCGCAGTGCTTGATGCAGGTCCACTGAAGCTTTTCTCTGGTCATCGCTGAGGCTGTGACAAGCCATCACAGAGAGAGGAACGAATTCGTCGATCTCGGGACAGAGCCCCGTAGCCTGGGAGGTGAAAAGATTTCGGACAGCGCTGCATCGTCATGGGCTTTGACATTCACCTGATCGCCAACTTTGCCGCCCTGGCGTTGATCACCATTGCCGGCCCCGCTGTCATCTTCATCCTCTTCTACCGCCGCGGCGCGCTCTGATCGCCTCTGCTTAGGGACGAAGCCCCAATCCAAGACAGGCTTCCTCCATCAACTGAACGACACGTGTATCCCTCGCCAGGTCGTCGTCACTGGTGAGGGTTTTTTCTTGTTCAATCTTTGCCTGCAAGGTTTTCCCCTCTCCATTGGTGAGCGTGAGACCTGACATTTCGGTCCAGCTAGCTGTGTACTGACGGTTCCCGCGGTCGATCAGCACAAGCTCCGTATGGGCTCGAATTGCTTTGAGCTCCAGTTGCAGACGCTGTTCGCCCTGCCAACGGTTGATCGAAATGCTGTAGGCAACGTCACAGGATTCGGGTACGACCGCTGATGGATCCCATCGCCAGGCAATGGCACGGCGCTCGCTGTCTCCCTGGCGAAGCCTCAGGGCTAGGTGTCCTCCTTTGAGGTCACGGCGCTCCTCAACGTTGACGCCCCGTGACCAGAACAACGGTTTCGGATGACCGATCCCAAAGGGAGCCAAGGATTGCAAATGCCGCCAGAGCTCCCAGTTCACGTCCTTTAAATGCAGCAGGGCATCGGGTTGCACGGGTCGGCCGAGGGCCTGGGTCATCAGCCAACCATCCGCTTGTTCGCAGAGGCGTTCATGCAGGGCATGCACATGCTCAGCTTTCACGGTGAACCCACCGGCGGCGGGATGGCCTCCAAAACGGGACAACAGATCACTGCAACTGGAGAGGGCATCATCCACAGCAAATCCGACGGGCCCACGCACCGAAGCCCGAAGACAGCCATCACCATCTCCAGCCAGGAGAGCGGTGGGTCGGTGATATCGCTCCATCAGACGCGCAGCAACAATTCCAATCACCCCGTGATGCCAGTGGCTTTGCGCCAAAAGAAGAAATGACGGGAGAGCATCACTTGTCTCCGCATCCACGAGGGCCACGGCCTCCGCTTCAATCGCATCGCACAGATCGCGCCGCTGGCGGTTGAAATCATCACAACGTCGCGCCAGCGCCATTGCCGAATCAGAGTCTTCCGCTGTGAGTAGATCCACAACGAGCTTCGGTTCTCCTAAGCGACCAACGGCATTGATGCGTGGTGCAAGTTGAAATCCGATGTCTTCGGCCGTCAGCGGACGTTCCCCGAGACCAGCTAGACGCTGCAGCGCTTGCAATCCGCTGCACTCGGAACGATGTAGATGATTCAGTCCCTCCAGCAACCAGCTGCGGTTGGCGCCTACCAAGGGGGCCATATCGGCCACAGTCCCAATGCAGAACAGATCCCGAGCCACGCGGATGGCCTCAGGTTTGTTCAGGGCTTCGGCCACGGCATGGGCAAGCACATAAGCCAGTCCAACCCCAGCCAGACCACGATAAGGAGAGCCGTCCGGTGTAGTCGCTGGGTGAATCAGGGCGGTCATGGGCGGCCGTTTCGCCGGGATGGTGTGGTGATCAGTCACGATCACCTGCATGTGCAAGCTGGCAGCGAGATCGAGCGCTTCCCGCGCGGCAACGCCGTTATCGACGGTGACCAAAAGTCGCACTCCGTCGTCAAAAAGCCGCTGAACCATGGCTGGGTTGAGGCCGTATCCCTCGTCCATCCGTGACGGAATCGCTGGCTCTGGATCGGCGCCAAGCGGGCCCAAAGCTCTCAAAAGGAGAGCTGTGCTGGTCATTCCATCGGCGTCGTAATCGCCACAGATGGCCACGCGTTCTCTGGCATGGCAAGCCTTAACCAAGCGCGCACAGGCTTGTTCCAGATCAGGGAAGTGATCGCTGGTGGGCGGCAGATCACCAGGTGAGAGGAACGTTTCCGCCTCGGATCGTGACGTGAAGCCCCTGCGACGCAGAACACACCGCAACGCCAGCGGTAAATCAAGCCCCAGCAATGGCGACGGTTCCACTACGGCCGGAAGGGACCAGGACCAGTGAAGGGGGACAGCCGGCAAGGGAACGCAACAGGCGGTGATGTCCCAGCATTGTGCCGTTGCTGGTCATCAAGTTGAACAGGCTTTCAGCGGTTTTTTGGGATGTGGATGGAACCTTGGCCGACACGGAAATGGATGGTCATCGCCCTGCCTTTAACAAGACTTTCGAGGAGCTAAATCTTCCGTTTCATTGGGATGAACAGCTTTACAACACGCTTCTGGCAATTCCTGGAGGGCTCCGCAGGGTGAAGGTCCACGCTGAAGACCGTGGGGTGATGCTCAGCCAGGATCAATTGGATCAAGTGCGTGATCGCAAAAGGCTGCATTATCTGGAGCGCGTCCGTCAGGGCCATGTGAAGTTGCGCCCGGGTGTCAGGAGACTGCTGGAGGAGCTGAACTTCGCCGGGGTGCAGCAGTGGATTGTGACTTCAAGCGGATCCGCCTCCGTGATGGCCCTTCTCGAGCAGATTCAGAACGACATCCCTCACTTCGATGGCGTCGTGACATCCGACGACGTTTCAGCAGGCAAACCTGCACCGGACGGCTACCTGCTGGCCCTCAGGCGCAGTGGCGCCGATGGTGCGGCAAGTCTCGCTGTGGAAGATTCAGCGGCGGGTCTGTCTGCTGCAACGGCAGCTGGTCTGTGTTGTCTGCTCACCCCCTCCCCCTGGGATGCATCTGCCCTGCGTGATGCCAGTAAAAATGCAGCTGCCGTGCTGGATCACCTTGGGGAACCGGGGGAGCCGGCGACCGTACGTTCCGGTCCCACTTGCCAGGACGGAACAGTGACGCTGAAGTATTTGCAGACTCTGCTGTCGGTGCCTGATAGATGAGCTCAATCCAGCGCACACGCCTGGCGGGCCTGCAGAACAGTTGGGGAGCAGTCCTTCGACGCAATTGGTCTGGCCCCTGGTGGCGACGTAGTGCGTCGTTGTTGATTCTTCTGATTGGCTTTTTTATCGGCAGCAATCTCACAGTGCATCTGGCGAATGCCGTAGGGGTCAGAACGTTCACAGCCCTCTATTCCCTTATTGCCTGTGAACTGCTGGTGCTCTGGCGCCGTCGTCTCCCCTGGCTCGACAACCTGCGGCTCGGTTTTGTTTATTCCGTAGTTTTGGAGGCCTTCAAAGTTGGATCCTGAGGGCCAACGTTTGATTCCGAGCGACGACCAGCAACGGTTGCTCCACCACCTTCATCTGGGTGATGCAGCGACCTGGTTCGCAGAACAGCGCAAAACGGAGCGCCATCAAGTTGCTCTCGACCATTGGCATCCCGAAGCAACACCGGATTGGTTGTGGTCGGTTGGATTGCCCCTTCTGAGTCTGGCGAACGAATGGCGTGGGCAACGCCGTCTGTTGGGGCTCAATGCTCTCCCAGGATGCGGTAAGACCACCCTTGGGCAATGGATTGAAGCCGCCGCAAAGGTCTTGGACCTATCGATTCAAGTGGTTTCACTGGATGATTTTTATTTCGAAGCGGATCGGCTTGACGCAGCAATGCGCGGTAACCCTTGGGGGGTGCCTCGCGCGCTTCCGGGCAGCCATGACCTGAACCTTCTGCAGGACTGCCTTCTGCAATGGCGACAGGGCCAAGACGTGTCGATGCCTTGCTTTGACAAAGCGAAGAGAAATGGTCGTGGAGATCGCAACGGTTGGCGACGCTGTGACGCCGACGTCTTGATTCTCGAGGGTTGGTTTGTCGGCTGTGAATCGACGATGGACCTTGCAACAGCAGAATCCCATCTCGAAACTCCTTTGGCACCGGAGGAACTGGCGTGGCGCACAAAACTGCAACCCGTACTTGCCGATTACGAAGCGATCTGGAGCAGCTTCGATCAGCTCTGGCAATTGCGAGCACGCAATTTCAACGCTCCTTTGCTCTGGAAACGCCAACAGGAAGCAACGCTTCAGTCTGAACGAGGAGCATCACTCTCCTCTTCAGAACTGGAACGTTTCATCCGAATGATTCTCTGCGCACTGCCCTCAAGCTGTTTTCAACAGATGCGCGCTGATGTTGTTGTGGAGGTCGATTCGGATAGAACCTTGCGGCGAATCCACCTCCCCAAAGCGATTCAGGATTCGCCGTCTTCGGCTTCACTCACTGGGTAGACAAAACCCTGAGCCCGGCCACTCAACACAGATTTGCCGATAGACATTGCACGCTGTGCGGCAACGGCAGCCTTGGCCTTCCAAGTGGCGCTGCGCTGGTTGCGCTTGGCCTTGGATGTTTTCTTCTTCGGGACGGCCATTGCGCCTGGTGAATTTCCAAACCGAGATTGTCTCGTTTGGAACCCCCTTGCGTCAAATCGCTAGGCTTAACAAAGCGCAGCGTTGACGTGGCACCAGGTTCGAACAGCTCTAGTGGTTCCGCTGCCCTTCAGAAGGTTCAACCTTCCTCGATTCAGGGTTTCTGGAAGAAACAGGACACTGTGAGTTATTCCACCCTGCTGCGGGATATCGACGCAAAACAGATCAAGCAGTTGGATCTCGTGCCGGACCAGAGGGAGGTCAGGGTCCAATACAACGACGGGCGACGAATCACTGTTCCCGTCTTCGCGAACGACAATCAGATCCTGCGCGCTGCCGAGAGCTCCGGCACATCCCTGACGGTCGTGGATGTGCGACGCGAACAAGCAGGTCGAGAACTGGCGGGGACCCTGTTTCTGGTGCTCCTGGTGGTGGTCGGTTTGTCTTTTTTGCTGAAACGTTCAGCACAAATGGCGAATCGTGCCCTTGGTTTTGGGCGCAGTCAGCCCCGGTTGAAACCGCAGGAAGACCTGCAGCTTCGTTTTGAGGATGTCGCCGGAATCAACGATGCACGGCTCGAACTTGAGGAGGTCGTCACCTTTCTCAAGCAGCCTGAGGCTTTCATTCGACTTGGCGCCAAGATTCCCCGGGGCGTGCTATTGGTCGGCCCCCCTGGGACAGGGAAAACCCTTCTAGCCAAGGCGATTGCAGGAGAAGCGGAAGTGCCCTTCTTCTCCATGGCAGCGTCCGAATTTGTGGAACTTTTCGTTGGTGTCGGCGCGAGCAGAGTTCGCGATCTATTCCGCCAGGCCAAGGAAAAATCCCCCTGCATCGTCTTCATTGATGAGATCGATGCCGTCGGTCGTCAGCGTGGGGCTGGAATCGGCGGCGGTAACGATGAACGTGAGCAGACCCTCAACCAACTCCTGACGGAGATGGATGGATTCGAGGAGAACTCCGGCGTGATCCTTCTTGCGGCGACGAACCGCGCCGACGTACTTGATGCCGCTCTCCTGAGGCCAGGACGATTCGACCGCCGCATTGATGTGGGCCTACCTGATCGGCGTGGACGTGAGGCGATTCTTGCGGTGCACGCCAGAACAAGACCCCTCGATGACTCCGTCTCTTTGTCGGATTGGGCGAGCCGGACCCCCGGATTCTCTGGTGCTGATCTTGCCAATCTTCTCAATGAGGCAGCCATCCTCACGGCACGTCAGAACATGCTCCGCATCGGCCAGTTTCAGCTGGAAGGTGCCTTGGAACGCATCACCATGGGGCTGAGCAACCGCCCCTTGCAGGACACCGCCAAAAAACGCCTCATCGCCTACCACGAGGTGGGCCACGCCCTTGTGGCGACCCTTCTGCCGGCCGCCAATGCGGTGGATAAGGTCACGATTCTTCCTCGGGGCGGAGCCGGTGGATACACCCGCTTCATGCCAGACGAAGAGGTGCTCGATTCCGGTTTGGTCACCCGCTCGTCCTGCCTGGCGGATCTGGTTGTGGCATTGGGTGGACGAGCAGCGGAGCAAGTGGTCTTCGGCACCCTCGAGATCACCCAGGGGGCTAGTGGAGATCTCCAGATGGTGGCTCAACTGGCCCGCGAGATGGTGACACGCTTCGGCTTTTCCAATCTCGGACCGATGGCGCTGGAGGGTCCGGGATCGGAGGTCTTCCTCGGTCGCGACTGGTTCAACCAACGGCCTGGCTATGCCGAATCCACGGGCCAGGCCATTGATGCACAGATCCGCCAGCTCGCCAAGAATGCTTTGGCGCAGGCCATCGCTCTGCTGGAGCAGCGTCGGGAGTTGATGGACCACCTGGTTGAAGTTTTGATTGCGGAGGAAACGATCAACGGTGATCGTTTCCGCGAGATCGCTGGACTCCCATGAGACGCCTCCTCCTTCTGCTGCCGCTGGTTGTTGTCGCAGCCCGGATGCAGATCGAGTGGCTCTGGTTTGAGCAGTTCGGCTGGACCAACGTCCTTCTGAAACGCTGGCTACTGCAGCTGCTCTTTGCGGGATTTGCACTGCTGCCGCTGCTGGCTGCACGCACCTGGTCGAGACAGTTCAGGCGTCAGAACGTTGTGTCATCCCAGGGAGTGTGTTTGACCGGCTGGTCCTACGCAACAGCACTTTTTCTATGTGGCGGTGTTCTGCTGATCAGCTCAATGCTGGCGCTCAATCTGGCGGAGTTGTCCACCCGTCATCCGTTCCAACTGGCCGAATGGCAACAGTTTCTGGTTCCACACAACCGGATCACGACTTTGGTGATGCTGATCCAGGGCGGGCTGATTGCCCTAGCGATGGCCTGGCCGCGTTGGAACCCCTGGCTGGCACGAATCATTGCGGGCTCTTTCGTCTTGGTCGTCGCCCGATCGTGGGGGATCTGGTCGCTATCCCTCTCGATTCCCAACAGCTCCTTGCATGATCCAATCCTTGAGGCCGATCTCAGCTTCGGATTAGGTCGCTTCGCTGGAGTGGATCTAGGCCTGGAGTTGCTAGTCCTCAGTGCCGCTTTCACTCTCAGTTTTGAGCTCTGGCGTTGCCTGGCCCGCTCAAAAGCCATCTCTGACTGGGCCAGTCCAGTTTTTTCAGCCCGACAGATTCAACTGCTCAAACTGCCCTCGGCTGTTCTTCTGCTGGGAGCGGCAGGGCTGGTGTGGTTATCGAGGCACCAGCTGCTTTGGACACAACACGGATTGGTGGCTGGTGCTGGTTGGCTGCAGCATCACCTCACCCTTCCCTTGCGTGGTGGCGTCACACTTCTGTTGGTTCTGATCGCACTCGCGCTGCTGTTTCCTTGTCGGAGACGGTTTCGTCAGGGCCTGGTCTTGAGCTTGGCGTCGCTCGTGGCTCTCGAGATGATCGCTACACCGCTCACACGCTGGCTCGTGGTGCGGCCGCAGGAACTGGATTTGCAGGCTCCTTACCTAGCCAATGCCATTCAGGCGACACAGCGGGGATTCCAGCTGGATCGGATCAAACGGCGTGTCTACGAACCAAAAACCAAGTTAAGCAGCGCTGATCTAGAGCAAGGCGAAAGCACCCTGGACAATGTGCGCCTGTGGGACAGCGCTCCCTTGTTGGAAGCCAATCGGCAACTACAACAACTTCGTGTTTATTACCGCTTTTCGAATGCGGCCGTTGATCGATATCCGCTCAATCAAGACAGCGATACGGCGCAACAGGTGATCCTTTCGGCACGTGAATTGGATCAGTCAGCCCTGCCACGCCGATCAAGAACCTGGCAGAACCGCCATTTTATTTTTACTCATGGCTATGGATTCACGGTTAGCCCCGTGAACGAGCGCAGCAACGATGGCTTGCCCTCGTATTTCATCAGTGACCTCGGCACGGAAACAAGGATTGAGGGGAATGAGGCACTAGGAATTGAACAATCGGAGGTCAGAGAGGCGATACCTGTCGGCGATGCCGCGCTGTATTACGGAATGCTGCCTTCTCCTTATGCGGTCGCGCCCACGCAGATCGCGGAATTCGACTACCCCGAAGGAGATCTCAATGTTGATACCCACTATCAGGGTTTTGGTGGGATACCCATTGGATCCTGGCTGCAACGGTGTGCAGCGGCTGTTTACCTCCATGAGCCACGTTTACTGACAACCAAGGCGATCACCAATGATTCAAAGCTTCTGATTCGACGTGAAGTTCGAAATCGTGTTGCCGCGATCGCTCCGTTCATTGATTTTCGTGGTGATCCTTATTTGATCTCGATTCCAGAAGCTACAGCAGACCCAACAAGCACGACCAAATCGCAATCTGAACAACGCCAACAACATCAATATTGGGTCGTCGAGGGATATACACACAGTTCAACCCTGGCCTATAGCGCGGCGGTAGGAGCAAATAATCCGGAACGGTATTTGAGGAACTCGGTTAAAGCCATCGTTGATGCTTACAACGGCAGTGTTCACTTTTATATTTCGGAACCCGACGATCCAATCATCAGCGCTTGGAATCAAGCATTCCCGGTCTTGTTTGAATCGATGAATGCAATGCCAAAGTTTGTTCGCGATCACCTCAGAGTGCCTGAGGATTTCTTCAATGTTCAGGTCAATCAACTAAAGCGTTATCACGTTGAAGACCCAAGAATTTTTTATAGCGGTGATGATGTCTGGCAAGTACCAAGTGAGATTTATGGTGGCCGCAAAGTTGACGTACAGCCTTATCACATTACGGCACAAGTTCAGGGGAATGACAATTCAGAATTCCTCCTGCTGCAACCATTAACCCCATTGGCTCGGCCGAATTTAACAGCCTGGTTGGCAGCCCGAAACGATGGCGATCATTACGGTGAATTGCTTCTCATCGATTTCCCTAAGGACAAGAACATTCTTGGTCCTGAACAAGTTCAGGCTCTGATTCATCAAGATCCTGAAGTCAGCAAGGTGTTTGGACTCTGGGATCAAGGCGACCTCGAACTCGTACAAGGCAATCTTCTGGTTCTACCCGTTGGCGACGGTCTTCTCTACGTCGAACCGGTTTATCTGCGCACCAGCAAGGTGGGCTTGCCCTCTCTGGCACGAATCGTCGTCAGTGATGGTCGCTCAATTGCCATGGATCAAAGCCTGTCCCTTGCCTTAGAGCAACTCATGAAAAAAGCCCCACCCGTTTGAGGGGTAGGGCAAACGATGCATGCCAAATCGCGTGCTGAAGAGAAATCAGCCGATTGCCGAGAAATACTCTTTCGAGCCTTTGGGATCGGGCTTCATGGTCTTTTCGCCAGGAGTCCAGTTAGCGGGGCAGACCTCGTCAGGGTTGGACTGCACGTACTGGAAGGCCTGCAGAACCCGCAGGGTTTCATCAACGTTACGACCCACGGGCAGGTTGTTGATCGTGGCGTGCATGATGACGCCATCGGGATCGATGATGAACAGGCCACGCAAGGCGACACCCTCAGCGTCATCGAGGACGTTGTAAGCCGTCGAAATTTCCTTCTTCAGGTCAGCGACGAGGGGATAGTTGATGTCACCCAGGCCACCCTGATTGCGTGCTGTCTGAATCCAAGCCAGGTGGCTGAACTGGCTGTCTACGGAAACGCCGAGTACTTCGGTGTTCTTGCTGGAGAAATCGGAATAACGGTCACTGAAGGCCGTGATTTCAGTCGGGCAGACGAAGGTGAAATCCAGAGGGTAGAAGAACAACACCACGTACTTGCCCCGGTACTGGGACAGCGTGATTTCCTTGAACTCCTGGTCCACCACAGCGGTAGCTGTGAAATCAGGGGCCTGCTGGCCAACACGCAGGCAACCGTTGTCGGTCATGATTGGAGGGAGAATGAATGACCTGAAGGCCGCAACCGACTTAATACGTAGTCGATTCGACTTCCAGTTTCACGTTTCAACCTATCACGGCTATGGCCCTCCGTCGCCATAAACTCAGACGATGACTGATCAACTCACGAGCTGGGACCCTTCGCTGCTTCGAAAGTTCAGCGCTACCGGACATTTTCGTCTGCTGAACCAGCTAAAGGGAGATCTACGCAAAAAGCCCTTGGATCGTGACCAACGATCAGGTCAGCTCCGGAGTGTGGGTCTCAATCGCGGTTCAACCCGTCGTTCGGCGCCAGCGCGAAACGTCGAGCCAGCTACGGCACCAGCACCGACGGTCCAGGTGGATGCTCTAGCCAACATGGATGATCAGCCCAAGTCATTTCGCGATCGACTCAATGCCATCGACATGCGCTGAGCCAGAACCCCGAGATGTATGATGGTGACTGGCCTGAAGGGCCTGCGTCAGAGTAGCTCAGCTGGTTAGAGCACAGGATTCATAACCCTGAGGTCGGGAGTTCAAGTCTCCCCTCTGACATTCATTCGACAAAACTGGGGACAAGCCAGCTGCTTGTCATTTCGGACTGGATCGTTATTTGCTCAAGCCTTGCGTGCAGGCAGCTTGACTAGAGGATTGAGGGCTGCACCACCGGCCCGACGGATTTCAAAATGAAGGTGGGGCCCTGTGCTTCGACCGGTACTTCCCATAAGAGAAATACGCGCGCCACGGGAAACAACCTGGCCTTTTTTGACAAGAAGGCGACTGTTATGGGCGTAACGGGTGGACTCACCATCGCTATGGGCGATTTCAACCAGATAGCCATAGGCACCGCTCCAGCCGGAGAAGGAGACGATGCCATCCCGTGCAGCAATAACCGGAGTTCCTGTGTTGTTGGCGATGTCAATCCCTTTGTGCATCCGACCCCAGCGCCATCCATAACCGGAGGTGAACACACCCTTTGTCGGCCACTGATAACCAACAATCGGCGGCTTAAGGCTGTCAGGATGATCAGCTGTCGACAATGGAGTTTGCTGAGGCCAGGCGGCGCCGCCGCTGCGGAGCGGGCGAACAGCGAGAACAGACTGACCTGAGGATGCGTTAGAGATCTGAAGTTCCCGACCGACCGTCAAGGCATTGAGCTGAACACCGGGATTAAAGGTCTTCAACTGCGCTTGGGTCACGCCATGACGCTTGAGAAATGCAGCAAGTGAATCACCCTGCTGAATTTTCGCGATATTGCTGACTGGAGGTGGGGCCGAAACAGGAAGCGTTTTGCGTTCACTGGCTCGATCGAGAGACGACAGTGTCACAGCAACCACCCGAGCTGAATCAGGAAGAGCAAGCCAACTGGTTGGCTCGAAAACATGATCCGGAGAAACGCTGTTCAACGTCGCAAGCTTCTGTGCGTCCAGCCGAAGCAAATCAGCGAATCTGTTCAGTGGGGTCGACGAGAGAACTTTGAACCAAAGCCGCGTTGTGGTGTCTGTTGTGCTGGCGAGAGAAACGGGCTCTGGAGACTCAACAATTGGGAGTGGGGGTAATTCAGCGAGATTGAAGGTGGCGTTATCAGCAATTCCGGGCAGAGAGCTCCACACTCCCAGCGTCACAACAGGGGTTACAGCAGTTGCTACGACAAGCAGTGCGCGCATGAAACCCAACAGACGCGCTGAAGGTAACGAGCCAAACATCACAGCGCAAGGGGGATTGGAGCAGTGGTGTGATCACCACAACCTCAACTGCTGACCAGCCACGTAGGTCACCAGTGCACAGGCCACAGAAAGATTGAGGCTGCGCACGCCACCCTGGCCAGCGTCATCGGCGGCACCGGGCATCGGAATCGTCAGAATGGTGTCGCAGGCCTCGCGAACCGGGTCCGGCAGACCGGTGTCTTCACGTCCAAAGAGCAGAACATCACCCCGTTTGAATTCAAATGAAGAGAGTGATGCACCACCGCGACGACTACAGCCGATCAACCTCTGCTCCGGCAGAAGTTGTGACTGGAATGCCGGAAAATCTGAGGCGATGGAGAGTTGTACGTGCGGCCAGTAATCGAGACCGGCACGGCGAACGCTGCGATCATCGACCTTGAAGCCAAGGGGTTCTATCAACGTCAGCGGCACTCTGAAGGCAGCAGAGGTACGCGCAATATTCCCCGTGTTTGGTGGAATCTGTGGCTCGAACAATGCAATACGCAGGGGCTCCATCTCAGTCATGGCACCACACGTCCAAGGGCATGAAGGTCAAGAGCACGTCCCTGGAGAACAAGCCAGGCAGCATCGGCAACACGATCCAACTGTTGAGCGAGAGCTCCCAAACGGTCTCGAAACAGCCCACCAATACGTGTTGGGGGAACGACGCCCCATCCTGTCTCTTCAATCACGAGCACAAAAGTGCAGCGCGATGACGTGACAGCAGCGATCAGTCGTTCACACAACAGGTTCCAGGCGGATGCATCGAGCTCCAAATGATGTGCGACAAAGCCACCAAGCGCATCGATCAGCACGGACTGACCTGGCGAAAGGGTCTCAATGACCTCCACCAGCTCAGCACCGGATTCAGCAACAGCCCAGTGCTCAGGACGACGCTGTCGGTGAGCATCAAGGCGTTTCTGCCACTCAAGGTCTTCTGGTCGGGCAGCTGCCGTCGCGATGTACGTCACATCAGGGTGGTTGTGCAGCAGATGCTCTGCCCACCGACTCTTTCCACTGCGCGCTGGCCCGCTGACCAGAATCAAACCGTTGTTGATACTTAAAACCATGGGCTTGTTAGGGGCCGTTGGATCAACCACCGCCATTCATACCTTTCAAGGTCGCAACGGACGACGGAGAGACGCGGTTGAGATACCTGAAAATCCAATACTTAAATATCGTCGCTAACACGACAGGGAAGGTCGCAATGAAGAGATTGACGAAACTCTGGCTGGATGGAAGGCCGAAATGCTCTGCGATTCCATCCAGCAACACAGACCAGCCTTCAGGGCTGTGATAACCCACAAAGATATCGGTGAACAAAATAATGGCGAAGGCCTTGGCGGAATCACTCAGGCCGTATACAGCCTCATCAACAAATCCTCGGAGAACCCGCAGTTCGTCGCGACTGATCAGGCACACAACCGCAAAAGCGATCAGACCTGCGAGATCAGCAAAGACGTTTTTGATCGCCTTCAGACTCTCCTCATCAGCATCATGTTTGAGCTCCGTCGCCTTCTCGGTGAGCTGGTCGCGCAACTGAGCATCATCCAAAGGCGGCACACCTTTTAAAAATGCATCAAATTCCAGCTCCTGTTTGTAGAGGCGAAGCTTTTCAGCCGCCTTTTCTTCGAGCTGCGGCTTGGGGTAACTGAGGAACGGTAGTTCAGGTGAAAAGTGATTCACCGCAGGTGAGATCAGATACGTGCCGGCGATCTGCTGAACCAGCAAGGGAACCAGAATCAGCAAGAGCAGAACACGCAGGGAGATCAACGTGCTGTCACGACGGCGTCGATAGCCTGCAACAACGTTGTCCTCAGTTGAGGGATCCAACTGCAGTCGAATACTGTCAAAGACACCCAGAAGTGAACGGGGCAGCGCGTCCGGTGAGCGACTAATAGAGGGTGATCCACTCGAACGTCGGGGTCCATAGCGGCTGACAACGGTTTCAATCAGTTGGAGTTGCCGTAGCTCCTGAGAATCAAGTTGCGCCCGTTGTTCAGAAAGATTGACCGCTGAATTGCGGCAAATGGCCAGTGCAGTTTTAAACCGGCGCAGAATCGTGGCCTGAACAGCTCGCGGTACGGAAAGCTTGAGGTCAGGGCGGATCTGCCGGTCTCCGTAATACTCCAGTTCCAGGCTCTGAATGAGCAGAGCCGCCTCATAACCACGCTCAAGATCACTGGAGAATTCAACGGATTGTTTGGAGCTGAATAAATTGATCCAGTTACGGCGGCTCATCTCAATCGTTCAATCAGCGCGAGAAAACCCACCAGGTCGCCATCGGAATGATGGTTCCAAGCACCAGAAGGATGATGACCCATTTGGTGGCATCGCTCTCTTCGGTTTCCGCCTTGGTTGGGATGTTGGTGGGCAGGGTGACGCGTTCAATTTGCTGCGGTGGGCCCGGGTCCTCTCCACCTGAGAGAACTGTCGAAAGACGCGTCAGACCATCCACGGAAGCCTGGCGGTAGCGGTCCCCTTCCCGCAGGGGCACAGTCATCGTTGTGCGGGCGGTACTGGAAAGAAGGCTGGCGGGAAGCTGAGCTTCCAGCTCCTGATCCGCAACCACGGCGGATTTCTTGTTCTGAGTTTCGATCAACATCAACAAGAGAGGATTGCCAGTCGGAGAACTCCAGCTTTCGAGAAGTTCCTCACCAAAGTTGTTCAGACTGATGCCGTAATCCAGGCGACGCAGGGTGATCAGACGGGCATCCACCCGTTGATCATCAAAACTGCGTAACTTCGCCTCCAATTCGCCACGACTGGCACGGCTGAGCACATCCGCTTCGTCGATCACCAGTGTCTCCGGCAGGCTTCCGCCTAAGGCAGCAGGAGCTATCGCGAGGCTGGCAGGGGCCAAGAGAAGCAGACAGATCCCGAAACTGAGCAAGCTGGCCAACAGGCGTCGGGCGGAAAGGGACATCCCATCAAGCGTTATGACCTCCTCAGTCTGCCGTTAGCTGTCCAGCATGTCGCGGTTGAGCGCCTCAATTGCTTGAACGACCATGCGGGCCTCGTTGACGGGCAGAGACATTTGAGAGGTGAGTTGATCCAGGAATTCGCTCTCCTCCGGAGTGACCTTGCGATCGGCATGGACAAGATGAGCCGCCACAGCAAGGGCAGACTGCTGCTGTCTTGCGTTGAGCTGGGGCAGGGCAGATGCAATCAGACCATCAACTCCCTGGTCCCTCAGCAGAAGCAGCAACCGATCAAACAATTCCCCCATCGCAGCTTCAGAACTGTCGCTGTAAAGGGATCGGTACTCCAGTTGACACCGGAGGGCGTGTGCTTCATCCCTCCCGAGTCTTCCATCACAGGCAACAGCGGCTAGGGCTATGGCGGCAAAGGCCTCTTGAGTCGTCATGGCAGGGACATACGTGTCCGTATTTGAGCAGGATGATTGCGTTCTGACAGCCCCCATCGTTGATGCCAGCCCCCGCCCGTGTCGTTCTGATCTGTGCGCTCCTGTTGCTGGGTCTGACCGTGACAAATGCGGGGTTAGCGGGAACGGTCACACCAGACCTCCAAAGGGCAGAGGTTCTGGCAGGCATGGCATCGGTGGGACTGATGTTGGTAGCCGTTCTCTGGACAAGGGCCAACCCGAAATCAGCTGAGAAGGTGTCGTTGAAGGGAGAGCAGGGACTGGTGTTGTTCGAGCAGTTCAATGATGTTCAGAAACAGGAGCTGGCCTGGGGAAGTCACATGCTTCTGACAGCGACTCCAGCTGCTTCGGTTCTGGTGCTTTGGCGTCAGCAGGTTGTGTTGCGAAGGGGCCTGATCAGTCAGGACCCCTTCCAACCAGGAGCCATCACCAAGCGAGCCATGGACCGTGAACAGACCATCTCTCTCGTGAACACCACACTTTTTCCCGGTCGGGCCGAATTTGACGGGATGCTGCAGTCGCTTCCAGCAATTGTCGTGTGCCCCATGGGACAGCAGGGGGTGGTGATTGTGGGGGGCTGGTCGCCCCGTTGTTTCAGCCGCTCAGATGAGCGTTGGCTGGAGGGATGGGCTCAGCGACTCAGAACGACACTGGAGACCGAGGACGTTTCGCATCGGTCTTGGGATTCAGCTTGATCGTTGATTCAACACGCTGACCCGGTTGGCCGAAACGGATCTCGCCATCGTCCGTGATCGTGGCTTCCATCCTTGAGGCCCGCGTGGTCTGCTCTGGTTTCTTTCGGCGCAACACGACATCTCCATCAGCCACGACCCGTTCACTGTTCCAGTTCCAACTGCAACGGCGAGCTGTGAGGGTTTCCTGCTTCTGCTGCAGACGACAGTCGCTGGGGATGATCACCGTACCGCTGCGTTCATCAAGCTTGAAACCCTTGCCTTGAACTGTGCTGTTCTGCAATTCAGCCTTTACCGGTTGCACGGACTGGAGCTGCTGCGCCGAGAACAACCAGCGCGTTCGGCCGGCGGTGATGGTGCCACGGTCGTTCTCGAGAAGAAGCGTGACCGGCTCCTGCAGATCGAGAAATCCCTGGCGGGTGTTGCCACTTAACCCTGAAGCACTGAGCTTCCGGCCATCGCGTCGAACAGCCTCAACCTGGCCCGGAGCCTGCATCAGACCGCTCCGCAAATTCCAGTTGCCGCTGCCACCACGCACCACTGTTGAATCAGGATTGTCGTCTGTGGAGGTGCTGTTGTCGCTTGCCTCATCTCGACGTTTCAGCTCTGTTGGACCGTCGAAGACCAAGAGTTCAGTGTCCTGTTGAAAGGCCAGCTCACGGGAACGGATTTGCGTCTGGCCATCACTCGCCATCGGCCTTTGATTGATCACCATCAGCGACTGAGTGGGCGTCCAAATCAGGTTGTCCCCCTTGATCGTTAGCCCCCGTTGGTTCAACTGACGGAGATGAACCGACCCTTCAAGGACGACGAGTTCACCATCCCTCAACACCGTGGCCAGATCAGCGGTGATCCGGTAGTGCGGTTGATCGTCCCGATACAAGATCCCCTGGGGGCGCCGCGCGCGAATGGTTCGACTGCTCAGGTCGTAGCGCGCCTCTGGGCTGGTCAAATCCCAGTCACGATCACCATTGTCGGCTCGCTGACTCAAATCAAGAGATCGGAAGACGAACGAAGGGGTGGGTTCAATCGTGGAATGCCGGCTGGAACTGCAGGCGGCCAAAAGCGAGGTTGCCACGAGGGCTGCTGTAAGACCACAGCGAGACAGGCAATGCATGCTTTCCCTCAAAGCGGTTCATCCAGTTCCAACCGCTGCATCACCGGGGTTGGTTTGGGCAGGGCGGAACCGCTGCTCAGCCTGCCCCATATCAGCTGGTTCGACCAGTTCTTGGAATCAAGTCGCTGCCCCAGCTGGGCCAGGATGCGCTGACTGAGGTCTGGCAGCAGCGGAGCGAGCAGAAGACCGACGATTCGAGTGGTCTCCAACACAGCGAAAAGATCTTCGCCCACGCTGGCCTCTTGGCCGGGTTCTTTCATTCGGCTCCAAGGAGCGGTGTCATTCAGATGGCCGTTCGCTGCAATCGCCAATTGAAGAATCGACTCGGCCGCGGTCTTGAAGGCGAGATTCGGCATGGCGTCCATCACCGTGCTGACGGTTACAGCGGCCTTCAGAGCCAAGGGATGGCCAGGGTCGGTGGCAGCCCCGGCAGGGGGAACGCTGTCGTCAAACCACTTCCGCGCCATCGATGACGTGCGGTTCAGAAGATTGCCGATGGTGTTGGCCAGATCGTTATTGACCAAATCGACGAAGCGCTGCTGTTGGAAATCACCGTCGTCTCCGAATTGGATATCGCGCAACAGGTACCAGCGAACGGCATCGGTGCCGCATCGCTCCAGCAGCAATTCTGGATCCAGCACGTTGCCGAGGGATTTCCCCATCTTTTGCCCCTCGCGGGTGAGAAAGCCATGGCCGAAAACCTTTTGCGGTACCGGCAGACCCGCAGACATGCACATGGCAGGCCAGAAGACGGCATGAAAGCGAAGAATGTCCTTGCCAATCACGTGAACGGAAGCCGGCCAACCGCAGGAGCCGAGTCGATTGAGAGACACCGGTTCTCCGTCATCGAGAAGCGCGGTCAGATAGCCAAGAAGTGCATCAAACCAGACGTAGAAGGTGTGGCCGGGATGATCGGGCACAGGCAGACCCCAGGACACATTCACGCGGGAAATGGAGAAGTCGCGGAGACCCTGGGCGACAAAATTTCGAACCTCCTGACGTCTGCTGGCGGGAGCGATGAAGTCGTCCCGAGCCACTAACTCTTCAATGGCGGACTGGTAACGGGAAAGCCGGAAGAAAAGGTTCTCCTCATCGCGCCATTCCAGAGGCTTGCGGTGGATCGCACATGACGGGGACTCCGCCTCAGCAGGATCATCCTTGTATTCCTCACAATCGACGCAATACCAGCCCGTCTGATTGCCGACAACGATGTCGCCTGATGCCTTGACCCGCTCGTAGAACTGCTCCACCAACTTCAAATGGCGCGGGTTGGTGGTACGCACGAAGCGATCGTCTGAAATCCCCCACTGTTTCCAAAGGTCGCGGTAGCGGCTGCTGACGCGGTCGCAGTGGTCCTGAGGACTGAGCTGCTGTCGTTCAGCCGTGCGTTGAATCTTTTGCCCATGCTCGTCAACGCCGGTGACAAAGGTCACCTCCTGCAGGCATAGGCGCTCGAACCGTGCCAGTGCATCACAGGCCAAGGTCGTATAGGTACTTCCCAGATGGGGCCGATCGTTGACGTAATAGAGCGGAGTCGTAAGGGTGTAAGGCATCAGAAAAACTCGAACTCCGCTGCACCGCAGCGACGCCAGACTCTAACGATCATGCCCATCGCGATCCACTCCAACAGCCCGTTTCCATGACGCACCGCGACGTGGTGGTTTGGGGTGGCGGCTGCGGGGGGGTCGCAGCCGCCCTGCAAAGCGCGAGATCAGGTGCTGAAACGACTTTGCTCAGCCCAGGGCCATGGCTGGGAGGCATGGTGAGCTCGGCTGGAGTCTGTGCTCCGGATGGCCATGAGTTGAGTTGCTGGCAGACCGGACTTTGGGGCGCTTTTCTTCGGCAGCTGGAACTGGAGGAACCGACTGGCCTGGACCACAACTGGGTGAGCTGTTTCGGATACCGACCGCAGACAGCGGAACAGATCCTGCAACGCTGGGTGGCGGCTGAGCCGAAGCTTGAGTGGCGCGCCAACTGCAGGCTGGAGCAAGTCCACTGCCGTCAAGGCCACATCCACTCAGTTCAGATCCTCAGAGCGGATGGTGTCGAGACCGTTGCAGCGGAGGTCTTTATTGATGGCAGTGACCTTGGTGAGCTGCTGGCCCAGACTTCGGCCCCTTTCCGTTGGGGTTGGGAAGCCAAGGAGCTCTGGGATGAACCCAGCGCACCTGAGCAATCAAGGCTTGAGAACGAGACGTTCTTCCAACGACAACCGGTTCAGTCACCGACGTGGGTGGTGATGGGGCAATTGCATGGGGAGCTCGCTCAGCAGCACCTCAATGCAATTCCACGGGCCCCGTTTCAGCGCAGCACTGCCAATTTTGGCCTTGAAAAAACTGTGACCTATGGCCGTCTGCCGGGCGGCCTGGTCATGGTGAACTGGCCTCTGAAGGGCAATGACTGGCACAACGGACTCGGTCGGGCCATCAGTGCCGATGCCCAGGAACGCGAAGATCTGGCCCATGAGATGCAGCTTCACAGCAAGGATTTTCTCGCTGCGCTGTCGGAATGCAGCGGCGGTTGGATTGCTCCCGGCAACGCCTTTCCTGGAGAAGACCCCAGCCTGGCTTTGATGCCGTACTGGCGTGAAAGTCGGCGCTTGATCGGCAGAACAACGGTGACGGAACGCGACCTATTGCCGATCTCCACGGGCGCCCTTCGTGGACCGCTCCCGATCGATGCCAAGGGACGCTGCACCAGCATCGCTGTGGGGACCTACGCCAATGACCATCACTATCCCGGTGAGGACTGGCCCCTGGCTCCGAAAAGTGTGCGCTGGGGAGGACGTTGGAGCGGTACCCCGTTCTGCATCCCATTCGATGCCCTTATCTGTGATTCCGTTGCCAACCTGGTGATGGCGGAGAAAGGAGTCAGCGTCAGCCACATGGCCAACGGGGCAACCCGGTTGCAGCCATTGATTCTGAATCTGGGCCAGGTGGCTGGTCTTGCAGCGGCCCTGGCCGTTCGACAGGGATGTGCCATTGGCGATCTGGCGGTCGATGAGATCCAGTCAGCCCTGATTGACGAGCCACAAGCCCCGGCTGCAGTGCTCCCGATCTGGGACTGGCCCCACTGGCATCCGCACTGGTCGGAGGCCCAGAAGCAGGGCTTGGCTCAGCCGGATCAACTGGATGCATGGGCCGAATTTGCAGGCCGGCCATCAAGAGATCTGAAACAGCCAGGGTTGAATCAAGCGCCAAACCAGCGGCATGAGATCGCATTAAACGGCGTGCTCACTGGCAATGCCGAAGAGGGATACGAGTTGAAGAGCGCTTATGAAAGCTGGCCTCTCATCACCCTGGAACCAGCCATTCATCACTGGCTTGCCTCCACTGATCACTCAGGTCAGAGGCTGAACCTGCGCGGGATCAAAAATCCATGGGGACCCTGGGTCCGGATCACCGGAGTTCTGGATTAATCGATTAGAAGCTGCAACTCCCCGCGCACGGGATCAGCACAACCCACCCTGAGCTCCAGAGTGTCGCCTGGCGCTGGGTCTGTGGAGGCGACACATCCCACCAGATCCATCGCCAGGTCGCTGACATGAACCAGGGCCAATCGATCCTGGGGGCGCAACCAACGCAGGAATTCTGCTGACCAAACGGTGCTTGGACGCTCGGCGAACCACACCTGCTGCCAGTGGCGTTGATCCTCTCGACTGATCTGAATGGATTGGCGCAGAGGGTCGTCGAGATCGTCGATCAGTTCACCAAGACGCTCCTCCCCCATCGGTTGAACAGCAGAGAGCTGCGCAAGAATCTGCCGGTGGGTCACGAGATCTGCGTAACGACGGATCGGTGATGTCGCCTGCACATAGGCGGCCAATCCGAGGCTGAAATGGGGCATCGGTCGTGTGCCCTGTACGCCGCGACTCAAGCATCGCTTGATCGCCGCGTCGCGTGCTGGACCTTCTGGGATCCGATCGAGTTCATCGCTGGAGGGCAACTCCGCTGCAGGTTGGCTGCGGTACGGAAGCGGGAGGTCGTGCTGTTGCCCAAAGCTGGCCATAACTGCACCCATCAGAAGCATCGCTTCACTCACCATCAAGCGGGAGGGTGACGGGTCAATCACCTGCAGTGACAGCGATTCATCGCAACGGCGAAAGCGTCCTTCCGGCCGATCAAACATCACAGCCCCGTTGGAGCAACGCCAGCGCATTCGCTGCAGCAACAGTCGAGACAGATCCGAAAGAGCCTCATCGCCAGGGGGGGCCAAATCGATGAGCTCATCACCGTCGGAATAGGTCAGTCCGTAGCGGGGTCGAATCCAGCTGCGGGCAATGCGGTGCTCTATCACCGCACCGTCGTCCCCAAGCCTGACGGCGACACTCAGTGCTGCGCAACGCTGACCGGCACGAAGGCTGAGGGGGCCAGCTGCCAACACGAGGGGCAGCATCGGCATGACCCCATCGGCGAGGTAGAGACTGGTGGCCCGTCGTCGGGCCTCCAGATCGAGTGGAGAGTCGGCACCAATGAGACGACTGGGATCAGCGATATGGATCCAGATCCAATCGCATCCATCTCGCCGCTCGAGCGACAGCGCATCATCAATTTCACGGGTGCCCGCATCGTCAAGGCTGTAGGTCGCCAGGTTGGTGAGGTCGATGCGTTGCTCATCCCCTGGTTGATCCTCATCAGAGACCGCAACGAGACGTTCCGCTTCCACCTCCAGATCGTGGGGAAAGCTGCGGGACCAGACACTGCCTCTCAGGGCGATCGGTTGATTGGGATCGAGCAATCCACGCACGATCAACCAGTGCCGCAGATCGGCGGCGTCCGACCCAATCGACAACTGGGTAGACCATTGCTGAAGCTCGGGGTCTGAGCCGACTGAAGCGGGATTGTCTTTCAGCAACTGAATCCAATGGCTGAAGCGCTCGATCCAGACCTGCCCCAGCTCGGCTTGTTCATCGGTGGTGAGACTGCGCTCCGTTCGGAGCAGGGTAAGCAGCCGCTGTTCCTTTATTAGCGCTTGGCGCTCAGAACGGCGCTGGCGCCGCTGGCTGGCACGCTCCTCGAGGGTCAGCGGTTGGAGTAAGCGGTCTCGACGCCAGCGGAACAACTGCTGGGACCCCTGCACCCAGCTCCACAGTGCTGCCAAACCTTCGAGGTTGAGGGGTGTCAGTACAAGCTCTCCCAGTTCGCAGAGGCTGAGTCGAGCCATTCCGCCTGGTTGATCCGTTTCCAACAGCTGCCAGGCCTCAACAACAGCCCGGGCTGATGGGGCGCTGTCCTGCACCTGCTCGGGAGCGGGCAGAACGCTGTTATCGAAAAGATGCTCCGGATCGATAGCAATCAGGTCTCGCAGGGGGAGGCCCTGATCCCGACGTTGACCGCCAAAAGAAACAACCGCCTTGCTGCCCTTGATGGACAGAAGACGGCCGATGAGTGGGGAACCCTTAAGAACAACCGCGACGGTGTCTCCGGGTTGGATGGAGTTGTTCAACGCCCGAGGATCAACCTTCGGGGTTCACGAACGGCAGAAGGGCAACGATGCGTGCACGCTTGACGGCGTTTGTGAGATCGCGCTGCTGTTTGGCGGTCAAACCGGTGAGGCGACGGGGAAGGATCTTGCCGCGCTCGGTGATGAACTTCTTGAGAAGATCCACATCTTTGTAATCGATGGGATCACCGGGCTTGATCGGCGAGAGACGCTTCTTGAAGAAGGAGCTGGACATGACTCAGGAACGGATGGAGGAAAGACGGACCTGCAAGGTCACTTGATCTCCTTATGGAGCGTGGACTTGTTGCAGTGGGGACAGAACTTTTTGATCTCCAGCCGTTCGGTGGTGTTCCGGCGGTTCTTTTCCGTCGTGTAGCGAGACACGCCGGGTGAACGCTTGGCGGGATTGGACCGGCATTCGGTGCACTCGAGAGTGATCACGATCCGGACGCCCTTGTTCTTGGCCATAAAGGACGTTGCGCCGCAGGTGCGAAGCGAATTGACAAACATCGAGCTTACCCCCTGACCCGACAGGCACTTAGCAGCACTCCAAGGGGGACTTCCTAAGATCGCGCGCTGTCTGGCTTTGATCCGATGCGGGTATCCATCTCCTGGCTGAAACAGCTGGTCCAGGTGAATGAATCCGTGGACGATCTGTCGGAGCGTCTCTCCATGGCGGGCTTTGAGGTGGACGACGTTGATGACCTCAGCGCGCGCGCCCAGGGCGTGGTGGTCGGCAATGTGCTCAAACGGGACAAACACCCCAATGCCGACAAGCTCAGCGTCTGCAGCGTCGATGTCGGTGCCCAAGAGCCGATCCAGATCGTCTGTGGTGCCAGCAACGTTCGCGCCGGCATTCATGTTCCAGTCGCCATGGTCGGAGCGACCCTCCCCGCCGTTGGTTTGACGATCAAGGCCGGCGAACTCCGCGGAGTTGCCAGCAACGGGATGATCTGCTCCCTGACGGAACTGGGCCTGACGGAGCAATCCGACGGCATCGCCATCCTTGATGAGCTCCAGGCAACGCTGCCTGCGGCGGGTGCACCAGTGGCGCCACTGCTGGGCCTTGATGACACCGTCTTGGAGCTGGCGATCACCGCCAATCGCCCCGACGGCCTGTCCATGGTGGGTATTGCTCGCGAGGTGGCGGCCCTGACCGGTGGGAGCTTGAGCCTGCCCCAGCTGGATCTTGATCCCAGCACCAGACCGCTGACCACGGACATGGATGGCTGCTTTTACTCGATCACCAGGATCGAGGGCGTGGATGGCTCCAAGCAGTCACCGACCTGGTTGCAGCAGCGGCTTGAGCGCGGTGGGGTGAACAGTGTGAATGCGGTGGTCGACGTCACCAATCTGGTGATGCTGGAGCAGGGGCAGCCCCTCCACGCCTTTGATGCCGATGCGCTGGAACAACTAACAGGGCAACCGGTGGATGCCCAGAGTTTTGCCGTCCGTCCCGCTCGCGACAGGGAAACCTTTGTGGGTCTGGATGATCAGAAGCGCAGCCTCGACAGCCGCGTTCAGGTCGTCACCTGTCATGACCTTCCTGTGGCCATCGCGGGGGTGATGGGGAGTCTCGAGAGTGGCGTGACCGCCCAGACACGGAATATCTGGCTGGAATCCGCCCTGTTTGCACCACCGCGGGTTCGCCAGTCCGCCCGGGCTCTCGGGTTGCGCACGGATGCCAGCAGCCGTTACGAAAAAGGCTTGCCCGTAGAGATGACCCTGGCTTGTTCAGCTCGGGCCTCTGCGTTGTTAAACAAGGAGTTCGCCTGCACCGAGACGGGCCGCTGGGTTGGTGGGGATGGTCCCGCTGACCCCGCACCAGTGATGTTGCGGCGCAATGCACTGCATCAACTGCTTGGCCCTCTCGTCGGGCCGGACGGCGCTGAAGATCTGGACGACCGCAGCATCGAGACCTGTTTGACAGCCCTGGGCTGTCAACTCTCAGCCTTTGACGAGGGGTGGCAGGTCATAGCGCCACCCTCAAGACGCCAAGACCTGCAGCGTGAAGTGGATCTGATTGAAGAAGTGGCGCGTCTGGTCGGCTTCGACCGTTTCGGAACTCATCTGCCTGATCCGCTTGAACCAGGTGTATTGACACCACGCCAGCAGGCGGAACGGCGCTTACGGCAGCTGTTCTGTGCGACGGGCCTTCAGGAAGTGACCACCCTGTCGCTTGTTCCGGGTTCAGAGCAAGAACAGCGCATTGCCATCAGTAACCCTTTGCTCGCCGATACCAGCCATCTGCGCACCAATCTCTGGGAGGAACATCTGCAGATCTGCGTGCGCAACCTGAAGGCATCCCAGCGCGGGTGTTCCGTCTTCGAGATCGGCAACACTTACAGCGGATCAGCTGACGCTGTGAACCAAACAGCTGTACTCGGTGGCGTGATTTGCGGAGATCGGCGCCTCTCCATCTGGAGAACCAGTGGTAAACCGCAAACACCGGACTATTTCCAGGCCCGTGGTGTTCTGACCAGGGTGATGGAAGCCCTGCAACTTGAGCTGTCTGATCGTCGACTGTCTGACGATCCACGACTGCATCCAGGCCGGGCCGCCACCCTGGTCCTGGAGGGTCGTCCCCTCGGCTGTTTCGGTCAACTCCACCCTGCCCTGGCTGAGGAGCTGGATCTCCCCGAAGCGACATATCTGTTTGAACTAGATCTGACGCGTCTGTTGGATGCCGCCACCCGCAGCAACCGCTGGACCCCGTCCTTCAAGGCATACCCGACCGTGCCCTTCAGTGAACGGGATCTTGCCGTCGTAGTCGATCGTTCCAATACAGCTGCGGACCTGATTCAAGCCATCCGCAAAGCGGGCAAGCCTCTGCTGGAGCAGGTGGAGTTGGTGGATCGCTATGAAGGTGCGCAACTCGGTGACAACAAGGTCAGCCAGGCCTTTCGTCTGCGCTATCGCGGCAAGAACGAAACCTTGACTGACGACAAAATCCAGCCGGTGCACGACAAGGTGCGGGCTGCTTTAAGCAAGCAGTTTCAGGCCGAGCTCAGGAGCTGATTCGCTTCATCAGCGCCAAGGACTCAAGGTGAGTTGTTTGGGGGAAGAAGTCAACGGGCTGAACAGTTTCCAGCTCGTAGGGGCCTGATGGTGCAAGTAGTTCTTTGAGATCCCTTGCCTGGGTGGCGGGATCACAACTGAGGTAAGCCAGCACTTCGGCAGGTTGTTCAAGAATGCTGGCTACCACGCGGCGATCGAGGCCCCGTCGGGGTGGGTCCAGAACGAGGGCTTGGCAGTTCTCAAGCTGAGAGGCGAGCAAATCGGCCACATCACCTTGATGAAATTCACAGCGTGAGGAAAGGCCGTTGTGCATGGCGTTCAGCCGAGCTTGCTCCACAGAGTCGGCATTCAATTCCAAACCCTGAACATGAAAGCCAGCCTTTGCCAGGGGTAGAGCAATGGTTCCTACACCGCAGTAGGCGTCGACCACGGTTCCGCCACCACACTGAAACGACAGCCAGTCAGTCAGCCGCTTAACAATGCGTTCCGCTTGTGATGTGTTCACCTGAACAAAGGTGGTGCTGCTCAGGGAAAGCTTGATGCCGCAGAACTGTTCCTCGATGGTCGGCGAACCGGCGAGGCAGTGGGTCGTTCGACCGAGAACGAGATTGTTGGCCTTCGGTTGAAGGTTCAGGCAGACACCCTTCACCTCAGGCCATCGCTGAACCCAGGTCTGGGCAAGGTCCTGGAGTCCAGGAAGTTTGCCATGGCTGCTGATCAGAGTGATCAACACATCGCCAGTGGCGCTGGCCAAACGAAGGCCGAGATGGCGCAAACCTTGGGCTTCGATGAGGTCATGGTCGGCCGGCCACCCCCCTGCATCAAGATCTTTTTTGATGGGTTCCAACAGTGCATCCAGACGTGGATCAAGCACCGGACAGTGATTCAGATTGACAATCTTGTGGGACCTGGGACGGAAGTATCCAGCTTTCAGGCGTCCGTTCTGGTCTCGCTTTAAAGGAATCAGGGCTCGGTTGCGATAGCCGAAGCACCGGTCGGCATCAACCAGGGGAGCCGCGGGTGCAAGGTTGATTCCTCCAATCCGCTGCATGGTCTGTTGGATCTGCTGCTCTTTCCAACGGGTCTGAGCTGGATCATCCAGACGTTGCAGGGTGCAGCCACCACAGTCGTCAGCAAGGATGCAAGGGGGACGGCGCCGAACCTCGGAGACGGAGATCAGCTCTACGCGTCGGCTCAACCAGCGGGAACGTTGGCGTTGCTGGAGTTGAACAGTGGCACGCTCCCCGGGCAGGAGATCAGGCACGACAACCACCCAGTTGTTCCAACGGGCCAGTCCTTTTCCGTCACGGTCGAGGTCAACAGATTCCACCTCGATGGTGAGCCCCGGCCGCGGTTCATTGCTGTTCGAGCTGTCGGCGTTGGTCATGCTCAAGGTTCCCTGCCATTGCAATGGCGTAACACCCGGGCGGAGTTGGGTCGGGTGAACGGGTCGAGACCACTAAACTCCACGAAGCCTGCCCAGTTCCATGAGCGTTGTCCGGGATCTCATCCTCCAGGCCGATGACGATCTGCGGTATCCCACCAGTGGCGAACTCCGCACGATGGTGGATTTCCTTGACCAAGGCGCCATGCGCGTGTCTGTGGTCAAGGTTCTGACCGAGAACGAAAAGAAGATCGTCGACGAATCTGCCAAGCAGTTGTTTGGTCGTAAGCCGGAGTACGTCGCCCCTGGCGGCAATGCCTACGGTCAACGTCAGCGCGCCCAGTGCCTGCGTGACTACAGCTGGTACCTGCGCTTGGTCACCTACGGAGTCCTTGCGGGTAGCACCGAAATGATCCAGGAGATCGGCTTGGTGGGCGCACGCGAGATGTACAACAGCCTGGGTGTTCCGATGCCAGGCATGGTGGAAGCCATCAAGTGCATGAAGGATGCCTCCCTGGCCCTTTTGTCGGAACAGCAGGTGAAGCTCACGTCGCCTTATTTCGACTACCTGATTCAAGGCATGCAGACGTCAACCTGATCCAAGGATCCTTATCGCTTAAAACCGGGCCTTTGAGCCCGGTTTTTTTATTGCTCAGTTATCGCTTTTGAGACAAAAGACAAGATTCAAGACTGGACGCAGTCGAGACCAATAAGTACGAGAACAATCTCGGTCGGCTTGTACAAGACGCAGGACGAGTCTTGTACTAATTCCAGAGCAAGACTTGAGAAACAGATAAATAGGCCCCGAAAACCCAAATCCAGGATGAAATAGTTGCGTACCTGTGTCTACAGCAGGTACGCAAGTCTCAAAAAGGCTGCAATCAATGGTTCTAGCGGCTCGTGCACAAGAGCTGGACTGGCCATGGACGAACGACAATCGGAATTATTGTTCGCTGGAATGAATTGCACCAGTGTCTCAGGCGTGAACCAATAAAAAACAGCTTTTGGCGATCTTATTAATTAGCAGGCTTCGCAGGCAAGATGCGACATGAGACCGGCAGTGAGTCACGCATGAGACAAATGAGCTCGTTTTGCGTTCTGTGCTAGCGGTGGTTGCCGCTGTGAATTTTCCATGATCGCCCGTTGGATTGAAAGGCGGTTTGAGCGGCTCATCTGGAAATTTCGTCTGATCAGCATTGTTCCCGTCGTGCTTAGCCTCCTCGGTAGCGTCGGCTGCTTCGTTATTGGGGCGATTGAAGTCTTTAACGCTTTTGTCGTGATCCTGCGAATGCCCTTCAGCACAAAAAGCTTCGCAGCCAAGACCATCGCTCAGATGGTGGGAGGTGTTGATTATTTCGTCATCGGCATTGCCTTGCTTATCTTTGGCTATGGCATCTATGAATTGGTGATTTCAGACCTTGATCCGCGCCTTGAAGGAGGCTCTGAACAACACACCAACATCCTTTCGGTGAACAGCCTGCAAAGCCTTAAAAACAATCTCTCCAACGTGATTGTTGTCGGCCTGATTGTCGCAGCGTTCAAAAAGACAATTGGTTTTGAGGTGAAAAATGCCACCGATCTACTGGCACTCAGTGGTTCGGTGGTGATGCTCGCTCTCAGTGCCTGGTTGATTGTTCGGAGCCATGGAGCGGAAGAAAAGGTCTAGCGCAACCGTCTCAGGCGCGACTCATTCAGGGTCCAGACCTGCGTCTTGAATTAGACGATTGCACTAGCGATTGCGGTACAACTCGCGCAGCAGTCGGTAGGCCTCATTGAGTCGACGCATCGCATCGGTTGATCCGCCTGCATCGGGATGTGCTTCCAGGGCCCGCTGCTTGTAGGCATCCCGAATGGAGCTCAACGTCACCGCTGTGCCCGCTCGTGTGGACAGGCCTAAAAGATTGAGCGCCCCATGGACCGTCATCGTGGACTCAAGAGTTTCGAAGGATGTGACCTGACGGCTGCGACGAAAACGATTGACAAACCGGCGGATCAACGTCGGCATGCGTTCCGCCAGGGATGAGGTGGCGAATGGATCCTCAAGCGCACCTGCAACGGCCATGACCCGGCCGAGGGAAGGGTCACGGGACTCCCAGCCAGCACAAAGCGTCTGAACAGCAGCATTGGCCGCAGACCAGGTAAACGGCCGCCCATCACTGGCGTCAGTGCTGAACCAGACGTCCCGAGCTAGCCAAGTCATGGAGGCTTCGATCACCGTGGGGCCCGGTGGTTGTCCATACAGAGATCTCCAGTGATCTTCTGCAGCAGCACTGGCATCTCGTAAATCAGAAGGATCAACCGTCGATACCAAGGGGTCGTTCTGAGCGGAATCTCGTTGCTGCGGCGAGCGGAGTGTCGCTTTGAGCTGACCGGTTCGCTTGCTCACGAAACCTGGAAGGTCAATGCCCGAAGAAACGTTGGCGGAAGGTTCGCTGGGATCGGGAGGTTGGCTCGGTTCTGCATTGTGGTGAAGACTCCCGGAGCCAATCAAAACCAGACTCGTTATCTCATCAGTGCTGGTTGTCGCCTCTGGTTCACCCTCGTCTTTGACGGATGTTTCCTCAGGACCGGTGCTCCCATCGCCAGGATCGAGCAGATCCTGCAAAAGCATTTCGAGCACACGCCCCCGAGAGCGTGCTCCGTATTCACCCTTGAGCTGGTCAATCAACTCGACCATGGGCTCTGACATCTCGACAGAGATCCGTTGACGTTTTGAGTCCTCGCCGCTCAAAAGTTCAGTCCTGCTCTGCGAAGGTTATCGACCCTGCAGCTGAAGCAACCACTGCTGCTGAGATTGGATCACCTCGCTGTAGCGAGGACTGGTGGCAGGCACGATTGCAGGCGTCGAAGGAAGGGGGGCGGAGTTGCGCTTCTGCTGCATGGGAGCCGGCTTCACAACAACAGGCGTTAGCGGGGGTTGTGGCGGTGCGGTTTTGGGCCCCACCTTGCGAGATTTGGTTTCGGCCAGTTTGACCTGGGCGTCACGCTGTTGCTGCTGACGCCGGTGAAGCATGGCCAGTTGCTGTACAGGAACAACACTCAGCAGGTGGCCAGGTGTGGCATCAGCTGGATAGACCAAACTCACCTTGACAGCCTTGGTTGTGCCAGGAGCCAGGTTGAGATCCGCCAGGGCCAGGCTCTCGCCTGAGCGCATGCCGACGTGAACCTCCTGAAGCGTCTGATCCTGAACAATCTGCAGCGATCCACGGAAGGCAGTGAACGTTTTCTTTCCGGAAACAACCGGGTGACTGAGCACAAGTTGATGGGGGCCCGCACCTGAGAGGTTGAGTGTCACGTCGTAACGGACGCCGTAGGTGCCAACGTTGTTCAAAGCGGAATCCACCATCCGCGTTGTTAATGGATTGACCTGAATGTCGCGCGTGCCGAAGTGATGCCGCTTCGTACTGGTAAGAGGAACATGGAGTGCCCCCTGACCGAGATCGTGGTGGATCTGAGCCTTGTAGGCATCGCCGAGAGCCACTCCAGCCACGCGCGAGAAGACCCTGCCGAGCTGGATTTCACGAATACGGTTGAGATAAATACGTCCAGGCGCCAAGCGACCTGACTGCAGCACCGCAAAGAGATCGGAATCCTGTGCTGATTGCTCAGCAGCGACGACAGCCATGGTGAAAGGACCATTGCTGCGTCCCCTCAACAGACCGTTGGCGATGCCACGGGCAGGCAGCACGGTTCGTACCACGACCCGTCGTCCTCCAGCGGGTATCTCAAGACGATCGGGCAGTTTGCGGTCTAATTCACCGCGAAGCAGTTGAACGGCAGTGGCATCACCCGGTCCTGTATTCCAGGGACGCTTCCCAAGGGGCTTCACCCCCATCAGGCGATTTGGGTGATACGGCGCCTCAAAACTGTTTTTGACGGAACCACGGTCAAATTGAAGCGTGATTGGCTTCGATCCAGGATTCGTTGCAATCAGAGCCAGGGTCATCAAGCCCCTGGATCGACGTCCACCAAGCTTTGACAGGTCCTGGGGGTAGTACTTGTGATGCATGTGAACGCCGAACTCACCATTGAAGGAGTAGGCAGCGTTACGAAGCGGCTGGTTGGACTCAGCAGCGATGGCCGATCCGGGCGCTGTGTTCACCAGAATCCCTGGACCAGTGACAATCTCTGGCTGGTTTGAATGCAGAACCGGGACGTTGTTAAACGTCCCGTTTAAGGGGCGTGCACGCTGACCAGCCATCAAGGCAACGTATGCCTCACCCCTCCCCTGCAAAACAAACTCAAGCCCCGTAAACGAGACGCAGAGCAAGACCAATGCTGGGACTCGTCTGAGACTCATGCGGCTTGTTGTCGTGGTGTTCGCTTGGACGTCGACACCACATTGCAGATGTTGTGAATGCATACCGTAGGTCCACCTCCTGCGAGAGCCAAGTGATTGAGGAGTCGCATCACGTCTGAAAATCCGTCAGGATCTAAGGGATTGCTTTTGCTGACATGCTTCCTCCTTTCTGCTGCAGCGGCACCACTGATCACGCAACCTTGCGCCGGCACCATCAGGAACGGAAGCTGTCGATGCTGCGTTTTTGGAGGGATAGTGCTGAACGGCAACTTTCGGCCCTGAACGCCGCCATCAAGACACTCCAGGAACAAATGGACCGCGACACTCAAACCCCGGCTTGATCTTCGTTCAATTGGCTCGCGAGGCTTCTCAGGCCGCGTTTGACGCGTCGTTGAACCGTCATCGCTGAAATCCCGAGTTGTTGCGCTGTCTGCCTAAGGCTCATTCCATCGATCACGACCATTTGCAGGACACGTTGTTCATCTGTTCCAATCCTCAGGAACATTGCTCGAACCCGCTGCCACGCTTCTGAACGTGCGACCAATTCGATCCCCTGCGGGGTGTCGTCGACCAGGTCATCGTTGAACTCCACCCAGTGATGCTTGCTGCGGTACTGGTGAACGACCAGAGCATTAGCAGCGTTTAAGCAGCCTTCAGGGCTTCGCAGCATCCTCATGGCCCGTTCCTCAACGGCTCTTGGAAGGCGGATTACACCAACCTTGTCCCGTAGAAAGTGAAGAATGGCTCCCCGGATATGCGGTTTAGCGAAGCTGGGGAATGTCGTTCCTCGCTTGGTTTCAAATCGGTTTGAAGCCTTGATCAGTCCGAGACAGCCCACCTGCAGGAGATCATCTTGCTCGAGGCCTGTTTGCAGGGCGTAATGGCGCGCAATGGGACGGACCAGATGCAAGTTGTCCTGAATCTGACGGTTCCGACGCTGAAGGCATTTCTTGTTCAAAGGATGCGAGTCGATCTCATCTCCAGCCTTGGCAGAGCGGGGTAAGCCTTGGCATCCGTGCCACCACGGCACAAACTCCATTCGGTACTCCTTGAGACCTGTTCCTCTCGCTACAAAGCGGAGCACTGAGAACGGGTCTAATTGAGATCATTTCTTTGTGGTCTTGAATCAGCGCGCCATCTGTGAATTGCTGGTGACCCGCCTGGGTCAAGAATCCTTCGAAGCCGACGCGACGATCTCGAGAATTCGTGGCTTTGATGGCGAATCACCATCACAGAACAACAATTTCTGTTGTGTTGATGCCAGCGACAAGCTCTCTGAATTCAGAGGATTGGTAGAAATCAACGGAAATCAGTATCTTTTCATCGCACAGATCAATTCCAAAAATCAACACCGTTCTCGGTTTATACCTGCCGAGGAGGTTCTCGCCGACCCCTCAGGAAAACCACGCAAAATGCAATCGATCATTCAGAAGATGATCCTCGGTCGTAATCGTGGGGTGGTGCTGATTCCCGAGTGCGAAGACGAAGCCATCGACGTCATCGCCGGTTTGATTGAACAGGGATTTCACGACTTGGCTTCCGACTATCGCGACGTGATCATCAGCCAGTTGGAGAAAGCAACGGCCAAGGCCTGAGCCTCTTTGACTCACTTACTTCAGACCGCTTCAACAACAGCGCGAAGCAGGGCTTCTGGCCCTGATCGCTGAATCCATTCACGATCGGATTCAGCGGTACTCAGCAAGGACCCAGCAAAACCAAGGGCATTGACGCTGAAACCACGAATGCCTTCTGTTTGACGCCGAACAATGGCCATCCATTGGCGTGACAGCAGAAGGTTATAGGCACCCCTTGGACAGCTGTCGTTTGACGGGGATCCCAGCCCGAGTTCTCCAGCAAGCGAAAGATAGATCCGGTGGAGCGTTTCACCTGTCAGTGGTGAAGTGAGCGGTGCAACACGGCTGCTCCGGAACAGAGGGTCATCCGCCAGGACCGTTGGATCTGCAGCACAACGTCGGAACCAATCTTGCCTTGCGCAAATTGGTTCCCCTGCTGTTCGAGGTAACAACTGCAGATGGCGATGCGGCTGACTGGCGCCAGCATTGGGACCGCTATTGAAAAACCACAATCCAGTGGTTGTTGCATCGACCAAGGCGAGGGCACGCCAATCGTCAAGTGACAACCAACCGGTTTGGGGTTGCCAGGTCTGGGTTATCAGCAGCATGTGGGCAGACTGAACCGGATATTTGTTCAGAATCACCACGTGCGAATCGCCGATCCGTTCCACCTCCAGCCGTTGATCCCAGGGGAGGAAAGGATTTGGCTTGGGGCCTGCGGCTCGCAAGTGTTTTGGTGTTGCGCTAAGGAGATGGCGCAGCTCAAAGCTGGTGCCTCCCTCTCCCATCAGGTGCGTTAGCGAGGTCTTGAGCGGAACCAAAGCTCCGGATGCTTTCGCTTCAGCCGCAACGCCATTCGCTTGTCGGAGCAGTTCACTGGTCATGCCGTTTCAACCGTGCCAGTGAGGCTCCTCTGTAGTACCTGCCAAGAATTGCATTGAAGGAGAGTCCTTGACGGGCGAGTTGCTGGGCCCCGGTTTGACTCATGCTTGCGCCGAGATGGCCATGGGCTTCAGCACTGACTTGCTCGTTAGATGCATACAGGCTTTCCACAATGCCACCGGCGTAACTGAGGATGATCCCTCGGGTCTCCCAAGTAGCTGATCGACTGGCCTGGGTGGTGCTTGTCTCACCCGAGTACACCTGCCAGCGTGTCGTGTCGCCCAAGTGATATGCCGTTGTTGCTGGTCTTGCAAGATGCGCCAGGGCATAGGAGCGTGCTGCCACAGCTTGTGCCTTCAAGGCCTCTTGGTGCCACTGGCTGGGCATTTCTGCACCAACGACCGAGGCCACATAGGTTTCCAAATCAAGGGAAATCACGGCGAGCCAATCACGTTCGCTTTTGAGCAGAGATACATCCCCCAGATAGCGCTGTTGATTGATCTGAACGTGCCCTCCGGAGCAGTGAATCTCCTGTTGGGTGGATGAAGCGATTGTGCTGCCCAATTGCTGGGCAGGGACCACGGAGCCCGCATGGTTGCGACACAGGACGTTGCGACCCGGCCAGAAAGCTGTGACCGGCGTCTGGCTGACCAGACCAACTCGGATGTCCAGTGGAACGGCTTCAGCCCCCAGTGGCACCTTGGGAACGACGTTTTTAGGTGTTTGAACGGCCGACGTTTTGGATGGGGCTGCGCCAGCATCGGTTGAATCATCCTCGAGCAGCTCAAGCAGGCTGAGAGGCTTCTGGTCGGCTTGCTGAGGGAGAGGTCGTGCAAGCCAGCCCACCAAGGCGGCCATGAGCAGAGCTCCGAGCGCTGCAGGGGGCCAGTAACGACTGCGATTCGCCACCAAAGGTGCTCGACGGAGCTTGCAGCCGATGATGCCCGATTTCCGTTAGACGGTCTCCACTCCGCAGCAAGATCACATGGTCGAAGCGTCCTCGACCGACTGGGTTGGCCTGGCCTTGGTGGTCGGTCCTGGTGGCATCGGTTCGGCGGTCGCGGCGGAACTGAGGCGGTCCTGTCCTGGCCTCAAGGTTCTGACGGCTGGACGTCATGGGACATCAGCCTGCTCGCTGCGTTTGGACATCGAGAACGACAGCGATCTGGACGCTCTGGCGGCAATCCTGCGTGATCAGGCGATGCCACTGCGTTTGGTGTTCAACTGCGCCGGCCGTCTGCACGGACCTGAGCTTCATCCAGAAAAACGTCTTCAACAGGTCGACCGCTTCCAGTTGGAGCAGCAATTCGGAATCAATGCCATTGCTCCGATCCTCCTGGCCAAAGCGATTGAACCCCTACTGGACCGGGATCAACCATTCCATTTCGCCAGCCTGAGTGCCCGGGTGGGCAGCATTGGTGATAACCGCAGTGGTGGCTGGTACGGCTATAGGGCTGCTAAAGCGGCGCAGAACCAGCTTCTGCGCTCTCTGAGCATTGAATGGTCCCGCCGCTGGCCCCTGGCCACAGTCAGCCTGTTGCATCCGGGCACAACGGACACAGCGTTGTCTCGTCCGTTCCAGAGCTTTGTCGCCCCCGAGAAGTTGTTCACACCCGAGCGGGCTGCCCAGCAGTTGGTGGAGGTTCTGCTTCAACAGACCCCAGCCAAGTCAGGAAGCTTTCTCGCTTGGGATGGTCAGTCGATCGACTGGTGAGCGTGTTGCTTCAGCTGCTCGAGGCTGACCACGTTCAGAGCTGTGTCTTCTGTCGCCTCTAACCGGACAAGGGGCGCAACGCCGTCTTCATAGGCCTGTCTCCATCGCGGTGCACAAACACACCAGTGATCCCCAGGTTTCAACCCGGGGAATTGAAACGCTGGCACTGGGGTCATCAGGTCATTGCCCTGGGCTTTGCTGTAACTGAGAAACTGTTCGGTCATCACACAGCAGATGCTGTGCTGGCCGTGATCCGTTGGATCGGTTTGGCAGAGACCATTGCGATACCAGCCCGTCATCGGCTTGCAACTGCAACTCTGAAGCGGTTCCCCGAGAACGTTGTTGGCCGGTGAAAATTCGGGGCTATTGCTGGACATCTGACTGCTGGAGAGAAGGGGAGTCTGCCCAAGGACTGGCACATTTTGACTCCAGACGGTTGACGAACCCCTGGGGGAGCGGGTTAAAGGTCATTCAGTCATGTCCACTCGATGGATTGGGAGTTCACTGAAGACGCTGCGTTTCTGGCGCTCTGCGATGCATTTCGCGAGAGCGGCGAAAGCTCACCGATCGAGTTCCTTGCCAATGGAGAGGGAGCTTTTCATTTCCAGGACCTGGCCCAGAACGCCGCAGGGGAAGGCCTTGATCTGAGTGAGTCCAGCGCTCTGGAGTCGTTTCAGCAGGAGGTGATCGACACCATGGAGAAGCTCTGCCAGGACTGAGTCAGGCAGAGGCAGTCTCTCCATCAGTCCGGAATCATCCGTAGAAGAAGGCGATCTCTTTGTCCTTCAGACCCTCCCATCCGGCCTCCTGCAGCCTCTGATTCAGAGTCTCCTGGTCGAAATGCTTGGCTCCGGTCTTGACCACCCGGTTGCGCATCGACTTAACAACACCACTACGAGCACGCTGACTCTCAAGATCCATCACCTGGTTGTAGAGAGCGAGCATTGCTTCGGGAATTGGACTTCCATCCAGATCAACACCCGCCTTGATGGCGGCATCAACACCATCAGGTCCGGCAATGGCCATGGTGAACAGAACAGGGCGCCTCAGGTTATGGGACGTCCTGCGTGGCTCAGGCGCTGAAGTACCGAGCTTGCGAATGAAGAGCTACGAGTGCTGTTGTGCTCTGCTCCGGTTCGAGCTGGTCGCTGGCGTCCATCGTGAGGCCGATCCGCTCGGCATCAAGCCACTCCAACTGTTGCCTGGAATCGGCCACATTGGGGCATGCGGGATATCCGAAGGAATAGCGACTTCCGCGATAACGCTGAGCCAGAACATCCCGCAGCACCATTTCGTCGGGATCAGCAAAGCCGAGTTCCGCACGCATCCGCGCGTGCACCCACTCCGCCATCGCCTCAGCCATCTGAACGGCAAGACCATGGAAGTACAGATAGTCGCTGTAGCGATCGCCCTTGAACAAGTCCTGCGCCACAACTGACGCCTTCTGTCCCATGGTCACGGCCTGCATGGGCAGCACGTCGGTGGGGCGTCCATCAGAATCCAGATCATTGAAGAAATCGGCGATGCAGTAGCGGTTGCCGGACCGTTGACGGGGCAGATCAAATCGGCCTAATTCCCTTGTGCCATCGGCATCGAACACCCTGAGGCTGTTCCCATCGCGCCCCACAGGGAAGTAGCCGTAAACCGCCCGCGGGGTCAAGAGTGACTCGTCGATGCAGCGCTGCATCCACTCCTGCAACACCGGCTCCGCTTTCTCAGCCAGCATCGCCTCGTAATCGTCCCGGCTCTGCTCCTTCGTTTTGCGAAGCATCCACTGACCGGCGAACAGGGCATTGCGGTCGAGGTAGTCAAAGACCTCGGCAATGTCGATGTCGTCTTCGGTGATCACAGCAGACCCCAGGAATGGCGGCTTCGGTGCGGCTTCAGCGGGGACAGCCTCAGATCGATCAGAGGTGACGGGAGGCAAATCCGCTGCTGGAGCATCCGTAGCGGAGGCGGAAGGCTCGACAGCCTCCTCAGAGAGTTTCGATTCTTCATCCAAGCCAACGCCCTGAGGTGCGTCTGCCAGGAATCCCTTGGAGTTGGTCCAGTTGTCGTTCCGCTTGGCATCCATCAACGCGTCCATAAAGCGCAGATCAGCGAAGGCATCTCGTCCGTAGATCACCTTGCCGTCGTAAACCTCGCGGCAATCCTTCTGAACAAAGCGTGGCGTCAGCGCCGCACCGCCAAGGATCACAGGAACATCGATTTCTGCATCATTGAAGGCCTGGAGGTTGTCCTTCATGAAGGCCGTGGACTTCACCAGCAGTCCGCTCATAGCGATGCAATCGGCCTGGTGCTCGCGCTGGGCTTCAACGATGGCTTCACAGCTCTGCTTGATCCCCAGATTGATCACCTCATAGCCGTTGTTGGTGAGGATGATGTCGACAAGGTTCTTGCCGATGTCGTGCACATCGCCTTTCACCGTGGCGATCAGAAACTTGCCCTTGCTGGTGCTCTCCCCTTCGATCTGCTCCATGTATGGCTCCAGATGAGCCACTGCGGATTTCATCGTCTCGGCGCTTTGCAGCACGAAGGGAAGCTGCATCTGGCCACTGCCAAACAGCTCACCCACCACCTTCATGCCATCAAGCAGGAAGGTGTTGATGATCTGCAGGGGGGGATAGGTCTGCAGCGCCTCATTGAGAGACGGTTCCAGGCCGATGCGTTCCCCATCAATGATGTGTTGCTTCAGCCGTTCCTCGATTGGGAGATCCGCCAATGAGGGGCCTGACGCCCGGGCTTCTTTGGTGCTGACGCCTTCAAACAGCGTGGTGAGCTCGGTGAGCGGGTCGTAAACACAGATGCCGTCGTCAAAGCGCCGGTTGTCGTTGATCAGATCACGACAGACTTTCTGGTGGTCTTCGCTGATCTTGATCAGCGGAAGAATCTTGGCGGGGCTGACGATGGCCGCATCCATGCCGGCTTGGCAGCAGTCGTGCAGGAACACCGAGTTGAGGGTGATCCGTGCCGCCGGTGACAGACCGAAACTCACATTGCTGACCCCCAGCACAACGTGAACGCCTGGGAGGTTCTCCCGGATCATTCGAATGGAATCGACGGTCGCCCGGCCATTCAGGCGATCTTCCTCAATGCCAGTGGAGATGGGCAGCGCCAGAGGGTCGTAGAAGATCTCGTGGGCCGGAATGCCGAATTCAAGGGCGTCGCGATAGGCCCGTTGGGCGATCGCGAACTTCTTCTCAGCCGTTCTGGCCATTCCGTCTTCATCGATCGTGCCGACGACCACGGCAGCGCCGTAGCGCCGGGCCAGTTCAAGCACCTTGAAGAAGCGCTCATCGCCGTCTTCGTAGTTGGTGGAATTGAGGATGCATTTACCACCAGCCACCTTCAGGCCAGCCTCCATCTTCTGCCACTCAGTGGAGTCGAGCATCAGGGGAAGGTTGACGTTGGTGACCAGACGACTCACCAGCGCATGCATGTCCCGTTCGCCATCGCGACCGACGTAGTCGACGTTGACATCGAGCACGTGGGCGTTCTCCTTCACCTGGCCGCGGGCTACCGACACCAAACCGTCCCAGTCCTCCTCCGCCAGCAGTTCACGCACCTTGCGGCTGCCGCTGGCATTGAGCCGTTCGCCAATGATCAGAAAAGAGTTGTCCTGGTAATACGGCGTGACGCCGTAAATCGATGATGCGGCCGGTTCATAGTTGAGGCTGGGGCGAACGTCCTCAGCCGTGGCGCAGTGCCAGCGGGAGGGGCGTTCCGCTGGCTTGAGCTCCTGAGCAAGTTCTGCCAGGCTGCCGATGTGGGCGGGAGTGGTGCCGCAGCAGCCACCGATCACCTGCACCCCGAGATCTTCAACGAAGTGCATCAACTGCATCTTCAACTCCACCGGGGTCAGGCGGTAATGAGCCACACCACCAATGTTTTCCGGAAGACCAGCATTGGGAATACAGCTGACGGTGAAGGGGGAATGCTCCGAGAGGTAGCGAATGTGCTCCTTCATCTGCTCGGGCCCGGTGGCGCAGTTCAGACCGAGGATGTCGATTGGGAAGGGCTCCAGGATCGACACCACCGCTGCGATGTCCGTGCCGACGAGCATGGTCCCAGTGGTTTCCATGGTCACCGACACCATCAGCGCCCGCCGCTCACCGGTGGCCTCAAATGCCTCTTCAATGCCCTGCAGAGCTGCCTTGATCTGCAGCACGTCTTGACACGTCTCAACAATGAACAGGTCGACGTTGCCGGCAATCAGGCCCTCGGCTTGCTCGCGGAACGAGGCCCGCATCGTGTCGAAGTCGATGTGGCCCAGGGTGGGCAACTTGGTGGTTGGTCCCATGGACCCAGCCACAAATCGGGGTTTGTCAGAGGTGCTGAATTCATCGGCGATCTCCCGGGCCAGCTCCGCCGCCCGTTTGTTCAGCTCAAAAGCCTTGTCCTCAAGGCCGTACTCCGCCAGAACGATTGATGCCGCACCAAAGGTGTCGGTCTCGATGACATCGCAGCCCACCTCCAGGAACTTGCGGTGCACAGCCTTGACTGCGTCCGGTTTGGTGACGGCGAGGTTTTCATTGCAACCCTCCAGGTCTGGCCCACCGAAATCGTCAGCCGTGAGACCTAGGTCCTGAAGGCTGGTGCCTGTTGCACCGTCGAACACCAGAACAGGCCTGTCGGGACCGTGCAGATGGTCCAGGAAGCGGGAGGTGGTGAGTTGCCGGGTTGCCTGCGCCACCACCATTCCGTTCACTCCCGGGAAGACAGCTAATCCTAGGAAAAGCTCAGGACGAACTTCAGGCGATCGGAATACGGGTCACCCAGTGCTCATAGGCGGGGTCCCGACCTTCGGTGATGGCAACAAGCTTGGTCTTCAAAGCATTCATCACGGGACGCTCGGCGTTCAGAACCGTGGATTCGATCTGCCGAATCGGCGTCACCTTGGCGGCCGTACCTGACAGAAACACTTCATCGGCGATGAACAACTCGGTTTTGTCGACAGGCCGCTCGATCACAGGGATCTCCATCGCTTTCGCCAGTTCAATCACGCTGGCGCGGGTGATCCCCTCGAGGATGTCCTGATCGACGCCAGGCGTAATCAGTTGGCCATCGCGCACCAGGAAAAGATTCATGCCGCTGGCTTCGCTGATCTTGCCGCGACTGTTTAACAGCAGGGCCTCGTCGAAACCGCTCTGCACGGCTTCCGTCTTGGCAAGCGAACTGGTGATGTAAGCGCCGGAGATTTTGCCGCGCAACGGGAGCGAGCGATCCTCCTGGCGGGTCCAGCTGCTGATCCTGCAGCTCACCCCTTCCGGGGAGAGGTAATCCCCCAGGGGGAGTCCGTAGATCAGGAAATCGGTCTCAATGTTGTGCAGTCGCGGAGCGATGCCCAGATCACTGGTGTAAACGAAGGGCCTCAAATAGATCGGCTGGTCAGGCTTGTTGGCCCTCAGCATTGCGGTGAGTGCGGAGAGGATTGTCTCCTCACTCAGATCAGTTAGCAGCAACCTGGCGCTCTGGCTCAAGCGGCGTGCATGCCGATCAGCGCGAAACAACAGCATCGTGTCGCTGTTCTGCGGATCGGGAATGGCCCGCATCCCGCCGAACGCTCCGGTGCCGTAGTGCAGGGCGTGGGTGGCGATGGAGATCCTGGCCTCCTCGAAGGGAACGCACTGGCCCTGGAACCAGGCATAGGGCAGGAACTGATGCATCACCTTGATGAATCCGATCGCTGAATCTTCTCACCACCGGGCACCACGAGACGGAGAATGGAGCCATGCATCGTCTTGCCACCTGTCCGGGTCTGGACCCACCCGAAGACGTGGTGCTCGTCGAGCAGCCAGGCGCAGATGTGCTGTTCTTGACCAGCGCCGGCACAGATATCAGTTGCCTCGACGCCTGCCTTCCACTCACCCCGGCCTGGAACGAGCGGATCCGCGCGTTACCCCTGAGTTGTCTCGAACACCCAGCTCAGCTGGACCACTACCTCAACACCACCGCCCAGGCGGCTCGGTTGATTGTGGTTCGACTGCTGGGAAGCCGTGGGCACTGGAGCTACGGGTTCGAGCAGCTGCAGCGATGGTGCAGTGATGCACCGCAACGGGAATTGATCGTCCTGGCCGGAACCGCCGACCAAACCAACGAACTCCATGGACTTGGCTCCTGCAGCCCTGAACTAGCTGATCAGCTGTCGGCACTACTGCGGGAGGGAGGTATCGAGAACATGGGCCAACTGCTGCGATGCCTCGAGGCCCTGCTTGACGGCAGCCCACCGTCCCCAAGGAGCATTGCGGTGGTGCCATGCCCTGACCCCATGCCCTGGGACTGGCGGGATGAATCCGCTGCCACGGTGGGAGTGGTGCTCTACAGAGCCCAGTTTCAAGCAGGTGATCTCGCCCTGGCGGATGCCTTGAATGACGCCCTGCGGAGGCAGGGACTGCGACCCTGTCTGCTCTGGGTCAGCAGCTTGCGAGACCCCGCAGTCCAGGCCGGAGTGCATGACCTGCTCCTGCAGCAACGGGCAGAGCTCGTCATTGCAGGCACGTCTTTTGCCTCGGTCCAGGCGGAACAAGCCGGCTTGGGCAGTCCGCTCTGGGATCGCCTGGATCGACCGGTGTTGCAGCTGCTCAGCAGCAGCCGCAGCCGCGCCCAGTGGCTGGAGAGCAGCCAAGGGCTCAATCCGATGGATCTTTCGCTGCAGGTTGTGATGCCAGAACTGGATGCGCGGATCACCACGCGCCCGTGCGCTTTTCGTGACCACCAGAAGGCCACCGGACCTCTAGCCACAGCCATTCCCTGCCTAGAGCCGGATTCAAGGGGGATTGGATGGCTTGCAGAGCACAGCCGCCGCTGGATCGAGCTGCGCCAGACGCCATGCGCTGACCGTCGTATCGCCATGGTTCTGGCCAACTATCCCGTCCGGGATGGCCGTGTTGCCAATGGCGTCGGTCTCGACACACCTGACAGCACGTGGCGGATGCTCACCTGGCTCGCGGAAGCGGGCTATGGCCTCGGGACGGAGTCTTTGCCAAGCACGGGCGATGCCTTGATGCAACAGCTTCTGGCCGGACGGACCAATGCACCGGAGGGGCAGAACCGACCGCCGCTGGATCATCTTGCCCTTGCCATCTATTTGGACTGGTGGAGCACAATTCCTGAGCCGGCACGACGCTTGATCGAATCCCGATGGGGACCGCCGGAGAGCGCCTGCGATCTGGACGGAAGCAAGGGTTTTGCGATTCACGGGCTGCGCTTCGGTCATGTGCTGGTGTTGATCCAACCGGATCGTGGTTACGACGCTGATCAGATCGCTGATCTTCATTCACCAGATCTTCCACCACCGCACCGTTATCTGGCCCAATACCTCTGGCTACGCCAGGTGCATCAGACCCAGGTGATGTTGCATGTGGGAAAACACGGCAGTGCCGAATGGTTGCCGGGCAAATCGGTGGGACTGAGCGAGAGCTGCGGCCCCGATCTGGCCCTGGGTCCCATCCCCCACCTCTATCCCTTCATCGTCAACGACCCCGGAGAAGGCTCCCAGGCCAAACGACGTGGTCACGCCGTCGTTCTGGACCACCTCACACCTCCTCTCGGCCGTGCTGGGCTGCATGGACCATTGCAGCGCTTAGAAGGGCTTCTCGATGAACTGGTGGAGGTTCGTCAGCTCGGGGGTGAACGGGCGCGGGTGCTGGAACAGTCGGTTCATGCCACCTTGCTGACCCTCAACTGGCCTGGAATTCCCAGCGGGGAGGAGCTTCGACGTCAACCGGAACTCCTGGAGACCTGCCTGGATCAGGCAGAGACCTATCTCTGCGAACTCAAGGAATCGCAGATCCGCACCGGGCTGCATCGGTTCGGCGTCGCTCCTTCTGCCGCCGCAGCCGATGAACTGCTGATCGCACTCGCCCGCCCGCCCCGGCAAGGGCAGCCAGGGTTGCTGCAGGCCATGGCCCAGCAAGCGAGCCTGGCGTTCGACCCCTGGCAACAGGATGAAGGTGAGCGGCTGTCTGAGACCGACCAGAACCGGCTAAGCAGGCTGGGCGGCTCGGATTGCCGTCGGGTCGGAGATGGCTGTGACTGGCTTGAGCAGCAGGCGCTTCTGTTGATTCGACAGGTTGTCCACGGAGAACGAAGCGACGGGCTGGCCGAACCCTTCAAGAACTGGGACCCGGATGATCGCTGCCTGTTCAACCTCCGCAACGAGCTCTGGCCCCGCTTGAACGGTTGTGCCGGGGCCGAAAAATCGGCCTTCTTGCGGGGCATTCAAGGCCAGCGCATAGCAGCGGGACCCTCAGGAGCTCCGAGTCGTGGACGTCCCGATGTGCTTCCCACGGGCCGAAATTTTTATTCGGTCGACCTACGGGGTTTGCCCACGGAAGCGGCCTGGGATCTCGGGCGTCGGTCAGCGGAGCAGCTGCTGGACCTTCATCTGCTGGAGCAAGGGGAGCCATTGCGCCATATGGCTTTATCGGTCTGGGGAACTGCCACGATGCGCAATGGCGGAGAAGACATCGCCCAACTGCTGGCCCTGATCGGTGTTCGGCCGGTCTGGGATGGCCCCACCCGTCGGTTGGTGGATCTCGAGGTCATTCCGGCTCGATTGCTGGGTCGACCGCGGGTGGATGTGGTGCTGCGCATCTCTGGACTGTTCCGCGATGCCTTTCCCCAGTTGGTGGGCTGGGTGCATCAAGCCCAGTCGATGGTCGCAGTGCTCGATGAACCGGACTCAGTCAATCCTCTGGCGGGTCTGACCCGTGAAGGGGGACCCCAGGGCCGCATCTATGGATCAGCCCCAGGTGCCTATGGAGCCGGTCTTCAGGCCCTGATCGACAGTGGCAGCTGGGAGTCACGCTCAGACCTCGCGCAGGCTTTCCTCAGCTGGAGTCAGTGGTCCTATGACGGTTCCGACGCTCCCAGCCTTGATCGCTCCGGACTCGAGCAGGCACTGGGCAGGGTGCAGGTGGTTCTGCACAACCAGGACAACCGCGAGCATGATCTGCTCGATTCAGACGACTATTACCAGTTCCAGGGTGGGCTGAGTGCAGCCGTGGAAGAGGTGTCCGGGGCGCGTCCGCAGCTCTGGTTTGGGGATCACTCACGCCATGAACGGCCTCGGATGCACCATCTCGAGAAAGAAATCGACAAGGTGATGCGCAGCCGGATGCTCAATCCCCGCTGGATCGAGGGAATGATGCAACACGGCTACAAGGGGGCCTTCGAGATGGGGGCCAGTCTTGATTACCTGTTCGCCTATGACGCCTCCACCGATCGTGTACCCGATTGGTGTTACGGAGCACTCTGGGACCAGTGGTTGAACCAGCCCAGGATCCAGGAGTTCCTAAGCACCAGCAATCCCTGGGTGCTTAGGGATATGGCGGAACGACTTTTGGAAGCCTCGAATCGAGGCCTCTGGGGTACCGCAACTGCTGAACAGTTGCAGCTGCTGCAACGGCTGGTGAACAGCAGCGAAGCCAAGATTGAACGGGGCAGCCCTATTTGTTGAGATCTCGGACCATCTGACGGAAGGGATCGATTGATCCAGGCTTGGAGGATGGTGCCGCGGAGCCAACCTTGGCCGTCGGTTCCGCCGGGGCCTTCAGCTCTTCCTTGCGACCGACAGGAGCTGCATCAGCCGCAGCAGGGGTATTAACCCCGGTGATAGCCGTGCCCTTGAGGCGCTGGCTCATCTCCTTCGTGCTCACCTGTTCAGCAAAGGTTTTCTTCACCGGCTTGGGGATGCCGGCTGTGATGTTGACGGATTCATCCTTCTTGACGACCCCGCCAAGGCCTTCGCTGCGCTTCTCAAGCTTCTCGGTTTCGGCAGCCACCTCCATGATCTGTTCCTTCGTTCCGGGGCTGGCAGCCGTGCCGGGGAAGGTGCGGCGAATCGTTTTCGACTCCCGCATGTAGTTCACATCCCCCAGTGAGGATGAGGAATCTGCATCGAGGAAGAACTCCGCCGGCTTCTCCTTCGCTGGCTTGCGAGGCTCAATCGAGGAGTCGGACTCTGCGGAATCCTTTTTCAGCAGACGATCCAAGAAGCCCATGTCGACCGGAACTGAGATGGACCGAACTTAGCGGCCACGAAGGTCAATTCCATGGGTATCAGTGCCACACGTACGCAAAAGGCCAAGGTTGCCGAGCTGACGATCGATGGAGTCGCAGATCAATGGGCTGGCAGACCAGGTCGTTTGCATGTCGTAGTCGTACCAGGCCTCACCCCCATCGAAACCCAGCCGAGCCGCCTCGTTGATCAGAACGTCATGGTCAAGGCGATACCGGGCGGGATGAGCAAGGATTGCCAATCCGCCGGCGGCATGAATGGCCTTGACCACCGCCTCGGCACGCAAAGGTTCACCAACGACGGCATCACCGCGGTTGTAAGGCTGAAGTGCTGGGTGGTGCAGCTCAAAGCCGAGGGCCAGAACATGCACAAGGCATCCCTTCAGCAAAGCACTGATTTCCATCCCGCTCCAGACCATGGGACAAACAGCACCGGCGCCGCGTTGCTGACCTAACCAGGCACGGATCTCCCTATGGGCCTGGGAGCTGTGGTGATCCGTCACCGCCAGGTGCTGGAGCCCCAGCTCGGTGGCCTGTTGGATGAGCTCGAGAGGTTCGAGGCTTCCGTCACTGCAGACGGTGTGGCAGTGAAAGTTGTGCGTGGTGGGGCAGCTCGACGGTCCCACCTGCTCGAGGACGGCCTTGAGGGGGTGGGTCATCTCAGGCTTTGGCAGAGGCTTCAGCCCGCAGACGCCGCCAGCGGGCATAGAACTGGATCGACGCCGCCATGAACACCACCAGAGCAACGATGAACCAGGTCGCCGCGCTTGTCGGGAATTGCGTCTTGAACACCACCAGCATCACCACGATCACCAGCAGCAGGGTGGGCAGCTCATTCAGAGCCCGAAGCTGCTTGCCCGACCAGGCGCAGGTGCCCGCGTGCAGTTGGCCCATAAGCCGATAACAAAACACGTGATAGGCCAGCAGGGCTGCCACAAAAGCAAGTTTGGCGTGCATCCAGCCCTGCTGAAGCCAAGACGGTTGAGCCAACAGCAGGCCGATGGCCATCGAGACAGCCACAGCCATGCCGGGCGTGGTGATGATGTTGGCGAGACGTTTCTCCATCAAGGTGTACTGATCCCGGAACGGCTGTTGCAGTTCCGGCGCCAGCTCCTCGGTTTCGACGTGGTAGATGAACAGGCGCACCAGGTAAAAGAGGCCCGCAAACCACACCACAACCCCAACGATGTGCAGGGTCTTGAACCAGAGGTAGGCCTCGGGCGAGAACGTCATCAACACAGCCGATCTGAAGCGACCTTACGCAGGGTTCAGGTGAGCCCGTCAAGAAAATCGCTGGCCCGGCGCTGATGGGCCAAGAGAGCATCAGGGCCCATTCGATCCAGGTTTCGGGCCATCATCGCCAGCCGGTATTGGCGACGGAAGAAGTCCTGATGGCGGTGGATGAAGGTCCAGAACAATCCATCCCAGGTGTCGCACCACTCCCCCTTGCGGTAGTCCGACATCTTGCGCACGTAATTCGAACCCGACAGATAGGGCTTGGTCGTGAACAGCCCACCATCGGCGAACTGACTCATTCCATAAACGTTGGGCACCATCACCCAGTCGTAGGCATCGACAAAAAGCTCCATGAACCAGGTGTAGATCCGGGTTGGATGGAATCCGCAGAGGAGCATCACGTTGCCCAGGAGCATCAAGCGTTCGATGTGGTGGCAGTAGCCGGTCTCGAGCGCATGACGGATGGCGTCATCAATCGGGGGCAGGCCCGTTGATGCGTTGTAGAAGGCAGAGGGAATCGGTCGGTCTTCGAAACCCCAGAAATTGCCCTTTCGCATCTCCACCCCATGGCGCCGGTACATCGCGGCCATGAACTCCCGCCAGCCGACGATCTGACGCAGAAATCCTTCAAGTGAATTCAAGGGAACATCGCCGCTCGCAGCTCGCTCCAGCGTGCGATCCAGCACCTGTTGTGGCGTGAGCAGACCGATGTTCAGCATCGGTGTGAGCACGCTGTGCCACATCACCCGGTGCTGGGTGCTGATCGCATCTTCATAGGCCCCGAACTCTCGCAACCGTTGGTCGAGAAACCCATCCAGCCAGCGGGCAGCTTCGGAATGGGTCACGGGGTAATGAAACGAATCCCAGCTGCCGATACCAGCCACACCCTCCTCGATCAGCTGCTGCCGCGCTTGGTCAACGGCTGCCGTCGAGCGCTCCACTGGTGGATCAGGAACAACAATGCCTTTGGGCAGCTTCTTGCGGTTATCGGCATCAAAACTCCAGCGCCCGCCAACGGGGCCACCCTCAGGTTCGATCAACAGATCCAGTCGCTTGCGCTGCATCTCGTAGAAGCGACCCATCAAGGGCTTCTTGCCAGCAGCGAAGTGTTCATCGATCACCGCAGCTGGGGTGAGCAGCATCGGTGTGGGGACGATCTCTAGGCCGCATTGATGCCGCGATGCAAAGGCTGAGATCCGTTTCGAGAGGACGTCGTCCACCGGATCCGCCAGATAAAAAAAGCGGTATCCCTGAGCCACTAGATCAGCCAGCATCTCATCGGTGTCGCCCACCTGCCCCTGCAGAACGCGCAGAACGGTGAGGCCCTTGGCTTGAAGCATCTCGGCGTAGGCCGTCATCGATGCTCGATGAAGGAGAAGACGCTGCCGATGCACTTGCATCGGCCAGGTGGGGTCGGAACCAAAGAAGAGCGAATCCTCGATCAGGGCAACGGGCCGTCCTGGACGAATCGCAGGGTGGTGCTCAAACAGCTGATGGGGAAAAACGAGGCTGAGGTCCACCGTCAGCTGTCCTCACCCGCAAGACGGCAGGCACGACGACCCAGGGCGGTGGCATAGGCCCGGTCCACAGGACCGGACATCGGGCTCAGCTGGCCGGCCCGGCAATTCATGACCACCTTTTCGTGATGGCCCTGCTGGTCGATGAGACGCAGCACCAACTGCCAATGATTCTTGGCACTGCGGGTGATGCCGTCGGCACACACAGGCCCTGTGCAGAGGCCGGGAGACGCCCAAACCGGGGTGGCGAATAGAAGCACTCCTGCCAGGGCCATGCAGAGATGACGGATCATGCGGAGAGTTCCTGAGGCTGTTCTTCTAAAGCAGCCCCGTTAACACCGTCGTCTCCGTCCTCGGAAGGGTGGAAGAAGTCATGGATATCGCGGGCCAGCGCGGGGCCCACCCCAGGTGCTTTGGAGAGGGTCTCGATCGACGCCAACTGGATGGCATCAATCGAATGAAAATGGGCCAGAAGATCCTTCACCCGCTTCGGCCCAACCCCTGGGATGTCAGACAGGCGAGACCGCTTCATCCGTTCTCCCCGCTGCTGGCGATGGAAGGTGACGGCAAAACGGTGAGCTTCGTCCCGCAACCGGCGCAGAAGCACAACACCGAGCTGGTCCGGTTCAGTCTCCAGCGGTTGGCTTTCACCCGGGAGAAAAACCTCTTCGCGCTGTTTGGCGAGGGAGCAGACGTTCAGATCCTCATGGAGATCCAGTTCGCGGAGGGCCTCCATCACGGCCGAAAGCTGGCCCTTGCCCCCATCGATCATCACCACATCAGGCCAGTCGTTAAGGCCGTCGGTTTGCAGCGCACTGCCCCCTTTGTGTCGCAGCGCCCCCACATCCACGCCCTCAGCTTTCGCCCGAGCCCAACGTCGAAAACGGCGACGCATGATTTCCGCCATCGCCATGAAGTCGTCGCTGTGGCCAGCTCGGATGCTGCTGCTGCGGATTTTGTATTTGCGGTAATGCTGCTTGGCGGGCAGTCCATCAATGAACACCACCTGCGAGGCCACGGCATCGCTGCCCTGGATGTGGCTGATGTCATACCCCTCAATCCGCCGCGGCGGGGTCGGTAACTCCAGAAGCTGCGCCAGATCCTCCGTCGCCAAAGACTGCTTCTCCTGCCCCTGCTTGGCACGAAGCAACTCAAACTCAGCATTGCGCTGAACCAGTTCGATCAGGTCTGCCTTTTGCTGGCGCTGCGGGCAGTGGATCTGTACCCGACGCTCCCGTTGTTCCGACAACCAGTCCTCCATCAGCGTCTGCTGGGGCAAAGCGTGTTGAACCAAAAGCTCGGGCGGAACCTCAACGGAATCCACCTGGCTGTAGTGCTCTTCAATCACGCGCTGCAGGATCAGGCCAGGCTCCAAACCGGACGCATCGGCGGTGAAGCCGAGACGTCCCACCAGCTTCCCGGCACGCATCTGAAACAGCTGGACGGCCGCCAGCCGCTCATCAAACGCAAGGGCAAGAACATCACGGCTGACGGACGAGTCCGGCAGGCTCATCTTTTGGTCTGCGGTGAGCTGATCCAGACCCTGAAGTTGATCGCGCACCCGGGCTGCCGATTCGTAATCCATCCGCTCGGCGTAACGCCCCATCTGCTCCTGAAGCAGCTGCTGCAACTCATCGCTGCGGCCCTGAAACACCATCGCCACCTTGCGGATGGTGCGGTGGTAGTCCTCGGAGCTGATTTTTTCCTGACAAACCCCCGGACAGCGGCCGATGTTGTAGTTGAGGCAGGTGCGGTCGGGATACATCGGTCGTGGCCGCTGCCGCAGCGGGAAGACGCGTTTCACCAGAAACAGCGTGCGACGCAACAGCCCAACATCGACATAGGGCCCGTAGAAGCGGTCCAGGGGACTGCGGAAACGACGGCGACGGGTGATGAAAATCCGTGGATAGGGCTCACTCCAAGTGATGCAGAGGTAGGGGTATTTCTTGTCGTCCTTCAGCAGCACGTTGAAGTGAGGCTGATGGTTCTTGATCAGGTTGGATTCAAGAACGAGGGCTTCCGCCTCGCTGTCGGTCACGATGAATTCGATCTCGCAGACCTGACGCGTCATCAGGCGGATCCGTGGCGACAGATCGTGCCTACTGCGGAAATAACTGCGCACCCGACTGCGCAAGGACTTGGACTTACCGACGTAGAGGATCCGGTCGTCGCCGTCCCGCATCAGATAGCAACCCGGTTCAGCGGGAATCTCCTTCAGGCGGTGTTCAAGACGTTCAGGCTGCGTCAGCAGCGGTGAACCGGGAGCTGGAGCTGGATCCACCTCGTCAGCTCAGCCGCCGTAATTCCAGCCGGTGCTGGCCAGATTCAGCGCATCACCATCAGCGATCAGACGCGCTGTTTTCACTTCTCCAACAAAGACCGTGTGGTCACCATGCTTGATCGACCCCACGAGTTCGCACTCCACACCACCGACGGCATCGGTGAGGAGAGGCAAGCCGAGCTCTCCCTCTTCAAAAGGTGCCGCCTCAAAACGACCACCAAGCGCCTTTTGGGGCTTGAAGAAAACGGCAGCCAGATCTTTTTGGTCGGCCCGCAGCACATTCAGGGAGAACTTGCCGGTGGCTTCGATGATGGCGTGACTGCTGCTGTCGGCTCGAACGCCCATCACCACCAGAGGTGGTTCGAAGGATCCCTGTGTCACCCAGCTGGCGGTGAAACCATTGACCTCATCGCCGTTGCGAACGCCGCAGATGAAAAGCCCATGGGGGATCTTGCGGAGCAGGACCTTCTTGGCGTCAGCGTCGAGGCTCATGGCACGGGTGCGATGGACGAAATCTAAACAGCAATCCGCTGCATAGGATCCGCCCATCGCTGATTCCCGATGCGGGCGCTCTACCCAGGCAGTTTCGACCCCCTCACCAACGGTCATATGGACCTGATTGAGCGGGCGGTAAGTCTCTTTGGCGAAGTGGTCGTTGCCGTGCTCAGCAATCCGAGCAAGCGACCTGCCTTCACGATCGAAGAACGAATCGAACAGATCCGCACATCGACGCACCATTTGTCTGGCGTTGAGGTGATCAGTTTCGATGGCCTCACGGTGAACTGCGCTGTCACCCATCGCGCCGACTTAATCCTGCGGGGCCTGCGAGCGATGAGTGACTTCGAATATGAGCTACAGATCGCCCACACCAACCGGTCGCTAGCGGAGGATCTGGAGACCGTGTTCATGGCCACGACTGCTCGGCACAGCTTCCTCAGCAGCTCCGTGGTGAAGGAAGTGGCCCGCTTTGGCGGATCCATCGACCACATGGTGCCGCCAGAGGTGGCGAAGGACCTCAACAGGCTCTTTAATTCGGCTTTCCCAACCAGCTGAGATGAACGACGTCCGGTTCACCGTTCTCGATCAACTCGACCAGTTGGAGGAAGTTGTTCTGGAAGGCAGTCGACTCCCTTTCACCGGCGGACGTCTGGTCAATGAAACAGATGCCGTGGAGCTTCTCGATGCCGTACGGGAAGGACTTCCAACAGATCTTGAGCGTGCCGCCAAGCTGATTGATCGGCGCGACGAGTTCATCAACACCGCCCGCAAGAGCGCAGAGGAAATCGTTGATCAGGCCCAGCGCCAGCGCGAACAGCTGGTGAACAATGCCGCCATCCGCCAGGAAGCGGAGCGGCAGGTGAATGAGATGCGTGATGAGACCCGCCAGCAGTGTGAGCAACTACTTCAAACGACGCGTCAGCAGGGCGCAAAGCTCGAACAGGAGATGCAAAGCAAGCTGGCACAGATGGAGCAACAGTTCTCTGCCCGCCGGCAGCAGCTGGAGCAGGAGGCCCTGGAGCGTCGCCAGCAACTGGATCAAGAGGCGATTGAACTGAAGCGTCAGCACGCCGAACAACACGAAGCGAGCCGCCAACAGGCCCAGAAACAAATCCAGCAGATTGAGAAAAACGCTGTTGAGCTCAAGCGGCAACACGCTGATCAGCATGAAGCGAACCGCCAACAGGCCCAGCTTCAGCTTCAGTCGATGGAGAAGGAGATTGCCGAGCTCAAGCGTCAACACCTTGAGCAACACGAGAACACCCGCCAACAAGCACTGCAGGACCTGGAAACCATCCGCCGTGAAGCCCTGCGCCTTCAGAAGGAAGGCCGCGACGAGGCCGAGCGGATCCACAACGATGCGCTTCAGTTCCGCCAGCAGACCCAGCAGCAGTGCGAATCGCTGATCCAGCGCAGCCGTCAGGAGGCTGCCGGTGTTCAGGATGGCGCTAACCGTTACGCGGAACAGACCCTGGGTGAGCTGGAAGTGCGTTTGAAAGAAATGGCCCAGGTGGTCATGGCCGGGCGTCAGGAGCTATCCAAGATTCAGACAATCCGTTCAGCTACCCCTGCGGCCAACGGTGGAGAGGACTCCAAGACCGTGCCGATTAGTCGGGCACACCGTGCGGCATCCCGCCTGCGTTCCATGAGGGGCAACGGCTGACCCGCTGGCTTGCCAGAAGGATTTGACCCATCACGCTGTTGGGTGCATAGGCCCCGTTGGAGATCATGCTCACGTAGCGGGGCCCATCAGCGGTTTCAAGAATTCCCGAAATAGAGCGAACACCGGTCAGGGTTCCTGTTTTGCCCCAAAAACGCCCTTGGAGCGACGTACCCCGGAAATAGTTGCGCAGCGTTCCCCTCTGTCCGGCGATCGCCATCGACGCCTGGTAGTAGGCCCCCAGGGGATGTTGCGCCATGCGCCACAGCAGAACGGAGAGGGAACGACTGGTGAGACGGTTGCCCCTTGAGAGTCCACTTCCGTCCCTCACCCGCAGTCCCGTCATGGGAAGTCCCTGCGCCTGCATCCAACGGGTGGTGGCCAGGGCCGCATGATTCACGTCCCAGGCGTCTGCGGCTTCGCGCATCAGTACCTCGGCGGTGAAGTTATGGCTCTCCGTGTTGGCAAGGCTGAGCAGAGCATGCATCGGCGCTGAATCCTCGCTGTGCAGCACCACACTCGCCTCATCACTCCGCGCAGTTACCGCTTCTCGGGTCTGCTGGTCAACCATCTGAAGACGGATCTGCCCCCCCTGCTGACGGATGGTGGAATTCAGAATCCGCTGCAACCGTGCCGCTGGATCCATCACCGCCATATGCAGTGCATTGCTGGTGAGAGCGAGGCGGGTGATCGGAGCGCCGTAGGCATAGGAGCGATCCGCGGGGTCCCAGTCGGCGGGCCACCAGCGCTGCCGCGGTTCCTCTCGCACCATCAACTGCACAGGCACTGTTGAAAGGCTGATCGGGGTGCGAGAGCCGCCCTGGCCGAGCGCGACCATGGCGAACTTCTGGATCTCCGCAATGCTGAGGTCGGGATCCCCTTCCCCAACAATTTCAAGCGTCCCATCGGAATGACGCAACAACTGTGTTTTCAGCCTGAAGTCGGGACCGAGGCGATCCAGAGCAAAGGCCGTGCTGACCAGTTTTTGATTGGATGCTGGAACACGGGGAACCCCCCCGTTCAGCTCAGCCAGCAACTGGCCGCGTTGATCCACAACACTGACGCTCCACACCCGCTTTTCCGGACCTACAGCGGTTTCCAGGGCCGATTGCAATGCCGGACAAAGGGCTCCACCGGTGAGCAGCACTTGGCCTTGGCGTTGAACCACCGGTGGCGGTGCCAGCAACGGAGTTGCTGCCCTCAGGGGCAACTGGGGAGCCAACAAAAGCAGGGTGAATAGAGCAGAGCGCATCACAGAGGCGTCACTCCACTGACGACACCGTTTAAGCGGTAGAGACGTCCTTCAAGCTCAACGGGGACACCCACCTTGAGCTTGGTCCCGCCAATCACAACACCGGAAGGTTTGATCTCCGCATTGGCCTCCATCACAAAACGAGCATGTCGGGGGAGGGCGGTGCTGGGGGCATCAGCAACAACCACCGAACCATCGGGCTGAACTGCCGTCAGGGAATTGGTGAGGTCATCCACCGAAACCAAAGTCACACGGCCGGCTGGTTGGTTCCGTATCACGATGTTGAGCGCCGCTTCCTCCCGGGCTGAATTCAGCAGTTGCTCGGGATTGGCGCTGTACAGATGACGCACATCCACGCTGACCCGCACAGGCTTCACGGCACCAGTCGCTTTCGCGACTGCATTCGAGAGCTTGGGGGACCAGATCACTCCACCCAGAGCTGCCAGGGCGACAACAGCTGCCACTGCATCGATGGGAGAAAAGGATCGCAGCCTGTTGAGCACCATCGAAGGGGAGCTTGGGCACGAACCTTAAAGAGTGTCTGATCCTGGATCAAGCCAACCGCATCTCAATTGCGAAGACCATCAAGGAAGCGATCAACGCCGGAGAGCTGCTGCTTGATGCTGTCAGGATCTTCCCCAGCCAGCAGAGCTGCGGTGGTGTCAGGGTCCGGGCGTTCGGGAAGCACCTCCAATTGCCGGTACCCATCGGGATCCTGGCGATAGAGACGCCAGTCATCGGGGAAGCAGCGCATCAGCGCTCCTCCATCCAACGGCTGGAGCCAATAGGCCTGTTGCCAACTGGCCACGAAACCCTTGCGGCGCTCCCGGGCCACGCTGCCGATCCCTACAGCGGCGTCTTCAAGACGTCCATTCAGCATCAGGATCACTCCGGCATGGTTTTCGCACAAGGCCTGGAACTCCTCGTAATCAGCGGGCGAAGGATTCACCGCGAGGAGCAGGCGCGTATCGGGAGTTGTGCTGTCCGAGCGTTTCAGCTGATTGAAGTCGAGGATCACGTCTTTGAGATCCTCCGCATCACGCCGCGCTAGGGCTGCAGCGCCGGCGTCGGGCCAGACCATCACCAGCTGCTGACCGGCAACGATGAGTGAACGGGCCAGACGCACCGCCACCGGCAGCAGTCGCAACCCCTCAAACCGCAGGCTTGCTGCCCAGCGATGGCCGTCGCCGGAACCCACCGCTGCCAGAGCGGCTTGCAACATGGCCTCCTCGGCTGCGAGCAGATCCGCGGGGAGGTCGAGACAGGGGGCGTCGGAATGAGTCATCGCCAAAGCATGTCAGGGAAAAGCCCCCAATACGGATTCAAAACGGCCTGGAACGGCGTCGAGTTCCTGATCAGAGAGCCAAGGGCCAAGGGTCAGGCGCAGCCCTGACTGCCGTTCAGGCTCGGGAATCCCCATGGCCGTGAGAGCGGCACTGTCTGAGCTGCTTCCACTGTTGCAGGCGCTGCCACTGCTGCAGGCCACTCCCGCAGCTGCAAGCCGCCGCACGAGGTCGCGCCCCGGCAGAGGCATGCCATCGGCCGACTTCACCAGAAGCGCGATGTGGTGGGGCAAACGGCCTGATAGCGGCGGGCCGCAAAGCCGGAGCTGGGGAAGCTCCAGTAGGCGCTCAAGCAGTTGATCGCGTTGGCGACGGATCTGCACTGCGCTGCCAGGGGGAACGGGATGCGTAACGGGGTCAAAGCTTGGAAGCGCCTTCAGAGCTTCTGCCATACCGCTGACAAGAGCGACGGGTTCAGTACCGGAGCGCAGACCATGCTCCTGTCCACCGCCGCCCTGGAGCGGCGAGAGGGCAACACCTGGGGCGCGAATCAGCAGGCCCACGCCCCGGGGACCACGGAACTTGTGGGCGGAGAGGGTCAACAAGTCGACCCCGAGCCGCTCGAACGGGAAACAGCCCTGCGGGACGAGTTGGGTGGCATCGCTGTGGATCACGATGCCGCGCTTGCGGCAGGCCTGGGCAACCTCGATCACAGGTTGAAGCGCACCCACCTCACCCTGGGCAGCGGTCAGGGACACCAACCGCGTCGGAGCAGACAACAGCTGATCGAGTTGGTCCAGTCGCACCACTCCCTGCCCATCGACAGGCCATTCAGCAACGCTCCACCCCTGGGCCTCGAGTTGGTAAGCCGCAGCGATCACCGCTGGATGCTCCACTGCAGAGATCACCACACGGCCGGGAGCAAGACCCGCGGCACTGCCGAGAAGGGCGAGATGGACGGATTCAGTCGCCCCAGAGGTGACGATCAGCTGATCAGCGCCGACACCAAAACGATCAGCAGTACACCAGCGGGCCCGTTCGAGGGCCTCCGCTGCTGCCAGCCCTGCTCCATGGAGACTGCTGGGGTTCGCCCAGGCCGACTGCTGAAGCTGCTGCATCACCGCGAGCACCGCCGGCAGTGGCGGCGTCGTGGCAGCAGCATCCAGATAGAGCTCAGGGCGTCCCACGCTCGAACCGCGCCTTGGTGCGTTGCTCCAGTGACTCACTGGCGAGATTGAGCATCGAATCGAGAGAGGTGGAGTTCAGAAAGTTCTGCACCTGCTCCAGGGCGGCCGCTTCGTCCTCTGGACTCGCTGCAGGCGTCACCTCTTTGGCGGGTGAGGAATTGGTGTTGACCTGGTTAACGGGACTGACCTGGGGAGCCACGGCAGACGGACCAGGAACCAACTCTGGCGTCAGTACACCATCAAACACTGCCTCCGCCGGTCCAGTCATCAGCACCGAACCACTTCGATCGCGCCATTCGATCATCAGCGGTCCGCCGGGAAGTAAAACCTCGGCACAGTCATCGGCGAGGCCCAGCAACACCGCAGCCACGAGGGTGGCGCAGGCACCAGTGCCGCAGGCCAGGGTCGGACCTGCACCCCGCTCCCATACCCGGATCTCCAGACGTTCACGGCTGTGAACCTGAAGGAAATGAACATTGGTTTTGGCCGGGAACGCTGGATGCACCTCCAGGGCAGCTCCCCAGGCATCAAAAGGAATGCTGGCGAGATCCTCAACGGGAATCACAACGTGAGGGTTGCCCATACCAACAGCGGCCACCTTCAGTTGATCGTCCTCCAGCATCAACACCCCCTGGGGCAGACCGTCCTCCGGCATCAGTGTTGTGGGGATGCCTTCAGGCGTGAGGAATGGAGGCCCCATATCCACCCGCAACTGGCGGTCCGCCATGAGTTCAGGGCGAATCATTCCCGCGAGGGTTTCGATGTCCCAACTTCGGCCTGGCGCATCTCCATCGGTATCGGCCAGATAACGCGCCAGGCAACGAATGCCGTTGCCGCACATCTCGGCCTCACTTCCATCAGCATTGATGATCCGCATGCGCAGTTCACCCACCGCCTGAGGTGGAAGCGCCAGGATCAGACCATCCGCGCCAACACCGAAACGCCGATCGCAGATATGGCGCACCCAGGAAGGGTCGGGATCACTAATGGCATCGGGCAGTTGTCCCTGCCGGCCCTCCACAATCAGGAAGTCGTTGCCAAGTCCCTGATATTTGCTGAACTGCAGCATGCGTGGCCGGTATCGCCCCTGAATCCTATGGAGACAGCTCCACTTGATCCAAGTCTTCCGGGGGTTCGGCTGCTGCAGAGCTGGATTCGTGAACAGCTGCCACTCAGCATCGGGCTGGTTGGTCAAGAGCCCATCGAGGGGCGTCTGATCTGGCAGGACCCTGAATTTCTGGCCATTGAACGCATGGCAGCCAGCCGGCCCGTGCTGATCAATCGACGCCAGATCACTGTGATCCGCTCCCTCGGCTGAACACCAGGCATGTGGCACGATCGCAACCTTGCCGAGCGCTGGTTCCGTGAACGATGCCAACCCTGCCGTCGACGCCAGTACGCAGAACGATCGTTACGACCCCGTAGTGCTGGAACAGCGCTGGCAGGACAGCTGGAAGACCGATGGGGTGGATGCCACCGACGAGAACAGTGACAAACCTGGCTTCTTTGCCCTGTCGATGTTCCCGTACCCATCGGGAAGCTTGCACATGGGCCATGTGCGCAATTACGTCATCACCGACGTGATCGCCCGTGTTCAGCGCATGCGGGGACACTCTGTACTTCATCCCATGGGCTGGGATGCCTTCGGACTCCCCGCGGAAAATGCCGCGATCGAGAGGAATGTCGATCCTGGGGACTGGACCGACCGAAACATCGATCAGATGCGGGCGCAACTGGATCGTCTTGGCTTGTCGATTGACTGGAGCCGCGAACAGGCGACCTGCCACAGCGACTACTACCGCTGGACCCAATGGCTGTTTCTTGAGCTGCTCGAAGGGGGCCTGGCCTATCGCAAAAATGCAACCGTCAACTGGGACCCCGTCGATCAGACCGTTCTGGCCAATGAGCAGGTGGATGGCGACGGCCGCTCCTGGCGCTCCGGGGCCCTGGTGGAACAACGCCAGCTGAACCAATGGTTCCTACGCATCACCGACTACGCCGAACCGCTTCTTAACGACCTTGACGCGCTCCAGGGCTGGCCGGAACGGGTACGCACCATGCAGGCCAACTGGATCGGCCGCTCCGAAGGCGCGGAAATCACCTTCTGCGTTGAAGGGGCCCAGGACCAGACGATCACCGTGTTCACCACCCGGCCCGACACCCTCGCCGGGGCGAGCTACGTGGTGCTGGCTCCGGAAAACCAGCTAGTCGACGACCTGACAAGCACTGAGCAGATGGCGACGGTCGAAGCCTTCAAAAGGGAGGTGGCGCGGCTCAGCACGATCGAACGCACCAGCGATGACCGACCCAAGCGGGGTGTTCCCATCGGCAGTCACGTCGTCAACCCCCTGACGGGAGCTGTTCTTCCGGTCTGGATCGCCGACTACGTGCTCGCCGAATACGGCACCGGGGCCGTCATGGGCGTGCCGGCCCACGACCAACGTGACATCGCCTTTGCCCAATCGAATGAACTGCCGATTCAGCAGGTGATCGATGCAGAGGGGGCTGCGGAGGCGATCGCCGCTGGTCAGGCCTGGACTGATGCCGGAACACTGATCCATTCCGGGGAGTTCGATGGCATCACCTCAACCGAGGCCAAGACCTCCATCACCAGCCATGGCGCAGCACAGGGATGGGCCAGCAGCAAAGTCACCTATCGATTACGCGACTGGCTGATCTCCCGTCAGCGCTACTGGGGCTGCCCGATTCCTGTTATTCACTGCGATGACTGCGGGGCTGTAGCTGTCCCCAAAGAAGACCTACCGGTGGAACTGCCCCGGGGCATTGATCTTTCTGGGAAGGGTGGCTCGCCCCTGAGTCAGCAGAGCGATTGGGTCAACGTGCCCTGCCCCAACTGTGGCAAGCCCGCCAAGCGCGAGACCGACACCATGGACACGTTTATGTGTTCCTCCTGGTATTTCCTCCGTTTTGCGGATCCCCACAACACCGAAAAGCCCTTCACCAAGGAGGCGGTGAACCGCTGGTTGCCGGTGAAGCAGTACGTGGGTGGGATCGAGCACGCGATCCTGCACCTGCTCTATGCACGCTTCTTCACCAAGGCGCTCAAGGATCGGGGCCTGATTGACATCAATGAGCCCTTTGAACGCCTCCTCACCCAGGGCATGGTGCAAGGGATCACCTACAGAAATGCGACAACCGGCAAGTACATCGCTCCTGCGGATGTTGCGGATCCAGAGGATCCCCGCGACCCCAGCAGCGGCGACAAGCTGGAGGTGTTGTTCGAAAAGATGTCGAAGTCGAAGTACAACGGCGTCGACCCTGCTGCGGTGATTGACCGCTACGGCGCTGATACGGCCCGCATGTTCATCCTGTTCAAGGCTCCTCCGGAGAAAGATCTGGAATGGGATGACGCCGATGTGGAAGGGCAGTTCCGTTTCCTTCAACGGCTATGGCGGATTGTTGAGGCGGGTGCTGCGCGCATCGATTCCATGGAGCCGATGCAACGGCCGGATTCGCTTCATGAAGCCGACAGCGCCGTGCGTCGTGCCCTGCATCTCGCCATCGAAGCCGTCAGCGAAGATCTCAGCGATGAGATTCAGCTGAATACGGCGATCTCCGAGCTGATGAAGCTCTCCAATGCCATCAGCGCAACAGGCGTCGCCGCCCTGAGTGATCCTGTGTTACAGGAGGCCCTCTCCGGCCTGGTTCGCCTCTTAGCCCCCTTTGCACCGCACCTAGCAGAAGAGTTCTGGAGCCGCCTCGGGGGAATCGGAAGTGTTCATCGCCAAACCTGGCCAGACCTCGATCCGTCGGCTCTTATTCAAGACAGTGTTGAACTGGTGATCCAGGTAAAGGGCAAGGTGCGGGGCAAGATTCAGGTTCCCGCTTCTGCCGACAAGCAGGAGTTAGAACGGCTCGCCCTAGCCAGTGAAGTTGCCGAAAAATGGTTAGAGGGCGCCGCACCCCGGCGGGTGATTGTGGTTCCCGGGAAACTGGTCAACCTGGTGCCCTGATACCAGGCGCAATCAGCTCTTGCTGAACCGCATAGAAGCTGGTTTGCCCCAGTCCCCCTGAGCATTGAAACCCCGCTTGTTGCCAGTGAGATGACGCAGGATCCAGAAAATGGATTCATCGGTGCCATCCCCGAGGACCAGGCGGATCTCGTCGGCGGAACGGGCCACACCGTCGGCCAAGATCGCTTCCACACGGCCTTGCAGGTCGAGAATCGCCGCCGCTGCTTTTTTGCCTGCCTCAACGCCGGGCTGGTGGTAGGCATTGATGTTGACGAGTTCGCCATACAGGCCAACGGCGCGCTCGAACAGCGCAATCAAGGCACCGAGACGCCGGGCATCAAAGCAGCGCATGCTGATCGTCATGCTCTGGCGCCCACCCTCAGTGAGGGCTGAGCGGGTGCCCTGCAGGAATCCGTCAAGGAAGTCGCCGGGGCATTCGCCACCAATCGAGGGTATGTCGCTGACATCCTCCAGAACCTCGATGAAGGTGGCGAAGAAGTTGTCGACACCATCACGAAGTTGTTGCACGTAGGCGTGCTGATCGGTGGATCCCTTGTTGCCGTAAACAGCAATGCCTTGGTGAACAACATCACCGTTGCGATCAAGGCGCTTGCCCAGGGATTCCATCACCAGCTGCTGGAGGTAACGGCTGAACACCTCCAGGCGATCGCGATAAGGCAGAACGACCATGTCGCGCTGACCCCGACCGCCGCCGGCGACAAACCAGGAGGCCGCCATCAGGGCAGCCGGATTCCGACGCAGATCCGCCTCGCGGGTAGCGGCATCCATCTGCGAGGCGCCAGCGAGAAAGTCGCGGATGTCGCAACCGATCAGGGCCCCAGGCAGCAGGCCGACGGCACTGGTGATGCTGGTGCGGCCACCGACCCAATCGAACATGTCGAATCGTTTGAGCCAAGCCTCGGACTGAGCTTGCTGATCCAACTTGCTGTTCAGCATCGTCACAGCGACAGCCTGACCAGCCCACTGGCCTCCAGCCGCTTCAAGCCGATGGCGGGCCTGCTCCAAGCCGATATGCGGTTCGGGGGTTCCTCCCGACTTACTCACAGTCACCACCAGCGTGCGATCCAAGCGACCATCAAGACCCGCCAGGACGTTGCTCATCCCATTGGGGTCGACATTGTCGAAGAAATGGAAGGGAAGTCCCTGACCGGGGTTCTGCAGAGCTCGAATCATCAATGCCGGACCCAGACCGCTGCCGCCAATGCCGATCCAGAGCACATCGGTGAAGGCTTCACCGTTGGGCGCCTTGATCGTTCCGTTGATCACATCGCGCCCGAAGGCGGCGATTAACTCGATTTCCCTGGAGATGTGCTGCTGCAGTTCTGAGCTTGGAGCAAGTTCGGGAGTGCGCAGCCAGTAGTGACCCACCTGACGCTGTTCATCCGGATTGGCGATCGCTCCGGCTTCAAGCTCCTGCATCGCGGTGAAGGCCTTGTCCATCCGCGGCTGCAACTGCTGCAGGTCTGCGGCGTTGACGTGCATCCGGCTGATGTCCAACCAGACCCCAAGATCATCGTGGTACCAGCTGAGATCACAGAAACGCTGCCATTGAATCTGAGCGTCGGAAGCGCTGAAATCCGGGAAGCTCATGCCGGGCGGGCGATGCAGTCTTGCTGAACGTATCCAGGATCTGACGGGATGCCCACGCAAAAGGACACCCCAGTTAGTTTCATGTCACCTTCCACTGACCGGTTTTCCAGCCCCCATGGCTGAGCCACTGCGATTAACGACTGCGCTTCTGGCGACAGCAGCAAGCTTTTGCTTGATCGGACAGTGGGCACAACCTGTCACTGATCGCGAGAATCAGGTGCCTGTGGTTGTCGAGGACAGACTCGAGCCAACAGACTTTTCACCGGAAGAACTGAAGCTGCTGCAACGGCGCTTCGGTGTGCATGGCCCCCAGACACAGCTTGCCCAGCTGTTCACAAACAGCGTGGATCAGCTCAAACCGCTGCGTTCGCAAACGTTGGATCGCCTGCGCGAGCTGAAACCGGTCATCCTGCGCGAATCGAAGACGCATCGTGTCAACCCGATGCTGATCACAGCGGTGCTGTTCGACGAGATCCAGCATTCCAAACCGGGGGAGAGCCTCCCCTTCATCGCCCATTCCGGTCTGGTGAAGACCCATGGACCGGCCCAGCTCGGAGTTTCGGAACTTATCCATCAGAAGCGACTGCCTGCGAACCCGACGAAGGAGGAGATCACCTGGGCCCGCAAACAGCTGCTGGACCCCGAGATGAACATCACTTTTTTGGCGGCGAAGTTCCAACGGCTAAAGCTGGCCCTTGGCCTCCCGGAGAGCTTGATGCTGCAGGCGAGTCGCTCGTATCTGGATGCCAAGGCGATCGCCACCCTCACTTATCTCCACAACGGAAAGCTGGATTACCCCTCTCGGGTGCTGGGCTACATGCAAGATCCTGAGCTGCACGGGTTGATTTACGGCGGCCGCCAACCCACCCCCTACATCACGGTTTAGAGGCCATTCACGGGAAGAACTGGGATGTGGATGAGCCCCAATCCAATCCCTGAGTCCGCCAATCCCTTAACAAGGGGAGAAAAAGATGCGACAACCATCACCCATTTGGGGGATGTGAAAGTCCCGTGTCTGTTTTTTCATCGATCCAGTACGGCAGATCGATGAAAAAACTGTTCTTACCACTTGCTGTTGGCTTGCTTCTCCCAACAGCAGCAATCGCTCAGGTAGCCCCCGAGGTGGCTGACCAGTGCAAAGAAGCCAGGGATTTCTATGGCTGCGTGAGGGCCTTTACGACTCCTCCCCAATCCAGAGCTGACCGGGTCCCTCTTGCGGGAGTGATGCGGCCGGTGGCTACAGCGCTGATCTCAGGCCCGAACCTCCGTAACTCAGCCTCAAACTTCTCTCCCGGCGTCATTCCCGCTGAGCTTGTCGAGGGGATCCTGCGAGGCGTCCTGCGGTGAAACGAGGCAGGAGTTGATTACTTGTGACAACTGGCCCGAAAACGCTCTGAGCGGCTTGTCGCAGCATGCTTCGTTTTGCGGCCGCTCACCCGCTTGCGCCACAGCTTGAACGACGACGATTTCAAGTGCTGCCGCATCACAGCAATCACTTGAGGCTCGGAGAGTCCGAACTGAAATTCAATTGCCTCGAAGGGAGTGCGGTCTTCCCAAGCCATTTCGATGACACGATCCAGATCGTCGCTGGGGAGTGTTGTCAACGCGGCGCTAACAGCAAGCAAGAAGCTAACGACGCTTCAGGTCACACAGAGGTCGCCAAGAGCCGCCAACCTCACCTGAAGTTTCGACCAATCGAAGCTCCGCGGATCACCCCGTTCTCCGCCCAGATCCACATGGCGATGGGTCGTGATCGCCGCTGGAGGGAGATTGAAAGAACGGATCCAACCCGACAACACCAAAGCCAACGCGTCGTATTGCTGGGTCGTGTAGCCGGCATGGGTGCCATTGGCGTTCGCCCCTGAAGGCGGTGTTTCCAGGCTTAGGTGCAACGCGAAGTTGTTCACAGAGCCCTTGAGCTTCTTATTGGTGATCGCCCACTCACCCAGAAAAGCTGAAAAACCGGCGCCATAGGCGCGATTTAACGGGTCCACCAAATCCAGAACACGCCCGTCCTGCCCTACAAGTGTGTGATAGCTCACCTGATCCTCATCTCGCGGGTGGGGTGTCATGAAGGTGTTCAAGGCGGAACCGAGTGAATAAACCGTCTCGTGCAGCACCACCACCCTGGGAGTGGCGTCAATCCGACGACCGAACGCGTCTTGGTCGTAGCGCTCACCGAAATTCGTGGGATCGATCTTCACGAATGCACGCCAGGAGCTCGACCGGGCATCGAGCTGGTTCAGACGGGACCTCAACGCGGTATCGACATCTGAGCATTGTCGAGCCAATGGAGAGCGCCACGAGCGTGACTTCGGCGGTAAAGGCACCGAGGAGGACGGGTTCTCTTCCAATTGGCGACCGCGTTCCCTCCCCACCTGGTCGAGCAGCTCCATCAGGGACGGGCGAACCCCTGCATGGGACAGCCCACCCTGATCCACCAACACCCAGCCCACCAAGCCCAGCGCCAACGACCCTGCTGCTGCTGCAGTAATCGAGAGACCCCGATGCTCCTGAACGCGACTCCGAAGATCGCTCCAATAACGACTTAAACGATCTCGAACCATCGATCCCGCAATTGCCGTTGTTCCGTTGTGCACCCAGGATCCCAATCCAAAGACCAATGGTCCACACCTTTGTCAGGAAACAACTGGGTCTCCTTCAAGAGACTGCGTCGCGCATAGGTGACGCTCACGCAGTCCTGCTGCTCCAACAGAGAAGGGAGATCGCTGCCGCGACGCACCCGATAGCCATTGATCGCAAGCAACTCATCGCCCACCACAAGCCCAGCCCGTTGGCCGGGACTCTGGCGCCGCACCCGCTGAATCAAGGCGGCACCGTCTCCATCCTTGAGGGTGAGTCCATGATCGGGATGCTTGAGCGGAACTGGATCCATCCGCAGCCCGAGAGCCTCCACGCAATCGATCAAGGGAAGAGCCTCGGGTTGATCCAGCCATTGATCCAGATCGGTCGCCAAGTCGGCATCCCATTCGGCCAAGGCGGCTTTGATGTCGTGTCGGCTGTAACCGCGGGCCTGACGGCCAAGCCTTAGCCATAGTTCCCGCAGGATGACAGCCATGGATTGACCGCGCTGCCGCAAGCGCACATCCAGGCAGAAGGCCACCGCGGCACCCAATCGGTAGTAGCTGATCTGCGTATCCCGTGACGCGGGCGTCGCCTTGTAGAGCTTGATCCACGCTTCACGGGCACTGGCTGCCAGCGATTGAACGGAGCATCCGGGTGACATCAACACGCTGGAGAGCTCCTCCCCAAGATCCTTGAGCAGCGTCGGTCGATCCGAACGCCCCGCCAGCAGGGGCAGGCTCAGGTCGTAGTAACTGGTGATCCCCTCGGCAAACCAGAGGCCCTCGGTGATCACCGCCTGTCCGTAGTCGTAGGGACGCAGCTCAACAGGCCGCAGCCGGCGCACGTTCCATTGGTGCAGATATTCGTGGCCGATCAACTGCAACAGCTGCCGGTAGCCCTTGGGCTTGGCCAAAGCTGACCAACTGAATTGCAGCACGGCACTGTGATCGTGCTCGAGGCCGCCGTAGCCCTGGTCGAGCAGTTGCAGAACTAACTGATAGCGATCCCCAGCCGGAGGAGAAGTTCCCATCAAGCGACAGGTCGCGCTGCAAACGCGCTCGATGTCGCTTAGAAAGTTTGGCGGCCAACCCATTGGCGGAGCGCCGATTAACAACAACTCATGGCTGCAGCCCTGCACCGTGAAGGGTTCCGCCTGAAAGGGACCGGCATGGAGCGGGCTGTCGACGAGGGCATCGAAATCCGTAGCGATCCACCCCTCAGGACCGGTCTCAAGGGGCAGATGCACACTCCAGTGCTCCGGAGCCTTCACCGCAACGCGGTGGGGCGACCAGCGGCAACCATCGATATCCATCGCCACAGCGGCGAGACAGAGCGAGGCAAAATCAGGATCCAGCAACCCAGTGCGGACGGTCAGATCCCTTGCCTCAAGCTGATAGTTGACCGTGAGCGGGCTCAGATCGGGCAGATCACAGAGCCACTGGTGGGGCGCCAAACGACGCACCGCGAGCTCTTCGCCGTTGGCCAGCAGCTCCAGGCTGTGAAGGTGCTGAGCGTGATCGCGCACCGTGTAGGACCCCGGGGTCCACACAGGAAGCTGAAAGGTCTGGCGCCTCGTCTGAGGTGTCCATTGGATGGACACACCGATGGTCTGCGTTTCGGGATGGCTCAGATCGAGCCTGATCTGAACCGGATATGGCACGTCAGTGGGATTGCAGGATCAGGTCGGCCGATCCCATCGCGCCAAAACGCACCTGGTCCATGGCATGGAGCAGGGCATAGCGACGCGTCACCCGCTGCAACCGCTGTTCAAGCCCAGGCTGGCGGCTGATCCGTTGAATGTCGCCATGCATCACGATCGTGCCGTCCTCCCGCTGGGTCCAGCCGAGGGGCATGGCATCGCCATGAACAGCAAGCACATCAACGGTGCGGGAATCGTCAGCAAAACCCTGTAATTCGGTCGTTCGCTCAACACTTAAGCCCTCATCACGCAGGGCACGCACAAGTCGCTCGAGATCGGTAAAGACAGTCGGCAGGATGGAGAGATGGGACATGGACCGGACCCCGCTTTGACTGACCCTAGCCACAACATTCGAGCTGACCAGGCCCCCTTGCAGCTGGGGGTGATGGCATCCGGAAACGGCAGCAACTTCGAGGCCCTGGCCCAGGTGATCCAGGCGGGGGAGCTCAACGCACGGATTCAACGGCTGGTGGTGAACAATCCGGGCTGTGGTGCCCAGCAGCGGGCGGAACGTCTCGGGATTCCTGTGTCGGTGCTCGACCATCGCGTGATCAAGGACCGTCGCGAGTTGGACGCCGAACTGGTGCGCCTCTTCCACGCCGACAAGGTGGAGCTGGTGGTGATGGCGGGTTGGATGCGGATCGTCACCGATGTATTAATCAGCGGATTTTCTGAACGCTTGATCAACATCCACCCATCGTTGTTGCCCAGCTTCCGCGGCATGGACGCGGTGGGGCAGGCCTTAGAAGCAGGGGTGAAGCTCACCGGCTGCACGGTTCACATGGTCACCGAGGAGTTGGATGCCGGCCCGATCTTGGCCCAGGCCGCCGTCCCCGTTCTCGATGGTGATGACCACGCCACGCTTGCCAAACGGATCCAGGAGCAGGAACACCTGCTCTTGCCTGCTGCCCTTGCTGGCCTGAAGCCAACCTGGCGTCAGGGATAGAACGACTGCAGAGGCAGACCCGTCTCAGGCGCGAGACCGGCCATCAGGTTCAGGCATTGCACGCCCTGCCCCGCCTGGCCCTTGATCAGGTTGTCGATCGCACTCATCAACACCAGCTGGCCCGTGCGGGTGTCCACCTGAACTGACAGCAGGGCGCGATTCGTGTGCCGCGCCCATTTGGTGGCGGGGTAGGTGCCCACTGGGAGCACCTCAACGCAGGGATGGTGCCTATAGATGGCGTCCAGAACGGTGGTGCAATCCTCAGCGGTGAGGCCGGGGTCGCGCAGTCGGGCGTACACCGTTGAGAGCAGACCACGAACCATCGGCACGAGGTGCGGCGTGAACTGAAGACGCACCTCCTGCCCAGCCACCTCCGTCGCCATCTGTTCAATCTCTGAGGTGTGGCGATGACCGATCACGCCGTAGGGCGCAATGGATTCAGAGGCTTCCGCCAGCAACATCGCTTCCTTTGGCACCCGTCCACCACCGGAGGTGCCGGTCTTGGCATCAATCACGATGCCGTTCGTCTCAATCAGACCTTGCTTGAGAAAAGGGAGCAAGGGCAGCAAACTCGCGGTGGGGAAACATCCGGGAGCTGCCACCAACTTCGCCTCGGCGATCGCAGGGCCGTTCCATTCAGGCAGGCCATAGACAGCATTGCTGCAGAGCTCGGCATCCTTTCGATTGAGAGATCCGGCCTCCTTGGCATACACCTGAAGCCACTGGTCCAGGGAGCGGTAGCGGAAGTCGGCGGAAAGATCCACAACCCGCACACCACGCTCCAACAGTTGTGGCGCCATTTGGCATGCCAGGCCGTTGGGAAGACTCAGAACGGCGAAGTCGGAGCAGGCCGCAATCCGATCGGGGTCTGCCGATTCCACCATCGGGTCATCCGGCAGGGGCAGGAAGGAACAAACAGAACTCCAGCGTTGGCCGGCACTGCGTTCACCGCCGAGAAAACTGACGGAAAGACCCGGGTGTCCCTGCAGCAGACGGATGGTCTGCAGGCCGCCATAGCCGGAGGCGCCAATGACAGCAACCCGTCCGCCCTTCAACGTTGCCATCGCTTCAACCGCCGACGCTTTGTTGCCTGCCATTGAATCAACCAACCAACGGCTGATCGTACAGAGATCAATAATGAGGTCATCAACCGGCGACCAGGCTCCTGAACCCCAGTTCCCTTGACTCCGCGAACGATCCCATTGCGTTTGATGCCATCAGCGATGCCCTCGCGGCGATCCGAAATGGTGAGTGCATTGTCGTGGTGGACGACGAACAGCGGGAGAACGAAGGTGATTTGATATGCGCAGCCCAGTTCGCAACTCCAGAGGCGATCAACTTCATGGCCACCGAGGCGCGCGGCCTGATCTGTCTCGCCATGGAGGGACAACGGCTGGATGAACTCGATCTGCCGCTGATGGTGGATCGCAACACCGACGCCAACGAAACGGCCTTCACGGTGAGCATCGATGCCGGAATTGAGCATGGGGTGACCACGGGAATCTCCGCCGAAGACCGCGCCGCCACAATTCAGGTGGCGCTCAATCCGGCCACTCGGCCGGCTGAACTGCGCAGACCCGGGCACATCTTTCCCTTGCGCGCCCGCCCTGGTGGCGTGCTGAAGCGCGCTGGCCACACTGAAGCCGCCGTCGATCTGTCACAGCTGGCAGGCCTCAGCCCTGCGGGGGTGATCTGCGAAATCCAAAACAGCGATGGCTCGATGGCCCGGCTGCCGGAGCTGCGCAGCTACGCCGATCGGTGGGGGCTGAAGCTGATCAGCATTGCTGACCTGATCCGTTACCGGCTGGAGAACGAGCGGTTTGTCCGCCGACTGGCCCAGGCACAGATGCCGAGCCGCTTCGGGACCTTCCAGGCGGTGGGTTATCGCAACGAACTGGATGGTTCTGAACATGTTGCTCTGATCAAGGGCGAACCGAATGCCCTGCGTGAGCCAGTACTGGTGCGCATGCATTCCGAATGCCTCACCGGTGATGCCTTTGGCTCGCTGCGTTGTGACTGCCGGCCCCAGCTGGAGGCGGCATTGCGCCAGATCGAAGCGGAAGGGGAGGGTGTAGTCGTCTACCTGCGGCAGGAAGGACGTGGCATCGGCCTGATCAACAAACTGAAGGCCTACAGCCTTCAGGAAGCAGGTTTAGACACCGTTGAAGCCAATGAACGCCTCGGCTTCCCAGCGGATCTCCGCAACTACGGCGTCGGCGCCCAGATTCTCTCTGACCTGGGTATCCATCGGCTGCGCCTGCTCACAAACAACCCGCGCAAGATTGCCGGACTCGGTGGCTATGGCCTTCAGGTGGAAGAGCGGGTGCCGCTGGTGATGGACCCAGGCGTTCATAACGCCGACTACTTAGCGGCCAAGCGAGAGAAGCTCGGACATCTCTTCGAATCTGAGAGTCCTTGTGTGGTTCTGGCGCTGGCGGTGAACGTTGGCCCGGAAAGCTGGCCCACCATTCGCTTGGAAGTGGAGGGAATCGCGCATCGCCATGGCTTCAGCCTCGAGGCCCTGCATGAGCCCCGTCTCTTGGCGCTCTGGGACCGTCCGCAATTCGTCTGGAAACTGTCCCCAGATGGTGGAGATGCCAGCCCCCTGCTGCAAAGCCTGGCGGCTCTGGCGGCTACCGAACGGGTGGGACTTATGCGGGTTCCGACCGAGCGGATGGCACTCCACCCGCCCCAGAATCTTGAGAGGTTGGAGCATCAGCTCAATGAGCTGATCGACATGAGCAGTGACGGACTGATCGAAAACGGCCCGTCACTCCTGCACTGGACGCGGCGCTGATCAGCCCTCCTGGATCGTCACTTTGTTGATCCGGGAGCCGTTGGAGAGCTTCAACACCACATCCATGTTGCCGGTGTGGCCAAACACTGTATGGACACCGTCGAGGTGGGACTGGGCCTCATGGCAGATGTAGAACTGCGAACCACCGGTGTTGCGGCCGGCATGGGCCATGGCGAGGGTTCCGGCCTGGTGCTTCTGCGGGTTGATCTCGCAATCGATCTGGTAACCGGGACCTCCGGTTCCAGCCATGCCGCGGGCGCCCTCACGGCTGTTGGGGCATCCTCCCTGGGCCATAAAACCCGGGATCACCCGGTGAAAAGCCAGGCCGTCGTAAAAGCCGTCTTTCACCAGCTTCACGAAGTTGGCGACAGTGTTCGGGGCATCGGCATCAAATAGCTCGAGCTCGATCAGGCCTGCTTCCGTGTCCATCAAGGCCTTAGTCATGATCGCGCGAGCAAAACTGGAGTGTAGTGAGAGTAGTGGCATGGCAGATCTCGAGGGAGCCCGCTTTGGTGTCATCGGCGGTAGCGGCCTGTATTCGATTCCCGGCTTAAGCCAGGTGGAAGAACGTGCGATACAAACACCTTTCGGGGCGCCATCCGATCAACTGCGATTGGGAGAGCTTGAGGGGGTCGAGACCGTCTTCCTGGCCCGCCATGGCCGGCATCACCAGCTGCTGCCCAGTGAAGTTCCCTACCGAGCCAACATCTGGGCGATGCGGTCGCTGGGGGTGCGCTGGTTGATCTCCCTCTCCGCGGTTGGATCACTCCAGGGCCATTTGCATCCGCGGGACATGGTCGTACCGGATCAGTTCATTGACCGCACGCGTCAAAGGCCATCCAGTTTTTTCGGGAACGGCTGTGTGGCTCACGTCAGCCTTGCCGAACCTTTCTGCCCGCAGTTAAGTGCCCTGCTGGCCGATGCCGCCGAGAAGGGCTTGCCGAAGGGTCAAAAGCTGCATCGAGGAGGAACGTATCTCTGCATGGAGGGCCCCGCCTTTTCCACTCAGGCCGAAAGCAAGCTCTACCGCTCCTGGGGTTGTTCAGTCATCGGGATGACCAATCACACCGAGGCCCGCCTGGCCAGGGAAGCCGAATTGGCCTATGCCTCCCTGAGCATGGTCACCGACTTTGACTGCTGGCATGAAGACCATGACGCGGTCTCTGTGGAGATGGTGATTAGCAACCTGCAGGCCAATGCCTCGGCCACCGAACCGATCCTGAGCGGTTTGATGCAGCAGCTGAAGCAAAAGCCTCCTGCTTCGACGGCCCACACAGCCCTCGCCAATGCCTTGATCACGCCCAAGGAACAGGTGCCAGCCGAGACCCGATCAAAGCTCGATCTGTTCACCTCCCCTTACTGGGGATCGTTCGATCAGGCCTCCATCAGCTGAGCTCCGCAGGAGGCCAGTGCCGAGCGAAGCTGCTGGTCATGCTGCTGAAGCAGCTCACATGCCTGGTCGACAGACAAGTCAGCAGCCGCCATCAACAAAGCGAGTTTGACCGATCCGCCGGCGTCCTCAAGCAGCGTTAGCCCACGCTCCCGCTCGACACCGGCCAGATCCCTCAGGATCCGCAGCGATCGGTCCACCAACTTGCTGTTGCTTGCGGCTACATCCACCATCCGATTCCCATAGACCTTGCCGAGCTTCACCATCACGGCGGTCGACAGCGTGTTTAAGGCAAGTTTTGTGGCGGTGCCGGCCTTCATCCGCGTGGATCCAGTCAGCAGCTCAGGGCCGGTTAGCAGACGAATGTCGATATCGCAGGGAAGGGGAGCCTGCTCCGTCGGAACACAGGCCATGGCAATCGCCAGAGCGCCAATGCTTGTCGCAAACGCCAGGCCGCCGCGAACGTATGGAGTGGTGCCCCCTGCGGCGATCCCCACAAGACAGTCCTTGGAGCAGAACCCCCGCTCCTCCAGGTCAGCCCGTCCGGCATCCTCAACATCCTCGAGCCCTTCGGAACTGCGCAACAGCGCTGCTGAACCACCAGCGAGAACCCCCTGCACCTGTTCGGGATCACTGCAAAAAGTGGGTGGGCACTCCGCGGCATCCAAGACCCCCAGCCGGCCTGAGGTGCCAGCACCGAGATAGAAAAGACGACCGCCGGCACGAAGTCGCTCAGAAACGGCATCAACGGCCTGAGCAAGGTCAGGAGTGGCCGCGGCGACAGCCTCTTGGGGACGCCGATCCTCGTCCGCAAACAGGGCGACGAGCTCAAGGGTGTCGAGTTGATCCAACCGTGAACTGCGCTGATTGCTCTGCTCGGTCAACAGATGGCCGCGGTCGCTGGAGGGCTGGAGATCAGGGTCAAACAGGGCCATGGTTCAGAGCAGGCCCTCCAGCCGCCGACGCAGTTCATCGAGTTCAGGATTTGACTCGGGCTCGGTCTCCAGTCCCTGGCGCGCAGGTTCAGCGTCGTGTTGCTCAGGGACGGCGTTGTCAGGGATTGGGTTGTCAGAGTTGGCGTCGTCCTTCCAGTTGCTCACATCGCGGTTGCTCTGCGGCGGCGCCATGAACAGGCGCTCCTCGTCATTGCTCGGCACAAAACCCGACTCGATCACGCGGGCCTCATAGCCGGCCTCACGACAGAACAAATCAACGTCTTCACGGTCCAGGGCCTCCACCGTCGGAACTGGAAAGTCCTGCGCCTCCAGAAGACCGGCATAACGCTCGGCATCGTCGGGGTTCTCAAACAGAAGAACCACAGTGCGTCCGGCAATTTCAAGCGAGTGGATGCCTTCACTATCCGTACCGGCATCAAAGAGCAGGACGTGGACGCGCATCGAGAAAACGTCAGATCAATCGGACCGGAGTCTCACCCATCGTCATCCAACCTGCTCGGATTCGCTCGCCAGTTCCTGAAGGCGGCGATAAAGAGCCCGTTCCGCATCGCCCAGATCTGAAGGAATCACCACAACAATCTCCACCAGTTGGTCCCCCCGTTCGTTCTCAAGCTGCAGCCCACGACCTCGAAGACGCAGCAAGCGTCCGCTCGATGACCCAGGAGGAACTTGCAGCGTCACGGGTCCATCCAGCGTGGGCACATCCACAGCGCAGCCAAGGGCAGCATCCGGCGGAAACAACAGCAGCTTGTAGAGCACGCGAAGACCGTCGATCCGAAGCCCGTCTTCGGTCACAACACGGAGCTGCAAGAAATGATCACGACCCCCAGGGGCGACGCCCTCAAGCCGAAGTCGCCAGCCATCACCAGCGAAGGGAGGCGTGTTCAACTCGATCACCGTGCCGTCGTCGAGCGTCAGTTCCACCTGGGTTCCCTGCAGAGCCTGATCAGCGGTGAGATGAACAACCGATTCGAGATCCTCCACAGCACGCACGGGTGGCGGTGGCGGCGGAGCTGAAACCGGAGGTTCAGTTCTTCTGGTTTCACTTCTGACGTCATCACCCCGGAAGGGGGGATCTGGCTCCATGTCGGACTCTGTCGTTGATCGCCCTCCCGCCCCGCCAAAAATCACTTCGAGATAGTCCTCGAAATCGGGGAACCCGTGCGCGAAGGGATCGGCAACACCCGCACCCGTACCACCGCCCCGTTGCCAAGCATCGCGGCGGCGGGGATCACTGAGCACCGCATAGGCCTCGTTGACCAGCTTGAAGCGCTCCTCAGCAACGGGATCATTGCTGTTCAGATCCGGATGCCAACGGCGTGCTTCGCGGCGAAACGCCCGTTTCAGCTGCTGGTCTGTGCAGTCGGGATCAACCCCCAGCAAAGACCAGTAATCAGGCTCAGCGGTAGATGTCATCGTCCCAAGGTGCAGGGTCACGACGGCTCAAGCCTCGGCCACGTTCACCCGGACGACTGGGGGGGCCCCAGGGGTCGTCATCCCAATCATCGGCAAACAACTCATCCTTTAGGGAACCGAGGGTGTTGCGAATCCCCTGCAGCGGACTGCCATCGGACTGACGTTCGGCCGAAAGACGACGGTTCAGACCGAATAGAGCCTCCTCAAGACTGCTTACACATAGATCCAGCTCCTGGAGGTCGTCGTTGGCGAGGCAGTCCTGCACATCGCGCATGGCCATTTCAACAGCCCGTTGCTGCCGTTCAGCGCCGTAGGGGCCCAGCTCCAGCGAAGCGTCCCGCAGACGCCGTTCCGCCTGAGCAAGCAACGTTTGGGCACGGTTGCGACGCTCAATTTGATTGCGTTTGCGCCGATCCTCATCGGCCCGTGCCTCCGCTTCCGCCAACAGAGCGGTCACATCCTCCTCGTTGAGATTCGAACCGCCCTGAATCGAAACCGACTGCTTGCGCCCCGTGGTGCGGTCAGTGGCGCTGACCTGAAGTAGGCCATTGGCATCGATATCGAATGCCACCTGCACCTGAGGCACACCCCTCGGAGCCGGTGGAATGCCGGAGAGGCGGAAACGACCAAGAGATTTGTTGTCCGATGCCATCTGGCGCTCCCCCTGCCAGACATGGATTTCAACGGACGATTGGTTGGCTTCCGAGGTGCTGAACACATCTGACTGGCGCACCGGGATCGGAGTGTTGCGTGGGATCAGCACCTTCATCAATCCGCCGATTGTCTCCAGTCCGAGCGAGAGAGGTGTGACGTCATTCAGCAACAGGTCCCTGAGTTCCCCTGTGAGGATCCCCGCTTGAACGGCAGCACCGATCGCCACAACCTCATCGGGATTCACCGATTGGCAGGGATCGATGGGCACAAGGGTGCGAACCAATTGCTGAACCATGGGCATCCGCGTGGCGCCCCCCACCAGCACAACGTCATCAATGTCGTTTGCAGACCAACCCGAGTCGCGCAGTGCCGCTTGGACCGGACTGAGCAAACGATCCAGAAGATCCGGGCAGAGACCCTCGAAGGTGGCACGGTCCAGACGGGTTTCAATGTGAAGAGGACCATCACTGCCGGTAGCAATGAACGGCAGCGAAATCGGGGTGCTCAGCACACCGGAGAGTTCCTGCTTCGCTTTTTCAGCAGCCTCCGTCAAGCGCTGAAGGGCCTGACGATCCCGCCGCAGATCAACGGCATGTTCCTCAGCAAACGCATCGGCCAGCCAGTTGACGATGCGTTGATCGAAATCGTTGCCGCCGAGCTGGGTGTCACCGTTCGTCGCCTTGACGTCAAAGACGCCATTGGCGATGCGCAGCAGCGACACGTCAAATGTGCCTCCACCCAGGTCAAACACGAGCACACGTTTGACCGCACTGCGATCAAATCCGTAAGCGAGAGCAGCGGCGGTGGGCTCATTGAGAATGCGTTCAACTGAAATGCCCGCCAACCGTCCGGCATCACGGGTGGCCTGACGCTGCGCATCATTGAAATAGGCCGGAACAGTCACAACTGCCGCTTCAACCGGCTCGCCTAGGTAAGTAGAAGCATCGTCAACAAGTTTGCGGATGATGCTGGCGACAATCTCTTCAGGCGCATACTCCCGTTCCGTCACCGGGCAGGGGACGCGAACCTGACCCTGGTCGTTGGCACGAACTGTGTAGGGCACGGACAGGCTGCTGTCCTCCAACTCGTCCCAGTCACGACCGACAAACCGCTTCAGGTTGGAGAAGGTATTGCGGGGGCTGAGCACGAGTTGGCGCCGGGCCAGCTGCCCCACGAGCAGCTCCTGGTCCTTGGTGTAACCCACAACGGATGGGGTGGTTCGTCCGCCCTCGGCATTCGCGATCACATGGGGACGACCCGCCTCCAGCACAGCGACAACCGAATTGGTGGTCCCCAGATCGATTCCGACGATCCGCCCCATATCCTTTAAAGCTTGATCTCTACGCTAACGGCAGGTTCCAACCTGCTCCAGCCCCAGGCGCGATAAATGGCAAGACAGAGCCTCCTCGCTTAAGCCGTTCTTAATCATGCCAAGAGGATCGGGACATACGTTGTATTGGCGCGCCATTGGGTAAATGTCCGACCCGGACAACCGATACCTGCTCCGAAGACGTCCACCGTTCGAAAAAATGGTGGACGTCAGTTTCAAGAATCTGGCCATCACCATGGCATCGGTGGTGGCGATCGTTCTGTTCTCCATCCTGATCGTCGTGTTCCAAGGAAGCTTCGAATCCATGGCCCGCTACGGATGGAAATTTCTGATCACCTCGGATTGGAACCCGGTGGATGACCAGTACGGCGCCGGTGCGGCCATCTACGGCACCTTGATTACATCACTGCTGGCCCTGTTGGTCGCTGTGCCCTTGGGGGTTGGAACAGCCATTTTCATCACCGAAAACATCATCCCCAGCCGGATTCGCAGTGTGATCGGCCTGATGGTGGAACTTCTTGCCGCAATTCCATCCGTAGTACTCGGCCTGTGGGCCATCTTTGTGCTGGAACCATTCATCCGTCCGGGGCTTGAGCTTCTCTATGAGCTCTTCAATTGGTTCCCACTCTTCAGCACACCACCGATGGGGCCAGGCACCATCCCAGCCGTGTTGATTCTGGTGGTGATGATCCTTCCGATCATCACGGCTATTTCCCGTGATTGCCTAAATCAGGTACCGACACAGCTCCGACAAGCGGCCTATGGCGTTGGGACAACTCGTTGGGGAGCGATCATCAATGTGATTCTCCCGGCAGCGATTTCTGGAATCATTGGTGGCGTGATGCTGGCACTGGGCCGAGCCATGGGCGAGACCATGGCCGTCACGATGATCATCGGCAATTCCAACAATTTCAGCCTTTCGCTATTGGCACCGGGCAACACCATCGCAGCGATGCTCGCGAATCAATTTGGCGAAGCGGATGGTTCCCAAGTGTCATCGCTGATGTATGCAGCATTTGTGCTGATCATCCTGACGTTGTGCGTGAATATTTTTGCCCAGTGGATTGTGAAGCGCTTGAGCCTGAAGTACTGACATGACGCAAACGCTCACCCAGACAAAATCAGAGTCAGCTCCTGATCTCAGCTACAAGCATTTTCTGCGTAGAAACATCGGCAGCGGCCTGCTCTCCTTCGTGGCGGCATTGTTTGCTGTGATCGCTGTTCTGCCCCTGATCCTGGTTTTGGGTTACGTGCTTGTACAAGGGGGCAGCCAGATCAATCTTTCCCTACTGACGCAACTTCCACCACCACCGGGACTGGAGGAAGGCGGTATCGCCAACGCCATTGTTGGAACCCTCGTGGTGACAGGCATCGCTGGATTGATTGCCGTTCCAGTGGGCGTCGGCGGTGGCATCTTCCTTGCCGAATACTCCAGTTCAGGATGGTTCGCTCAATTCATTCGGTTCGGCACCAATGTGCTGGCTGGTGTGCCATCGATCATTGCTGGCGTGTTCATCTACGGAACCATCGTAAGTAGCCGAATTCTCTTCGGGAATGCCTACAGCGCCGTTGCGGGGGGCATGGCCCTGGCGGTGCTGATGCTCCCCACCGTCATTAAAACGACCGACGAAGGTCTGAAGCTGGTACCCGATGACCTTCGTCGTGCTGCCCTGGGAGTTGGGGCATCCAGATTTGTCACAGTTACGCGAATCACACTCCCTGCCGCCTTAACCCCGATCGCGACAGGGGTGGTTCTTGGAATCGCAAGAGCCGCAGGGGAAACGGCTCCCTTGATCTTCACAGCACTCTTCTCACCCTTCTGGTCAGATCTGCTCTCCCCTGAGGGCATCTTCGCTCCCATAGCGACCCTCTCCGTGATGATCTACAACTTTGCGATCATGCCCTATGAATTTCACAACGAATTGGCCTGGGCCGCTTCGTTTGTGCTGGTGATGATGATTTTGACGCTCAATCTTTTATCTCGATGGCTGGCGCGATTTGCAGCCAAATAAACCGCTTTTCACTTAAATCAATGACCACCATCAACCCAGTCGAAGACCCCGGCACGAAGAGCGAAGACACAGCACTTTCTCTACAGAACGTCACCATCAGCTACGGCAACTTCGAAGCCGTAAAAAATGTCTTTTGTGACATTCCTCGCGGCAAGGTCACAGCTTTTATCGGCCCATCAGGCTGCGGAAAGTCAACGGTTCTTCGATCCCTGAACCGGATGAATGACCTGATCGATTCATGCTCGCTCAAGGGAAGCATCTTGTTTGGTGGAGCCGACCTGTACGGATCCAATGTTGATCCTGTAGAGGTGCGGCGTCGTATCGGGATGGTCTTCCAGCAACCCAACCCATTCCCGAAAAGCATCTACGAAAATATTGCCTTTGGCGCGCGCATCAATGGATATACGGGAAATATGGATGAACTCGTTGAGCAATCACTACGGCAGGCAGCAGTTTGGGATGAATGCAAAGACAAACTCAATGAGAGCGGCTATTCACTCTCTGGCGGACAGCAACAACGTCTTTGTATCGCCCGAACCATCGCCATCCAGCCAGAAATCATCTTGATGGATGAGCCCTGTTCAGCCCTGGATCCAATCTCGACGTTGAAGATCGAAGAGACGATGCATGAGCTCAAGAAGAGCTTCACCATCGTGATCGTGACCCACAACATGCAGCAGGCCGTCCGTGTCAGCGACATGACGGCTTTCTTCAACGCCGAAGCCGTCGAAGGCGGAACCGGAAAAGTGGGCTACCTCGTGGAATTCAACGACACAGACAAGATCTTCAACGCGCCCCAACAGCAAGCCACCCAGGACTATGTCTCCGGTCGGTTCGGCTGATCCCGACCCCTCACCAACAAGGCAGCTGTTAGGAACACTCAAGCTCCAGCCTCGCCAAGGTTTGACGGCCGTGCGTTGGTCTGACGCGCCGTCTCAGATGGACAAAAAAAATCCGGACCTTGCGGACCGGAGAAGCGGAGAGCGAGGGATTCGAACCCTCGATAGAGTTGCCCCTATACAGCATTTCCAGTGCTGCGCCTTCGACCACTCGGCCAGCTCTCCACCGGCTAAATGGGGCAGGTGAGAATGTAGCAGGGCACTGCCGGCAGAGCTTTATGCGTCCCAGCCACAGGATCACCATTCACTGGCGCCAGGAGGGTCGCACCATCACCCACGAGGTCCTAGAGGGTGAGTACATCCTGCAGAGCTTCGAAGAGCAAGGAGACCCACTTCCCTTCTCCTGCAGAAATGGATGCTGCACCACCTGTGCCGTTCGGGTGCAAAGCGGAACCCTCGACCAGCGCGAGGCCATGGGTCTTTCTCAGGAGCTGAGGTCCCAGGGTTACGGCCTGCTCTGTGTAGCCCGGGCAGTCGCTCCTCTCGAAGCAGAAACCCAAGACGAAGACGAGGTATACGAGCTGCAATTCGGGCGCCACTTTGGGAAAGGACGCGTGACCACACGGATCCCCATCGAAGAAGAGTGACCATGCAGGAGTCCATCTGCAGCCGTGCCGCCCGCGATGGCGGACTCAGCCCAGGCGATCTAGAGCGTTATCTGGCCGTGGCCCGCTCGGCGGCCGATGCCGGTGGCCAAGAGCTCATGCGCCATTACGGACGCTTGTCATCGATCGAAAGTAAAGGGCGCATCGGCGACCTGGTCACCAATGCCGACGTTGCAGCTGAACGCATCGTCTTGGAGATGCTGGCGGACCAGACCCCTGAGATCGCGGTGCTGGCGGAAGAAAGCGGGGCAACAGGACAGCAGGACGGTCTGAGGTGGTGTGTTGACCCCCTGGATGGGACCACCAACTTCGCCCACGGTTATCCCTTCTTTGCCACCTCGATCGGGCTCACCCTGGGGCAACAACCCATTCTTGGTGCCATCGCCGTGCCCTTCCTCAAGGAGTTGTACTGGGGGGCGCCGGGAATCGGGGCGTTCTGCAACGACACGGCAGTTCAGGTGAGCAGCTGTGATCGGCTCGAGGATGCTCTCCTCGTTACCGGGTTTGCCTATGACCGCCACACCCGTCTCGACAACAACTACGCCGAGTTCTGCTGGTTCACCCACCGCACCCATGGCGTTCGTCGAGGCGGCGCTGCAGCGGTTGATCTGGCGTTCGTGGCCGCTGGCCGCCAGGACGGCTACTGGGAACGGGGCCTGTCTCCCTGGGACCTGGCTGCGGGCGTGGCCTTGGTGGATCTAGCGGGGGGAACCGTCACGGGATATGGGAATCAACCCTTCGATCTCACCAGCGGCCGAGTCGTAGCGGCTGGTCCTGGCTTGCATCACGCAATCAGGGATGGCTTGTCTCAGGTGAAACCGCTTCCTGGAGCCGCCTTCGGTGCCCCGGAGGTCACGGCCATGGGATCCTGAGTCGTGGCCGCGAGGACGTGAGATGGCGCTGCAACCTGCAGCTGGCGCAAAGGATCTGAATCCACGTCAGGTGGAGACCAATCGACAGCTGACGGAACGTCTTGCATCGGTTTTCCGTCTGTGGGGCTATGAGGAAGTGTCGCCACCGCGGGTTGAGCGTCTGGCAACGTTGATGGCCGGGGGCGCCATCGACAGTTCAGACATCGTTCGTCTCGTTGCAGATGACCCTCTCGGGCTACGGCCAGAGATGACGGCATCCATCGCCAGAGCGGCTTGCACACGATTCGCCGATCGCCAACGGCCGTTGCGTCTCTGGGCCTCCGGAACGGTGTTCCGCACCCGTTCCGCCGATGAAGGGGGGCAATCGATCGAAGAGAACCTGCAGAGCGGCGTTGAACTGTTCGGGGTTAGCGGCAGCGAAGCGGAGATGGAACTGCTCAGCCTGTTGATGGCAGCAATTCAGACCCTGGAGCTGCAGCCCAGCCAGAAACCAAGGCTGTTGCTCGGCCACACCGCTCTGATGGATCTGATTCTCAGCCCGTTCAACGGTGAGATGCGCGATCAGATCCGTACAGCCTTGATCGATTTCGACCGTCTGGCCATTGAGAATTTCGACCTGACCAAGGACGCCAAGGCCAGGCTTCTTTCCCTCCTTGACTGCCGCGGAACCCCCGACCAGGTCCTGACCCAGCTCGCCAGCATGGGCGGGGATCAGCCGGTGTTCGACAAGCTTCGCCGCCTCTGCGCCCATCTCTCAAAAGCAGCTCAGGATCAGTCGGTAACGATTCAGCTCGACCCGACATTCCAGCCCCATTTCGAGCTGTACACCGGCTTGGTGTTCCAGCTGGTCTGTGATGGCCGCAGCTCTCCTGTGGTGATTGCCCGTGGCGGCCGTTACGACGACCTGGTGCAGCGTTGCGGCGCGACCGATCAACAGGCCTATGGCGCTGGGTTCAGCCTGGCGATCGACCCGATCCGGGAACTGATCTCGGAATTCGATACAGCAGACCAGCAACAGAGCGATGTACTCGTGGCCTTTTCAGCAGCCACAAGCCTGGAAGCGGCCATGGAGCATCAGCGGGGTTGGCATCAGCAAGGTCGCACCGCTGTGTTGGCCCTGGAACCGTTGGATTCCAGGGAGAAGGCTGAACAGCTGGCGAAAGCACAGGGCGGTCTACAGCTCGATTGGGTCGATCCTTAGGATCCGGCAGATCAGCAGGTCCTCCATGGCTCATTCCATCGTCACCGACGTTTGCGAGGGCATCGCTGACTGCGTCGATGCCTGCCCTGTGGCCTGCATTGACCAAGGCAATGGAAAAAACAAGAAAGGGACAGACTTTTACTGGATCAATTTCGACACCTGCATCGATTGCGGCATCTGCCTGCAGGTCTGTCCGATTGAGGGCGCCATCGTTGCGGAAGAGCGTCCTGATCTTCAGAAGACGCCTTGAGCAGGCATGCGGGGCACATGAAGGTACGGAGAACCCCCTGAACAGGCCGTTGAGCCGGAGTGAAACCGGTCTCTAGTGTCTGGTTTTTCGGGACACAGGAATGGCGGTGCTGGAGGAACAGGGTCAGATTCAGATCCACACCGAAAACATTTTCCCGATCATCAAGAAGGCCGTGTACTCCGGCCACGAGGTGTTTCTCCGGGAACTTGTCAGCAATGGTGTGGATGCCATCAGCAAGCGCCGCATGGCTGCCATGGCGGGCGATTGCAGCGAAGGGGATGACGGTGCCATTCGCATCACGGTGGATCAGGAGGCCAAGACCGTCACCATCAGTGACAACGGCATCGGCATGACGGCCGATGAGGTGAAGCGCTACATCAACCAGGTGGCCTTCTCCAGTGCCGAGGATTTCCTGGAGAAATACAAGCAGGAAAACGACGCCATCATCGGCCACTTCGGCCTTGGTTTTTATTCCAGCTTCATGGTGGCCGAGAAGGTTGAACTGCTGACCCGTTCAGCTCGGCCCGACGCTGAAGCTGTGCGCTGGAGCTGTGATGGTTCCCCGAACTTCAGCCTCAGCGCCGCCGAGAAAGAGCAGCCGGGCACAGACGTGATCCTTCATCTAATGGAGGACGAGCTCGAATATCTGGAACCGGCACGGATCCGAACTCTGATCAACACCTACTGCGACTTCATGGCAGTGCCGGTGCAGCTCGAGGGGGAAACGATCAACAAGATGGACGCCCCCTGGCGCAAGAGCGCCAGAGATCTCAGTGATCAGGATTACATCGACCTCTACAACTATCTCTATCCCTTTCAAGGCGATCCCCTGCTCTGGGTTCACCTCAATACCGACTACCCCTACAACCTTCAGGGAATTCTCTTTTTCCCCAAGCAGACCGGTCGTGCCGACTGGGAGAAGGGCGAAATCAAGCTCTACTGCAACCAGGTGTTCGTCAGCGATTCGATCAAGGAAGTTGTGCCTCGCTACCTGCTGCCCTTGCGGGGAGTGATCGATTCACCCGACATTCCTCTCAATGTGAGCCGCAGTGCTCTGCAGACCGACCGACGCGTTCGCTCGATCGGAAATTTTGTCGCCAAGAAGGTGTCAGATCGGCTGCGGGGATTGAAAAAGGAGGACCCCAAGGCCTATGCCGAGGCGTGGGATGCCCTGGCACCCTTCGTGAAGATCGGCGCCATGGAAGACGAGAAGTTCGCCGAGCAGGTCGCCGAATTGATCCTGTTCGCCACCACCGCTGCCGCCGGGGAAGGCGACGACGCTGACCCGATCGCCTGCGATGGCCGTGCGTTCACCACTCTGGATGGATACCTCAGCCGACTGGCCGCAGATCAGAACAAGCGCGTGCTCTACAGCACCGATGACGTTTCCCAGGCTGGTGCGCTCAATCTCTGGACATCCCAGGGCGCGGAAGTGCTGAAGCTGGAAACGGTGATCGACACTCAGTTCATCCCCTGGCTCGAACATCGCCACGAGGAACTCACCTTCCAACGCGTCGACTCGGAACTGGACGAGAGCCTGAAAGACAACGATGCGGAACTCACCGATCAAGATGGAACAACGGAATCAGACCGACTGCGTGATCTGATCAAGGAATCCCTGGCCAATGAGAAGGTGACCGTTCAGGTACAGGCCCTGAAAGCGGAAGGGGCACCTCCGGCGATGATTCTTCTGCCTGAACAGATGCGCAGGCTGAACGACATGGGCGCCTTAATGGAACAGCGCCTACCAGGCCTTCCTGAGCATCACGTACTTCTGGTGAACCGGCGCCATCCCCTGGTGGAAGGGATGCTCAAGCTGCGGGCCGGTGGCGTGCTGGTGGGATCGGCGGAAGCCTCACCCACAGCAAGCCTCGCCCAGGATGTGGCCCGTCATCTTTATGACATGGCTCGGCTGGGCGTGGGCGGTCTGGAGCCCAATGAACTTGGCGGATTCCAGACCCGCAGTGCTGAATTGATGGGTGCTCTGATGCAGAGAGGCCTTTGAGGTGAAGACCTTTTGCTAACTTGGTCGTTTGGAACTGTTAATTCAGCTCCAAACAACCTCTCAGTAGAAGGACATCGTCATGTCACGGGTGTGTCAGCTCACCGGTACTCGCGCCAACAACGGCATGGCCGTGAGCCATTCCCACATCCGCACCAAGAAGCTGCAGCAGGCCAACCTGCAGCAGCGGCGCCTCTGGTGGGCGGAAGGCAACCGCTGGGTGAAGCTGCGCGTAACCACCCGCGCCCTCAAAACCATCCAGAAGAAAGGCCTCGGCGCCTATGCCAAGTCTCTGGGCATTAACCTGGCCAAGATCTGAGATCTTGAACGGGTGAATCGGCGGGAATTACTAGTCAAGTCCGGCCTTTTCATTGCAGCTCTGACGCTTTCACCCTCGCGGGCTTCGGCTCTCGGGGGTGTTGTTTTGGAAACGGGCAGCACAGTGCCCGACTTTGATCTGCCCGGATCCAGCCAATCCGAACCCGACCGTAACCGTTGGAGCACCGGAGATCTGCGCGGTCGTTGGTTGGCGGTTTATTTCTACCCAAGAGACTTCACCGGTGGCTGCACCATCGAAGCCAGGGGCTTCGAAAACCTGCACGCGGAGTTTCTTCAGGCCGGTGCCGAGGTCATCGGCATCAGCGCCGACAGTGTCGACGAGCACGAATCCTTCTGTGAAAGCGAAGGGCTGAGTTTTCCCTTGCTCTCTGATCCTGACGGAACCGTGAGCAAGGCCTACGGCTCCTGGATGGCGCCCTATTCGTTGCGCCACTCCTTCCTGATCGATCCCGATGGCGTTCTACGTGAGCGCTGGGTGGCAGTTCGACCAAACGGTCACGCCAGGGAAGTGCTGGATTCCTTGACGACACTTCAGAACAAAACCACCATTTGACAAAAAACAGCTTTTGCTGAATGGTGGAACGAACGAAGTGTTGCTCGAATAGATGGGTGCGGGTCAAAGTTCGTTCATAATCCTCTACCACCGCACCCCGTTTGACGAATCAAAAGACAACAACGGATCAAGAATTTGGGTCGACCAGAAAAGCCCTAACGGAATAATTCCTACCCTTCGCAATCTCTTTCGGAGCTGCGAGAAAGGTACATGGATTGCCTGGAGACGCGTCGACGATCAGTCGAATGAAGGCACAGAACGGATTGAAATGGACAATCCATCTCCATTCACACTCTGCCGAATCCCTCTAGAAGACGAGCAGATCTCCAGTTTTTATCACATCACATCAAAAGAATGCTTTTGGCCTATCCTGCACACATTTCCCACATACTTCAACGTTAATAATGCAAACTGGAAGATCTTTGAAGAGGTCAACAAACGATTCGCCTCTGCGGCATGTGCCGAGGCTGCCGAGGGTGCAACGGTATGGGTTCACGATTACAACCTCTGGTTGGTTCCCGGTTACATCCGAGCGGAACGTCCCGACCTAAAGATTGCCTTTTTCCATCACACCCCCTTCCCCGGGAATGATGTATTCGCCATCCTGCCTTGGCGTGACCAAATTCTTGAAAGTTTGCTCTGTTGTGATGTCGTTGGTTTCCATATCCCGCGCTACACCGAAAACTTTGCCCGTGCCGCCAGCACCCTAGTAGGAGCCAAGCGCGGTCCAAAAGTTTCAGTGGATCGGAAATTCATTGGAGTAGGAACAGCCCTTTCCGAAGGCACGGTCACCAGTCATCTCGAGCACAAAGGCCGCACCATTCAGTTACTCAGCTCACCGGTGGGCACATCTCCTGATCTAATTCAGGAGTTGTGCTGGAGCCCATCCGTTGAAAGCCATGGTGAATTGATCGTTCAAGACACCAAAAAGGGACGCAAACTGATCCTCTCCGCGAGTCGTGTTGATTACACCAAGGGCAATGAGGAGTTGCTGCTGGCCTTCGAACGCCTGCTGGAACGACGCAAGGATTTGCATGGGCAAGTTGTACTGATGCTTGCCTGCGTCGCCGCTGCCAGTGGGATGAAAATCTACGAAGACACGCAACGGTCGATTGAAGAAATGGCGGGGCGGATCAACGGACGCTTCAGCCAAATTGATTGGGTCCCGATCCGGTTTTCAACCCGTCGGATCCCCTACGACGAAATGATTGCCTGGTTCTGCCAAGCAGATGTCTGCTGGATCACACCTCTGCGCGATGGACTGAATCTGGTAGCCAAGGAATATGCGGCTGCTCGGCGAAACCGCGGCGGTGTTCTTGTTCTTTCCGAATTCACCGGCGCTTCGGTTGTCCTCGATGGCGCCGTTCTGACCAACCCCTATTCGAATCGCCGCATGGACGATGCAATCGAATCGGCGCTGGAAATGGACGAAGACGAACAACGCGATCGAATGAGTCGCATGACCGATGCCGTGGAGAGCTACACCGTTCGTGACTGGGCCGATGAACAGATGTCAGGTCTGACGCCCTCAAAAGCCCAGTGAAGCTGCGCCGCTGGCTAGCGAGCGGGGCCTTGGCGCTTGTCATGGCCCTCGGCTGCCTGGTCGGGTCAGCGTCCTTCCGGGCGGAAGAGGTGAGCATCCTCATGCCCTCCTCCTTCACCGACGCCAGCGCTGAGCTGGTGAAAAACTTCAACCGCGAGCATCGCGGCCGGATTCATCTGAATTTGATCCGAGGTCCGTTGACCACGGAATCGATTTCAGATCTTGCAATCAGCAGCCTTCTGCTCGGGGATGCACCCTTCGACGCGCTGTTGATGGATGTCACCTGGCTACCGAAATATGCCGCCGCGGGATGGCTGGAACCCCTGGATCCCTGGTTTGATCAGGCCGACCAGGAACAGCTGGTGGAGGGAGCACGGCTGGGCAACGACTACGACGGCCATCTCTACCGCTGGCCCTTGGTGGCCGATGTGGGACTGCTCTACTGGCGGACGGATCTCATGAAAGAGCCACCGAAAACACCAGACGAGTTGGTGTCCGTTGCAGGACAGCTGGTCCAGACCAACGCCGTTGCCAATGGTTTCGTCTGGCAGGGGCGTCAGTACGAAGGTCTGAGCTGCGACTTCCTAGAAGTGCTGCAGGGCTTCGGTGGCGAGTGGATGGACACCACCACCAACACCATGCAGCTGGATACGCCTGAGGCAACAGGGGCTGCAGCCTGGTTGAACGATTTGATCAGCGCAGGGGTCAGCCCCTATGCCGTCACCAATTACGCCGAATCGGAGTCGCTTCAAGCCTTCAAATCCGGCGATGCCGCACTGATGCGGAACTGGCCCTATGCCTGGGCTGAACTGCAGAAGGACGACAGCAATGTGAAAGGCAACGTTGGCATCAGCCTGATGGTGGCGCAACCGGGCGAACGACCCGGAGCGACCCTGGGCAGCTGGGGGTTGAGCTTGATGCGTCAGTCGTCCCATCAGGAGGCGGCGGTGGAAGCCATTCGATACCTCACCAATGAAGCCTCCCAGCGAACTCGCTTTCTCAACAACGGCTACTCACCCACCCAAGCGAATTTGTTCAGCGATCCGGAGATGTTGAAGAGTTCCCCTGTGCTTCCGGAGCTGCAGGTAGCGCTAAACCACGCGATTGTGCGTCCGCCAACACCCCTCTACGCCCAACTCAGTGACGTGGTGCAGCGCGAACTCAACGGATTGTTCACCGAAACTGGATCCGCTGATGAAGCGATGGCGACCAGTCAGCAGCGAAGCCAGACCCTGCTTCGTGCAGCGGGAGCGACGCCATGACCGTTCTCCTGGCTGTTCCAGCCCTACTGCTGATCGCCGTCGTCTTCGGCTGGCCGATGCTTCGTTACGCCTGGCTGAGCTTCCACGCTGATTCCGTCCTCACCGGACTGGAACCGGTGGCCAACGGCGGAGCCAACTGGATACGGCTGGCGGTTGATCAGCGGTTCTGGCTGGATGCGGGGCAGACCGCGCGATTCGCCCTGATCTCCGTGGGAATGGAATTGCTATTGGCACTGGCCATCGCGCTCCTGCTTCATCAGAGCTGGCGTGGCAGAGGCGCCGTTCGAGCCCTGACCCTGCTCCCCTGGGCACTCCCCACAACAATGATGGCCCTGGGCTGGCGCTGGATCTTCAACACTCCTTATGGCCCAATCGAGGTGCTGGCCCGAACAATTGGACTCGACTCCCTGGATCTGTTGTCCACCCCATCGATCACCTGGTTGGTGACGGTTTTCGCGGATGTCTGGAAGACAACACCCTTCATCACGCTGATCCTTTTGGCTGGGCTCCAAAGCATTCCCGACGACCTTTACAGCGCCTTCCGTCTGGAAGGCGGAACCCCTCTGCAGGCCCTGCGCCGCGTCACCTTGCCGCTGCTGCTGCCCTACATCCTGCTGAGCCTTCTGTTCCGCTTGGCCCAGGCCTTCGGGGTGTTTGATCTGGTGCAGGTGTTGACCGGTGGTGGTCCTGCCGGCAGCACAGAAAGCATCGCCCTTTATGCCTATCTCAACGGCATGCGCTTCCTTGATTTCGGTTACAGCGCCACGGTGATGCTCGCAGGATTCCTGTTGCTCACAGCCCTGATCCTGGCGGGAACACTGGTGCTGAAAACCTTCGGTGTGTTGAGGCCCCTGGATCGATGACGCGACGTTCCATCTGGATTGCACTGCTGCTGGTCTGGTCCCTTGCACCGATGCTGTGGCAGCTGGTGAGTTCATTCACCACCGCCGATGCTCTGGTCAACGAACAATTGAGCTTCTGGAACCGCTGGACGCTGAACAACTACAGGGATCTGCTGAGCACCGATCCGCCGTTCTGGAGATACCTGTTCAACAGCAGCCTGGTGGCCTCCCTCACAACTCTGCTCACCTTGGTGCTGGCGATCCCAGCCGCCTACGGACTGGCCAAACTCCCTATTCGATGGAGGGGAAGCCTCCGGACCGCCGTGGTGGGAGCCGCCTTATTTCCCTATGTGCTGCTGTTTCTGGCACTGCTCGAACTGGCCCGCACGTTTTCGCTGGGCAACAACCTCATCGCCATTTCCATTCCCTACAGCGCTCTGTCGATGCCCCTAGCCCTGCTTCTGCTCACCGCTGCCTTCGAAGCCCTACCCAACGATCTCGAGGACGCGGCGAAGCTTGAGGGTCTGTCTCTCTGGCAACGGCTGCGCTGGGTGCTGCTTCCCTTGATTGCACCAGCCTCCGCCAGCACAGCGATCCTGGTGTTCCTGTTTGCCTGGAACGAGTATCCAGTGGCCCTCACCTGGCTAAGCCGCAGCGATCTGCTCACATTGCCGGTGGCGATGGCCCGGATTGCGGGATCATCCACCTATTCGGTCCCCTACGGCACCTACGCAGCCGCGACTGTGCTCGGTGCCATACCTCTGCTGGTGCTGGTGCTGGTGTTCCAGCGGCAGATCGTCAGTGGACTCACCAACGGAGCAATTAAGGGATGACACTGGAACTACGGGCCATCAGCAAGAGCTTCGGCGAACGCCCGGTTCTCAAGCAGCTCGACCTCAACGTGGCCGATGGGGAGTGCGTCGCTCTGCTGGGTGCCAGTGGCTGTGGGAAAAGCACGGCTTTGCGTCTAATCGCGGGGCTCGATCAACCGGATCAAGGCTCCATTCGCATTAATGATGCCGAGATGGTTGACGTTCCCGCTGAACGGCGCCGGGTGGGGATGGTCTTTCAAAGCTATGCCCTGTTCCCGCATCTCAACGTGTGGGAAAACCTCGAACTGGGTTTGAGAATTCGAGGTGGCACCACCGGCACCCGCGATGCGCGGATCAGCCGCGTTCTGGAGGTGCTGCAACTCAGCGAATATGCCCAGCAACGGCCATCACAACTCTCCGGCGGACAGCGCCAACGGGTCGCCCTGGCCAGAGCGTTGCTGAGGGATCCACTGGTTTATCTGCTGGATGAGCCGATGAGCAATCTGGATGCGCAATTGCGTGAGGACCTGCGTCCCCAGTTGCGCCGTCTGATGATCGGTGGTGACCAACCCGTGGTCTACGTCACCCATGACCAGCAGGAGGCAATGGCGTTGGCGGATCGCATCGCCGTGATGCGCAATGGAAGCATCGAACAGATCGGAACACCTCGCGAGCTCTATCTGCAGCCGGCCAGCACCTACGTCGCCCAGTTCATCGGCCGCCCGCAGATGAATCTGTTGCCAGCTCAAAACGGCGTGACCATCGGCATCCGACCGGACGACCTGCGGCTCGATTCCGATGGCTGGCCATGCACAATCCTCAGCCGTGAATGGTTCGGTGCCAATCAGATGCTTCTGGTCCGCTGCGATCGCGGCGACCTACGGATGGTCTGCTCCGGAGAAACGACGATCGCGGCTGAACCGCAGATCAGTTGGTCGAGCGATTGTGAGCATCGCTTCGATGGGATCTCCGGTCGTCGACTGCCATCCGCTTGAGCAGGTCGCTGTGAGCCGATGCCTGGCATCGCAATTCTTCCGTTTGATTGGGATCCGCCGGGCGATCCACTTCAGCTCGCCACAGATTCAGCAATGCATCCACGGAAGGCAAGGAGGTCAATGGGGTGCAAGGCACGGACGCCATGGCAGCGGCGGCCTCAACCTTCGGGTCGTAGCTGAGAGCAGCCATCGGACTGTTGGAAAGGCGGGCCAGGATCAAGGCATGCAGTCGCATGGGCAGAACAAGGCGTGCCCGTTGAACTACATCAGAAACAACCTCCAGCGACTGGGGCACCAGGGTTGTGCTGCACCCCTTCAGACGCTTTGGCAGCAGCCCCGCATCGCTCAGTTGCTGCAGCAACGGTGCATCCTGATGCTCATGGAACGCCAACCAGATCACCGGGGCTGCCAACTCGGCACTGAGAGCATCCAAAGCCTCCGTCAACCGACGCCAGCCCGAGTGATCCAGGAGTGGTGTCGGACGCCAGCTCAGAACGATGGCGTCGCCACCGATCCATGGACGCGCCGGCATCTGCCAGACCGGATCTGCGGCCAGCACCATCGGTAACGATCGCGCCCAGCGCCGAGCCAATTCAAAGGAGCGTTGATCGCGCCAACTCGCCGCCTTGCAGAACGGCAACACAGCGCGCACCAGCATCCGACTGATCCGACGCTGCAATGGCCCCAGGCCCTGGCCCCAGAGAAGCACCTCGGCACCACCGATACGGGCGACCGCCATCAGAAGCAGGTAGTAAACAAGGCTGCTGAAGCTGGTGCTGTCCTGAAGCAGGCTGCCGCCCCCAAGCACCAGCACATCCGCGCGCAGAGCCGCACGAAGGCAGCTCACGATGGAGCGGCGATTCACGGTTAGGGCCGACGGTGCCAGGGCAAGGACCGGAACTGGATCACGAACTGTGATCAACAACTGCTGCGACTGGGGAAGCGCTGACACCAGCACCTGAAGCAGTGCATCGTCCCCGAGATTGTGTTCTCCGTAGTAGCCACAAAGCAGAAGGACAGGTGCAGCGGGGCGGACCACGGGCAGCAGCCTGTTCACTCCAAGCATTATCAACGGATTCCTAGGATTCGGGCCATGCACGCGTTGTCGCTCGGAACCTGGTGGATCCACGTCGCCTCAGTGATCGAGTGGTGTGTGGCGATCGTGTTGATGCATCGTCGCGGGCTGTCAGGCATGGCCTGGGCCATGCTTCCGGCCCTGGTGAGTGCGATGGCAGCCTGCACTTGGCACTTGTTTGACAACAGCGACGCTCTGCGAGGCCTGGTCACCCTTCAGGCCCTATTCACCGTGATCGGGAACAGCACCCTGGCGTTTGCGGCATGGCAGCTCCAACGGCGTCGGGTGGCTGACGGAGTGGTCAATGAACTTTGATCCCGCACCCCTGTTTGCGGTCTCGCTAATCCCTTATTTGTTGTTTCTCTTCTGGCTCCACAGGAGTAAGGCACTTCCGCAGATGGCGGAACGCGGCTTTCAACTCACACTGCTGTTCGTAGCCGTCACGATTGTTGCCGCCATCGCAGCTCTGCGCTGCTGCTCAGCGGAACTGGTGGAGATCGACTGGTTACACGGTGGTGCAGAAGCCTTCCTAACGCTCGGCAACACCGTTCTGGTGATCGGACTGCTGCTACCGACCCCCAAGAAAGGGTGAACAACTCTTAAGAGACTCAGGCAAGAGGGCGGAAGCCCCGGATGATGAGGTGTCGCTCATTGGCTCGAATGCTGACCCACCTTTTCGCGATCGCTCCCGCCACAGTGTCCTGGTCTCCCAAGGTCGCCCTGGTGATGATCCTCTGCAATGTGGTTGCCATCATGGTCGGCAAGGCCACGATTAAGCACCCCAACGAAGGCGCTGCACTTCCCAACTCCACCTTCTTCGGTGGAATGGGACATGCAGCCATGCTCGGTACCACCAGCCTTGGCCACATCATCGGCATTGGTGCGATCCAGGGCCTTGCAGCCCGCGGTGTGCTCTGAAGCAACACCTTTCCGGGAAGGAGCCACGGCTCCTTCCCGGAAACAACATCGCTCAAAGCAGATAGGGCAACAGGCGTAAGCCGTAACGCTCGAATCGATACTCAAACAGCAGCTCAGATAGAGCAGTTGCTTTTGCTGTGGAAGAAAGTCCATTGATCAGACGCTCGAGTCGCTGATCACCCCGGCAATTGTTGAGCCCCCACCAGGTGCGCCGCGCCAGACGGCCTGACACCGACCATCGCCAGCTCCGCTGGGCATCAAGTACCTGTCTGTAGCGATGGGCAATGGTTGCTGAGTCGCCGCGCATCCCATCAGCCATCAACAGATCGGCCAGTTGATCGGCATTGTCCATCGCATGGCGGATGCCTTCTCCACCGAGAAGATTGGCTGTACTTGCCGCATCTCCAACCGCCAACAGGGCATCGACACCCAGCGCTTCAGATCGAGAGATCGAGCTGGAAACAGGCCCACCATGGCGATCCAGAACGAGACAGTCGGACAAGCCGCAGCGTTGCATCAACCGCTGCAGGGGCTGCGCCAGGCTGCCAGTGGTTTGACGATGGGGAGGAGGAAGGTGACAGACACCCACCTTCAGCCGTTGTCCTTGCATAGGGAAGATCCAGCCGTATCCGTGGCTGATCCAGGGCGTCCCCAGAAAAAAACTGATCCGATCCCGCCAGGGAGCGGCGTGGCGATCATCGGCTTGAAGCAGCCACTCGACTCCGATCCCCTGCAGCAGCGGATCAGCTGGATTGGGCTTGACACCAGCCTGCTGAAGCAGATCGCGGCGTGCACCCGTGGCGTCAATCAGCCACCGGACTGAGCGCAACGACTCCACACCATCACGCGTCTGCAGCTGCACGGTGGCGTTCTCTGCGCTGAGGCTTTTCAGAACTGCCCGACAGCCTTGAATCAACTCCACACCATGGCGACGCGCTTCCGACCAGAGAAAGGAACGGAGCCTGCCGAAGTCGAGCACCACCCCCAGATCGTCGTCAGACCACCACTGATGCAGAAGACCGGAAGGATCGTGCAGCTGCCAGCCCTGCCAGGTTGCGGCAATGGTTTCATCCGGCAGGCCAAGCCGACGAACAGCCTCCAGAGGAAGAGCTCCGCTGGAATAGGCATTGCGTTCCGGATCGATCAAGCGATCCACCAGGGTGACCTCAGCACCCCTGCGCGCCAGTTGGATCGCCAGGCGGGCACCGGAAGGCCCCGCACCAACGATTAGAACCGACACAGATCCTTCCGCTTCAGGCCTGCAGAGCCTTGACCGAAGCGCTGGATGGCAGATCACCAGCGGCCTTGCTGAAGCGCTCAAGGATGCGTTCAGCCATCTGTGCAGGGGTTAGGCCAAGAGCTTCCTTGCTCTGTTGAGGAGTGGCGTGATCGACCAGCTGATCGGGAATGCCGATCCGCAGCATTGAGACAGTGATGTCCTGATCGCTCAACGACTCGAGAACGGCGGCCCCAAATCCTCCGGGGAGGGCTCCCTCCTCCATGGTGACCACACGGGGGATGCGTCGGGCCAGAGGATGAATGAGGGCCTGATCCAGCGGCCGCAGGAACCTGGCATTGATCACCGTGGTCGAAAGACCTGCTTCCTCAAGCAGAGTGGCTGTGGCAAGAGCCGGCGCAACCATGGCGCCGTAGGCAACGATCATCAAGTCGTCACCTTCCCGCAGCAGTTCTCCACGGCCGATCGGCAGGGATTCCCAACCCTCTTCCATCAAGGGCACGCCTTCACCCGATCCCCGGGGAATGCGCAGGGCTGTTGGTCCGTCGTGACTGAGGCAGGTCACCAGCATCTGCTGCAGCTCGGCCTCATCCTTCGGAGCCATCACCGTGAAATTGGGAATGGCACGCATGTAGCTGATGTCGTATTGACCCTGATGCGTCGGCCCATCGGCACCGACGATGCCCGCACGATCCAGCACGAAGGTGACCGGTAGCTTCTGGATTCCTACGTCGTGGATCAACTGGTCGTAGGCCCGCTGCAGGAAGGTGCTGTAGATCGCGCAGACAGGACGCAACCCTTCGCATGCCATCCCCGCTGCAAGGGTGACGGCATGCTGCTCGGCAATGCCGACGTCCACGTACTGGTCAGGGATGGCCTTCTGCAGCAGATCCAGCCCGGTACCGGTGGCCATCGCCGCAGTGATTCCCACCACCCGACTGTTTTGCTCGCACAGCTTGACGAGGGTTTGACCAAACACCTTGCTGTAGCTGGGGGGCTTGGGTTTCGATGAGGGGATCGCCTTACCGGTATTGAGATCGAAAGCTGATTGCGCGTGGTAGCCGACCTGATCAGCCTCGGCGTAGGGATATCCCTTGCCCTTTGTCGTGACCACATGCACCAGAACAGGACCACCCTCACGGTGGGCCGCCTGAAAAGTGCGCACCATCTCACCGATGTCGTGGCCGTCGATCGGACCCATGTAAGTGAAACCGAGTTCCTCGAACACGGCGCCAACCTTGGGAACAGCGAGTCGTCGCATGCTTCCCTTCAGGCGATTGAGTTCCGCAGGAAGCTCTCCACCCATAAACGGCAGGTGACGAACACTTTCTTCGACACTCCCCGAGATGAACTGCATCGGTGGGCTGAGCCGCGCACGGTTCAGAACACTCGATAGGGCTCCCACCGGTGGGGAGATCGACATGTCGTTGTCGTTCAGCACCACCAGGAGCGGCGTATTGGGAAGGTGCCCCGCGTGATTAATGGCTTCCAGGGCCATGCCGCCTGTCAGGGCACCATCACCGATGACAGCAACGCATTTGTAAGACTCCCCCTTGTTGTCCCGCGCCATCGCCATCCCCAGCGCAGCGGATATCGAGGTGCTCGCGTGACCGGCTCCGAAGTGATCGAAGCCACTCTCCGAACGCTTGAGGTATCCAGCTACCCCACGCTGCTGGCGTAGGGAATCGAAATCGTTGAACCGCCCTGTGATCAATTTGTGGGGGTATGCCTGATGACCGACATCCCAGATCACGCGGTCATGATCGAGGTCGAGGGTCTGGTACAGAGCGAGTGTGAGCTCCACAACACCCAGACCAGGACCAAGGTGTCCACCACTGGTCGACACAACCTGCAGATGCCTCTCACGGATCTGCCGTGCCACATCCTCGAGCTGAGCCGGGCTGAGTCCGTGCAGTTCATTCGGATGCTTGAGATCTCCGAGATGCATGCACTGCCAGTTCCAATACGAGCAATCTACGGGAACCAGCCCGGATGCTGTCTGGATCGAACCCTTGGAAGAATGGTGAGATGACCGACTACCTGCAGCGGATCCTGCGTGCACGCGTTTACGACGTGGCGCGTGAAACCCCCCTGGATCACGCCCCCAATCTGAGCCGCCGACTGAACAACACGGTCTGGTTGAAGCGTGAGGATCTCCAGCCGGTGTTCTCCTTCAAACTGCGCGGCGCTTACAACCGCATGGCACAGCTGAGCGCAGACGAGCTGAAGCGCGGTGTCATTGCATCCAGTGCCGGGAACCATGCCCAAGGAGTGGCGCTGAGTGCCAAGCGACTCGGCTGTCGAGCGGTGATTGTGATGCCAAGCACGACGCCGGAGGTCAAGGTGCGCGCCGTGCGCGCCCTCGGCGGTGAAGTAGTGCTCCATGGCGAGACCTACGACGAGTGTTCCGCAGAAGCACAGCGGCGCTGCAAAGCCGAAGGTCTCACCTTTATCCACCCCTTTGACGATCCCGAGGTGATCGCTGGTCAGGGGACGATCGGGATGGAGATCATGCGCCAGGCAGAGCAGCCACCCAACGCCATCTATGTGGCAGTTGGTGGAGGTGGGCTGATCGCCGGAATCGCCGCCTACGTCAAACGCCTCTGGCCTGAAACCGAGGTCATTGGTGTGGAACCGATCGATGCCGATGCCCTGAGCCGCTCCTTGGAGCAGGGGCAGAGGGTGGAACTGGAGCAGGTGGGCCTGTTTGCCGACGGTGTTGCCGTGAGGAAAGTGGGTGAACACACCTTTGAGTTGGCCCAACGATTTGTCGATCGGATGGTCCAGGTCGACACCGACGCCATCTGTGCCGCCATCAAAGACGTCTTCGAAGACACCCGCTCCATCCTGGAACCTGCGGGCGCACTGGCGATTGCCGGTCTCAAGCAGGACGTGGCCGATCGCAACCAGGCAGGGCGCAATCTCGTAGCGGTGGCCTGCGGCGCCAACATGAATTTCGACCGCCTGCGCTTCATCGCCGAACGGGCTGAGCTCGGTGAAGAGCGGGAAGCGATGTTGGCAGTGGAGATTCCCGAATCACCCGGCAGCCTCAGGCGCCTCTGCGAACTGCTGCGGGAGCGCAGCCTCACGGAATTCAGTTACCGCATGACCGATGGGGCCACGGCGCAGATCTTCATCGGTGTGCAGGTGAAGGATGAGGACGATCGGTCATCCCTTCTGAACCAACTAGAGCAGGGTGGCTTCCCCTCTCTTGATCTCAGCGACAACGAATTCGCCAAGGTCCATTTGCGCCACATGGTGGGAGGTCGGCTGCCGTCTTCAGCGCGAACGGCCTGCGCCGGGGAATGCCGAGAGCTGCTGTATCGCTTCGAATTCCCCGAACGACCAGGTGCCCTGATGAGCTTCGTTGATGCCCTACACCCGGGATGGAGCATCAGCATCTTCCACTACAGAAACCACGGTGCCGACGTAGGGCGAATCGTGGTGGGAGTTCTGGTGCCGAAACAGGAGATGGAAGGGTGGACCGACTTTCTCAGTGCCCTGGGGTATCGCCACTGGGATGAAACAAACAACCCTGCCTATGCACTGTTCCTCTGAGTTTCAGGACGGTAACTTGAGTGCTCTTCAGGGGTTGTGATGACGTCTGCATCCCTGCCCACACGGCTCGAGGCCGTTCTTTATCTGAAGGGCAGACCCGTCAGTGTCGGCGAACTGGCTGAGCTGGCGGGCTCCGAGCGTCGCGAAGTGGAGGAAGCGCTCGTGGCTCTCACCGCCTCCTACGCCCAGCGAGACAGTGCGCTGGAGATCGTTGAGCAGAGCGGTCGCTACGGCCTGCAGCTGAGGCCGGGCATGGGCGATCTCGTGAAAGACCTGCTGCCGGTGAATCTCTCCACCGCGACGTTGCGAACCCTCGCCACCATTGCCCTGAAGAAGCGGATTCTCCAATCGGATCTCGTGGATCTGCGTGGATCGGGTGCCTACGACCACATCAAGGAACTGGTGGCACAGGAGTTCATCGAACGCCGCCGTCAAAGTGAAGGCCGCTCCTACTGGATCACCCTCACCGAAAAATTCCATCGCACCTTCTCCGTGCTTCCTGATCTCGGAGCAACCGATCTGACAGAAGCTGCATAAAGTCGGAGTAGATCAGCCCTCGTCATGGAATCTCTTCCCGTCACCCTGCTGCAGGTGCTGTCCCAGACCCTGCAGATTTACTCCCTGGTCTTGATCGTTCGGGTACTGCTGAGCTGGTTCCCCAACCTCGACTGGGGCAACCCGGTGCTGAGCAGCGTCAGTGCGATCACCGATCCCTACCTCAACGCCTTCCGGGGACTCATTCCGCCCCTGGGGGGAATCGATCTGTCCGCCATCCTGGCGTTCCTAGCCCTGAACCTGCTTCAGAGCCTGGTGGGGCAGTCCATCAGTGCTTTTTACATGTCGGGATCAACCTGGTAAAGAATCCAGATTGATACCCCGTTCAAGCGGCAGCAGATCGTCGTCGTCTGCATCGACGCGGGTTCGAACAGGCGCCTTGAAACCACGAGCCCGGGCATTTTTAATCTCGAACGGTCCTGGCGTTCCGGCAGGAACCGAAATACGCAACGCAAACTGGGATTGACCTGGGCTTACGTCGCCGATCGATCCCACCCGGGTTCTGTTTGGAAGCACAGGTTCACCACTGGCGTCCAGGATTCGTGCGTAAACGTCGGTGTCGACAACGCTGTCCCGGCTGCTGTTCTCAACGTCACCCGTCAGCACATAGCAGCTGGCACCCACCGGACGGCTCAAGTCGGGCTGATTACCGGGGTCCTGTTCACCGCAGGGATCCAAGCGAACTCCACTGAGTTGCAGTTCAGCGGCATCGCAGGGCAGTGCCAGTCCCAGCAAGAGCGGCAAGCTCAAAAGAATCGTAAAAAAACGACGAAACATCGGGCAGATCAACGTTGGTCACCGCTGCCGCCGATGCGCCCACGGGCAGCTCGGCTCGACAGTTTTTGAAGATTGGCTTCTGCCACCTCATTTAGGTCATAACCCAATTCGCTGGCCAGCTGAGCCACGTACCAGAGCACATCGCCTAGTTCCAACTTGATCGCTTCGCGGGTCTCAACATCAAAGACACCCTGACGATCGCGAATCACCTTCTTGACCTTGTCGGCAACCTCGCCAGCTTCTCCCGTCAAACCGAGGGTCGGATAAATCGGATTACAGCCCACATCCGGGTAGGCAGCCGTCTTTCGAGCGGCGTCCTGATAGGAATTCATCTCCATGGGGCCCGTTAGGAAACGCCCGGATGGTAGTTTCCGCAAGGATTTTCAGCCACGATATGGGCCAGTTCGACCTGAACCGACGGACCAAGATCGTGGCCACCATCGGACCAGCCACTGAGAGTCCAGAGCGCATCAAGGAACTTGTGAGGGCTGGCGCGACGACGTTCAGGCTGAATTTCTCCCACGGAGACCACAGCGAACACGCCGCACGCATCGCCACCATTCGTCAGGTGTCTGAAGAATTGGGGCAGACCATCGGCATCCTCCAGGACCTTCAGGGTCCAAAAATCAGGCTGGGGCGATTCGCTGAGGGGCCGATCACCCTGGCCAACGGGGATCCGTTCACGCTCACCTCACGACCGGTGAGCTGCGACAAAACCATCGCAACGGTGACCTACGACAAGCTGGCCGACGAAGTCACTGCCGGGAGCAGGATTCTTCTCGACGACGGCCGTGTCGAGATGAAGGTCGATGCCGTCGACAAAGCGGAGCAGACCCTGCATTGCACCGTCACCGTTGGCGGTGTTCTTTCGAACAACAAGGGCGTCAACTTCCCCGACGTTCAGCTTTCCGTCCGTGCCCTGACCGACAAGGACAAGACTGATCTGGCTTTCGGTCTCAGTCAGGGCGTGGACTGGGTTGCCCTCAGCTTCGTTCGCAACCCCTCCGACATGGAGGAAATCCGCGGGCTGATCCGTGACCACGGTCATGAAACCCCTGTCGTGGCAAAGATCGAGAAATTTGAGGCGATCGATCAGATCGATTCCATTCTTCCGCTCTGCGACGGCGTGATGGTGGCCCGTGGTGACCTGGGGGTGGAGATGCCGGCGGAGGAAGTTCCTTTGCTGCAGAAGGAACTCATCCGCAAGGCCAACAGCCTGGGCATTCCGATCATCACGGCGACCCAGATGCTGGATTCAATGGCCTCCAGCCCCCGGCCAACCCGTGCCGAAGTTAGCGATGTGGCAAACGCCATCCTTGATGGAACCGACGCTGTGATGCTGTCCAACGAGACCGCTGTGGGGGATTTCCCCGTGGAAGCAGTGCAGACCATGGCCACCATCGCCCAACGGATCGAGAAGGACTATCCCCAGCGCTCCATCGACAGCCACCTACCCAGCACAATTCCCAACGCGTTGAGTGGTGCGGTCAGCACAATCGCCAGCCAACTCAACGCATCGGCGATTGTTCCACTCACCAAAAGTGGCGCAACGGCACGCAACGTCAGCAAGTTCCGACCGGCGGCGCCGATCCTGGCCATCACACCTGATCGCACCGTTGCCTGTCGCCTTCAGCTGGTGTGGGGGGTGACCCCGCTTGTCATCCCTCAGGGAGAACGCACCACGCAGACCTTTCACGCGGCCATGGTTAAAGCCAGGGAGCTGAACCTGCTCAAGGAGGGAGATCTCGTCATTCAGTCCGCAGGCACCCATGCAGGGGTCTCTGGATCCACTGATCTGGTCAAAGTGAGCATCGTGAGCAACGAAGCTGAGGCGACACTGCTCTGAACGACAACACACCATGAACCGGCGCATGCCCGCCACTGAAACGGTGCGGATGGCCCTGTCCACCCTGCGGAGCAACCGACTTCGCAGCCTGCTCACCATGGTGGGCATCGTGATCGGAAACGCCTCTGTGATCACCCTGGTGGGCGTTGGACGTGGTGCTCAGGGGCTGGCTGAAGAGCAGCTGACCAATCTCGGCGCCAACGTCTTGTTTGTGGTTCCGGGCAACAACAACACCCGTCGCCAGGGAGTAACGCGTCCGAAGACCCTCGTGCTTGAAGACGCAGAAGCCATCGCGGAACAAGTCCCCAGCGTCAAGCGGGTGGCGCCCCAAATCAACAGCAACCAGGTGGTTCAGGCCGGGGCGCGCAGTGCCACAAGTTCGATCTACGGCGTCACACCGGAGTTTGTGCCGGTTCGCAGCTTTGAGGTAGCGAAGGGACGTTTCATCAGTTCCCAGGACGAATCAGGCGCTCGGGCTGTTGCGGTTTTGGGCTCTGATCTGCGGACAAAACTGTTTCCAACCGGTGCGGCGATCGGTCAGCAGGTTCGCATTGGCAATCAGGCCTTCAAGGTTGTCGGTGTGATGGCCCCGAAAGGAGCCGTGTTCGGGAGCAACCAGGATGAGAATGCTTATATCCCTCTCTCAACAATGGTGAGCCGGATCACCGGTCGGGATCCCATTTACGGCGTCAGCCTCACCTTCATCAGTGTTGAAGCAAGGGATGAACAAAGCACGGGCGCTGCCAAGTTCCAGATCACCAATCTGCTGAGGCAGCGTCACCGGATTCTTCGGGATGACGATTTCGCGGTGCGTTCCCAGAAGGATGCCCTCACCATCGTCGGCACCATCACCGGAGGCCTCACTCTGATGCTCGCTGCCATCGGAGGGATCTCTCTCCTGGTGGGCGGCATCGGGATCATGAACATCATGCTGGTCTCCGTGAGCGAGCGCACCGAGGAGATCGGTCTGCGCAAGGCCTTGGGAGCCCGCAGCAGCGATGTGCTGCAGCAGTTTCTTGTGGAGTCGCTGGTGCTCGCCAGCCTGGGCGGCGCCATCGGCACCTTGGTTGGTCTGGGAACAGTGAGCCTTGTGGCTGCATTCACTCCACTCCCGGCCGCAATCGGCGCGACAACAGTTGTTGTCACGGTGGGACTCTCAGGATCGATCGGACTGTTCTTCGGCGTCGTTCCGGCCCGAAGAGCCGCCAAGCTCGACCCGATTGTGGCCCTGAGAAGCCTCTAAACAAGGCCCCCGAAATCCAGCCCATCTCCTTTACACTAGTTAACGATTTCTTTCAGCTCATGAATCAGCGCTGGCGCCTTCTTGCTCTCTGGCTTCTGCCGATCGGCGTCGTGTTGCTGATTGGTTGGCAGGTGGTCAGCAACGGAGGCATCAATAGCCTCAGCCAAGACAGCAATGGCACCACTGTTGCTCCACGCAATGCAGCGGTGGCCCGCATGAGCTACGGCCGCTTCCTCGACTACGTCGAAGCAGGTCGTGTGACCGCCGTTGATATCTATGACGGGGGCCGTAATGCAGTCGTGGAAGCAGTCGATCCAGACCTCGACAACAGAGTTCAGAGACTTCGCGTTGACCTCCCAGGCCTTGCTCCGGAGCTGATCAACACACTCAAAACTGAAGGCATCAGCTTCGATATCCATCCCCCTCGCACGGCACCACCTGCCCTTGGCGTGCTGGGCAATCTCCTGTTCCCACTTTTGCTGATCGGTGCGCTGATTTTTCTGGCCCGCCGCAACAGCAACATGCCTGGCGGCCCTGGTCAAGCCATGCAATTTGGCAAGAGCAAGGCGAAGTTCATGATGGAAGCCGAAACTGGCGTGATGTTTGACGACGTCGCAGGCGTCACAGAAGCCAAGCAGGAACTCGAAGAGGTCGTCACCTTCCTCAAGCAGCCCGAGCGATTTACTTCCGTGGGTGCTCAGATCCCTCGTGGCCTGCTGCTGGTCGGCCCTCCTGGAACAGGCAAAACACTTCTCGCCAAAGCCATTGCAGGTGAAGCAGGGGTTCCGTTCTTTGCTCTTTCGGGCTCTGAGTTTGTTGAGATGTTTGTTGGTGTTGGTGCCAGCCGTGTCCGCGACTTGTTCAAAAAGGCCAAAGAAAACAGCCCTTGCTTGATCTTTATCGATGAAATCGATGCCGTTGGCCGTCAGCGCGGTGCGGGAATCGGTGGAGGCAACGACGAGCGCGAGCAGACGCTGAACCAGCTCCTGACGGAGATGGATGGATTTGAAGGAAATAGCGGAATCATCATCATTGCGGCGACCAACCGTCCCGACGTACTCGATTCAGCGTTAATGCGACCCGGTCGTTTTGATCGCCAGGTGACCGTTGATGCTCCTGACATCAAAGGTCGTCTTGCCATCCTCGATGTTCACTGCCGCAACAAGAAGCTTGACGCAGAGCTTTCTCTAGAAAGCATTGCCCGCCGAACCCCTGGTTTCACCGGTGCGGACCTGGCCAACCTGATGAACGAGGCAGCCATCCTCACCGCCCGCCGCAGGAAGGACTCCATCGGTCTGAGTGAGATCGACGACGCGGTCGACCGCATCATCGCCGGCATGGAAGGACGTCCCCTTACCGACGGTCGCAGCAAGCGTCTGATCGCTTACCACGAGGTTGGTCACGCCTTGATCGGAACTCTGGTTAAGGATCACGACCCTGTTCAGAAGGTCACCCTGGTTCCTCGTGGTCAAGCTCAAGGTCTCACCTGGTTCTCGCCGGATGAGGAGCAAACCCTTGTCACCCGTGCACAGCTAAAAGCGCGAATCATGGGCGCTCTTGGCGGTCGGGCAGCCGAAGACGTTGTTTTCGGTCACCAAGAAGTCACCACTGGAGCTGGTGGCGACATCCAGCAGGTGGCTTCGATGGCCAGGAACATGGTGACCCGGCTAGGCATGAGTGATCTTGGACCTGTTGCCCTTGAGGGTGGTGGTCAGGAAGTCTTTCTAGGCAGGGATTTGATGTCTCGTAGCGAAATCTCCGAGTCGATTTCCCAGCAGATCGACATTCAGGTGCGCGACATGGTGAAGCGCTGTTATGACGAAACCGTGGAGATCGTGGCTTCCAATCGCGAAGCTATCGACCGCCTGGTGGAATTGCTGATTGAGAAGGAAACCATGAATGGTGATGAGTTCAAGGCTGTTGTCGCTGAATTCACCGCTGTTCCTGAAAAAGACCGCACCGTAGTCACCCTGGACTGAGTCCAAGATCCAACAACTAAAAGCCCCCGCCTTAATCAGGCGGGGGCTTTTTTATGGGTTCGATTTGTTCTTACGTCGACGACAGCGATCGGAACAGTAGACAACGTCATCCCAACAATTTCTCCAGGCCTTGCGCCACTCAAATGGTCGGGCGCATACCGGGCAGATCTTGCTGGGACGGTTGTTTTTTAAACCTCCGTTTTTGGATCCACCCCGCTTCAAGCGACAGCCTGAACGGGGCGCTTGTCGATCACCGAATCAATCAAGCCGTAGTTCACCGCTTCGGTAGGGGACATGAAGAAATCACGGTCCGTGTCGTGCTGAATACGGTCCAGCGGTTGACCTGTGCGATCAGCAAGCTCCTGATTGAGTCGATCCTTCAGGAAGAGAATTTCATCAGCCTGGATCCGAATGTCACTCGCCTGTCCCTGTGCACCACCCAAAGGCTGGTGAATCATGATTCGGGAATGCTGAAGGCTGCTGCGCTTGCCCTTGGTGCCGGCACAGAGAAGAAAGGCACCCATGCTGGCGGCAAGGCCCACACAAACGGTGTGCACATCCGGTTTGATGTGCTGCATGGTGTCGAAGATGCCGAGGCCGTCGTAAACAGAGCCTCCAGGGGAGTTGATATAGAGGTAGATATCTTTTTCAGGATCCTCAGCTTCGAGGAACAACATCTGAGCAACGATCCGATTGGCAGAGTCACTCGTGACTGCTTCACCAAGGAAGATGATCCGCTCGCGCAGAAGTCGGGAATAAATGTCAAAGGCCCTTTCCCCCCGGCCGGACTCCTCAATCACAATCGGGATCATTTGAGCTTGAGCAGGGTCGAATGATCCTAACGGCGATGTCTGCGGCGCTAGGGTTCCGGCCATTCATTCATGGACTGCACGTTGGCCGAAAGTCAGACCATCGCGGACAGCAAACGGTCGTTTCATCAGTCCTTTCCCCACGTCATCGCACCGCTGTATCGCAGGCTGGCTGACGAGTTGCTGGTGGAGCTGCACCTGCTGAGCCATCAGAGTCGCTTTGAAGCCAATGCGCTCTTCAGCGTCGGACTCTGCACAGTGTTCGACACCTTTACGAAGGGATATCGGCCGGAAGCCCAGACAGAAGGCTTGTTCAGCGCCCTCTGCAGCAGCAATGGCTTTGACGCTGCAGACCTGCGTAAGACCAGCACAATGCTGATTGATGAGGCCAAAGGCAAAGATCTAGACAGCATCAAGACCTGGCTGTCCTCCAAACGTCTCCCCGATGACGGCCACTATTCGCGATTGATGGCAGTAGGACTGATGCGCCTGCTTGAGGCTGCCGGAGTGGATGGCAGCAGTCCTGACAGGCAGGCCCTGGGCGAACAGTGCAAGGAACTCGCCGAAAGCCTCGGCTTACCCGCAGATCGTGTCGAGAAAGATCTGTCGCTGTTTGGCTCAAACAGAGAACGGATGGACCAGGCGGTTGACCTTGTGCAAGAGACCATTGCGGCCGAGAAGCGGAAAAAGGAGCGCCGTTTAGCGGAACAGGGTCAGGGCAGTAGCAACTGAAGCCGCAGCCATCCGGGCTGTCGCTCTTTAGGCAGTGCTGTCATCTCAAGCTCCAGCTGAGATGCGTTGCGAATCACACTGGGCCAGCCCGGTCCAATCCAGCCCAGCCTAACTAATTCATTTGGTCGGCCTCGGAGACGAAGACGTTGTTGACCATGGCGTTTCAGAGGGGCCTGATCAAGAGTCGGTGCTTCGCCCAGGGCAAGCAGCAACTCAACCCGTCCCTGCGTCTCAGGACCAAGCGACCATCCACCACTGAGATCACCCTGGGGATCCAGCCAGACATCGGCAAAACGGTTGGAGCCAGGCCCCTTGGGCATCAGCAGTGGGCGTTGCTCACGTTGGAATCCCCGCCGCAACAAGGCTGTTGAAACAGCATCAAGGCTGGCCTTGAGATTGCCGATTTGATCAGCTGGAAGCATCAACCTGGCTTGAAAGAAGGCGCGAAAGCGACCATCGTCGAGGCCATCCACGCGCAGAACGACAGGAGCAGCGAGCAGAACATCACGAAGCTCCTGAGGGAGTCCATAACGGCTGGTCAGCTGCTCAGCGATCAATGGGTTGTTCAGGAAGGATCCGAGCAGTGGCTGCAAAGCAACGCTGTTCAGCTGGAGATAACCCAAGGAGGAATCGAACCGAAAACGATTGGGGCGACCTCGAGCCTGTCCATCCTTTAGGGACACAAAGGGGCTGGAGGCGACAGGCCCCTCAGCCATAAGCCGATCTCCCTGAAGCACAACACGAAGGCAGCCATGAGTCACACTTGCCAAGGAGGGGAACAGGGGCCCACTGATCGACGCCAACCCCGATGGTTGCCACTGAACGGCTGTTGCGCTGGTGAGACGCTTCAGGCAGTTCTGCTCCAGTGGCGACGGTGTACGTGACTCAAGCGGGGGGAGTTGCTCAAAGCTGATGCGATGCAGCTCATCAGCAAAAAGAAGATCCAGAGAAGAGGGATCCGATGAGCTCGGGAGAGCAAGAACGGGTTCACCGTCATCCAGCCAGATCAGCCACCAAACAGCACGTCCGTGGCGTTTCCAACGATCAAGAGCAGCCTCAGGAGAAAGCCGCTTTTGCCAGATCAGAGGGACGGGAGACGTTGGATCAGCTTCAAAACTCTGAACAAGCCGAGCGTTTCTTGTGATCTCGAACAGCTCTGCTGTTCCTCGGCGATTGAGAGTGGGGGTGAGCTTGGACGCGCTGAGCAGCAGGCTAGGAACAACAAGAATCAGACCCAGCAGTAGAGCAGTACACGGATAAGCAACAAGCTGCCTTCGAATGGAACCAATCAGGATGAAGATTTGGTTGGACCCTTGCGGCGTCGCCGGTCTCTCCATTCGATCGTTGAGAGGTAGATCACGGCAACGCTGACGAAGCCAAGAAGCACTGCTGCCGTGACCGCTAGGGTCTGGCTAAAAAGTGGTGCGTCTTGAAGCACAGATTCGATCAGAAGTTCAGGGTTCCGTCACCGTTGCGTCCCCAGACGACCATGGCGATAGAGAAACTGAACATGGCGGCCAAGGAAGCCCAACCCAGAGTGAACAACATGCGCTTGACCACTTGATTGTTGAGATCCTACCTAGGGTCAAGCATGATTTCGTACTGCCGGAGGCAACTGTCATGACCAGCTCCAGCCCCGGTTCCTCAGCAGTGATGGAGCGCCAGGAGACGACCCAGCGCTATCCCCAAGCTCGCGTCATCGTGTTGAACGACGATGTGAACACCTTTCAGCATGTGGTGGATTGCCTGCGCAAGATCATTCCTGGCATGAGTGAGGACAACGCCTGGAACCTTGCGAACAAGATTGATCGACAGGGTTCAGCTGAGGTTTGGTGTGGCCCCCTAGAGCAAGCCGAGCTGTACCACCAGCAGCTGCAGGCCGAGGGACTCACCATGGCCCCGATAGAACGCTGTTGATCTAGGCAGCTGGTTTGCGGCTGGCCTTGGTCAACCGGAGTCGATCATCAATCTGCAGACGCTGTAACCGTTCATCCATCACAAAACGAACCACACGGCCAGGGCAGAGGGCCAGACCCCGTACTTCCGTTCCGTGCACCTCTGCGGTGAGCATGCGCGCCTGAGGGCCGCACGCATCTTCCAGTGGGCCACGAATCACGAGGCGAAGAGCGTCAACTGATTTCAGCATCACAGCTCCGGAGCTCTCTCTCTGGCATAGCCAAAGTGGCTAACTTTCACCAGTTCTCAGGTTTTCATTCAGCTTTGGGCCGGGTTGTCATCACCCACAGCACCTATGTGCAGGGATTGATCCCATGGCTGAAGGCGCTGGCTCAGGAGACGAATATTCAAACGATTACCCCTGCTGTGATCTGCAGGGTCCGTGGGAGAAGCCCCGATCTTCAGCTACGGGTATCGACGCAAATCCATGGGGGGTACAAGCTTGTCGCTCGCAAAGGAAGCTCAGCCCAAGAGGTTTTTGTCGTGACATCCATGAGTCGACCTGACCTGGAGAGGGCTGTATTGCATCACCGCCCCTGAGGTGGTATTTGCTGGAAGCCTGAAGCTCGACAGGACTCTGGATGGCCCTCCGCAAAGTCGGGATCACCAGCGCAGAGCGCAGCCCAGTCGGATCGCTTGAAGCACTGGGGAAGAATCGCTCGGCAAGCAATTTCTGCGTCATCAGGCAGAAAGGTGACGGCGCTCACCCTGGGGCTGCTGGAAAGGTCTAAGCACGACATTCCGGCTGTCACCATGAACACAGCGGCAAAAGCATGGATAGTTGACATTCAGGTGACAGTGAAGACCTAATTAATAAAGAGAATTTGGATAAAAAGAAACTAGATCTTAACTTTCATGATGCTGACAAGATCAATCCAGACTCAAGCTTTTGATTCCGGGGCGGTTAACTTGAACTCTAAAAACAAGGCTTCGGCACCCGGATAATCCTTCTTTTCCCGCAGATAAAAAACCTGAGCTTTCCACCAATCCCAGGTTTCCATTTGAATTAGTTCGTCAAGCCGAGGATCGCGCATGAAAGCATTGCAACCATCCAGACCTTAAAGACGATCAAGTCATTGACAAGCCATGTTCACACAGCAGTAAGCATCATCGACTACACATCCCTTCGCGGCTAACCTTCGAAAGCTCCAAAGATCTCCCATGCCCCTTGAAATTGAAGTCAGGCAAGGACCACAAAGCACCGAGAGCATAGGAGTCTTCGACGATCTTGAAGACGCGCTGACCGAATTCAACGAACTGATCAACCGTCGAAACTGGCATCAAAGCGTGACCACCATCTCGCTCACCGATACAGAAAAAAACAAATGCCTTGCCCAATATGCACTCCAAGAGTTCAACCACTCCGAAAGCTAGATCACGAAAGGCTTTATTGAATCAACCATTACACCTTTGCTCGAACATCAGTTAGTGCAGCCTCAACGCAAAGAATTTAGACTCCACAAGAGCTAACGATTACAGAGTGAACGGTAAGACCCTGGTCATTTGCATCAGCACATTCTTCCTTTTGTTCTTTCTTGCAGAGTCTTGGATGATGAGAGGATTACCACACTAACAAGAACAACCATCCTCGTTGACAACCAGACGACAGAACCTACTAGACAATAACTTAGAAGCCTAAAACCTCATTTACTAAAGACAGGATTACGAAAAATAGCTTTCGAAACTAACCGCATTTAAGCTATTCATTAAATACATAAGAGCCCTTTCTCACATTTTTCGACAACTTCTTCACGCCCAGGCAAAGGTTGAAGAGGGTGAACCACCATGCCGTGCGAGCCCCAGTGATCGACCTGGAAGAACCAGAAGGGGCGACAAAGTGGGGCTTCGTTTCCGGCTGCATGGCCGGTCTACGTCACCGTCACGACAGTCTCCCCAAGTCGAAAGAGAGTCAGATCAGAGCACTAAAGAAAGGCCGTCACCAACACAGCAGTTCATCCACAACACTAATCGGGACTCTCGCTCTGGAGAGGCCAGATCCTGCGAATGGCCGCCAGTGCTAAGTCGGCCTCATCGCGCCGCTTCAGAACCGTGTCGCCCTCGAGAAGCAGCGTCACATGCCCCAACTTGCGACCCGGTGTCTCCGGCGACTTTCCGTACCAGTGCAGATGAAGACCCTGTATGGCCTGAAGCGCCTGAAGCCGCTGATCCAAAGGCGGATGGCAGGCTGGATCCAGGCCCAGCAGGTTGACCATCAAGGCACCGCAGCTGCTCAGCTCTGGCTCCGGCACGGGGAGGCCGGCAGCAATGCAGAGCTGCTGATCAAACTGACTGCTGGTGCAGGCCTCGATGGAGAAATGGCCTGAATTGTGGGTGCGAGGGGCAATTTCATTCACTTGCAGACCTGCTGGCCCGTAAAAGAATTCCAAGGCCAGCACGCCGACGTAGCTGAGCTTCGTCATCAGCGATGCCGCAACGTTGTATGCCAAAGCCGCCACCGACGGGTCCACCGGCGCAGGTGCCAGAACCCAGTCACAGACTTGTTGATGCTGGTGGGTTTGCACCAGTGGGAAGTGGCGGATCCTTCCTTTTTGATCTCGGCTGACGACGAGAGCCAGCTCCAGCTCGTAATCCACCCACGATTCCAGAAGCCAGTCGTCTGCTGGGACGGACCGCAACAACTGCGCAAGGGCATCGATATCACGCAGCACCACCGTGCCCTTGCCGTCGTATCCCCCACGGGACGCCTTCGCCATCACAGGAAAGGTCCAACCCTGGGGAAGAGCAGGTTGGGCCGGAGAAATCAGACTGAGCGGACACCAGGGTGAACTGGGAATCGCCAGGTCGTCGAGCAGCTGACGCTGCGAGAGTTTGTCGACAAGTGGCGACAGAGCGGCCAACGACGGGCGGAAGCGAACCCCCTGCTGCTCAAGCGGAAGAAGGGCGTCGATGTTGACCCACTCGTTCTCAAAGGTGACGCCGTCACAGCCCACCACAAGCTCACGGGTTCCAGCCACATCACGGGGATCCGCCTCAACATGACGCGCCGCCAATCCGGCAGCAGGATCCGCTGCATTGGAGGTTTGCACCGCGATCGGAACCTGTCGTTGCGTGGCGGCCTGCACAAGCATCCGTGCCAGCTGACCACCTCCCACAACACCGATCATTGTGTCCGAGCCGTCTCTCGCAGCTTGCCACTTTGCGGGGCCGATGACAGCGTCAAATCAACGGACGATCGCCGGCAAAGGCCAGACGAATCATGGTGAACAGAAGGACCACTAGGAACAGGGCCAAGCCCAAGGTGCAGGCGTAGCTGATCTCCAATTCAGCAAAGGCCTGGTCGTAGACGTAATAAACGATGGTTCGCGTGGCATCGGCCGGACCTCCCTGGGTCATCAGAAACACCTCCTCAAAGACCTTCGTGGCAGCAATCGACGACACGACAGCGACAAGGGTCACGTAGGGGCCCATCAAGGGCAAGGTGATGTCGAGATGCTTTCTCCATCCCTCGCTGCCATCAAGCTCAGCTGCCTCGTAGAGCTCCTTGGGGATCCCCTGGAGACCCGCCAGAAAGATGACCATGTAGTAACCGAGACCCTTCCAGAGGGTCACCAACATCACCGCTGGAAGCGCCAGCTGTGGGGTTGTGAGAAAACCGATCGGGCTAAAGGCATCTCCGAGCAGCACGCTCAACCATCCGTTGATCAGACCGTTCTCGGCGTAAAGCCAGCGAAAGGCGATGGCAGCAACCACGATTGACACCAGCACAGGGGTGTAGAAGGCACCCCGCAGCAAGGAACGTCCTGGCAAACCCTGGTTGACCAGAACAGCTAGCGCCAATGCCCCCAGAACGATTGGGGGAACAACACCGATCAGATACAGAAATGTGGTGACCAGCACCTGACGCGCCATGGGATCCGACACCAATCGCTGAAGATTGGCCAGGCCCACGAAGCGCAGGGGTTCACTGACGTCCAGCCCCGTGGCGGTGAAACTCATCAGCAAGGCCATCAACGCCGGAACCAACACCGACAGACTGATCAGAATCACCGCGGGCAAGAGGAACGCCCAGGCTGAAAGAGAGTTGCGCACTGATTTGTCGAGCCCTGATCGGTCGAGCACTGGACCAGCGACACTGTTGCGAGAGTAGGTGGGTTCCAACGGTTTCATGACCACAATCACCCCGTTGCATCACATCCGCGTTGCTCTGGAGCGCAATCCCTACGACGTTGTGATCGGAGCAGGCGGCCTGGCCACCCTCGGCCAGCAGATGCTGGGATCAGGAGTCCAGCAGGGTCGTCGTGTTCTTGTGGTCAGCAACCCGGATGTCGCCACCCCTTATGGCGACGTGTGCCTGAACAGCCTCAAGGACGCAGGCTTCAGTGTTGAACTCCTTGTGATTGACGCCGGCGAACATCAGAAAACGCCTGCCACCGTGGCAGAAATTCACGATGCGGCCTACAGCGCAAAGCTCGAACGCAGCTCATTGATGGTGGCCCTGGGCGGTGGCGTTGTGGGAGACATGACAGGTTTTGCAGCAGCAACCTGGCTGCGGGGCATTCAGGTCGTCCAGGTGCCCACCACCCTTCTAGCCATGGTCGATGCATCCATCGGTGGCAAGACCGGCGTCAACCATCCCCGCGGCAAGAACCTCATCGGCGCCTTTCACCAGCCTCGACTGGTGCTGATCGATCCATCGACCCTCAACACCCTTCCCGAACGGGAATTCCGTGCCGGCATGGCGGAGGTGATCAAATACGGAATTCTCGGAGATACGGAACTGTTTGATGAGCTGGAGGCCTGCAATGACCCGAGCACGCCCTCTGGGCTTGGAGCAGAACGCTTGAGCTCAATCCTGAGTCGATCCGCTGCTGCGAAGGCACGAGTGGTGGAGGCTGATGAACGGGAAGGAGGTTTGCGAGCAATCCTGAATTACGGCCATACCTTCGGCCACGTGGTTGAAACACTGTGCGGCTACGGCACATGGTTGCATGGAGAAGCAGTCGCCATCGGCATGGTGGCGGTGGGCGAACTCGCCGTGCTGCGGAGTAGCTGGAGTCGTGAAGACGCAGAGCGGCAACGCCGGATAATCGAGAGAGCGGGCCTGCCAACTGCCTGGCCCGCTCTCTCAGCGGACGCGGTTCTGGACAGCTTGCAGGGTGACAAGAAGGTTCGCGACGGTCGGTTGCGCTTCGTTCTCCCAACAGGAATCGGTTCTGTCGAAATTCGCGATGACGTCAGTCGCGAGGAGATTCTGAGTTGCCTGGAGCGACTGCAAGGCTGAAGCCCCCCTCGGGCAATCCCCTGAGATAGGTGAGCCAGCGGAAGGCACCAAGGCCCGAAGGGTCCACCAGCCGAAGCAGGGTTTCACGGCGCTGCAAGGCTTCCGCCAGACGTTGGCCAGGCAGCTGTTGAAGGTCATGGAGACGCGCCGCGAGTCCTAGTGCAAGGAGCGCCTCCCCCTGCTTGGCCTGATCACCCACCAACCAGCCGCTGCCCTTGGCCGCCTCAGCAACAACATCGATGCAGATATGTGCCGTCAGGTCCTGCTCGCCGGGCTGATGCAACGGCGACAGGCCCGCCTGTTGGGCTCGAACAGCCATGAGGGTGCCCTCCGAGCGCCGAGCCGTGTAGTAGCGATGGGCTTCCAGGGCGTAATCAATCACCAGGAGCACTCCCGCATCCAAAGCGTCGGCCACCGTGGCGAACCAATCGGGCAGTGCACTGTTCCACTCCGTGGTCCAACCCTCCTCTGCATCGGGGGGAGGCAGCTGGATGCCGCGATTGACGCACACACGGTTGATCTCGTCCTGCAATGCAACTGGCAGGGGCCGATGGGTCGTCTGCAGCCCATGGGTTTGATCCAGTTCAACCCACTCCTGTTGGAGTGATCCATCACGCCACACCAATCGCTCTACCGGGAGGGCATCCAGCAACTCATGGGCGATCACCACCCCACGCACCGGATCACTTCGCAGCTGCTCAAGGGAGCACCACCGCACCGATAAACCATCCACCTGCTGAAGCAGGGCCTGCTGTCGCTGACGCATGCCGGGGTTCGCCTCCACCAGAACCATCTCGATCTGAGGCAGAAGCGCTGAGTCGGAACAGAGAAGTTGGGCGATCAGATCCCGGGCAAGATGGCCTTCCCCAGGCCCGATTTCCACTATCGAAAGGCGCTGATCAGAATCCGTTCTGGACAGCGAAGCAAGCCAGGTCAGGAGTTGGAGCGCCAGCAGGGCAGCGAAGTCGCTGCCCAGGGATGGAGACGTGACGAAATCACCCTGGGTTCCGATGCGGGCACGGCCTGCTCCGTAGTAGCCATGCTCTTGCTCGTTGAGAGCCAGATCCATGAACCGGGAAAACGGAACGGCCCCCCCCGCCTGTTGCAGATGCGTTGCCAACCAGTCGGGACAGGCCGCAGCTATCGGTTTCATTGGAGAGAATGCCGGTCGCTGCAGCAGTTCCATGGGAACACATCGCATCCAACATCTATGGAGCTTCGTCGTGGTGGCTCTGGTCAGCCTGGGTGTTCTGGTGACTCCCGCTGATGCCTACGACAACCCCGAGCTGCTGCCAGATCACCCCACCCCGGTCATCGACCTCGCCAAGGTTTTCAGTGATACCCAAAGGGCCCAGTTGGAGGCATCCCTTGGTGATGTGGAAGAGCGCACAGGCTGGAAAATGCGAGTGTTGACGCAGTACGAACGCACGCCAGGACTAGCCATTCGCGAGTTCTGGGGGTTGGATGAAAGCAGCCTGCTGCTGGTGGCAGACCCACGGGGGGGGAATCTGCTGAACTTCAACGTCGGCGATGCCTACTTCGCGATGATGCCGCGCACCTACTGGGTCGAACTGCAGACCCGTTACGGCAACCAGTACTACGTAAAGGAGCACGGTGAAGACGGAGCTGTGCTCGACGCGCTCAATGCTGTGGAGATCTGTCTTGACCGGGGCGGCTGTCAGGTCGTGCCAGGACTTCCGCAAGAACAGTGGCTATGGACGCTAACCACATCGGTTTTTGGAGGCTTAATTGCAGGTTTTGCGGCCTACCCCCGCAAGGACAATGAAACGATTGCCTGGGGCTGGATGCTTTTGCTGTCACCACTTTGGGTGATGTTGTTTGGCGTCTTCGGTATCGCGCCCGTCATCACGCGAACATCTGAGTATTTGCCCATTCTGAGAAATACGGTTGGCTTCCTCGGTGGCGGCATTGCTGCCTATCTGATCGCCCAGGTCACAGTGGGGCGTCGCCTACAGAGCGACACAGAAGGTTGAGGAGAATTGATGCCCCTCAGAGCTGGGTTGCGCACGCGATGCGCGACCCGGTACAGATCGAAGGTGGGGCAACGAGGGCCTGACGCTTCAGATCGCGGAGGCGTCGGAGCTCAGCAAGATTCACGTCGTAAAACGACCGCAGTCGCGAATATTTTTTGACGGGCTGGCCGTAGTAGCTGCGACCAGCAAGAGTGGGAAATGACGCCCACTCAGGAGCCAGCTTGGCAGCGAGGGTTGGGCTGAGCACGCCGCTGTCGGTCAGAACAAGTGCTTTACGGCGCTGAATCAAAAACAAAGCGCCCTGATCTTGAGCCTCAGGACCAAACCCCCGTACACCGATGCTGCGTTGGACAAGGTTCCAGGTGAACGGCATGAACTGGTAGGCCCCGGCGGCAGCACTGGAGTAGCGGGAGCTGTAGATCACGCGATTGGGATGACGGTCGAGAGAGGGCATCAAGCCACCACCGAACATCACCCGATAGCCAACATCCAGACCACCTTTCCAGGTGCCTTCAGCGAAGCGAATCGTGTTGAGCATTGCCCGACGTTCGGGCGTAATCACGTAGGGAATTGCCAGGCTGGGCTGGACTTCGGGGGTGTGAACCAACTGCGCCCGCGAGGCAGGGGGCAGCAAGCTGGCTTGAGCGGGCAGAACAGAACAAACTGCAGGCAGAACTCCGACGATCACGGCCGCTGAAAGCGTCTGACGACCGATGAATGCAGAGATAGCCATAAAAAGCGTTCAAAGAGCATGCCCTCAAAAGAGGACGAGAAGCACATCAGAAGCGGATGAGGTGCTCAGGCGGAAAAAATTTCCACTCGCGGTGACTTTGTCGAACCAAAGGTTCAAAGCAATAGGTATATATGCCAGTCAAACAATTGGACAAGCCATCAGCGTGGGCGCGAATTGGCGCGAAAAAGATTCTTTTAACGCTGAAAATTAAAAATGCTTTTCAACCCAGCTCACCAGTGCCAAAGCGGCTTCTTGAGCCCCTAATGCAGAAAGAGGTGCCTCCGTCGGCGCCAACAAAGGCTGGTCCAAGTGCCATGCTCCTGCGTCCAGCTCCAGCCGGCTGAGGAATCGGTGCTGACCGTGCCGTTGCAGGCCATCCATCAAGGCCGACGCTTCAGCAAATCCGCTGCGCTCAACCACGTGAAGCCCAACACCCTGGGCCATCGCCTCACAGAAGCTGCTAAATCCCGGCTTCCCCAGAGAACGGGCACAGCGGCCGAGCACATCGACAGGACGCACCCCCTCCGGCAGAACTGTGAGATTGGGGAGTTCAGCCAGCTCAGGCTGTTGCGAGGCCGTGGCTGAGGCCGGAAGTAGGAAATGGTGGTTGGGCCAAAGCTGAAACAGATCACTGCGAAGGGACAGGCCGATGCCACCGAACCCAACAAGAACCAGGGGCACATCAATGGAATCCCAAAAAGCCTCCAGATCCGCCGGGATCGCTCGCGGCGTACCGCAGACCAACCCGAGCCTCCGTTCAGGCAGGCCCCAGTTCATCGGCAGATCAAACGGACAGCGCAGCAACAGATCACCACGGCGATAGGCCATGGCCGCGGCCTCAGCACGCCGTTGAAACGAAGGTCCCAAGGGGGCATAGATGTCATCCCATCCGAAATTGCTCATCCAGACCAGAGGTGCATCCACCCGCTGGGACAACGCTGCCGCAGCGGGGGGGATGTCCCCGAGGACCAGCACCGGCTGCCCCTGCGACGCCGCCCAGATGGCTTCAGCCTCAATCAAGGCCGGCAGCCTTTGCTCCAGCTGATCAAGAGCAGTGAGTGTGGCGGCGCGATTCACACCGAGGGCATCGGCCTGCACCATGCCCACATCCCACCGACAGGAGCGTTGCTGAATGGACGAATCCCCCAGCAGACGCTTCAGTACAGGGGGTGGGAGCCCCGAACTCATGACCAGAGTCCACTCGGGACGCAGGCGTCGAAGCTCCTGCAGCACTGCCGCATCCCGAGCCGCGTGGCCAAAGCCATGGCTGCTGCTGCAGGTGTAGATCAGCACGACGAGGGAGCATCCATCGACAACTGCTCCTGATGGATTAGCTCAGCGTCTGAGGTGTACCAACGATGGGCCAGCTGAGTCAGCTGGGGGCCCTGGAATTCAGCCCAGGAGAGATGCATAAGGGGCCGATCTTGGCCATCAAGCCCGGAGCGCGGCACGCAGGCAGCATTGATCAGTGCCGTTCCGTGGCGGTGGCGCAGCAGGTTCTGCCGGAGACCGGAGCCCCGTTTGAGGGCATGGTGCATGTGGCCGAAAATCACCAGATCTGCAGGTCGATTCCGGGCCATGCGATCCAAGGCGAGGGCAAGATCCTGATCACCCCAGTCAACAGCTGGCGTTTTCCAATCCCGACCACAGGGACTGGCTGCATCCGATCCCAGCCCCGTGGGACCGCAATGGGCCATCACGATCAAGGGCTGATCGGCGGGCACATCTGCCGCGGCCTGAACGATCCGATCGGCGGACGCCTCAAGCGACACCGGGCCGTACACCGCCTCCACAGCATTTGAGAGATGAAAACCACCTCCCGCACTACAGGGACGTGCACCGACAATCGTCAAGGGGAGCTCCTGCCATTGGATGGCCCGCCAAGCACAGTGAAGATCACCGAGTACAGCTAGTTGCTGCTCAAGGACGCCCCCACTGCGATCCCGCCCACGATCGTGATTCCCCAGGATCACGGCCACGGGAAACGGAAGACGCGTGATCCTGCGCGTCAGGCGCAGGTCGCCATCGGAGAGATCACCAACGAAGAGAACAGCATCGGGCTTGAGGATCTGCAGAAGCTGCTCGTCCGCATCGCCCCAGGCGCCATGCAGATCACCAGCAATGGCAAGTCGCAGGTGCGTCAGAGCGGATGCCTAGGCTGTGTTCATCCTGCCCTGAACCGGTCCTGATGAGCGCTGACACCGCCCTTGTTGCGGCGATCAACCGGCTTCGCGAAGACCGCAATGCCGTGATCCTGGCGCATTACTACCAGGAACCTGAGATTCAAGACATCGCCGATTTCGTTGGCGACTCACTGGATCTATCGCGACAAGCTGCCAGCACCGATGCAGATGTGATCGTGTTCTGCGGTGTGCATTTCATGGCAGAGACCGCCAAGATTCTCAGCCCAGAGAAAACAGTTGTCCTTCCCGACTTAGATGCCGGTTGCTCTCTGGCGGATGACTGTCCTGCAGACGACTTTGCCCAGTTTCGTTCGGAACACCCCGACCACTTTGTGGTGAGCTACATCAACTGCACAGCAGCAGTGAAAGCGCAGAGCGATTTGATCTGCACCAGCAGCAATGCAGTGGATCTGGTCAATCAACTACCAACGGATCAGCCGGTTCTGTTCGCTCCAGATCAAAACCTGGGGCGCTGGGTGCAGCAACAGAGCGGTCGAGACCTAACCCTCTGGCCTGGACGCTGCATCGTCCACGAAACATTCAGCGAAGAAGCCGTGCTTGCGCTTAAGCACGAACATCCCTCAGCGGAAGTCATTGCCCACCCTGAATGCCAGCAGAACCTGCTGGATCTGGCGGACTTCATTGGCTCCACCAGCAAACTCTTGAACTACGCAGAACAAAGTGCCTCTCCCAGTTTCATCGTTCTGACGGAACCGGGGATCCTGCATCAGATGCAGCAACGGGTTCCAGAGAAAACGTTGCTCGACGTCCCTGGGCTGGATGGCTGCAGCTGCAATGCCTGCCCTTACATGCGGCTCAACACCCTTGAGAAACTGAAGGCCTGCCTGGAAACCCTCACGCCTGCAATCGACATGGATGAAACCGTGCGCCTGAAGGCCCTGAAACCCATGCAGCGCATGCTTGAAATGAGCCGGTGAAACCGGATCAGGCGACCATCAAAGGTTTTCAGCAATGGTGTGGACTGGGCACGGCGGTGCTCCTCGCAGCCTGCTCAAACATGAGCGAGCAAGAGAGGAAGGCGTTCCTCTGTGAGGAATGGGGTCGAGGCACAAAAAATGTTGATCAGCTCAAGGCGACCTACTCCATCGCCACCGGCAAGCAGTTCAAACTCCGATCGGGCGGACCTCGAACTGGAGTCAGCTACATCGACGGTGATCTCAAGCAGCTTGCCCGTGAGGTTGACACAGCCTGCGACGTTCAATCCATCGGATTGGAATAGATTTTCAAGTCAAAAAACATCGTGTCGTGAAGCACCCTGTGAGCTGTTCGAAGACTATGGAAATCCTGGCCTTCTTGGCAGTCATCACATTGGGTTCATCGATGAAGGTTTCTGCGCAAACCTGGAATCAACCGATCCCTGAACCAGCTACAGAATCAACACAGTTAACGATTGAACTCGCCGAGCAACTCAACAAGATCGGGGCCAAATTTTTTGGTGCGCACTGGTGTCCTGCCTGCAAGGAGCAGATGAAACTCTTCGGCAAACAAGCCGGACGCGAGCTGAACTACGTGGAATGCGATCTCCCCGACAAATATCCAGACCAGCTCAGCCAATGCAGGGATGAAAACATTCGATCCATACCCACATGGACGCGGCCTGGATCAACGCGGCTTGAGGGCGTTCAATCGATCAACGCCCTCGAACGCTGGAGTGATCTGAAAACACCCCAACAGAATTGATTACTTCTTACGGCAATAACCAGCGCCAACATTCATCCATCCGGAAGGGCAGGCTTCACCGTTGGTGGGCATCATCTCGTAATAGATTGGTGAGACACATGTCGTGCCCAAGGTGTTGACATAACCCAGGGGGCACTGGTTATGGCCTTGGGCCTTGGGAATCTTCTTCTGGGCCAGGGCGGAACTGGGAACAGCCAAAGCCGAGGCAAAGAGAGCGGCAACGAGCAGTTTCATCGCGATGACAACAAACGCGATCAAACTACGGGACTTTCAGACTGTCTGCAGCGATCAGCAGCGGGGCTTGATCGAACGCACTCCCGAAGGGTTGTACTGCCGAGCAGCGAAGGCCTGGGTCGACCCATGGCGCCCAGTCCCCAGGGCTCTGATCACCCACGCCCATGCCGATCATGCAAGGCCCGGATGCGGAGAGTATTGGGCTGTGGCGTCCAGTGAAGGGGTTCTTCGCCAGAGGCTCGGACAAGACATCACGCTTCACCCGGTGGCCTACGGCGAAGAACTCTGGCTCGGCCAGTGCAAGGTGTCGTTTCACAGTGCAGGACACGTGCTCGGCTCAGCGCAGATCCGCCTGGAATCCGAGGGTGAAGTATGGCTGGTCAGCGGTGATTACAAGCGTGATGACGACCCCAGCTGCGATCCCTTTGAACCGGTGCGCTGCGATGTGCTGATCACCGAAGCCACCTTCGGAATGCCGATCTATCGCTGGCAAAGCGGGGAGCAGGTAGCCCAAGACATCCATGCCTGGTGGAGCGGTGATCGCAGCAGGCCGTCACTGCTGTTCTGCTACGCCTTCGGCAAAGCCCAACGCTTGCTGGCTGAGCTCAAGGCCATCGGCGTGGAGGAGGAAGTGCTGTTGCACGGTGCCGTGGAGACCGTGACCCGTCACTACCGGGATGCTGGGGTTCCCATGACCCCCAGCCGTCCCGTCAGCGAACTGCCCCGCAAGGATCCGCTCCATGGGCGACTGATCCTGGCGCCGCCATCAGCCCATCGCTCCAGCTGGATGCGCCGCTTCAAGTCACCCCAAACCGCCTTTGCCTCCGGCTGGATGGCCGTGCGCGGAGCCCGACGCCGCCGGGGCTATGAGCGAGGGTTTGTGCTTAGTGATCACGCCGACTGGCCTGGACTGATCCAGACCGTTCTAGACAGCGGCGCCCGTAAGGTGTACGTCACGCATGGACAGAGCGACGTTCTGGCCCGATACCTGCGGGAGGTGGAGGGTGTGGATGCGGAACCGCTGGAGACCCTGTTTGAAGGGGAAGCGGACTAAAACTTGGCGACGCCGTCGGGGAGCTCAGGAAGGTTTAGGTTCGCTTCACGGCCGTCGATCGCGGCATTGAGCGACTCGATCATCATGGCGTTGCCGCTGTCTTTAACGGCCTCAAGCGCCTTCTGAAGACGACGACGACGGTCGGAAGGATCATCCGAAGTACCAGAGCCAGCCACGGGGGTCACGACAGCCTTGGCTGAGGCGCTAGCGCGCACGTTGCTGAGTTGTTGCGCCAGGTTGTCCCAGAGGAGTGCCATCCAGCTGATTCAAGAAGCTGTCGCTCAGATCAACACAGGTCTCCACCGGATTTCCAGCACTGCTCACAAAATGTCTTGTCAGGATGGCGGGGCTTTTTCTCCATTCCGTTCAAGCGCGCATGCGTGCCTTTCAGGACCTGTTCAATCAGCTGGATCAGGTCACGGGCACCAAGGCCAAGGTGCAGGCGCTGGTGGATCACTTTCAGGAGGTCGATCCAGCGGAAGCGGCTTGGGCGTTGACGCTCCTGTTGGGCAAGCGCCGCCGCCGCTTGATCACCGGTCGCCGCCTCCGCGACATCCTGCGTGAGCGCGGCGGTCTTCCGGATTGGCTGATCGACGACTGCTACGGCCAAGTGGGCGACTCAGCTGAAACCATCAGCCTGCTCTGGCCCGCCGTGCAAGAGCGCGTTGAAGCCACGGATCCAGGCCTGCCCAGCGGTGAGGGGGACATGCCCCTCAGCTGGTGGATGGAAACCCTGCTGCCGGCCATCAGCGCCAGAAGCGACGACGATCAGGCCAATGCGGTGATCTGGCTCTGGCACAGGATCCCGCTCGACCAGCACTTCATCGTCAATAAGTTGCTCACGGGGGGGTTCCGTGTCGGCGTGTCGACAGGCCTGATCAGCCGAGCCATTGCCGAGGCGTTTGATCTCGAAGAAACGCTGGTAGTGCAACGGCTGATGGGCGGGTTTGAGCCCTCCGCTGAGCGATTCGTTCAACTCACCGCCCCTGCGACGCCGGATGAGCACCGCTCCAGTGGCACGCCCTACCCGTTTTATCTCGCCAGTCCCCTGGAACCCCAACGGCTTCGGGAGACATCGGTGAACGATTGGCAACTGGAGTGGAAATGGGATGGGATCCGCGGCCAGTTGATTCACCGCGGTTCAGGGGTTTATCTCTGGAGTCGTGGGGAAGAGCTCGTCAACGACAGCTTTCCTGAGCTAGTGGATGTCGCCGGGGCCTTGCCGTCCGGAAGCGTTCTGGACGGTGAACTGATCTGTTGGCAGCAGAACGAGGCAACACCGCTTGGCTTTGATCAGCTGCAACGACGTCTCGGCCGCAAAACCGTTGGAGCGACGTTGAAAAGGGAATGTCCGATGCGATTCATTGCCTATGACCTACTGGAACATCAGGGCATCGACATTCGCCAGCAGGCATTGAGGCAGCGCCAGAATCAGCTAGCTGACTTGCTCGGCAACATCGAGCATCCCGAATCGTGGCGGTTGCAGCAGAGCCAGTCCTGGTCGATCGGCACCTGGGAGGAGCTGGATCAACAACGCAACCAGGCCCGCCAGCACAACGCCGAAGGGCTGATGCTCAAACACGCGGAGTCGCCGTATCTGAGCGGACGCAAACGCGGCAACTGGTGGAAACACAAGCTGGAGCCGATGACCCTCGATGCTGTGCTGCTCTATGCACAGGCCGGCAGTGGGCGTCGCGCCAACCTGTTCACCGATTACACCTTCGGCCTCTGGACCAACACGGCAGAGCCGCAGTTGGTGAGCTTCGCCAAGGCCTATTCCGGCCTGAACGATGCCGAAATCCTTGAGCTCGATCGATGGATCCGGCGCAACACGCTGCAGCGCTTCGGCCCGGCGCGATCGCTCAAAACCGAATTGGTGTTTGAAATCGGCTTTGAGGGCATCCACCCGTCAAAACGCCACAAATCGGGCATCGCTGTGAGGTTCCCGCGAATCCTGCGCTGGCGCCGCGACAAACCCGCAGAGGAAGCGGATTCGTTGAAAACAGCAATGGCCTTGATCCAGAACCGCTGATGGCAGCTTCAAACGCCAAGGCCGAGACAGAAGCCAACGACCCACGGTTGAGCCCAATCAAGGCATGGTTCGCCCACAAAAACTGGACCCCTCTCCCGTTCCAGCATGAGACCTGGAGCGCCTATCTGGCCGGACGAAACGGGTTGATTCAAGTGCCCACAGGGTCAGGCAAAACCTTCGCCGCTGTGATGGGACCGATCGCACGGATGTTGGCAGACGACCAGCCGTTGAAGGGAATACGTCTCCTCTACATCACGCCATTGCGGGCCCTGAGCCGCGACTTGTCGCTGGCAATCCGCGAACCGATCGAGGCGATGGGTTGGCCGATTCGAGTGGGCATCCGCAATGGCGACAGCAGCAGCAGCGAACGCACCAAGCAGCTCAAAGCACCACCGCAGATTCTGGTGACGACTCCAGAGTCTCTCGCTCTGCTGCTGAGCAATGCCAAGGCGGAGGAGCTGTTTGGCCAGCTTCAGACGGTGATCCTTGATGAATGGCACGAATTGATGGGCAGCAAACGGGGCAGCCAGACGGAGCTTTGCCTGAGCTGGTTGCGCCAGCTGCGCCCCCAACTTCAGACCTGGGCCATTAGTGCCACCATCGGCAACATCGACCAAGCGGCACGCCACGCCCTCGGAACAGGAGGAGAACCGCAGCTCATCAAAGGAGCCCCGGCCCGCGGTACGGAGATTCAGAGCATCCTCCCGGAAACGATCGATGGCTTCCCCTGGGCCGGGCACCTCGGGTTGCGGATGTACGAAGAGCTGGTGGCCCGCCTCAATCCCGGGATCAGCACCTTGCTGTTCACCAACACCCGCAATCAGTCAGAGCGTTGGCACCAGTGTCTGCGCTTTGCCTGTCCGGAGATGGAAGAGGGGTTGGCCCTTCACCACAGCGCCATCGATCGCAGCGAACGTGAAGCCATCGAGGCCTCCGTGAAAGCCGGCAGCATCCGTTGGGTGGTGTGCACCAGCTCTCTTGATCTGGGGGTGGATTTCCAACCCGTCGAACAGGTGGTGCAGATCGGAAGCCCCAAGAATCTGGCGCGACTGCTGCAGCGGGCGGGGCGATCAGCCCACTTGCCCGGCGGAACATCCCAAGTGCTGTTCATGCCCACCAATGCCCTGGAACTGCTCGAGCTCAGTGCTGTGCGTCGGGGACTCGCGGAAGGTTTGGTGGAACAACGCAAACCTCCCAAAGCTCCTCTGGATGTGCTGCTGCAGCACCTCACAGGTTTGGCCTGCGGCCCTGGCTTCAATCCCGAGCAGACCTTGAAAGCCGTGCGGAGCTGTGCGGCCTACGCCGATCTGAGCCAACACGACTGGGACTGGTGCATGTTGTTTCTGGAGCAAGGCGGGGAGTGCCTCGGGGCCTATCCCCGGTACCGCAAGCTCGAGTGGGAGGCGACCAACCAGCGATACCGGGTTCGAGAAAGTGCCATCGCACGCCTGCACCGTCTCAACGTCGGAACGATCACGGCTGCACCGGCGATCACAGTGCGGTTTGTGCGTGGTGCCGTGCTCGGACATGTGGAGGAGACCTTCATCAGCCAGCTGAAACCGAAAGATGTGTTCTTCTTCTCCGGACGCCAGCTGGAATTTGTTCGCCTGCGGGACATGACCGCCTACGTGAAGGTGAGCACCAAGAAAACGCGCACGGTTCCCGCCTGGGCTGGGGGGCAGATGGCGCTCTCCGATCTGCTCACCCATCACCTGCGGCTGGAGGTGGACCGCGCCAGCCGCGGGGATCTCGACAACGCTGAACTGCAGGCTTTAAAGCCCCTGTTTGAACGGCAACAGGACCTCTCCGTGCTCCCAACGGTTGGACAACTCTTGCTCGAAACCTGTCGCACCCGGGAGGGAACGCATCTCTTCGCTTACCCCTTTGAAGGTCGCTTCGTGCATGAAGGCATCGGCTTTCTCTGGGCTTCGCGGCTGACCCGTCTGGAACGCGGCACCATCACGGTGTCGGTCAACGACTACGGCTTTGAACTGTTGGCACCGAAGAGCTACCCCATGGCGGAGCTGCTGGAAGACCACATCGATCTGCTACTCGATCGACAAAAGCTGGAGCACGATCTGAAAAACGCCCTGAATCTTTCCGAGCTGCAACGGCGACGCTTCCGAGCCATTGCCCAGATCGCTGGCCTGATGAACCGAGGATTCCCCGGATCAAGCAAGAGCACGGGGCAGCTTCAAATCAGTGCGTCACTGCTCTTCGATGTGTTCACCCGCCATGAACCACAAAACAGGTTGCTGCTGCAGGCACAACAGGAGGTGCTCAACGACCAGTTAGAGATCTCTCGACTGGAGGCGGCCTTGGAGCGTGCTGCGAGCCAGGAATGGCTGCACGTTGAAACCCCGAGGCCCAGCCCGCTGGCGTTTCCGCTGCTTGTGGAACGCCTCAACAACAGGATGAGCAATGAATCCGTTTTAGAGCGGGTTCAGCGGATGAGAGAGGAGGCACTCCGCAAGGAGGGATAGTGATCAACGAGCAATGCGCTTGAGTGTCTGAACAGGTGCTTTGAAGACTGCTTCTGCCGTTGCAGTGAAGGGCTGTATCGATGGATCGCAGCGCCTGGAAGCGGGCAGAACGAAGTTATTGCAGCTGTTCTGAGCCCCTATGACAAGCATCCCAGGTCGAGACACCCCCCGGCATCGATCCACCAACGTGCAGAGTGAAGGCATGGAACAGCCGAACGCTCGACAACTCCGATCACTTCGGCTCTCTGCTTTAGCCCGTGATAACAGGGCAGTGGCTGAATTAAATGCACGAATCTCAAACTCGCCTGACTACCTGGTTGAGGAGTTGATGAAACGCCATGGGTGGCCTGCTCACGAAGCCATCTGTGCAGTCCAACAACTGCAGGAGAAAGCTTTCCAAGAGACCGCAGACCACTCAGCGGCTTGATCGAAGGGTGACCAAGGGCTGGCATTTTGCGTACAAGTGAACGGGATGCGGAATAACCGGGATGTGGAATAACGATGAGCTGCAAACGATTACAGCTGCCTACGCCGTGAGGCTCAGCCCATCAGCATGATCAAGCTGCAGCCCAATGAATTGGAAGAGCGAGCCCTGGCACTTCAGAACTGATGACTGAACCAACCAAGCCCAGAGCCCTGACCTATACGGAAATGATGAATGGGGGCCGTCAGCACCTTGATGATGCTGAACATATCCGCGAGCAAGAGCTGGAGAAGAAGGTCGTCGACCTAGAACGTCATGTCGATCACTTGGAACGAGCCCTTAAGGACAGCGCAACACCAAAGAGGGACGCCTCCCTTCCTGAAGAAAAAAGGGCATAGCGCATTTGTTTGTTCATGCTTGAACCCTTGATGTGATGAAGGGTTGAGAGGCCAGCCCATCAGGACAGGAATGGGTTGAACACTCCTATGTCTCGCTTCCGTCATCCCTGTCTCGATCACATCACCGGGTACGACATTCCCAGGGCTGTGCCTAGAGCGATCGTTCCCAGTACAAGCAGCAGCATCAGCTTCATTGTTCGTCCCTAAGAAAAAACCTCCCTGGAGGGGGAGGTTCAAATGAAGTGTCCACTCATGTTGCGCCTAAGGAGCGGTGGTGAATCACGAGGTCAGTGAGCCCTCACCTGATGCTTTGAAAAATCGTTTGAAGCAACTCGTGCTGATCACAGGAAGGTCGCCAGATTGATGAACTTCACAGGCATTCATGGCCATGGGGCACAGGGGAGCTGAGCTAACGAAAAGAGGCCAGCTTTTCCCTTGCAGCTTTTAAGGCTTCCTCGCAAGCAGCACGATCATCGTTATCGATGTCACCTTGGCTGCCGTTTAAACGCGACTCGAGAAAGGCGATCTCGTCAATCCAATAGTCCTTGTCCTTGTTCTGTTGATCCATCACTCCCTGAGCAGAAAACTCCAAGCCATCATCGAGCACAAAGAGGAAGGCCGCCCTCCCCGATGGAAAGACGGCCTAACTCGCTCGTTTATGCATTGCAGTCGACCTAATCAGTGATGCTGGTTCCGTGAAGCGAGATGCTCAGTCGAACGACAGTGAACTGAAAAAAGAAGGTCGAAGCGTCTGGCTTTTAGCAACCCTGGGGCCATTTGAACCAGGTGTGAAGCGGAACTCCTACGGGGCACCTACGCACGGTGCAGAGGAGTGTCGACTGATCAGACGACCAACAGTGTCGTCACAGACGAAGTGCTCACGTTTGGGTTGAAAAGTTGGAGCAGGGGCCAAAAAAGTCAGGCTGCTTCTGCGGTTTGCTCAGGTGGAGTGTCGGCCGTCATGGGCTCCTCCGATCTCGATGCACATACTCTCGTCACTGGTGGAGCATCAGGCAATCAGCTGTCGTGCTCATTGCCTCCTGGGGCTATTTGTCCGATTGTGGAGGTGGCGTACCTAGCGCCTTATCCCAGAGCCAAGGTGGCAAGCGCTTGAAGGATCCGGCCTGGGGTGAGGCAGTGAAGCTTGAATAAGGTCCCTAAAGTCCGCGTCAAACCGGTCAGCAAAGGTGCAAAAGCTCGGGGAGATCAAACTCAAGCAAGTTCCGCAGCTGAACACTGCAAACAGCTCGCTTCTGATCCGGAAGCACAAAGAGGTTCTGAACCTGATGATGAGAACCTTCTCACTCGACACCTACGGCCTGACTTGGGCTCAGTTCTTCAAAGGGTTTGGTTTAGGAGGTTTGGCCGTTTGGCTGCTGATGCGCTGAGATCAGCGGTGCCTTACGGGCCTACCTCCCTGTCGCATGGACTCGAGCATGCCTTTCTCGAGGGCCGTGAGTTTTGGTGCAGGCTCATTCAGCGCAGCCTCCGCACGTGACTTGGCTGCTGCAATGAACCTGTCTGTCTTATCTCCAGAATCAAAAGCCAAAGCTTCTTAGCAAAGTGCACTCAACCTATTGATCTGAAGGAGTTGATGCTCAGGACTTAAGAAAAAACCCTGGACAAGGGTGATGCAGGTGAGGGAACCCAAGCGTGGGCAGTGCAAAGCGTGGGCAGTGGTCCCTCTAATGCGTCGTGGTGGGGCGAGCTGAGGGGCCTGCTCCTTTTTTATTGGCTGCGACTCCCATCGCAAGATCGTTGCTATCGGTTGGAGGTTTCAACCACCGAGCTGATGAGTCGTTTCCCCGTCTTTTATTGCTCTCCAGTGGGCGTTGGAGCTGGGTTCAAGCCTGTGGAAGCAACAGATGCCTATGAGGCTGAACAGATTGTTCAGCGTGAATATCCAGGCGCTGTGACCGCCTCTCTGAGTGAGCGGGTAACGAACGAAGAGGAGATCAAGCGGTTGTTTATGGACTGGCTTGAAAAAGTCTGAGCACCAGGAACGGCTGAGGGCTGGCATGAGGAGCCATCCGATGACTTTTGCGCCACCCACCTGGCTCAACATCGACGCAGACACCTACAAGCGGCTGCTGAACCGCACAGCGGTAACAATCACCAAGCGCGCCAAGAAACGAGGAGCGACCTATCAGGTGAAGGAGGCTATTGATGCCATCCATGCAGCCTTTCACCGTTGTAACGGAAGAGATCCCTACGACGGACTGCCCTTGGACGGTGAACGTCTGGAAGGCAGCCGGTGTCCGACGGTCTGCCCAGTTGGCAACGAAACCATCGCCCAATTTGAGATCCTCAGCCACCAGACCAAAGAGGCCAAGGGCACGATGAACGCCGAGGAATTCATCACCCACTGCCGCGCCGTCGTCGCCCATGCAGAAACAACGTCAACAGCAACGTCAACAGCAAAGTGATGACCACCGGAAAGAAACTTTTTCTGGTGGTGTTGGGCGGGCGTTGCAAGGGGTGCCATATCGAGCAACACGATGTGCGCTGGGTGGTGGGTGAGACCATCGACGCCACGCTGCCGACCCTGCGTCAGGAATGGATCGGTCTGCGCCGTGGCTTGCACATCGACAGCTATCGCTGCATCGACCACGTCGATGGACACTGCGTAGAGGTTGTTGAGCAGGCTCAGGATTCATCCACTGCTGATCAAGCACAGCGTCTGTGGTTCATCAACCTTGGCGCCTATGACCCCACGTCCATGGCGGAACAGCACTCGTTCGGAGTGATCGTGGCGCATTCATCCGCATCCGCAAAAGCGCGGGCTCGCCAGCGTTGGCTAAGGGGACTGGAACAGGTTCACAAGGATGATCTGCACGGTGTTCAGATGGACAGCGCACTGGATGATCTGCTGCCGATTCAAGGCAATGGTCAGTGGCATTTGAAACTGACAGCTGACCCAGATATCGAAGAAGCACCACCACATCCCGACTGGTACGGGTACTGGAAGATATGAACAAATAAGCCATTTAAACGGCAACAAGATTGAGCCCTGAATCGCTATTTTGAACCAACCAGGCAAAGGAGAATCGAGGCTGCTTCCGATGGCATAGGCACTTGGTGGAAGTGAATTGAACTGCTACATCCACAGAACAATCGCAGTTCAGCTAAAACAATCCTCCAATGAGGATGCGTCGTGTTGATTTTGATCCTCCTCCTCCTGACCAGCTCCTATGCCGGACTGTGGGCTTTGCGCTTTGTGCTGGAGCAACGCACAGACACGGAGTGAAAATCTGTCGACGAGGAGCATCCCGTCACATTTGAGCGGAAAGCTGAAATGGTTTTCCCATCCACGCTGGATAGCGTCGGATCAGTCAAACGATCGGCCATGTCGCTCGCCCAACGTCTCAGTACAGCTGTGCTTCTGATTGCAGTCGCAGGCATCGGTGTCAGCCCCGCTGCCCAGGCCCACAACGATCACCATCACCACTCCCACAAGAAGCAGAAGGCCTACAACAAGGGATACCGGAAGGGCTACAACAAGGCGGTTAAACAGACCTATCGCCCCTACTACCGCACTTACGCCCCGGTCTATGCACCGTTACGCCGGAGGTATGCACCCTTAAGCCGAAGAGTCGTTGTTGCTCCAGCGCCCTGGCTTGCTCCTGTTCGTCCCTACAACTACGGCACTCGCGTCAACGTTGGGCTTGGGTTCAATCTGTAGACAGGTTCCAATCCCCCATGTCTGATCGAGTCAGCAACGAAGCCAGCGAGGCTTGGCGTGACCATGTGCTGAAACAGGTCGTGGATTATCTGGAGACCAATCGCGATTCAATCATCGATCGATTCGAAGCCGACAACGCGTTCAACCTGAAGCGTGAGGATATCGAAGACTCCGATCTGCTCGATTTCGATGTCGCGGTCACACTGCATCGCGATAAATCATCATCATTTGGCCTTGGATTCGGATTTTTCAAGGCCAACATCATTCGATGAATCAGCTTGCAGGCTTCCAGAGAGCTTCAGGATCCTGGCGCTGCAGCGTTTCCTCAGCAAGCTTGAGATAGTAGAAGTAGCTCTGCCTGTCTTCAGATTCAGCGGCTTTGTTCATCAGGTGCAGATAGCTGAGTCGCTGGTCGCTGTTCATACGTGGTTAATAAGAGAAGGAACATTCTCTGCAAGTTGCATTGATTTCGGTATCAGAGAGAACAACTGAAACAATTCCGGGTATCCAGAAGGCACTTTTTTATTTTTTCTTTTGAAGATTGTCCAGTGATCCTGTACCAAGGATGGAATCAACAGGGCTGGAATTCCTTCGTGACAGGCGGACCACCACCAGGAGGAACGACACAGTCGGATCCTTTGGGGAGTCTGTTTTTCGCAGGCAACGGAGCACCCTTCAGCGCGGGCCTGATCTGTTGATCAGGCGACGCCCGATCCAGATCAATCTTGCCCGGCCTGATCAATTGGGACGTGACGCGATAAGCCAGGCCACCCAACAAACCAAAACCCATCGAAGCCAGGAAAACAACCAGAAGTTGACGCTGACGATTGTTCATCTCACATCTCCATCCCATTGAATGTTGGTGGGCATCGAGCTCTGGCCTGAATCTCAGTGAATGACAGAGATTTGACAGATCAAAACAGACGGCCGGATGATCCGCTTGCTGCAGCTTGAAAGATCGAAACACAGTCTCTGCTGACTCTGCTCACCCCCTTCCTCGTCTTCGGTGCGTTGTTTGTCGTCCTACTGCTGGTCTGGGACAGATGACAGCCCCCGTTGCGGGACTGTTCTGGACGCCGTACGCCGATTGGATTTACACCGTTGTCAGCCTGAGTGGTCTCATGCTGATCACCTGGTTGGTTCTCGGCCGAAGCAATAGCAACTGACCAGCCTCACGCAGCAAGCAGCTCCATCTCTGGCTGAAGCAACACATCGCGGGCTGTGTTGAACCGTGTCATCAGCGCGGGATCCCCCCCTTTGTCTGGGTGATGTTGAACAGCCAGGAGTTTGTGGGCCCGCTTCACCTGTGAAAGGGTCAAGCGACCGGTCAACGGCAAGGCAAGGCACTGTCGGGCCTGAATGGCTTCGAGACCGGGATCGCGCCCCATTGGGCATTGGTCACGTCGATGGTTCGACGTTCCTGGCTTGCGCTTTTTGCTTGATTTCCGCTTGGACGTGCTGGCCTGTCCGCCAAAGCCTTTCAATTCCTGCACAACTTGATCCCCGAAGCACGCCACAATGCCCGATCGCGTGACGCCGCTGGGAGCTCAATCACCCAGCTGCGACCACCAATGGTCGATTCGATCCGTCGAGCCATACCAACTTTGACCGAACAAGCCACCATGGGCCGTATCGGAAAGCTCGATCCAACGGGCATAGCGCAGCAGAGCCGATTGAACCGGAACCAAGCCATCGCCCTCTAAATCCGGGTCGCCCATGATCTGGCGATAGCTACGGGCGGAGGTGCGGGTTGAAAAGGTTGATGCATTTGATCCCAGAGGATCAAGCCGACCCGCAACAGCCACGTAATCCACCTGATCAGCTTCAGGGCAACCCGGAAACGCACGATCCACACGTGCCCGTAGCGGTGTGGCACGCATAGCCTGATGGGGACTGCCCAGGGTGATCAGGCGGTTGCACCGGGTTGCGCCGTTGAAGCAGCGTCCCAGGAAGGTCTGATCGACCAAATACGGCCGCAGCATCACCCCACCGGAACTGTGACCGATCAAGGTGACGCGCTCGTTCGGAGACTGGCGCTGAAGCTCGCGTACACAGGAATCGACACGGTCCAACAAGCGACACCAGCCGAAGCCCCAACTCGTTGCCAGCCAATCCAATCTGGATGCAGGCACGATGCGCACTGGAGCGCCGGTGGCTTGATGAATCCAATCGGCGAGGGGCCGATACGCCTCATCGGTAATCAGAAAACCACCGAGGATGACAACAGGCTGGGACAGGCGAGACGTGCCGGACAAGATCAGATCGTGCTGATCATTTGATCAACGCACATTGCGGGGCATCGATGAGGTCGTACCCACACCGGATTCGGCTTCCACCAGGTTCAAGAAAGGTGCTCAGTTGTTGCCCCTCTGCAGAAGCCTCAAGAACAATCTGCTGACCGATCAACACGATCCTGAACCGCCAGGGGAGAAGACCCGGAAGGGTGAAGCTCATGGTGATTGTGGTTCTCGCCTCAAGCTGCCGCAATTCAGGCCAACGTCCATCACTCAATTCCGAGAAAAGTGAAGGGATTAGAGGAGAGGTTTCTGAGCCAAGACAGCGAAAAAGGGATCACCCTTGCCACCGAACAAACCCATCACGCCTTCGGCTCGGGTGTCTTCGGCAATGATTTCCGGCTGGGGCCAGCCCTGTGCCATCAGCACATCAGCGATGTAACGCAGGTGATCGCCGTCATCACCATCGGTCCAGACCTGTGGAGCCTTAGTGAAGAACATCCGATTGGAAAACGCGACGATCACCTGACCACGGGGGCGGGTAATCCTCAACAGCTCAGCGGCGATCGGCTCCGGCTGCTGCAGGTACTGCCAACCGGCAACGATGAGGGTGGCATCGATCGACTCAGCCTCCACCGGAAGGGTCTGTTCCTGGTTCAGGTTCTGAACCCAGTGCTGATCCAAACGGGGATTGGCTTTCAGTTCATCTCCATTGAGGCCATGGCCGATGACCTTGTCGTAACTGACATCCTCCGGGAGATGGCTCACCCAACTGCTCATCAGATCCAACACCTGGGCGCAGGGGGGAATGCGCTCGCGATAGAGGGTCGTCAGGCGAGCCCGAAAACCGGCATCCAGATGATGAACAAAGCGGGGCTCGCTGTAGAAGATCGCGTCATCCGAGGAATCCAACTTGAACCGTTGCGAGTCCTCAAGAACAGAAACAACCGCCATCGATCAACCCAACTGCAGGTACCAACGCAAAGCAGCGCCGAGCTGACCTGAGATTCCCAATCCGGTCAGCTTTTCAAGCACCACCGCAGCGACGAAACCAAGCATGGCCACACGGCCGTTAAGGCGTTCCACATCGGTCAGAGCGGAACGGTTCCAGGGACGTGCTGTGGTCAGCGACTCACCGAAACGCTCAGGTTTTTCATAACGAAAAGCAGGCCGACCCATCACAACGCACAAATCCAGCGGACCTTAACCACAGTTCCGTCGCGACCGGGGTAGACACTCCACGCACCGTCGGAATCGCGTTGCTCAAGCTGACCGCTGGCGCAGTTGGCACGCATCGGCAGAACTCGGTGGGTCCACCGGTCTTGTCCTCCACGCTGGATCAACAATCCCGCCTCCACCTCGACAGCACCGCCCACGGTTTGGGGAGAGCGAATGTATTCAGCCGCTTTGAGAGATGGGGTCTCCAGTGCTTCCATGAAGATCCAACCGTTACCCGGCAGCAGGCGGCTCCGACGCGACTGCCAGACCGCCGGTTCCTCCACAGGTTGCCAATCGGCCAGGGCCGGAATGGTCCCGAAGGACAGCAGGGACGCCAGAGCGAGTCTGAACGCCAGAGAGGAAGAGACCATGGGCAAAACCATGAGGACAGAGGGATCGGAACGACTGGCGAATGCTTCAAACAGCTTCACGAAGCGTTGAAACGCAAACATGAATGAATGGTTATGGAATTCCACATGGCAGGAGTGCCAGCTTGAAACCGTTGCTCGATTCATCCATGGCCAGCATTGCTCAGGGACGGGCTGCTTACACAGTGCGCCACAAGACATCCAACGGAGAAAAGCTGGAATCGTGCTTCTACGCCACCGACGCCTTTGAGGCGCGCCTGCTGGCCATGGAGTTCAACGCTTACATCCGTCAACATCCGAACTGCATTGATTCGATTCTCAGGACGGAGGCTTGAGGGGGGCACGACGCCGCTCCACCTGAACGAAGACCAGCCAGGCCAGGCTGGCAAGACCACCTCCAATCCAATCGCTGCGGAGCAGTTCGACAATGGCGATGGTGCTGGAGCCGATGCGAAGACCCCGCAGGAGCAGGTCCGTTAGGGGAGGTGTCCGGCGCTTGTCGCGCTCCATGGGTCGGCTCCGAAAAGATGGGGAGATTGCAGAGCTCCATGATCTCAGCCGTGCCTGATAAGCCTGCCGCAGCCCTGCTGGCCCGGGAGCGCCAGATTCGCCGCGGGGGCAGCGATATTCAGATCGAGGCATTACCGGGATGCTGGATGTTGCAGCAGACCTGGAGTCGCAGCGGCGATGAGCCGGCTCCTGGCACCGCAACACTGCTGCGTTGGCTGCAGGCAAGCCTGACTCTCAAACGCTGCGATCAAGACCTAACAATCATCAATCAGGTCTGTTTGGCCGGTTTTAAGTTGCAGTTCAGTGGCAGTGCCCATCTGAAAGGTTCAAGGCCACTACTGGTGTTCAGCTTCGCGACGTTGGAGCTCTCCTGGTCTGGTCAGGTGCTGCATCGGCGAAGCCTGCCGCCACCGCCACCGCAACGTCTGCCCTTCTTTGCGCTGATCGAGCTGAACGAACAGCAGGGGACGCTGACGGCGCGTGGCCGGGGTGGGGGACTGGCTCAGTGGTCACGCCTCAAGCAGGACTCCCCATGAAGCCCGCCGTCGCCCTGGCCATGCTGCAGCGGGAGGGTCGATGGCTGCTCCAGCTGCGTGACGACATCGACACGATCATCTATCCAGGTCAGTGGGGACTGTTTGGCGGCCACCTCGAGCCGGGCGAAACAGCCATCGAAGCCGTGCATCGGGAACTTCAAGAGGAGATCCACTGGTCACCCAGCGTGGCGCTCGAGCCCTGGTTCAGCGATGACAGCGGCAACCGGGTGGCCCATCTGTTCCGCGGCCTCCTCAGCGTGCCGTTGAACAAGCTGCAGTTGAAGGAGGGTCAGGAGATGAAGCTGGTCTCCCTAAGCGAACTGCTTAGTGACTCGATATGGAGTGAGCGGCAGCAGGAGCTGCGGCCCGTCGCTCCACGCCTATCGATCGTGATTGAACGGCTGCTTCAGGAGGGCCATGACCACTGAAAGCTGGCTGGATCTCCGCAATATCGAGGCCTGGCTGGGCGGTCGCCCGGTCTTGCACAACCTCAATCTGCAACTGACGCTGCGGGAGTCGACAACGGTGCTGGGCCCCAATGGTGCGGGCAAGAGCAGTCTGGTGAAACTGATTGACCGCAGCCTCTACCCGATCGTTCGACACGACTCCCATCTGCGTCTGTTCGGCAGTGAAACGGTGAACCTCTGGTCGCTGCGCAGCCGCCTGGGTGTGGTGTCGAGCGAGCTGGAACAGCGGCTTCATCCAAAGACAGCTGTTGATGAGGTTGTGGTGAGCAGTTTCTTCGGTGCAACGCGGCTCGGTCGTGATCAGCAGCCAAACCCTGAGCAGTGGGAGCAAGCGCGTGATCTGCTCGATCAATTGCAGCTCAACGGTATCCGTGAACGCTGTTATGGAGAACTGTCGGACGGACAGCGGCGCCGCCTTCTGATCGCTCGCGCCCTGGTCCACCAACCAGAGGTGCTTGTGCTGGATGAGCCCAGCCGCGCCCTTGATCTAAGGGCCTGTCATCAACTGCTGGCGATTCTCCAAGGCTTGATCAACGCGGGAACCACGGTGGTTCAAGTCACCCACCGGGTGGACACCATCGTTCCGGAGATGCAGCGCGTGCTATTCCTCGATGGGGGAACAATCGTGAAAGACGGCTCCCCAGCTGGGTTGTTGCGACCAAAAGAACTCAGCGAGCTGTTCAAAACGCCGCTGGAAGTAGTCGAAAAGAATGGCTTCCGCCAGGTCTTGCCTGGACATGGATCAATACATCCGGAACATCAAGGTTGCAGCGGCTGATGACCCGGCGTTGCTTGATGCGTGGCTGCATGGGCGACTGGATGTTGATATTGCGAGTGCGTTTTTCGGGTCGAGCTTTGGCATCCGGCGATCACTGCGGGATGTGCGGCCAGTCAGGATCCCTCAAGACCAACTGCGGCGGGCGTTTTTCTGCATGGACTGGGGTTGCTCTGCCCCAACGGTGGCCTATCTCTGCCTGCCTGATCTAGAAGGTGCGCCAAAGGATTCGATATGGCTCCTCGATGAGTTCTATGTGGCTGCCAGCACTGCAGGGGGCCAGCGCGATTGGACCCGTGGCACCTACCTGTCGAACGCTGAACAAGCGACGGGAATCATCGAGTGGTTGAGCCGTTGGAACCTGCGCCCGGGCAGAACAAAGGTGGTGGCTGACGACGCAGTATTCAACGCAACGAGTAGTGATCGCGGGTCAACTGCTGGTGACTTCAAAGCAGCGTGTTGTCGGTTTGCGTGCCGGGAAGATGAACCAACGGGAGGCCAATGGGCTTGCCTTGGTGCGGACGATGTTGCAGGCAGCGGGCCGTGATGCCGAAACGCCGTGGCTGCTGTGGACGAAGGCGTGTGAGGGGTTGATGGCTACATGGCCGACGTTGCCAAGACATCCACGAGATGTGGAGAGGATTGCTAACGGCTGCGCCAATCACTCATTGGATGCGGCGAGGTATGGGGTGCAGTGGTGGCGAGCTAAGTGGAAGACCGGCAGGGGCCCTGCGATTCCTGGATGGGGCACACGATGAAGTTGCAGAAGGGTGATGTGGTGCGGTTAGCGCAGAGCGTGACGACGGCTGAATTTGGGCTGGCGTTATGTGATGACGAAGGGGCGGGATTGGAGAGGAGGGTGTTAGGAGCAGGAAATTCGTCGACGAGACAATTCAGAATTAGGGCGATGTCTACAACGTTGAAAGTCACGGCGACGGGGAAGTCAATGTTCATGCCCGCGGATCGAACGTGAACAGCGGAGTGGGCGCGATTGACTAAGAGAGTGCCTGCCCCAAATGGGGGAGAGGACTAGCCAGAAAATCCCTCGAACAGGGGAGGTGAGTCAAGCCAACCCAATCGATACTGAATACATGGAGAGATGAGAGTCCCTCCCGGATAAAACAAATCACTTCAACCAAATCATGAAACTCTTTGCAACCGCTCTTGCTGCAGCGACTCTTATCGCAGCACCTGCTCAAGTTCAGGCCCAGACTCACTACGGCAACGGCAACTACATCCAAGGCCACGGCAACGCGATCAATAGCAATAACAACAACCGCTATACAACTAACAACAACTATCAAACCGACTATAACTACTACGATCAGTCACAGATGCACTACAACACCAACATCAACAAAGGCGACGTATTGAACGTCAATAATGGTGGCATCGGAAGGGTCAAGATTCACACCCGCGGTTCAGACGTGAACATGTATCACTGATGGACTTGTCGGGAAGCCTGATGCCTTGTCTCAAGGGCTGAAAGCTATACAAGACCCACAAGGGAAAAGCAGGGGGCGTTGCGATTGTCGCTATCCATCTCCCGACAGAACATTCACCCCGTTGGAAGGCGGGGTTTTTTGCATCCCAGGCGAGCAGAAAGCGAATAAGTGCAAATACTTATTAAATTTTGTAATCAGTTGCTAAGTTTTACACGCTCTCTGTTTCGGATTGTTGAGGCTTTTAATAGCCGCTCTAGCGACTTCCTTATGGACCTCAACACCATTCTGTTTGCAGTTGTGATGATAGGTGTCGCAGGTTTTATTATTTTTGAGGCTGTGAAGTCAATTTCAGAAGAATTTGATTTTGAAATTCCCTCAATTGGCTTTCCAAAGTTAGCTCTTCCAAAGTTCTCTTCAGCAAAAGTGGACGTCTTGACTCAACAAGGAACTTTCCGCCACAATTTTTGATATGGAGTTTGTATGGCTAAGTCAGTATCGATAAGGCTATAGACGCAAATAGATCACCCTGTCAGCAATGGCGAGCTTTCTTGCTATCCCTACAAGAACAATTAATGTCTAAAATATTTCTTAAATAAGTGATCTATGGCATGATAATTCGTCATCAGATTTTAAGCTTATAGGATTGATACGGCCTGACAACCCGAAGATTGATGTACTTGTATTAGACCCTATCTAGATCAGCATTGATGGATTTAATTTTAATGGTATCATGCAAAAAGATTAAGTAATCTTTTCCTCGCTTTCCGCAATGTCAGTTCTAACTAGGGCAATTGCATTAGAATTGCTACAGCTTGGGCTAGAGGTCGATATACCAGTTGCTTATACTTCAATTGCTGATAATGCATTTTTACACGAATCGATAACAGGCGTTATTATTCCCAATAGTGTTGTCACAATTGGTGATTACGCATTTTACGGAAGCAGTCTGGAAAGCGTTGAAATAGGCATTGGAGTCCCTATGATTGGCGATTATGCCTTCGCAGATGCTTATATAACGAGTGTCATTATTCCTGATAGTATAACCACGATTCCCGTGGGTGCTTTCTGGAGCAACGAAATCAGCAGTGTTGAATTTGGAAATAGTGTAACTATAATTGGCGACGAGGCATTCGAACATAATAATCTAACTAGTGTTGATATACCAGATAGTGTCGTCACGATTGGCAAAGAAGCATTTAGCGAGAATCAATTAACAAGCGTCAATATTGGTAATAGCGTGATCACAATTGGCGACGAGGCATTCGATCAAAATTACCTGACCAGTGTTGATATACCAGATAGTGTCGTCACGATTGGCTTTGAGGCATTTACATACAATAACCTGGAAACGGTTAGGATAGGAAATAGTGTTACTATCATTGAAGAAGATGCATTCGAGTACAACCAATTATCCAATATTGTTATCCCGGATAGTGTTATTACGATTGGCAAAGAGGCATTTAAATACAATAACCTGGCAACGGTTGAGATAGGAAATAATGTTACTACTATTGACGCAGAGGCGTTCGAGTATAACGATCTAACCAGTATTGTTCTCCCAAATAGTGTAATCGAGATTGGCGATGAGGCATTCAAGGATAATGATCTAACCAATGTTCTGATTCCACGAAGCGTTACCACTATCGGCGATGCTGCATTTGCAAACAATCCGTTAGAGACAATAGCAATTCATAGATCTTCGAGGCTTGATCTTTCTGAATACGAAGCAGATGGTGTTAAGATTATTACGTATCCAAAGATTTTTGAGGTTATTCCTGTCGATAAAGACGAGTCTAAAGAAATTACTGGTAGCGGTAGTGATGACCTCCTCCAAGGCGCGGATAGCTCCGATGTTATAAAAGGTGGCGCTGGTAACGATTACCTCAAGGCAAAAGATAACAACGACATCCTCATTGGTGGATCTGGAAATGACTCGCTGTATGGAGGTAAGGATAACGATGAGCTGATTGGTGGATCTGGTGATGACACCCTTGGTGGTGGCAAAGGAGATGACATCCTGACGGGTGGTTCAGATGCTGATACTTTCAAAATCTCGAAGGGTGATGATGTTATCCGCGATTTCTCTATTGCTCAGAATGATCGTATTGACGTTAATGGCTATAACTTGCAGTTCATTCAGGATGGCAGCAGCCTTTTGATCAGTGATGCTGAAAATGATGTTCTAACGACTGTGCTCAATCTCAATCGTGATGACCTTCTGGCTTCGCAGCCTGAATTGGTGGGCTAAAAGGCTATACAAGACCCTCAAGGGGAAAGCATGGGGCGTTGTTGTCGCTATTGACCAGACTCAGTAGATGAGAGATGGCGTTCCCGTTACCTACAAGTTTAAAAACGTCTCTGTAAGCTAGTGATATAACTACCCCCGTTGGTACGGCTTTTACGAAACTGAATCCCACACACAGCCTTCAAGTCCTTAGACCACATCACTAGAGTTTACTGAATTTAGAACCATGAGATGGCAATTACTTACACACCAATGGAGAAACTCGAATTTGGTTTGAGGTGGGAGAGTATACGTCTTGCTTATTTCGAGTCTCTTGGATGGGAAGCCAGAACCAAAGAACAGACAAGGGTGATCGAGAAAATCCAACTTCAATTGAATGAGCTTTATAGTGGTTCGTAATATTTCCAAGATATCTGTGACAGGAATAATCAGATTGACGGTGCTTCTTAGTTGTCTGCTATTAGGAGCCTGTTCAACGGGTCCAATCAAGAGCAATTCTGGTCCTGATATTCTTCGAGATTGTGCTCGCCTCATTGCTATGCAGGGTATACCTGACGAACAGATATCCTCCCGTCGTCGGGAACTCGCCTTGACAATCCTCAAAAGAGAGGACCTTGGGCATGCAGGAAATACAGTCAACAAACCATTCTATGCCTTCCAATTCTGTCGTGCCTATCTGGGTTTGCCATTACTTCGTGTGAGAGCTAATCCACTAAAGGGACAACCATTGGAGCTCTAGACCTAATCCAACCCCCGACAAAACCTAAAACACTCCACCCCGTCAGCAATGACGGGGTTTTTGCTGAAATGTTGTTTATTGACGCCACCTAGAACTGTGATGTCTATCTGGGACATTGAAGCCCGCAAGTGATGACCAAAACTGAATCGGACGCGCATGCCATGCACCGGTGACCATCACAGCGATGGATGCGGTGTTGCTGAGCAGGGTGCTGTTGAAGCGCTTGGGGTGATGGCTGCTAAGCGCAGACGCAAGGCAAGCCAAGGGGAGATTGAAGAGAAGGCTTTGGCGATCGGTCGCTGGAGTTGGCTGAAACAGCTGGCGGAGTTAGAGGCCCGCAACCATTCACAACAAGAGAACTGCACGGCCCGTAGGCAATGCAGGGAGTTTCTGGAAGGGTGGCTAGGGCTCGATTGATTGGGTGGCGTAATCAAGCCTTATTGGGCTTACGCACAGTCAAACAGTCGCAATCGGTATTACGCCAAAATCACTCGTTGATAAACTCTGTTGTAGGCATGCCTTCGACAGAAGCAACTGTCACCCAAACAATGGTTGGTTCCTTCCCAACATTGTCAACATAATGAGGCTCATTGGCGCCTTCAACAAATGCCTCGCCGGGCTTGAAAATAGTTTTAATTTCAGTCCCGTCAGGCGGGACTCGAGTATTAAGCAAAGAGCCAGATCTCACATCTTGCACATAAACCATCATTGGAGCTGAGTGAGTATGAAGAGGAATCTTTCATCCAGCAGAAATTTCAACCCGGTAATGGCGCAACTCTGGTTTGCCTGCAGTGTACTTAAAAGCAGTTCCGTTCAGAGTCTCAGAACTAATGAAAACATCTTAAATTGAAGGTTTTGTTGAAGTGGACGACGTTTCGGCTTCTTTATTAGGACTACATGCGGCCAATGCCAGGGCAAGGGTGCCGAATGCGAGAAGGCGCTTCATCCAAGTAGAGATGCTGGCTTAATTCTGACCTAAACAGTCGCAACAAGCATTACGGAAAGTCACCGCCGCCAGCCTTTTCTCAGCATCTTGTCCAAAGCCGCCATGGCGTCATGGCGAAGCATTCGCCTACGGGTTTGCGGCACTGATGGAAGTGGTAGAACAGCAAGCGGCTGATAGGGGCGATGGTACTGGCTCGCATGGACGCCGAATCGTTGTCAACGCGAGCCGAATTCCCAGGTCGTTGTCAACGTCTTGTCAACGGACTGGATTCAGCCACTTGACGCAACCACCAAGAACAACTGGGTTGGAACGATTTAGGGCGAATCAAAAGCAATAAAGCCAGTTCCATCGTTCAAGTCACCCACCAGGTGGACACCATTGTTCCGGAGATGCAGCGCGTGCTGTTTCTTACCCAGAGAACCATCGTGGGCGACGGCAATCCCCGTGAAATGCTGCGGCCGACCGCGTTGAGTGAGCTGTTCCAAACCCCGCTCAACGTGGTCGAGCCAATGGGTTTCGCCAGGTCCTTCCCGGGTAGCCCCAAAAGCAGCACCCTGCTCTGCTAGGGATGAGTGCCAGTACCTGCACCCTCCATGGCAACGGCAGAACAGAAAAAGACCATCACCAAAAAACGCCTCCAGGAGCTGCGCAACCAGTGCCGTGACCACTACAACGTGGTGGCCGATGGTGTCCTTCCCGACGGTGCAGATGTAAGAGTCACCATGGGCAGGCTGCAGGAGCTGATCGAACTGCTGGATGGCAAAGCCAAATGGGATGACGCCGAAGCCTCCTGAATCGTCCCGCACAATGCAGGACGATCAGGATTACCGCGAGCCGTGGGACCAGGCTGGTTCCACGGAAGCGACCTCGAGGCAGGGGCCTGCCATGGAGGAGTTTCACTTCCGTGAAGCCGGCGTCCAGCGGTTCAACGACATCTACGACTGGGACGACGACGACCACTGATCAACAGATCAGAGACGCCGGAGCACCCCCTGCCCAGGGGCCAGGAGGAAGGCAAGAATGAACTGTGCGGTCTGCACCAGCACGATGCAACCGGCGGTGGAACTGTCGGTCCAGTAGCTGATGAACACCCCCAGAACGCTGGAGAGAATGCTGCTGCTCACCGCCAGAAGAGTCATCCGGTCAAAGCGATCGGTGAGCAGGTAAGCCGTGGCACCGGGGGTCACCAGCATGGCCACCACCAAGATGATGCCTACGGTCTGTAGGCCGGCGACAGCGGCCAGGGAAAGAAGCCCCAGCAGCATGTAGTGCAGGAGCCCGGTGTTGATCCCAATGGATCGGGCATGGGTGGGGTCAAAGCAGAAGAGCATGAGATCCCGCCGGAACAGCAGCAATACCCCCAGAACTAGAGAGGAAATCACAAGGGTCTGGCGTACATCCCCGGCCGAGATGCCCAAGACATTGCCGAACAGGATGTGGGTGAGATCGATGTTGCTTCGGGTCTTCGAAATGAGCACGAGACCCAGGGCGAAGAAACCGGTGAAGACAAGGCCGATGACGGTGTCTTCCTTCACCCGCGACTTTTGCTTGACAAAGCCGATGGCAGCAACAGAACCGACACCGAAGACGAACGCCCCCAGTGAAAAGGGCAGGCCAAGGGCGTAGGCAACAACAACGCCGGGAAGGACGGCATGGGAGACGGCATCGCCCATCAGCGCCCATCCCTTCAGAGTCATGAAGCAGGACAACAGCCCACAAACGCCCCCAACCAGGGCACTGATCAATAGCGCCTTGACCATGAAGGCGTGACTGAGGGGTTCCAGCAAGAGCTCCATCGGATCAGTATGGGCGCGCTGCAGCCGGTTCGATGCCACGCGCCTCTACCCAGAACGCTCGTCCTGCTTTGCGCCGACTGCCCACCCGCGCCAGCCGGATCGTTCAGGACGTGGTCAGCGGGGTGCTGCCCTTGCTCTTCCGTAGTCAAGGGCTGGAAATCAGCAGTGGCGATGCGTCAGAGGGTCTGGCAAGAGCCTTTGCAGCACAGCAGTCGGGAGCTTGCAATCTTCTGATTGCATTCCGCCACCCCAGCACCCGCGATCCGCTGGTGCTAGCGGATCTGTTCTGGAACCGTGTACCCAGAGCGGCACGGCAGCACCATCTGCACCTGGCACGCCCCATCCTGCTGCGGTTTCTCTACGACCGCGGCATTCCGATCTGGGCTGGCCCGGTGATCGGTTGGCTGCTGCAACGCAGTGGCGGCATCGCGATCCATCGCGGCCGGTTGGACCGCCCGGCCCTCGCCCAGGCGCGTGCGGCTCTCGTTCAGGGGCGCTACCCCCTGGTGGTGGCGCCGGAAGGAGCGACGAACAATCTCTCCGGTGAGATGGCTCCCTTGGAACCGGGGGTCGCCCAACTGGCCTTCTGGGCTGCTGAGGATCTGGAGAAAGCAGGCGACTCAAGGCAACTGGAGGTGTTGCCTGTGGGGATTCAGTACAGCTGGAGGAAGCACAACTGGGGGGCCCTCGATGCTCGGTTGAATGCCCTGGAACGCCACCTGGGCATTCCCACCGCCGCCGCCTACCAAGGGAATCCCGAGACAACCCGACGAGAACGGCTGATTCAGATCGGTATGAATCTGCTCAAAGCCCTTGAGCAACTTGAGCGGCTGAAGCCAGATCCAGAAAAGTCTTTCAGCGAACGGATTGGGGCCTATCGCCTGCATGGCCTGGCCAAAGCCGAAGCCCATTTCGGTTTGCATGCCGTCGGCAATCTGCAGGAGCGTTGCCGTCGGATCGAACAAGCCGCATGGGATCGGATCTACAGGGACGGTGTTGATCAGCTCCCTCCCCTGGAGCGAAGTCTGGCGGACTGGGAGGCTCGGGAAGCCGATCTCCAACTCACACGCATGCGACTGGTGGAGCATTTCACCAGCGTGAGTGGTCACTACATCAGCGATCGGTCCGCCTTTGACCGCTTTGCTGAAATGTTGCTTCTGGTGGAAGAGGCGATTGGCTGGATCGAAGACAAGCCTTGGAAAGGGCAGCCGAGCCTCGGACCACAGCGCGTGGAACTGCGGCTTGGGCGAGCCTTACCGGTCAGACCAAGACTGAACGGGTACCTCAGGAACCGACGCGAGTCCATGCAGCTGTTCATGCAGGACCTGGAGCAGGCTCTCATCGAGGTCATGCCCGACACTGCTCTCTGACAGCGCTCACCATGCTCAACGCCTACCTGTTCTGTCTCCTTGCCGGGATGGTGCTGATCAGCCTCTCCCTGAACGATGACGGTGGCGTCGATGGCGAAGGGGGACAGCTCAGTCTGCTGTTCAGCACACCTTTCTGGTCGTTTGGATTAACCGGCTTTGGCTTGTGCGGACTCCTGATCCAACTTCTGGTGCGCGACAGTTCTGGCTGGCCCACCAGCCTGATTGCCCTGAGTCTGGGCTGCTGTATGGGTCTGGCGGCGACGCGCCTGCTACGGCTGATCGGCCGACAGGAAGCCGACAGCCTGGTGCGCAGCGACGACTTGATCGGCTTGGAGGGGGTGGTGACCTTGGCGATGGACGCCGAGCAGCGCGGTTTCGTGGAGTTGTCGGTTCGGGGAACTTTTTTGCGGAGACCTGCGCTGAGTTGCAAAGGAGCTCTGGCAGTCAACACAAGGGTGATTGTGGTCGCCAGCGACAACCACACACTGCGTGTTGAGACCCTTCAACCGCCAGCGTTGTGATGGTCGATCTGGAACACGGTCGCTATGCCAGGAATGGATCTCAAAAAAGCGGATGCAGAAGCAACTGTTCCAGGCTCAGACCGGACCTCCATCTGTTCAGTTCAGCAACCGCAATCAAGGTGAGTTAATCATCGGGGGAGCCGGCGTTGTGCTGGTCACCCTTGTGGCTCTAAACCTGATCAGCCGCTGGATGATCCGCATCTGCCGGCCCAACGAAATGCTCGTGGTCACCGGTTCACGCTCAAACCAGGGGCAGGGAACGAAGGGCTATCGCGTGGTTGCCAATGGTGGCTGGACCTTCGTGAAACCGATCCTGGAAACGGCACGGCGCATGGATGTGACGCTGCTGCCGGTTGTTGTTGAGGTGAGCAACGCCTACTCCCATGGCGGTACTCCCCTCAACATTCAGGCGATTGCCAATGTGAAGGTGAGCACGGATCCTGAGATCCGCAACAACGCCATTGAACGATTTCTCGGCCATCACCAAGACGAGATCGTGCAGGTTGCCAAGGAAAACCTAGAAGGCAACCTTCGCAGCGTGCTTGCTCAGCTGACACCCGAGCAGGTGAATGAAGACCGACTGAGATTCGCCGAACAGATCGCTGACGACGTCGGTTCAGACATGCGGCGGCTTGGCCTTCAGCTCGACACCCTCAAGATTCAGAGCGTTTCGGACGACGTCGACTACCTGAACTCGATCAGCCGTCGACGCGTTGCCCAGATCGTGCGAGACGCCGAGATTGCCGAGGCGGAAGCAATCGGTCAGGCCGAACGGGTGGAAGCGGAAATGGAAGAGGTAGCCGAGGTCGTGCGCACCGAGGCTGAGACCACCGTGCTGCAAAAAGACAACGCCGTCCGAACCAAAATCGCGGAGATGGAAAAGAAGGCGCGATCCGAAGAAGAACGCACGGCTGCGGCTGAACTCGAGGCGCAAGCCAAAGCTGAACAGAAACTGCAGCAGGTTCGTGCCCAATTGGAGCGGCTGCGGCTGCAGGCTGAGGAGGTTCTTCCTGCCCAGGCCAATCAACAGGCCAAGGAACTACGAGCCAGGGGCCGGGCCGCCGCTACGGCTGAAGATGTGAAAGCCAGCGCGCTGGTGAATGATCTGCTCACCGAGGTGTGGGACGAGGCTGGCAACACCGCGGAACTGGTATTTCTTCTGCAGCAAATTGAGATGGTGCTGAACCAGGCAACGCAACTGCCCAGCCGCATTCAGCTCAAGCGGATCACCACGCTGGACGGGAACGACGCCTCCAGCCTGGCCAGCCTTGTGGAGCTCAACCATCGGGTGGTGCGTCAATTCTTCGATCAGGTGCATCAGATCCTCGGCATTGATCTGCTGGCCACCTTGAGCAACAGCACCACCACTCGTACTTCAGGAGATTTCTGATGTTCTTCGCCATCGGCCTCACCGGTGCTGCCGGCCTCTGGGCCTTCATCATCCTGCTACGCCAGCTCTATTACATCTGTCAGCCCAGCGAGGTGTTGATCTTCGCCGGACTGCGACGCAGCACCGGCAGCGGCCAATCCGTGGGATACCGCACGGTTCGAGGCGGCAGCGCCTTGCGGATTCCCGTTCTGGAGGAAGTCATGCGGCTGGATCTGAGCAACATGATCATCGATTTACGTGTGGAAAATGCCTACTCCAAAGGAGGCATTCCATTGAACGTCTCCGGTGTGGCGAACATCAAGATCTCCGGAGATGAACCCGGGATCCATAACGCAATCGAACGTCTGATCGGCAAAAGCCAAGAGCAGATACGACACATTGCTAAGGAAACCCTGGAAGGAAATCTGCGCGGGGTGATGTCGAGTCTGACCCCGGAACAATTGAATGAAGACAAGATCACGTTTGCCCGAACGCTGCTGGAGGAAGCCGAAGACGACCTTCAACGGCTAGGGCTGGTTCTGGACACCCTGCAGATTCAGAACATCTCTGATGATGTTCGCTATCTCGATTCCATTGGCCGTAAGCAACTGGTGGAGTTGAAGCGGGATTCGCGCATCGCCGAAGCGGAAGCCACCTCCCAGTCGGCTGTGCAACAGGCGGAAAACAAACGCATGACGGACCTACGCCGCCTTGACAAGGACCTGGCGGTCGCCACCGCAAATGCGGACAAGCGCACCACCGACGCCCTCACCAGACGGGCAGCACTGGTCGCAGAAGTTGAAGCGAGCGTGGGGGCAGAACTGGCCCGCGCTGAAGCTGAACTCCCCGTACAAACCGAACGGATCAAGCAGGTGACCGAACAGCTGCAGGCCGACATCGTCGCGCCGGCGGAATCGGAGTGTCAGACGATGATGGCGGAGGCGAAAGGGGAGGCCGCAACGATCATTGAACAGGGCCGTTCCCAGGCGGAAGGCCTGCGGGATCTGGTGGAATCGCTGAAGCGTTCCGGGGATGACGCCAAGCGCCTGTTCCTGCTCCAGAAGCTGGAGCCACTACTAAAAATGCTCAGCGATACCGTTCAGCCGGTTGAGGTAGAGGAGGTCAGCCTGATCGGAGAGAAAGAAGGAGGCACAACCCTCACGATCGCCACGCTGCTCAAACAGTTGCAGCAGTCAACCGGTTTGAAGCTGCCGGTGCAGCCAACCGAAACGGGAGCCAACACCGACTAAACAGAGAGGTCTTTAATCAGAACGTCTCTTCGGGGGAGCTGTTTCCGGTGAGCAGATCCGGCGGAACTCCCCCGAAGGTCAAGGCGAGGTTCTCAGGAGTGAACACTTCCGAGGTTTCCCCATAGGCGAGGACGGTCTTATTGATCAAAACGACCAGGTCGCAAAAATCACGGACGTGGCCCAGGTCATGGGTGGAGATCAAAATCGTGCGGCCTTCATCCCGGAACTGAAGAAACAGCTGAGCCATCAGCTGCTCGGTTCGAACATCAACCCCATTGAACGGCTCGTCCAGCAGCAGCACATCAGCGCGCTGGGCGATCGCCCGCGCCAGAAACGTGCGCTTGCGCTGTCCACCCGAAAGGGTGCCGAGAGGACGCTCCGCCAGATCGAGCAGATCGACCCGAGTCAGGGCATCCCGTACGGCCACGCGATCCGAGCTGCGGGGAATCCGCAGCAGATTCATCGAGCCGTAACGGCCCATCATCACCACGTCCCAAACCGACACTGGGAACTGGGCATCCACACCCTCACTCTGGGGGACGTAGGCCACCGATTGATGGCGCTGAGCATCAGCCACACTGCTGCCGTTGATCCGAATCCGGCCACGCGAGGGGCGAACAAACCCAGTCAGGGCTTTGAAGAACGTCGACTTCCCCGCACCATTCATCCCCACCAGACCACAGATGCAACCCGCGGGGAGATGCAGGCTGGCGTCGTACAAGGCAACAGTGCCGTTGTAGTCAACACACAGCTGGTCGGCCTCGATACGCATCAGCGGTTGCTCTCGGACAGGTCCAGGCCCTTGCGAATTAGACCAACATTGTGCCGTTGCAGGTCCAACAGGGTGGGCGCTGGCCCGTCCGGGGATGAGAGTGAATCCACATAAAAAGTTCCGCCGAATCGGGCACCTGCAGCAGCCGCCACTTCCCGTTGGGCTTTATCGCTCACGGTGCTTTCACAAAAGATGGTCGGAACCTGTCGCTCTCGCACGGTGTTGATCAACCGTGCCATGCGTTTTGGGGTGATCTGGCTTTCAGCATTCACCGGCCAGAGATACGCCTCCTCAAGCCCATAGTCCGCTGCCAGATACGTGAAGGCCCCTTCGCAACTCACCAGCAAACGTTGTTGTGAAGGAAGCGCAGCAATCACCGTCCGCAATTCGTCATCAAGAGCCTGAAGCTTGGCTTTGTAAGCCGTTGCATTGGAGGCGTAGACCTCCGCACCAGCTGGATCGAGTTGTGTAAAAGCCCGCTGCAGATGATCCACATACAGCATGGCGCGCTGGGGTGACATCCAGGCATGGGGATTGGGTTTCCCCGCATAGGCATCTTCTGCAATGAGCAGAGGATCCATGCCGTCCGAGAGTGTGATCGTGGGAACATCCCCAGCTGCGGCGGTGAAGCGCCGGGCCCACAACTCCAGACCCAGTCCGTTCTCCACAATCAGATCTGCGTTGCTGGCTCGCTCGATATCACTGGGGGTGGGTTGGTAGCCGTGAATTTCAGCGCCAGGCTTGACGATTGAGGCCACCTGCAACCGATCACCAGCCACATTCCTGGCCAGATCTGCCAGCACCGTGAAGGTGGTGAGCACCTGCGGCCGCGAATCGGTTGCGCGCTCCTGGTCTTGGTTGCGGCAGGACGCAAGCAGAACGCTCACCATGACCAGCAGCAACACCACCGAACGCTTCAAGTCGAACAGCTTCAACGAAGACTGACCTGGCTTGCTCAAGAATCGCATTGGCCGGTCCTAAAGCAGCTGGTGCAGTGGCCGTAAAACGCTGCAACGAAGCGATGCAATCGCCAAAGGGAACGCTGCAGGCAGAAAAACGCGCCAGGATCACAGAAACCACGGTGAAACCTTGCGCAGGCCCGAGCGAGTGGAGGTGATCTTGCGACGCCTCAACGAGCAGTACCCGGAAACACCGATTCCCCTGGATCACAGCGATCCATTCACGCTGCTGATTGCTGTGCTGCTGAGTGCACAGTGCACCGACAAGAAAGTGAATGAGGTCACACCGGCGCTTTTTGCCGCGGGCCCCACCCCAGCAGCCATGGCGGCACTTGAAGATGAACAGATCCTCGGTTTCATCCGTCAGCTCGGGCTGGCCAAGACCAAGGCCAAAAATGTGCGTCGTCTCGCGCAGATTCTGGTCACGACCTATGACGGCGATGTCCCCCGGAGTTTTGAGGAGCTTGAGGCATTACCTGGTGTGGGACATAAGACAGCCAGTGTGGTGATGGCCCAAGCCTTTGGCGTACCCGCATTCCCCGTCGACACCCACATACACCGGCTGGCCCAGCGATGGGGCTTGAGCGACGGAAGCAATGTGACTCGCACAGAAGAGGATCTAAAGCGCCTCTTTCCGAAGGAGCACTGGAACCGCTTACACCTTCAGATCATCTTCTGGGGGCGCGAGTTCTGTACAGCACGGGGCTGCGACGGAACTGTCTGCTCGATGTGCCATGAGCTCTATCCGAAGCGGCGCCGTCCAGTGATCACCCGCAAACCCTGATCAAGACAGATGCTCTTCGGCGTTGGCCTTGATCACACAATCAGCGGTGGGATAGCTCACGCAAAGCAAAGCAAACCCCTGGCCGATCTGTTCATCATCCAGAAAACTCTGATCGGTCTGATCAACCGAGCCACTCACCAGGCGACCGGCACATGTTGAACATGCTCCGGCACGGCAGGAATAGGGCAGATCGACACCAGCTTCTTCTGCCGCATCGAGGATGTAGACGTCATCAGGGCATGAAAAGCTGGTGCCACCCTCGATGCTGATGTTGTAAGAGGCCATGACTCTGAAGGTCCTGATTGCTTGATAGCTGGATCAGACGATCCGTGCCAAAAGACAGCGCCTCCTCTCAATTCGAGATGCTCCACGACGTGTTGCATCAACCCAGAAACCAGCACTTTCGTAATAGTACAAGTAAACTAATCAAGACTAATGCCTGCTGAGGGCTCAACCTCTCCGACGCGCCACAGCCCCGCAGCCCAGGAGCCAATCTTTTTATCCGTCAGAGCAGGAATGACCGTGATCTGCGGCAGCACCGACTCCGACGACTGGTGGATGGCCGACGTGATTCACGTCGACGGCGGCGCCAGGGATCCAAGGATTCCAACCTTGTTCCAGGTGGCTGACGTGGATTCAGGGGCGATCCGCTGGGTCTGCGCCGACCTGGTCACCCACATCGTTCCCGACAGCTGAGCAAAGCCGAGAGCCGCAATCGGATCGAGCCCGTCACGCGAATTCGCCTAGGGTCTCACACCCGTCTCAGAAGCCTCATGCTGAAAGCCTTGTTCTCACTGGTTTTTGCGGCAGTGATGTGGGTGCAGGTGCCGCAATGGCAACCAGATTGGTCCCAATGCTCTGTCGACACCCCGGACGTGGATTGTCACTGGTACATCACGGCACCAGACAACACCTTCGGAGAAGGGTTTAGCTGGGAGAACGCAGCTTGGTTCAGCGCCGAAGGCTTGCGGGATGTCGGGGAGCTGGACGACACGATGATGGCCATCCACAAGCAAGCAACTTCGAAAAGTTAGACCGCAGAGCCCCAGAGCAGGGAGCAAAAACAACCATTCACAATCCGTTGCAAAACTCCTAACCTCTTAACACAAGCCGTTTGAGCTCCTGTGACTGATTACACCTCCGCCATCGCCGCAGCTGTTGTCGTAACAGCAGTCCTCTCGGCAGCTGTCGTTTACGTACTAGCCCAACCAACCGACCTACCAGTCATCAAAAAGTCCCAGTCCCAGATCTGACGATGTCCATCGATGCCCGGTGCAAGGAACAGCAACAAACAGCCGATCGGATGTTTATGGACTTCAAATACACCGCACCTGGCTCGAAAGAGCAGGTGCGTGCTCTAACCACCCTGAGCTTCCTCCTCGGGATGTGGGCTGATTTCCTATCGGCTGAAGAAAAAAGAATGGCCAGCGCACTGGCCCTGGAAACAAACCGATGAATAACGGTCTAACTGCTTGAACTGAAGGCTGAAAAAAGAGAGGGAGATTCGGGAGCTGGAAGCAGTGATCGTTCAACATCCCTCAACGCACCGCGATCACCAACAGCGCTTAACCAATAGCGCTTCATCAAAGGTGTTGTTCTATGGATCAACGATGGGGGGGTGTGCTGATGGGCCTGCCCACATTTTGAACGTTCCTTGTGTATGGGAACACTTGACAACCACTTCTCAGCGCGATTAGTACTGACGTACTAGCAAAACGGTGATGGGAGAAGGCTGGTTGATCGACAGCGACGGCTACTGGATCTGGCGCTTCCACCGTGATCAGAAGGCATGGATCAACGAGCCGAAGATGTTCATCGACAGAGGCCGACGGATGCCAGAGGGCCCACCGCTGCTGAAGGAGCGCCGCCACCTTCGGAAGTCAGAGGCAGAACAGCTCTGGGCGTCATTGCAGACCCAGGGATGGAAACGGCTCGCATCGCCGGCCTGGGGCGACGCTATTGAGCTCTGACTTGATCTCATCAAATCAGATCGACAACCACAACCCACATGCACCAAAGGGAAGTGCCAGGCCCTTTACTCAAAGACAGGAACAGCCTCGAAGCAGATATCAACCTGGATCAACTTGGGGCCAACCTTGAGGGTGTCCATTAGCGATCCCACTGCACGCTTCCACTCGGCATCATTGTCTTGTGAGGAAAAACGCCTCACGGGGTGGAAACAAGGTCACACTCCCGAGAAGCGTTTCGAAACCCCTGCCTTCGGCGGGGTTTTTTTTTGCAACGCTGCGCAGTTACCTCAAGCGTTTCGCCACTTCTGATCCCTGACAAAATTTGTGCATGGATCCGACCTCGCCGGAAAAGGAAATCAACCGCATCGAGAGTGAACTTGATGCGACCAACCCGCCAGGAGGACATCCCCCTACGAAACCGGGCAAAAGAAGTGGTGGCCCACCTGGGAAGCCGGCCAGTAATTCACTGGATGCAGTTCTGGTCACCGCTCTGTTGCTGTTCGTCGTCTCAGCTGCATTGGTGTTTGCAGGCCGGCTCAGCAAAGACGAAAGAATGCAACTAACGGCTGGTTCCGTTGGAGCAGCCGTTGGTCTGTTGACTGGATATGGCATCGGCCGACTCAGGCCTTAAAGCGATAAGGGCAACAAGGTGGATAGGGTTCGCGGGCTCTAAGCCACACCCCAGATGAAGCGCTCCCCGAACCTTGCTTTTATCGGTGGCACCATCGTTCTCGCCGTGATGACCATGGCGGCTTTTGCAAACGTCGCCAATGCTGGCGGCTGCTCAAGAGACAAGTCTGCAGAGCCCACACGAGGGCAGCTTCACAAATAAAGACTCCTGAAACTGAAACCCCTGCCTATGGCGGGGGTTTCTTTTTGCCAGCAGGTCTTGACAGCCGCCAAGGAGACACCAATAATTTCTGTAGCAACAGCTACAAACGTTCACCCCGCTCCTGTGGGGCGCAGACACTCCAAGCCACGGAACGGGGACTTGGATTTCTTCGAGGAACATCCATGACTGCACTTCTCTATCGAGGCCACACCTACGCCGGAGCGACTACTGCTCCTAAGGCCTGCGTTGAACTCACTTACCGACGTGAGCACTACAACACTTGCCGGCAGGAACTCGTCCACGACAACCACCCCACTCTCACCTACCGGGGCGTTTCTTACACCAAGTAGTTCGAAACCTGTTGAATTATCGCCCCTGCCTTTGGCAGGGGTTTATTTGTGCAATTTTGCGTGGCCGACGATGATGCACCACCGGAGCGATTCGAACAGACAAATAGATTGCAAGGCCGACCCATAAGTGCGCAGACACGACCATATTTTAATAAAAGAGAACGGACTTGACCCCAGACGAAACTGAGATCAAATCACAGATCTCGTCGGACATCGCTCTGCCCGGCTTTCAGGTCTTCTTCCCGACCTGACTCCAAGATGATGGAGCGAAAGATCCAAATCTGTAGTGCCGTGGCGAGCACTATTCAGACATCCACAAATTCCATGCGACTTCTAAGTTTTCTGGTAGGGAAAGTGAAGTTACACGCTCGATGGGTGGCAGAGCGCAGCGGCAATACCAACTTCTACCAAACACCACTGTGAGGAATCAAAGAAACGATCCCGAAGTCAGTCCGAATATTCATGGTGTATGAACATTGCATGGCTTGTATGTGCTGAACGAGGTTTTCAGCATGTATTGCATCGAACGACAAGACAATGACTGTCAATGGAGGCGTGAAATTTGCTTTAAGACTGAGTTCAAGGCATTTGTCAACGCTCGCACCAAGTCCATGGCGACATTGGGGACATATCGCGTAGTCCATGCAAGTTGGGCCAATCAGGTGGTCGCCGAAGTGAATGGAATGGATCTGGTCAAAAAGAAAGAAAACCCAGAGTGACCACTCTGCAAATCCCCCCTGCAAGCCAAAAACTTGATGCTCCACGGCGATGGGGGTGTGGTCTGATTCGAGTGAATCTTTCGCTTCTGGTCGGAGATGAAGGAATCCGGCCCATAAGGACCCGTGGAATTGCACATCAAACCCGAACCGTCCTCCCTCAAAACCGGGGCTGCGCAGAGCATGAGCTGAACAGGGTGGGGGCCTTCGCCCTTCACCTGCACAAGCCAACTTCAAAAAAGAAATAAATTGAAATCGAGCCTGAACATCAGGTGCTCTTTCGGGTTGAGAAGTCAACCACGATTATTCAATTCTGCCCAGAACATCGCTCAAACCAAATTCGACGTCCCGAACAATGACGTCGGCACGGCGTTTCAAGGGATAGATGAAGCGCCGCTCAGCCGGGAGCATCTCCCGCAGCATCTGGCGAATCACATAAATCACTGGCCGATGGCGGTCGCGTACATCACGCCAAAGCCGCCTGATCAGCCTCTGCACAACGGGGGTCTCGATGTACACAACAAGCGAAATCGGCACAGCCTCCAGAAGCAGTTGCGGTCCGTAGGAGCCTTCAACCAGAATCAGATCGTAGGGCTGGTTCAACGGCCTGGAGCCAACCTTTCGGGCGCGCATGTCATAACTGCGCAAGGAATCAAGCTGTCGATAGCGAACAGCGCTCACCTGCAGTCGAAGCTGATCAGCATCGATGGCATCAACCGTGTCGAACCCATAGCGAGAGACGGAGGACCAGCCACTGCGGTAGTAGTCATCGCAGGCGATCAGAAGTGGATGACGCCCCCTAGCTCGAAGCTGCTCCTCCAGATGTGCAGCAAAGGTTGTCTTACCAGCTGCGGATGGACCGCAAATGCAAACCAGGGGAACTGCTCCGGACAAACGAAGTCCAAATCCATCCCCATGCTGGCAACAAATCCCACAAGGAAACGGCAGAACGGTAGCCGTTGTTACAGAACAGGCCTATAATGAACTCACGTTGAGCCTCTTCGGCAGGCCGCAGTCAGATTCACGCCAGGCAACGGGGGCGTGGACACCGGGCAAGAGAGAGATGAACACACTTCAACTGATCAAGGCACGGACTGTGCGCAATCAGGCCATCGAGACGGCCAGAACACAGATGGCCAGGGCCTTTCGCCATCAGGGCCATATCGACCGGGTGCACACGCCAGTGGGAGTCAAAGCCAAGGTGCTGCGCTATCGCGGCGTGACCTACCAACCGATCGATCCACAGCAACACCCAAGCGGTGGGCGCGAACTGCGCTACCGCGGTGTCAGCTACGACGTGTACTGATACCAACTTTCCAACCATGATTGAAGCGGGGGATCTCCCCCGCTTCAATCATGGCGGTTCTGGGTGACGAAAAACCATTGGCGCTATGTGCTGATCTCCGCTGCAGCAGTGGCCTTCAGCACAGCGGCTGGCCTGGAACCACCCCTGCGGCACCTGATCATCTTTGCGAGAGCAGGAACAAGCTTCAGCGCGAAACAGCTGTGTAGTGGCGTGTTGATGGCTGGAATGGATCCAGATCGGATGCTCAGCGAAGACCTGGCTGCCAGCAAGGGGCTGATTCAAACCAAGATCGACCAGACCGGTGGACGCGTTGAAGCCAGTGCCCTATTCGGATTGGTTCGTGCTGAAGCGGTTCAAAACGATGGAGATGGCTGCAGCCAACGGATCAACGGCAGACCCATCCCCCAGCCACCAAGCGAAGCAGCCCCTGTTTCAAAGGATCCCACCGCAACCGGTGAGCCGTGGCCCCTCGTTTCCACAGCCAGTGCAGAGCCACCGGCGATCGACAGCAAGGCGCTGAGCAAGGCTCTGAATCGCGCATTTCGCGAAGACGATCCACTCACTCCAAAACGAACCCGAGCTGTGGTGGTGGTGCAGAACGGATGGGTGATCGCTGAGCGCTACGCCAGAGGGATCGCTCCCGAGATGCCGCTGATCGGCTGGTCGATGAGCAAAAGCATCACCCATGCCCTAATCGGACTGGCCATCCGAGAGGGACATCTGGATCTGAAACGCCCACCGACCGTGCCCGAGTGGAGCGACCCGCAGGACCCTCGACAAGACATCACCCTGGATCAGCTCCTGAGAATGAACAGCGGGCTGGCCTTCGAGGAATCGACGGGAGAGCTGAACTCGGATCTGGTGCGGATGCTGACCCAGGAAGCAGACATGGCTCAGTTCGCCGCCAGCAAACCCCTGGCGAAGACACCCGGCAGAAAGTGGAGGTATTCATCCGGAACAACAAACATTCTCAGCCGGATCCTGAGACACGCCATCGACGACGATCAGCGTTACTGGAACTTTCCCTCACAACAGTTGTTCCGCCCCCTCGGCATGACGACGGCGGTTCTCGAAACCGACAACAGTGGAACCTTGGTTGGCTCGTCGTTGGTCTGGGCCAGCGCAAGAGATTGGGCGCGGTTTGGTCAGCTCTACTTGGATGACGGGAACTGGAACGGTCAGCAGCTTTTACCCCAGAACTGGGTCAGGCACGCCCGAACAGCAACACGAGGATCCAAGAAGGGGTACGGAGCACACTGGTGGCTCAGTCGGCGCAAATCTCGACATGATCTTCCCTCTGACAGCTTTTCAGCGGAGGGCTATCAGGGACAACTGCTCCTGATAGCCCCATCTCAGCGAGCTGTCGTCGTGCGCTTAGGACAAACGCCTAAAAAGCCAGGGTTTGATGCCAATGACTTTGGAGCTGACGTTCTCTCAGCCCTTCGCTGAGTCAAAACGCCAATGCTCAGTCCTGATCGCCGCCCTTGGGTACGAAAGCTTGTGATGCTGCGACGAGGAGACCGGTGATCAGCAAGGCCGGAAGGATGACAGTGGGACCGCCTTGAGCCGTCTGGGAGGCGAACAACAGCATGGTCTGGCAACAAAAACCAAAGAGCACACTGGCAGAACAGGAGACAAAGAGCGACTCCTGCAAACGTTTGTCGCAGAGACCTTCGATCAACACATCACAACGGGGAAGAGAAACAGCTCTCCCTGGACGGCATCGCAGCAGCGAACAGAAGTGGAAGACCTTGCACGAGGCTGCGACATCCCTGACGCCGCTGACGGGAACGCCTTGCGCGGACGGATCAAGGAGTGACGCATCCACTCATCAGCGCGAAATGTGGCGTAGGGAGAACTCGCAGACATGAGCAACAGAGCAGTACATCTGTTTTAGTGCGCATGTACTATTGCGTCAACCCTGGGGCTCTCCGCAACAATCACGGCACCATCCGTTCCTCGAAAAAATGACGCAACAGGATGCCTCCCTCGACAACCGTCTGAGCCGCATCGAAGCGCGGCTTTCCAAAATCGAGGAGGTCCTGTTCAACACAAGGACAGAAAAAGAACGGGAGACAATCGCCACCTTTCTTGCAGACGCTGATTCCATCACCGATCAACGACAGAAGCAGTGTTACGAAGAGTGGATCCACTACCTGAACAACAACCCTGAGGCCGTCGAGGCTCACCTCAGCGCCCATGAAACGGCAGCCCTGAAAGCCTCCATCAACGCCCAAGCGCCGAGCGATTCGTAGGGTTATACACAGCTTTTCCACAAGGGCTCTGCAAACAATCCCGACCAGGTCAATGGTTTCGGGAATCAGCGTGGAAAACAGCTCGCAGTGCCTTCCGAGCACAGACAGAATCCTCTGATCAGGTCTTGAGAATGCTGTGCTGGCAATACATTTGCCAGGTTTGCAGTGTCAGAAATCCTTGAACCCCATCGATGCGAAGCCAATCGCTCTGTGCTGTGCCCCAAAAGCAGATTCCTCAGCAGATCCAACGAGACGGTGATCAGACGCAACAATCACCTAGCAAATTGTGGAAAAACCAACACTTTTGTTGTGACTACTGCAGACGGCCAGGACACGTGCATTTCCGCGTCACCACCTCTCTCCAGACGAGCTGGATCCTGGTGTGCGAAACCTGCTGGCCGAAATTTCGAAATCAGGCTGGTTACCGCTACGGAGGAACACGCAAGTCGAACCGGCGAAAATGCCCACGGCCGTAACTGAGTTCACGCTCAGACCGGCTCGCATTGATGGTGAATCACCGTGCCACGACGTTCAAAAAATTCCGGTTCAGAAGCGTCAACCACACGCCACCACCAACGGCCATCGGTGTAACTGGGTGCTCCAGCATTGTTGGTGCGCGGAAGCTGCAAGACAAGATCCCCCCAGCGCACCAGAACACCGTCCCCGGGGAGGGTTCCCGCAGCGGAATTGGGAATGCCATCCGCCAAACCGGTGACATCAACAGCTCCCCGGGTGATTTCGACGCTGAGGCGATCCCCGTCACACATCCAATCGGCCCACGACGGCTGGGGGGAAACCAACAACCAACAGACCAGAAGCATCGCCAGACCAAGGCCCTTCGCGACAGAATTCAGCAATGCCCTTAACCCTCATCTACGACGGCGGATGCCCATTTTGTCGGGAATTCGCCTTACGCAGTGAACTCAAGGCTGGCATTACCAACCTGCGGATTGTTGACGGGCGCGCTGATCACAGCATCCGCCATGAGCTCAACGCCCTCGGGCTGCCTCTCAGGGACGGCGCCGTTCTGATCGAAGGCGAGCATCGTTGGCATGGAAGTGAAGCTATTGCGGAACTCAGCCGTCGCATGAAGCCCAGTGATCCTTTGCTGAGGTTGCTGTCAACGCTGTTCTGCGATGGGCAACGCTCAGCACTGGCCTACCCGGCCCTTTTGGCCGCCCGGCGGATCGCTCTGGCGACACGCGGGCTGAGCGTTGACCCGGATCAAGGGCTCCATAACTGAAGGAATGGGTCAAAAAACGGGTATCGCCATCGACAACGCTGCACTACCGTCAAAGGATCGGCTAAAGGTTTTCTTAAGCATCGACTCTGATCCCTTCGTTCCTGACGCGTTAAGCCATCAGCAACTCAGCGCCTTGCTGAGAGCGGCGATGGACACATCCGTCCTCCCTGAGGGAAAGCTCAGCGATGACGAACTGCTTCGGGCAGCCCTCACAGCCTGGGCTGATCAAACCCAGGAATTACTGCGTTGGATTGAAGGCCAGGGTGATGCCGTCAGCGATACAAGGACGCCAAAGCAAGTGATGGCTCTTGGAAGCTTCCGAACCCATTTGGTGATGGGTCTCAAAGCATTGCGCTACTCCGAAGGCTGAGACAGCTCTTATAGACGCCGAGCATCACAACATTCTTCGAGAACAGAAAGAAAATGTTCAGGATCCGGTTGATCATCGATGTCGAACTGTGTGGCAGTGATCACTGTGAAGTTGATCCATGCCTCCACTTCCGGCCCACCGGAGGCCATCACAAGGTCATAACAGGCTTGAAAATCTGAATCGGGCGCAAGGTCGCGCGCCGCATTGATCACGTCGTAAAGCTGATCCAAACCTTCCACTTGTGCCTCAGCAAAGACGGCACGGATGCGGCTCAACATCAGCAGGCGTTCTCAAGTTCAACAACAGAAGACTCGGCAATGATGCAGGACTCTTGTTCTGCAAGATCAAGCAATTCTGCATTGAGCTCAAGCAGCATGAGTGCCAGAGACGAAGCGAATTGGATACAAAATGAGTCTTCTCTCACAACACATCAATTTGAATGAGCAAGGTCTAAACAATGCAACGAGCCGACCGTGGATCTCGCAATCTCGCTTTACACAAACACGCACAGTCGGTCGTCAAAGATCAACACGACTCAAAAGATCAATACAGTCGCGGCGCTCAAGCGGAATCGCTAATTCTCGATGAGTTTCAGGCCGCCACTGGCTCAAGCATGGACGAAATGCTGGGCTGGAAACCGATTTCACGCAGGCGTGCGTTGCTGACACGGGCATTGAAGATGCGAGCGCCCGGGCGGTCGTGGTTGTCCCAGATCACGGGGGGGAGGCCTTGGTCGTCACACAGTGCATTGGAAAGCTGACGACGGGTGAACTGGAGATCATCCACAAGGTTGTAAATCCCTTGAAGCCGTTTCCCGAAAGCGAAGTCGACGCCCCGGATGATGTCCTGCAGATGGACCCAGGCATTGATGTGATTGCCGTTTTTACGAACCGACTGGCCCGCAGCACTGCGGATGTAGGACGGGATGTCCTTCCCAGGGCCATAAATGCCACCGAGCCGGAGAACACAGGCCTGGGTTGAAGCATCGTTCAAGGCGAGAACAGCTGTCTCGGCACTGGCAAGAAGAGCGTTGGCACTGTTGGAACAATCCAAGGGCGTCAGCTCATTGCAAACGGCACCGGACTGATCCCCATAAACCCCTGCACTGCTCAGATACGAGACATGCAGCGGTCTGCGACCTTGGCGCTGACTCAGGGCTTCAACAAGGGCTGGAACAGCCTGGCCATAGACCTTTTCGTATTGATCCTCCTCAAAAGTGGAGGTGGTTGGGGCCATAGCGATCAGAACACCATCAAGACGATCCAGAAAGCTGGCATCGGCCATGGAGTCGCAAGCGTTGTAGATGCGGGGATGGTCGACCACATCGCAAAGTTCGGCCAACCGTCCGGGGTTGGTGGTAGTTCCAACGACCTCATGACCCTGACGTCCTAGATGGACGGCGACAGCAGATCCGACATATCCACAACCGATAATTCCGAAACTGCCGGGCATGCCTGGTCAAACACCTTTTACAGAATTTAACGAACGGAGATCAGCTTTGCCGTGACAATGGAGACATGATTTCCATGGCCCTCAACCTCCTCTGGGTTGTTCTCGGCGGCCTACCCATGGCTCTGGCCTGGTGGGTTGCCGCATTGATCTGCGCCATCACCATCGTGGGGCTGCCGTGGGCACGGTCGTGCTGGGTGATGGGGCTTTTCTCTCTGTGGCCCTTCGGTTCAGAAGCGGTCAACCGCCGTGATCTCAGGGGTAGAGACGACCTGGGAACGGGGCCCCTCGGCCTGATCGGAAACGTGATTTGGTTCCTTGTGGCTGGGTGGTGGTTGGCCCTGGGTCACCTCAGCAGTGCATTGGCCTGCTTTGTCACGATCATCGGCATTCCCTTCGGCATTCAGCACATCAAACTGGCGTTGATTGCCCTGGCCCCCGTCGGCATGACAGTTGTGAAATCCAAGGGCTTGGACTGATCAGAACAACAGTTGAACCAGCCAGACCATGGCTAAACCCAGCACGCCAGCCAGCAACAGTCCGCCGACCAGGAAAGCGATACCAGCGGCCAGTCCGATCCTGGCCATGGTGTCTGGATAAAGAAGAAACAAGGTCAGCCCCAAAGCCAAAGGCCAGAGCGGCGGAATCAACAGACAGACGCCCGTCAAAATCACCAGCTTTCGATCACGCCGTTTCCTTGTCTCCACTCGCGTGGCCACGGCGTCAGCGGCACGATCAAGCTCAGCGTGCTCATCTTCACTGAGCCAGCGCCCAAGAGCCTTGGCACGATCAAGCTCGTCCTCAAGCCGCTCAGTGGGATTCCGGTTGTTCATCCAATCACCTTAAACAGGCTGGACTGGCAATCACATCGACTTTGGATTCAAGACGTGCAAACAAATCCATCAACATGGTTATAGGTAATCTTATCTAGGTATTTACCCGCCGAAATAAAATAATTGCCTTAAAAGAAAAACCAGCGTAGTGTCGCCTAGCGAACCGATGAAAGACATGCTAAGTAGAACTCTTGAATCACCAAATGCAGCTCAAGCCTGTGTAACTGAATCCCAAGTTAATGCCTATTTTGAATGCCTAACCCTCTGCAATCTTGACGATGGCAGCTGCTACGAACAATGCATTCTTGTACATCTAAAAAGTGAGGATGAGGCATGAGAACCCTGAATCATCAAAGACAAATCGGCGTTGCATCCCTGGTTTCAACAATTGCTGTCGCCCTTCTCGTCATTGGTTTCATGGGGATGGCTCAGCACATCAATGCCAGCGTGCTCTGAACGATCTGGTTACTTCTGACGTTTAAAGGTGTAGCAACCACCGTGGTATCCGGTAAAGGGTTGGGCATAGGTCACCAGCTCCCAACCCTGCTCACCCAACTCATTCATCAATCCCACCAGACTGACATCACGCTGCGGATGGTTTCTGGAAATCAGCTGGCGATCATCCAGCCAGAGCTCCTCAATTTCGCCGGTCCATGACTTACCACGGGGTACGAAGCGCAACTGGGTGTATTCCCACCGCATCACCAAGCATCAACCGAACGATGCACCATCTTCGCCGCAGAAGGCACCGACAGGGGGGCACAATTCAAGAACATGCTGTTCTGTGATGCGTCGCCTGCTCGCTCAGCTCCTTCTGCTCTTCAGTCTGATCACCATCACACCCGGCTGGTGCGGAGCCTTGGAGGTGACACTGCAACGCATTGATGGCAACGGCACTGGCGAATCCATCGGCAGCATCACAGCGCAGGACACCGATCAAGGCCTGATGATCTATCCCGATCTGTCGGGGCTGACACCAGGGGAGCATGGCTTTCACCTCCACAGCGTTGGTAGCTGTGATGCAGGCGAAACCGAGAATGGCACCTCAGTTGCCGGCCTTGCCGCGGGTGGGCATTGGGATCCTGACGAATCAGGCCAGCACCTCGGCCCCTTCGGCAACGGCCACCGAGGCGACCTGAGCAAGTTGATCGTGGATGACGACGGCAACACAAACACCAGCGTTGTTGCACCGCGGCTCAGCACAGCCGATCTCCGGGGCAAGGCACTGATTGTTCACGCTGGTGGCGACACCTACAGAGACGAACCACCCCTCGGCGGAGGTGGAGCACGGGTTGCCTGTGGCGTGGTGCAGGACGATCGCTAAACGATCAGAGCGCTAGCCCCGCCCGATTAACGGTTCACCAACCTCGAGTGCAGGAGACAAACCCTGAGCGCCTGAACGGGAGGTTCCTGACAGAGGGCTCCGAGCTCACTATTCAGCTGACGGAACAGGGAGAGATCTGCCCCGGGGATCGATGGAAACATGAGGAACAAACCTGAGGCGATCAAACTGATCACAGCACTGGTCCAACTCTTACGGGAATCTTAAGCCTGCGTTGATTGGGCATCGTCTTCGTTCCGACAGACCACGGCCATGAGGGAATCGATGTGCAACATCAGACCAACGCGCCAGGCAGCATCCTCATTACAAGCCTCAATGGTCTCCACCAGAATCGAGCCTCCACGCTCAATGATCAGGTCATAGGCGGGTGGCATCGGATTCGTTGCATGGCCTCTCCATTCAGGCGCCAGAGCTCGTTTGGCACATCCCCCAGCTGAGGGATTTCAACGGAGTGAGCATGATGAAGACCCCGGCTTTCCAAATCGTTGTTCAAGTCCCCCCTATTTCGCCGCGTCGGGATTTACCTCGTGCTCAGCACAGCCGCCGTCACCGTCGTCAATCAGCTGCAGCTTGAGCAGCAGAGTGCCTACCAGATCTATATCCCCATGTTCATTGGGATATATGTGCTCTCGCGTTGGATCGATAGCCGGTTCAACCAGGCCTCTCAAAACCAACAGATCAACACAGGCGCAGCACAAAAGGAGGGATCACCCTCATCGACCGAGCGAGGCTTCGGAAGTTGAGCCAAGCAATCCCATCAAAAGAACGCCTTGGCGAACGAAAGGGTGATGGGCCAGTGGTTGATCACCGGCCCATCACCCGTTGATTGATCCCGAGGATCAGCGGCGAGGTTCGGCCTTACGAACCGAGATGGCACGCCCCATCCACTCGACGTTCTGAAGATCATCAATCGCCGATTGCTCATCGGCTTCATTGCTGAGATCTACAAAAGCGAAACCACGCTTGCGGCCTGTCTCCCGGTCCAGCGGTAAGGAGCATTTGCTCACTTCGCCGTACTGGCCGAACAGGTGTACCAAATCCTCCCGCTCAGCGTCCCAGGAGAGATTTCCAATAAAGATCGTCAAAAAAAAGACTGGCTCAACACTGATTACCTTCGCACACAGCGAACCGAAGCCGATCAACGTTCCTTTTTCCCATGGAACAGCATCGGCTCAGCGGGGCCCAAAAGGCGCTCTGGATGGGTCAGCGCAATGGCGTGGTCCAGAGAGACCAAAAAGCATCGTTCAAGCGTGAATTCCATAGAAGGCCTTTTATTCGAGCAAAGTTGAGCCTTAACGAAAGCAGGCTTGAAGCAGTTAAGGCCTTGAGATGACTGGACTCAGCGGCACAAAATCAGACGATTTCATCAACGCAGCCAAGGCACGCGGAGAGGCTGCTTTAAAAGACAAACAGCCCAGATTGACCAAGCTGGAAACGGCATTCCGACATGCAGCGCTGCGGCGTCGGGCTGAAGATGCACGTAAACAAGCTCGCCACTCGTGATGGTCTGATCGGACCAAACTCCCTTAGCCGAGAGCGCGTCCTTTCCAGGTCCAGCCACGACCCGTGCGTGTGCGCCAAATCGAAACAGGACCGATCGCACCCACCAGCAAACCACCCACACCCATCAGGTACCAGTAGCTGATGGGCACATCAAAGGTGCTGCGTGTCCAGAGCCGCAGCAGAAGCTGCTGAACGATGGCTAGACCCGCCAAAGCCATGAGCCACAACCAAGCGACCGACAGCACGGGCTGAAGCCAGAGCAGAACGACCGATGTCGGCAACAACAGCCACGGGACTGTGAACATCAGGACCACCACCAAGGCGGCACCGATGGCTTTGCCTGGATCCCTGTCCAACCCGATGAACCAATTCTTGGTCCACCCCTCCCAGAGGGCAGCGAGGTCGGCATACATCCGAAGGTCGACCGCATCAAGACCCAGCAAATAGCTAAGTCGATAGCCGCCGGCCTTGATGGCCCGGGCGAGGGCGAGATCCTCAACCACTTCGCCCGCGAGAACCCGGTGACCGCCGATGCACTCGTAGGTGGATGCCTTAAACAACATGAACGGACCTGCCGCAAACGCCACCGGCGATTCCGGATCATTGGTTTCAAGGATGGGAAAGCCAAGGCCCAGCAGGCTGGCCATGATCGGCTGCACCATCCACTCCGCCAGGCATCCGCAGCTCAACCGCGGCGCCAGGCTCAGCAGATCGGCATGCTCATCAACAGCTTGCGCCAGAGACCGCTGAAGAGCATCCGGCTTCAGTCGAACGTCTGCATCAATAAACAAGAGCCAATCGCTGGAGACCTGCTCGACGGCCTTGCTACAGGCCCAGTTCTTGCCGACCCAGCGCTCGTCGGCAGGTCGGGGGCCCGCCTTGATCAGGCGGAACCGTGAAGCGGTGGAACCGGCCCTGATGGCGTTCTCGACGGTCGCATCTGTTGACTCGTCGTCCACCACCACCACCGACCAATCCCGGCAAGGGGGCGCACTGGCCAGCACGCTGCCCAGGCAGTCAGCGATGTTGTGGGCTTCGTTGAAGGCGGGGATGACCACCGTCAGAGAAGTGTCTGGGGCGGGAGCCTCCTGGGCCGGCTTTAATCGGGGTGCAACAGCAAACACCCGTCGCAGACCCAACTGAAGGATCAACAATCCCGCTGAAGCTGCTGTGGCCGTCACAAGAAACAGCACAGGCTCAAGCAAGGCGAGCGTCACGGCCAGACAAGGGTGTGAAGGAGAGCCGTCTCAGTCGACGGATGCTGCAGCTTCCACCATCGGCCACATGGCAGCAAATTCGGCATCCGAAACCACAGCGGTGACATCGAACTGAATACCGAAATCCTTGATCCAAGGGCCGAGATGCGCCCAGACCTTGCCGATATCACTGGCAACGGCAATTGCCACACCACTACCGCTGATCGGCTCGCAGACGCGATATTTGAGTGCGAAGCCATCAAAGACATCTCCAGGGGCTCCAGCATTGATGTACTCAGCAAAGCCTGGAGATGACTCCCACGCCCCCTCCACAGTCGGGAACGTCCAGACAATCAGATAGTGCTGCAAGGTGAAGGGTGCATCCAACTGATTCGTAGCCACGGAATGCAGCCATCAACGCTAAATCGCAACTGAATTCAGCAGTCATTCAGGAGGAGCTTCGCGAAGAGCTGGCAGCGGGCTACAGCTGAAATAGGTCTTAGCGCACTCATGGCTCTCCACGTCGCCAATGAAATGGATGAAGTCGAAGTCGCTGTCTGGTGGGACCTGTCGCGCATCGTCCGTCACTTCGAACGTCAAGGATTGGAGCGACGGGAGGTAAAAGTTGCCGTCATGAATGCGGCGCTTCGATTGATGGCTGATGAAGGGGAACAGAAGTAAGCAGAGCTCTACAACAAAGCTGAGCTGTCATCAGGAGGAGAAATAATTGCATTGATGTGCATTCACCTCAACTCCTTTGTCATTTTGCCCATCGGGAAACTGGATCAAGATTGGACTCCTTGATCTAGCGTTTGATACTGCAATAAATTCCTGAAAAACCGAGCGTTAACGAGATACCTTTTACGTTGAGACCATCGAGTGCTGAGAACCGATTGCGGAGATAGAGCGAGACACACGCGCAACGGGATCATCCTTCCAGAAACAAGACTTCTGCCCGTGAACTGTTGCGTCCGAGGGCAGCATTGCGCTGGGGATAACGACTGAAGCGTTGCAGCTGCATCAAATTGCGGCGGGCCACATCCGCTGTGGCGGCATCCGCCCATTGCTCCAGCAAGGGAATGGCCTTCGCCACCACGCCTTCCTCTTCGCTGTGCAGCAAAGGCATCAGCCAAAACTGACGTCGCGGTCGCTGCGGTTCAGCCGCAACCCATCCTTGTTGGAGGCCCATCAGGGCAACAGCCAACGCCTGTTGATCTCCTGAAAAGGCCCTGGCCTCCCCGCGCCAGATCTGACGGCTGAATTGATCCAGCAACAAAACCAGAGCCAGAGCACTGGAGGGCCGATCCGCCCACTCCTGAAGATCACCGGCAAGGGCACGCTCAACCAAAGCAGTGAAACGATCCGAGACGAGAGCATCGAAGCTGTCGCGGCGACGAAACCACTGCCAAGGACGGCACTGCTGGAACCAGAAGTGCAGAACGTCGTCAGCGGTCAAGACGAACAGCTGTAGTGGGACACCCCTCCAGCGCTGAAGAACTCCCGGGGCTTCAAGCGGTCGTAGCGGGCCGCCAGGTCGGGGGAAGGGGTGTCGTAGGGGGCATTGAACAGCTGCTGCAGTTCAGCCATCAGAGAGGTATCGCCTTCGGCTGCCTGCTGGTAAGCCGGAGCAATCAGCCACTCACGCCAGGTGATCGCCGGATTGACCCGCCGCATGCCCGCGGAGATCAGGGCCGGATCGACGCCATGGGGCCACTGGGCACGCCAGCGTTGCAACCAGTCCTGCCACTGGGATTCGAGGGTCGCCGAGAGGGGTAGATAGAAACAGTCCCGCAGCGGATCGATCTGATCGGGCAGATCCGACAAGCAGCGGAAGAACATCGAATAATCGGCGCTCGACTCCACCAGGAGCTGCAGCAACTCCTGCACCAGTGTTTGAGCGGTGCCGGACAAGCCGAGTTTGCTGCTCCACATCCGTTGCATGGCGTCCTGCATGGCAACAGGGAAACCCTCCAGCAACTGATCGAGTTGGGCCTGGGCCTCCGCCTGGCCCTCCATCAGCGTGCGCAGGGATTTCCAGAACATGCGGTAGTTGGCCTCAGCGGCAACCGGCTGGTTGAAAAAGCAGAAATGAGCTCCGCCACCGGTCCAGGGCTGAAAGCGCGGATCGAACAGCTCACAGAATCCGAATGGCCCGTAATCGAGGGTGAAGCCACCGGCGGCGCAATTGTCGCTGTTGAAATTGCCCTGGCAGTAACCAACGCGGATCCAGTTGGCGACCAAGGCCATGAGGCGATCACGGAACAACTGCGCCAACAGCACAACCTGATCACTGAAGGGCAGGCGGGGATCGATCTCCTGGCGGTAATTGCGTTCGATCAGGTGCGCCACGATCAGGTGCAGCTCCTGGTGCGCCTTGGGATGGGCATCACTGCGAGCACGGCGGGCGAACAACTCCAGCTGACCCACCCGCAGAAACGATGGCGCCACCCGGGTGCTGATGGCCGCGGGGTTGTCGACCATCACGTCCGGGTCCATGGAGCGTGAGTTCTCGGAATACCAGGGGCGACGAACCGTCTCGGCATGGGAGACGTAGAGAGTCAACGAACGGGAGGTGGGCACACCAAGGGCGTGCATGAACTCCTGCGCCAGAAACTCACGAACACTGGAGCGGAGCACCGCTCGACCATCAGCACCACGGCAATAGGGCGTCGGACCACCCCCTTTGAGCTGCATCTCCCAGCGGCGGCCTTCAAACACCCCCTCAAACACCGACATAGCTCGGCCATCGCCGTAGCCATTGCCATTTCCAAAGGGGCACTGCTGGGTGTATTCCGTGCCGTAGATCGACAGGGCATAGCCAGTGGCCCAGCCCCAAGGCCGCATTGGACCAGTGGCCACACGGAGATCGCCTGAGAACATCCGGCGGAACTGAACGTCCTGGGCCAGGTCATCACTGAGGCCAAGCTCGCCGAACAAGGATCGGCTGTGCGCCAGGTATTCAGGATCGGGAATCGGGGTGGGGGTCACCGGCACGTAGTGGCCGGAGAGCACCTGACGTGGTCGGTGGTCCTCCCCATCCGCTGTCGCCTCAGGATCAGGCGTGAGGGTATCCAACAGGGAATAGTCGGCCCGCTCGGCGAACTCAGCAAACGTGGCGGTGCTCATCGGGCCTTGAAGCTGACATCATCATCGCCAGGACTGTGGCCGGGTGTTTTGACCGATGGCCAACTGTGAGCAGAGGCCTTACACCGAGGGAAGCAAACGAGGGAACGATGGGCAAAACCAAGAAACTTCGCTCCGACAACAGGCAAGAGGAACTGATCACCAGCCTGATCGGCCTGGCCGCCATCTTCGTGGCGACCGCCATCTGGTGGAGCCTGGCTCCCCAGTGGCTCACCAGCAGCTGGCAAAACTTTTAACCCGGCAGCTGCGTCGCAAAGGCGAAATCAGTAGTCCGGCATGGACGTTTCAGCCCGCAAGGTGCACCAAGGCTCAAGCAGAGTCGGGCGACCGCAGTGGGGGCAATCCTGCCCCCGACGCTCCACTTGCACGAAAGGGATCCAGCGGGAGTTGTCCTTCCCCTCGTAGCCACAGTGCTTGCAGTGAATTCGGTACTCAGCCATGGCTCAAAGCGCAGACTTCTCCTGGCGTTGAACGGCTTCATGGGCCTGACGCAGGCCATGCACCATGAAGCAGTAAGCCGGATTGCAGACCAGATAACGCCCTTCACCGATGGCATCAATGGTGGAGCCTCGCGAGGTGGCAAAAATGCGGCTTTTGAACTCCATCCAATCTCCAAGTGCTGACCTCACTGTTGTGAGGGCACAGAGCAACGGCAACCCGTGTAAAGGCGCATTTTTTTCAGTGGCTCAGTCGATCCGTTCGCAGTGGTCGCCATCGCATTGCAATCCGCATTGGGGTTGCTTGGCGCCGTACTGCCAAGGACGACGCATCGCCCAATACTCATCCACCAGACCGAGCAGGTAGGTGCCGATGCGCCGGAGCAGGGAGGCTTCTTTCATCACCTCAAGTTGGCAACAGCAGCACCAGCCTGCAACCGGACGCCACAGAATCGAAGTGGCAAAACGTGGCCTGGATGGGTTAGCCCCGAAGCAGTGCAATCGAGCCATGACCACCACGCAACACTCCAACCATCTGCTGGAAGAGCTCGTCGCCGAGGAAATCGTTTATCAGATTGATCAGATTGCTGAGGAGCTGCAGCGGGAAGGCTGGCCAATCGCCATGGTGAAACGGTTCATGCATGTGGCCGTGGAGCGTCTTCCGGAGTGAGGCCATCCTCCAGGTAGGCCAAACGACTCATCTGGGTCGCTCTGTGGCGCTTTAGACAATCACGAACCGGGGATTGCGTTGACAGTTGGGCAACACCTGCGTCATCCCCGATGAATGTCGTCACAGCCTTTGCGGCCGTTGGCCTCACAGCAGTGTCGTGGGACGACACCCTCAGCCGGGCCGGAGCAAGGGCATTCCGGCACGCCCTCGACTACCGCGAGCCCTACTGCCGGATGAGTGACAACGAGCTGGTGTTGCTGATGGATGCGGTGCTGGCCATGCGGCTGGAGCGGGGCACCAAAGCTCTGATGGTGGAGGCAGCCAAAGTGCTCTCGGCCGATCAGGCGCTCACGGCCTACGCCATGGCCTCGGAACTGATGCGCTCCGACGGGCCCTATTCAGCCGAGGAGCGGCGCCGGCTTGATCTGTTGGCCTTGATGCTCTCCATTTCGCAAGTGGAAGCTGAGCGCATCGATTCGGTCTTCGACTTGCTGCATGCCCCCTTGGAGTCGGCCTGCAAGGCACCAGCCGCAATACCGTCAGCTATCAGCTGAGGGCGATCGCCCCAAGATCAAGCTGGATGTGCAGCCGCTCAGCACCAATAAAGAGGATCAGGCAGCACGCTTGTCATCACCGAACCAGATGCCACGGCGGCTGTCGGGCAGACGAACGACGGCGCGCTCATAGCGTTGACGGCAGCTGCGGGAACGGAGATGGTCCTCAGCTTCCTGAAGCAGCAGTTGCAGCCTGACGTCATCCATGGAATTGCCTTGATGCCAACCCATTCAGGCCACGATCTGAGCAGCGTCAAGGGCCTGGGGGAAGGGCCAAGGCAGCAGTCAGCCTGGGTAGGCCACGTTCAACTCCTCCGATCCATAGCGGAGCAGAAAGTCCGCCTCGGATTGCTCGGAGAGCAATAGACAGGTGTGGTGGTTGTAGCCCGTTCGGTAGCAGTAGACATCAAGCCCCTCAGGGTTGCGATTGGAGAGAATGATTTCTCCCGTCCGAAGCACGTAGCGCGTCGACATCACGATCCACCAACTGATGCCTTCGAAATAGCGCTGATCAAGTGCAACCAATCACCTCTGTGCTGAGCTGCTCACCGGAATCATTCGGTGTCGACCCGGATGAAAAAACGACTTTCCACGTCCATCTCCCCCTGCTCATCGACCTCGGGATCGCCCTCCACCAACTCCACAGCGAAATCCTTGTCGTCTAGTTCATGAACAACGCTCTGACCATGCACCAAGTTGTGGACGAGCAGAAGTCGTTTCATCGGTGAACAGAGGCGCTATTCCACCGGTTGGTAGCAACAGGTTGATTGGAACAGCCCTTCAACGTTCAGCGAAAGCCGAAACCATCACCAATTGGCTGCTTGGCTGAATATTCCCGCGACAAAGCGTCAAGCATCAGAGCGATGTAACGGTCATCCATGCCGATGTCTTGCTTCAGCTGCCGCATCATGTTGTTGATGCTCTTGAAGGTGTCTGGAATGTGATGGTCCAAATGCTCCTTGGTGGGTTGGTAGGGCATTGGAGCAAAAAAAATTCCCCGTGGAACCTAAAGGGGCCACAGGGAGAAATGTTGTTTCTGCTGAACCAGAAAGGAAATCAATCCTCTTCTTCAGAACCACCCACGGGAATCAGTCGGATCTGCTTACGTCCCAGCTTGATTTCGTATTCATCACCAGGCTGCAGTTCAAGAATGGCGGTGTAGGCCTTACCGATCAGCAGATTGCCATTGCCCTGAACCACAGCTTTGTAAGACAGCTTGCGCCCACCCTTACCAACACCGGATCCACCGGTAGAGAAAGAGAGGCCTTTGGCTTCCAGCAGAGCCTCGTAGAACGCCGTGAATTTCACCTGTTCAGAGCCGTCTTTCTTGGTGACGACATAGCCACAACCTTTGGCCAGATCTGTTTTGGCGCAATCGCCAAGTTCCTTGACGCGGTTGAGCAATTCAGCTCCGGTAAGCATGGGACTGTAAGAACGAGGCCCACGTATTAGACCCCATATTTGCAAGATCACAAGGGGATAAAAAAGCTGATTTCAGTTGATTTGCTCGGAAGTCTTTCAACACCGCAGGCTCGATCGATAAACCCGATCGATGAAGCCGACCGATACAACGGATTGCGAGCAAGAATTAAGCGACAACCTCGATCGCCGTGTGTGGATGGTTTGACACAGCCATCAGATGCCAACAGATGGAATCGAAGATTGAACGAGATGACAGACACCGACTCTCAGTTCCAATCAGATGCTGATCAGGGGGGCGTCGGTTGGTTGGTCAACACGAACCGACATCAGGTTGTGAGTTTCAGACCAGATCCAACTTCAGAAAACGCTTGCTGGCTGTCGATCAGGACGGATCACCATGAACCTCCACGTCCGCTGGCACCAGTCAGCCATCGACGCGCACCGCAGGACGACGCCATCCAAACCCGAGCAGTTTCGTGGTTGTTGTTACTGGATCGGCATTCAATGGCTTCAATTTCACAGGAATCCCGAGATCCAAGCAGTAGAAGCTGGATGGAGATCGATAGGTTGCCCGTCAGGAACAGGTTCAGTTGTGAGCGGCAGTTCAGTTCAACCCGCCCAAACCATCACTCCACCCACAGTTCATGGCGCCTGGCAGTTGTTGAGCTACAGCGTCGAAGAACAATCCAATGGCAACACCTTTGCGCCAATGGGCGATCACCCCACCGGATATGTGATCTTCACACCGGAAGGACGTCTCTCCTTCATGCTCTCGGCCGAAGGACGGCAACCAGGCGCCAGCGCCGAGGAGCGCTCATCTCTGCTGAGCAACATGATTGCCTACACCGGTATTTATCGCCTGGAGGGTGATCGCTGGATCACCAACGTGGATGTGGCCTGGAACCCCGAGTGGGTTGGCACCGAACAGACCCGATTTTTCTCAATCGACGGTGATCTGCTCACGGTGCGCACCCCTTGGAGGGTGATGCCCAACTGGCCCGAAAAAGGGCTGACCCGCAGCATCGTTCGCTTTCAACGCTGCCGCTGACGCCCTTAAGCCACAGCTTTCAAGCCACCGTGTCACCCTTCTGCCCACCACAGACATGGCGAGGTTGGTATCCCTGCTGTTCGGCCAGATAACGGAGATAGACGATCTGATGACGATCCGGCATCCCGACGGCGGCAATCAGACCCAACGGACCGAACAACAGGCCAGCCAACAACCAGCGGTTGCTGTTGCGTGCCTTCTGGGCGGCAACAGTTTTGGACAAACCAGCGCTGATCAAATGGGAGAACAGCACCATGACCAGGAACTTGAGATCCACGAAGTTGGCGCAGCACACACCTTCAGGTAGCCAGCACCTGCAGCACTGTCAGCCCTAAAACAGCCATTCCCCCACTGCTGCGATGACGACCACTCCCCTCCCCAGCACGGGCGCCGTAAGCGGACTGGGTGAAACCCTGGCGTTCTTCACTCAAGCTGACTTCGCCCAACGACGGTTCCAGGCGTACGGGGATGTATTCGAAACCAAGCTGCTGGCCCAGCGCATGGTGTTCATCCGTGGTGAACGGGCCATCGCCGACCTGCTGGGCCAGGGCGATGCCCTAGAGGGTTGGTGGCCCGACAGTGTGCAGCAACTGCTGGGCAGCAAGTCGCTGGCCAACCGCAGTGGTACTGGCCACAAAGCCCGCCGGCGGGTGGTGGGACAACTGTTCTCCAGTGCTGCTCTGGCGCGCTACACCCCTTCGATTCAGCAGTTGGTGGAAGAGCTGTGCCAGGAGCTGGTCACCACCGAGAAGCCTTTGCCGCTGGCGGCGCGGATGCGCCGCTTCGCCTTTGCGGTGATTGCCACCACGGTGCTGGGGCTGGATGGCGCCAGTCGTGATGCCCTGTTCGCCGACTTCGAGATCTGGACCCGGGCCCTGTTCTCGATTCCGCTGGCGATCCCGGGAACACCATTCGCCAAAGCCATGGCCGCACGCCAACGTCTGTTGCAGCGGATCAAGGCTGAGCTGCAACGGGGCAGCAAGGCAGGGGGCCTTGATCTCCTGAGTGGCGGACTGGATGAAACCGGCATCCCCCTGGACGATGACGACCTGGCCGAGCAACTGCTGCTGCTGCTGTTCGCCGGCTACGAAACCACCGCATCGTCACTGAGCTGCCTGTTTCGAGCGCTGCTACTGAACCCGGAGATCGAGACCTGGTTGCGGGAGGGACTAGCTGAAAGCGTGACGTCGCCGCGGCTGGATGCCACGGTGTTGGAAGTGATGCGGCTGACGCCTCCGGTGGGAGGGTTCTTCCGGCGCAGCCTGGCCCCAATCACCCTGGCGGGGGTGTCCATTCCGCAGGGCAGCGTGGTTCAGGTGGTGCTGAGTCCGGCATCCGACAGCGATAACGCCGACCTTGCGGCATTCCGGCCACAACGGCACCTGGATGGATCTTTTGGGCAAACGTTGTTGCCCTTCGGCGGCGGCGAGCGGGTCTGCCTTGGCAAGGCCCTCGCGGAACTGGAGATCCGCTTAATGACGGTTGGCTTGCTCCAGGCGGTGGAGCTGCAGCTGCAGCCAGATCAAGACCTGGCGCTGCAGCTGATTCCCAGCCCCACCCCGAAGGACGGCCTGCTGGTTCAGGCGGCAGCGCGGTGACGACGGCGGCCCAGAGGTTCGATCCAATCCACCAACACCTCCTGGTGGCGCAACATCGGCTCCGGCAGGCGGCAGCCGAGGTTGATCTCTCCTTGATCCATCAGGCGACCCAGCCGGATCGCAGCGGCCTCCTCCGGACGGTCAAAACTGCTCTGATGCGAGGTCAGCCAGCTCACCTCATGCTCGGTAATCACCCCGGTGGACAGGCTCTCGAGGAAGATTTCTCCAACAGTCATGAGAGTCGTGTAACGAATTTGTTACATCCTGGCGCGCCTGGCCAGAAGTCGCGACTCCGATCAGCTCAAGCCAACCACTGGTCGGCATCCATCACCTTCTTCATCAGGAGACCGAGGCGCTTGAACTCAGCGAAGTTCACATCCTTCACCGCCTGATCGAGGCCGCAGTCGACCCAGGCACCATTGCGCTTCTCCTCAATGGTGAAGTCCTGCTCGAGGCTGTCGCGGCGGATCCGATAGGTGATGCCGTCCTCGTGGAGGAAGTCGGCGGATACCAGCTGGAGCCCCATCAATCGCTCGTGTTAATCCAGCAATGGTGCCGCGAAGGTGTCAGCTACCGCAACAATCCAGCGGGCCGCTGCTGCTGTCACCTGTTCCTTGGTGACGCTGAACTCAAGATCGTGCCCCTGCTCAAGCAGATCGGGAATGATCGTTTGCCAGGCCATACCAGCGGCACTGGCATTGAGATCACCAATCAGCACAAAAGCCTTGGCCGCCCCGGTGACGGCATCGGTGTACTCAGGATTGGCACTCACCTTGCTGCGGTACCAGTCACCCACCTGATCACGCTGGGCCTTGCTGAGGAACGGCGGAGCACCGACGAGATAAGCATCGAGCACGAGCATCGGGCTGGGCACACTTCTGCCGGGGTGCTTGAGCTCGAACCAAGCCTGGCCAATGGAAGCGGCATCGGGCCAATGGCAGAGGATCGCGGCGTCTTGACTGTCGAGAGTCCGCTGGGTTGCCAACTGATCAATTCGCTCAAGCAGGGCAGGCCCAGTGAGCGGCGGTTCACTTCGGGCGTGCTCGGCCCGCACTTCATTGATGGCCTCGGCTACCGCAGCCTCATTGCCGCTGAGCTGCTCAAGAGCGCGCTTGAGATTGGCGTCGGCGTCGGCTGGGCTGGCCAAGGTGCATCAGGCAGGGGCACTAACCAAGATCTCATCTCCGCTTCAGGCGCTGACGGGAAAGAGAAAGGGAGCGACTGCCGAAAGCAAGCCTGGCCAAGAGATCCACTCAAGAATCAAGCAACAGCCCAACGTCACTAACTCCGATGGCGAACGCATGCCATCGGAGCGAGAACAGATCCACTACTGATAATTTTCCACTTGCAAGTTATATCCAGAAACCAAAAGACTTTTATCAAGGCAGGTCTCAAATGGAAATTTTGGCGACGAATACTTGATTAATCGCAGGTGAACATCAACTGGCGCATAGCCATTCTGCAGGCATTGTTGAAAAAATTTCGTCACCGCAACTTCGAGCAATTGCGTTTCAAAGAGAGCAGTCACCTGGCCACTTTCGTGCACCAAGAGCCCGAAGTAATGCATCAAACGATTCAAGAGCGACGAGATCTTACGGAAGAGTGGATCATTTTCAATGAGTATTCATACCCAGGAGCGGTCCAATGGGGGCTGAGGGCCGCGCCAGCGGCTCAACAGCGCCGCCATTAAAAAAGGGCAAGAGAGTTAGCTCTCCTGCCCTCCTTGTTTCTCAGCTCAGTGCTGCAAGCAGCAATGAATCAGAAGCGGCCGTAGTTGAACTTGCCGCCATACATCCGACGGTAAGCAGCGTTGCGGGGGTTGCTGACTGCATTCGTGTAGGAGAAGCCACCACGATCGCTGTCGTCTGAGTAGACGGCAGCAGCAGCAAAGGAACCGAGATCCATGCTGAAGCGCTTCACCAGAGAAGGACCGGTGTACATGGCGTTTTCAGAGCTGGCATTTGCCGGAGTGATTTCGGCCATGCCAACAAAGGTGGAGCAGGAAGCCCGTGCTTCCGACTTGAAACCACGCAGGTAGGGAACCGTGTCAGTTCCGAAGGTTTCGAGATACTCCTCAGAGCGGACGAGGCTGTCGACGAAAGCGTCGAAGCCCTCTTCAGCGATCAGCTGAATACCAGCACTCACTTCCTTCTGATCGATGGGAGGACGCCCCAGCAGGTGCTTGGTGGTGAGCTCGATGCCGCGCATGGGAGACACGGCGTGGAAAAACTTCTGCTTATAGAGCTCAGATTTGACCAGGCCGGCCATGAAGCCCTGCACATTGATGCGGCCATCACAGAGGAAAGCCTCTAGTGAGACAAGACGCTGGTTGGAGGAGATGCCGATGTTGCCGAACACCTGCTTGTAACCCGCGGTGATGGCAGCTTCCAGAGCCTGGCTGCCCGTTGAGGCATAGGAGTGGTTGATCGCGGAGAAGGGGCACTCCTCATGGATCCGAGGGCCCATACCAATGCCCATGGCGGCGCATTGGTTTTGCTTGTACTCAGCAGGTGTGGATGCCGCCTTGCGCTTGTTGGAGCTGGCACTTTTGGTTGCGTCCACGGAGTTCGCAAAGGCGAAGGACACCCGCTGTTCGTGGGTGAAATCCCGCTTGTACTTCAGGGCTGGCATCCGAGGAAACAGTGAAATCAGATCAAAGATATGGCGATCTCTTAATGGATGGAGATGAACTTAGTAATAGTTAAAAGCTGAGTTGCTCGCCCCAATGGCGTTGGCTGACTCACCCCACAACGAAGGGCTGGTCTCGCTCAAAACGCAGCGTAGCCAAGGGCTCTTGATCAACCGCAGACAACGGTTGAAATTGAATTTCAACCGCCGTTGCAGTAACGAACAGCCTCGGACGGAGAGCTGCCCTCTGCCACGACAGCCTCAACGCAGCCATTGAACAAACGGCTTTCCTGCTTCAGGGCACAAAAACCGAAGGCAATGGCCGCCAACGACACGGCTGAAACAACGGTGGCGGAGATCTGAATCACGCCATAGGCGAGCATTGCCCGCTTCTTGCCGCTGCAGGACTGCTGTTTGGTGGTTTCCTCGGACATCACAAAAAAGCAACGCTGAGACCCTATGGATCCAGCGACAGCGACCGAAGCGGGATGACGACCGTGATCACCGAACAGGCTTGCCCCAGGGAATCAGCCGAGGGGATCGATCAAGCCATAAAGCAGTGCCATCACCGCCAGCTGGGTGCGATCAGCAGCACCAAGTTTGTCTTTGGCATTCATCACATGGGTCTTCACCGTTTCCACCGAGATGCCGAGGCTGCTGCCAACCCCCTGGTTGGTGAGACCTCGGGCCACCCCCGCCACCACCTCCAGCTCCCGCTCGGTGAGGTCTTCAATCAACGCGGGCAGATTCCGGTTCGGCGCCTGGGCCGCGCCAAGGCTACGAATCTCCTCGGGGAAATACACGCCTCCTTCTGCGAGGGTGTGAAGGGCTTGAACGAAATCACCCTTTCCTGTGCCGAGGCTTGATTTAAAGATCACGGCGTCGGCATAGGCCTCCATCGCCTCCTGCACCACGGCCTGGGTTTCGCGCACCAGCACGATCAGCAGCTGACAGGTGGGCAGCTCCGCTTTCACCCGCCGCAGCAGATTCATGCCGTAGCCGGTCTCCAGATCCGCACTGCAGATCAGCAGGCTCGGCCGGGTGCGCAACACCAACTCGAAGCCCTCCTCCTCGGTGGTGGCGGCACCCACCACGGCACGGCGAATCGGCTCCGCCAGGCAGAGACAGGTGAGGGTGAGACGGTCACCGCAGCAGACCACCACCCGCTGGTTCTGAAAGAACTGCGCCGTCGCTTCGATGGCTTCATGCAACGCACGCGACTCAAGCCGCAGCTCCATCCAAAAACATTCAGATGACCACCTTTTAGCGGCGTTTGGATGGCTCAGCTGCAGAGCCATCGCGACAACTATCCCGACGAACAACACCACGAATGCAGTGGGGATAGCGCTCACGCCCCAATCGCCAGGCCTGGGCGGCATCGGCCACCTGCACCGTTTCGGTCTGCAGCTCGCCCTTGCGCTGAAGGATCAAGTCGTAAACCGGGGGCATGGAGATGGTTGTCGCGCTTCCTTATTCAGCAACAAGTGAATGGATTCCACATCCCTCAGTTGAGGGAGTAATCGAGGCGAGACATTCCCTCAGATGAGGGATAGCTCCAGCAGGCACCGTTGCTGGCTGACACGAGGGCGCTGGCTGCCAAGACTGCTGTCAGGTTGGGAGGCGATGGGATGCACAACGGCATCGGCAACCTCCAGGGCTGAATCGCACAAAGCAACCATCATTGGGAAAGCTCCATCGCGGTGGCCCATGCCCTCACTTGATTTCGATGGCGAGTATGGCCGCACCTATCGCAAGAGCATTCAAGACTCCATTCCCGGCCACGACGTTCTGCACGAGATCGCCAGAGCCGCGATCAAGGCCACAGCAAGCGATGCACAGCAGGTGCTGGTGGTGGGTCCCGGCCCCGGCGATGAAATTCCACACCTTCTCAACGCCTGCGCTGATGCTGAGCTGACGGTGCTCGAGCCCAGTGAGCTGATGCTGGAGCAATGCCGCAAAACCCTTTCGGATCACCCCGGCAGCAGCCGCTGCCGGTTGCTGCCATGCACCCTGAACGCGGCGCTCGACGGCAAACTGAAGGGCGCCCTGTTTGATCTGGTGGTGTGCCACAACGTGCTTCACCTGCTGCACATCGACGAGCAGAACGCGATGATGCGCGAACTGACGCAGTGCACGGCTGATGGTGGTGTGTTGTTGCTGAGCGCCCACAGCGAAGAGGAGGACGGCGAAAGCCAACGCGAGGTGTTCAGTGTGGCCTGGCAACGGCTTGTCGACCGGGGCGTTCCAGACGACAGGCTTGAAAAGATCAGGGACAGCCGCAACAAGGTGGTGTTCTCCCTTGACGCCAGCCGGCTCGCGGCTGTGCTGAACCAAGCCGGTTGGCGGGCACCTCTGCAGCTCTATCAGGGATTGTTCATCCGCCTGTGGCTGTGCCGAGCTGAGGGACAGGCTGAAGCCGCTTTACCGGAGACATAGGCCTGTAGATGCCTCGCCAAGATGTGCACCAAGCGGCGGGCCTGGCGGGAACTCCAGCCCTTGTTGTGGGGCTATCCCATGCAGATGCCAACTCGCCTTCGTGTCAATTGGCACAACACCATTGAGTTGCAGCCAGCAGATTGATGCTGTTGCTTCAAAGCTGTGGGCAGCGGGCTACGACAATCCCTGCTTCAACTCGGTGATCGAGTCACTCGTCGCGTGCCGCGATGGCCGGAAGGATCCTGGCCCGACGCCATGCAGCGCAGCCCCCGACGGGTTCGAAGCTCAGCCAAGGATGTGATCAAAAGCACCGCCCGAGCAGCTATTGACCTGGGCCGCCAGGCAGCACGCCTGGGGATGGAATCAATCAAAAGAACAAGCAACCGATGAATGGAAGCTTGTTGGTGCTGTCTGTTCTGCTGTTTGTTGCAGGCGTGGCCTTGATCAGCCTGGGCTGACTAAGCACAATCACTCAACAAGACAAAACGGATCAATCGACGACCAAAATCAGAAAAAACGAGATCAGTTGATACAGATAACCATCCGGTTTTGCTTGATCGTTAGTTCAGCAAAGCCAGGTTCAAATGGAATTTCTGATTGCTAGCTGCTTCATCTTTCCACTCTCGGCGCTGTGGATTCAATCCCAGGAAGACGAGAACAACGAAGATGAGATGGACTTTCTCTGAGCCAACGACTTGGCCTTCTGGCTCAAGACCTGGATGACGGCAGCGCTGAGCCATTCAATTCCTGGGCCAGGAGATCCTTGGCCAGCATCGTCAGAGCAACACCCATAAGTGCAAGAGCAATACCATGATTTTCGTCTGAAGCAACAGCTACATTCCGGGATAATTCAAGATGTTTTTCCCAGGAAAAATGCATCAGATCTAGACCTGCAAATGCTTTCTAAGGCCATAAGCCTTTGCGATCCGAGTGATTAGCCGCATTCAGAAATGTTCTGTAACGGTGGCAATGTATTGAGCTGATCATAGTTCTCTCTAATCGGTTGCAAACACTACGGTTTCAATTTGCAGCAGGAAAAATTCTGGGTTACTTTCCGGTCTCAAAGCCACAAGCCAATGGAACCGATTGCGTTGACTCTGGGCCAGAAATTTGAAATCGAGAAATTTTCACGCGAGATCGACAACTCAAAGGATCTTCAGGCCCTCCGCAGTATTGCGAAAGATCTTTTGGTGGCCTGGAAACAACAGCAAGCCGCCTCAGACTGGATCATGCGCCAACCGAGAGATCTCTGAAGACAGCCTGTTTCGTTCAAATCAAATGGAGGGCAACCAAATGATCACAACGATCGCGGTGGAAAGAGACGCTCTGCGCCTTTTGCACAGGGCTATTGCTGAGGCCTACGTCAGCTGGCCTGGGGGTGATGCCTACGAACAAGCCCTCCTGTTGGACATGAAGACCAAACTCTATGCAGCATTAATGGACCACCTGTTCGAGTCTGATTCCAATTAAGCCTTGCCCAGCTGAAGCTGTTGATCCAGTCGATGTTGAACCGGCATGGACTGCAGTCACTTCTTTTCTACGAAGCGGTAAAAAAACTCATGTTGAACACGGCGCAATGGCAACAGACTGAATCCGCCCGCGGAGCTGGACATGCAAACCGATCGCTCCCGCCTACGTGAACTCGAGATTCGTGTCGCCAACCCTCAGCACTGGAGTGCGGGCGAAAACGAGATCAATGTTGAAAACCTGAGGCAGTTGCGCTTTCGGATGGATGATCAACTCAAGAAATTACGCCAGCACCATCAACCCTCTCCATAGCAGGCAGCCATGGAGCAGCCCGTGATATCAATCGATGGCGACCCAATCCTGAGGTGATGGTGGTGGTGGATTGGTGTGGCATCAAGGTCAACACTAATTTTTCGACGGCGTCATCAATCAACTGCGGCCAGATCACGACCTGGGCTCAGAGATCCAGCGATCCAAATCATGGTGACGCACAAAAAAGGGATAGTCATCGCCCAGCCGTTGTTAGCCGCAAGCCTGATCAACCAAGCACTCAAGCCATTCCTCTGTGGTCGAATGACGCTGTGTTTTGGATTTAAGGATTGCTGTTGAGCTGGCTCTTCAGCTCGGCAAGACGATTCATAAGTTGCTCATAGCGTCGAATGGAAATTTTGTCTTTGTAATCCTTCAGTGCCAATGCAAGTACGGCAATTTCCTTCTCAACTTTTCGTCTCCTGGTCTCCTTGATCGCTTCTTCCGCTAGGCCCATCAGAAAGTCTCCTCGCGGGGCATAGCCCGGAGGGTCGTCACTTGGCTGGCTTGGATCATGCAAACCGCCAGGATCAATCATCGTCGAGCGCTTTTTCTGCAACGTCAGCCGCCACTAGAAAAACATAAGAAAGTGCATTCATACGACTGGCAAGATCCCTGATCGAGTCAATAATTTCTCTTCTCGACAAACCACTTTCTCGCTGGAGGCGAATAATTTCATGGGTCAAACGAGTCTCGTTGTCTCGACCGTAGCTGTACGCAGTTCCAAAACAATCCTCACTTTTCTCATCATTCCTGCAGGCTTGCGCAAAGTCCGAGGCTATTTTTTGGGAAAAATCTTCAACCTGACTGCTATCCATTATTGTCAAACTGATTTGCTCAAATATAATCGATAAGAGCATGAAGTAGCATTAATTTATCAGGCCAATAATTCAAGCTTCTCACACTTGCTTATAAGTCGATAGCAAAACTTTATGTTTTTTCGTTGAGAACCAAAAAGATCTTCATTGCCTGTCCTTTAAGCAGAGGACAGGCAAAATTCTCTTGCCTTGATGGGACATTGGTCGCAATCCAAGGCCTCCAGAAGCTTCTCTGATGCGGCTTTTTGACTGAGAAGAGCTTCTTTTCTGGAGCATCAAAAAGGTGTGAATGATGTTTCTCAACTGAGATTTCCATCGCCATCCAGGACACTCTGTTCATTCCTTGGCAATCCCAACGGGTTCGCGCTCGATTTGGCCCACCAGTCATGATCGGGCTCGCCATGATCCTGTCGGGGCACCGCTCCGGCAGCACGCGCTTCGCAGAGCTGTCTTCTGTTGCCGTCGCTCCACCCGCTTGCCTCGATACCGCGCCACCCACGAACCAACGGAAAAGCCAGGCGGTGAAGGCTGGCTGGTGAGCCCTGAGCAGCAAAAGGTGGTGCAGTTCAAACCAGACTCTGCCACCGTCCATTCCCAGTGGGTTGCGGTGCACACCTACTGCTGGGTTCCGCCTCGGCCACCGATGCCACAAACCCGGCGACGAATGCTCCGCCACAACGCGATCGAAGCGTGGAACACGATGCTCAAGACAGGCTGGCGGCGCTGTTCCCCCCCCGTGCGCTGGTGAATCTCAATGACGAATGCTGGACCAAAACAACAACTTCCGCCAAGGTTGCGAAAGTCTCGATGAATTGATGACCAACGGATCCGGCACGTGGGTTAACAATCAGCCCCCAGCAGCATTTGAAAAGCTCTGGAGAGGCTTGGCACTGGTGGGAGCCATCCACATTGGAGGGATGCTGATCAACGTCATTTTCCAAATGATGGGAAACAACAGCTTGGATGGCATTCCTGCAAAATTCCTTGGTCTTTGATCAATCCCAGCGCGACAACGCCATAGACATGAGCCCCCGCCTGTACGGGGGTTTCTTTTTGCCCGGTTGAAACGAGACGCCAGAGGGAACGGCAATCAGCGATGCCAGGCAAAAACCCAGCCCTCTCATGCTGAGCAAATTTACTCATTGTTAAGGGAGATTGAGCAGCATTAAGTTCTATACGCATGCACGAGTCGTTCCCGAGGAGTGGGCTCTTTGGGAACCTTTTTTTCGGTAAGTTGTTCCTCAGGACTGCGATGTATCCCGTAGGTGGGCCTGCGGATACATCTCTTCCTATACAGGTTCAGCCCTTGGATTGAAATCCGAGAGGGGTGAGTGAGGGAATTTGATCATTTTTTCCTTCAAAAGCCTTTGCAGCGATGTTTTCATTGACACAAGCAGGAGCGGGCTGCCGCTGATCAGAGCCTTGCTGCTGGCTCTGATGCTCTTGATCTGCCCCCCCACAACAGCAGCACCAATCAGCCGCGATGATCCGGAATCGGCCGACCCCGGCAGCCAGGGCATCTCCAGCGCCAGCGGATCAGCCGTGGTGGTCACCGCCAATCCCCTGGCCAGTGAAGCTGCGCTGAGAAGTCTCAGGGAGGGCGGCACCGCCATCGATGCCCTGGTCACCGCGCAAACGGTGCTGGCCGTGGTGGAACCCCAGAGCTCCGGCCTCGCAGGCGGCGGATTCCTCCTCCACTGGGATGCAAAGCAACGCAACTTGGATGTGCTTGATGGCCGTGAAGTGGCCCCCGAACGCAGCCGGCCAGGCGACCTGCTCGACTCCTCCGGTTCACCTTTGCCCTGGCGGCAGGCCACCGCCAAAGCCAACGCCATCGGCATTCCTGGCACCGTTGCCCTGCTTTGGGAGGCGCACCAAAACCACGGTCGTCTGGCCTGGGCCCACACCTTCCAACCGGCGATCCGCCTGGCCAGCGTTGGCTTTCAACCGAGCCCCCGGCTGCGGCGCTCCATTCGTCTTGCACAGCGTTTCGGTGTGGCCCACAGCCCTGGTTTTCAGGCGCTGTACCTGCCCGGTGGCCAGCCCCCGCCGGCGGATCAAGCGTTCCGCAACAGCGCCCTATCCCAGACCCTGAGGCTGTTGGCCCGTGACGGTGGGCCGGCCTTCTATCAAGGGCCGTTGGCGCAGCAGATCCTCGACGGGATCAATGCCCTGCAGGTCAGCGAACCAGACTTCCGTGGCTGGAGCCCAGCCGATCTGAGCAGCTATGCCGTGCTGGATCGCGCCCCTCTCTGCCGCCAACAGCTTCAACATCAGATCTGCACCATGCCGCCCCCAAGCAGTGGTGGGTTGGCGCTTCTGCAGACCCTCGCCCTGCTGAGCCAGAGCAGCGATCTTCCAGGGTCCAGCGCCGCTGAGCCTGAAATCTGGAGGCAGCTGGGCCGAGCCCAAGCCTGGGCCGATGCTGACCGCCTTTATTGGGTGCGTGACCCGCGCGATGGAGCGGTTCCCACCGTTGGCTTGCTCGATCCGGGGTACATCGCAAAGCGAGCCCAGGCCATGCAGATCGCTGAGGCAACGCAACCCACTCCAGGGCTGCCACCAGGGACGGATCGCTACCCCTTCGGTCTGCCTGGTCAGGGGCAGGAGCAGGGGACCACCCAGATCACGATTGTGGATGCCGGAGGCAATGTTGCCTCCTACACCTCCTCAGTGGAGACAATCTTCGGGAGTCGGCACCTGGTGGCCGGCATGGTGATGAACAATCAGCTCACCGACTTCGCCTTCAGACCCAGCCTTGGAGGCAAACCGGTGGCGAACCGTCGCCTGCCAGGACGGCGACCGATGTCGTCGATGGCGCCCACCCTGGTGTTCCGTCATGGTCAACCGGTGCTGGCCCTCGGCAGCCCTGGCGGTCGGAGCATTCCGCACCTACTCAGCCGAGTGTTGTTGGCATCAATGGTCTGGAACGAGCCGCCAACGCGAGCGGTGGCCCTGCCGCATCTCTCCAGGAGGGGCGAGACGCTGGTGCTGGAAGACGATCCCCCGCTCGCCTGGCCGTTACCGCTGAAGCAGCTGACAACAAAAGGGCCACTGCGTCGTCAGCCCATTGGCAGCGGCACCGCCCTGGTGCAGAAAATCGATGGGGCTTGGCAAGGGGTGGCAGACCCGCGCCGTGAGGGAACGGCCCTGGCCCTGCCATGACCCAGCCAGCGGTCGATCACCACTTGGAGCGAATGTTCGTGAAGCTGGGCACTCCATTGCCCCAGGCACGGGTGATGGCCAGGATCAACGCTCCGATCAAAGCCAAGTTCATCGCGAAACCACTGTCCACCGGAAAGGTGTGAAAGATCAGCGTGGTGGGCACCAGGAACAGCAGCAGCAGGGAAGCCCCCAGCACCGTATTGCTGCCGAAAACCAGCAGGATCGATCCGGCGATCAACACCACAATTGCCGCCACCAGCAGAACCGATGCCAGCGGCTCAGGAATGCCCTTGGAGGCAATGAAGCCTGCTGTTTCAGCGAAGTTGCTGAACTTCCCCGGCAATGCATTCACAAACACGGCCGCCATCAGCACCCGGCCGAGAAAGTCGAACAGCTTCGAAGCAGTCATGGTCAGCAAAAGCCCGCAAGGGCACGTGAGTCATGGGAATCACCCTAGGGAGCAACTGTTCATTCTGAACAGCCATAAAAAACCCCTGAGGGTCGCGCCTCAGGGTTGGTCCCCTCATGAACATCTGTCCGGGTCGAGCGTCGCTCAGAAGGTTGCAACACAGGGAGAGGAGAACCGCCCGCAACGGTTCGGATCTCCCCTTCCCCAAGCCGAAACAGACGGCCAAGAGCCCATCACGACAGGATCGGCGACCGACAGGTCGACGTATCCCATGACAGGGGGATGGAGATCCGGTTGCAGACGCAGTAAGACGGGTGCATTCACGGCAAAGCCATGAAGCTCGACCTGGCTCACGCGCAACCGATGGGACATCTCATCGTTGAGGGAAACCACAGACCATTTCACGCTCTTGCCTGTGCGCTACGGCCAACAACACTACGGATCGGACGGAAGATCTCAGACCGATGACAGCCAATCCTCAACCTTTTCTCGTTCGCTACAAAACAAACGACGGCAGCCAACACACGCTGCAACTCCAGGCAGCTGATCGCCAAGAGGCGCGCATCGTCGCCATGGAAACAAATGCGTACGTGCGCCGTTATCCAACCAGTGTGGATTCAATTCTCCGGGCCGCCTGACGGCGCCTGAAAATTGTTCGAACACTCAGGTTGCTGCCCCCTCGCCTGACTGTCGATGTTGGAGATCAAACCATTCACGTCATCCGACCTTGACTTTGTGACAGGGCTGGCCCGTGAGCAGGGTTTCGCTCCTGGTGTGGGCGATATCGAGATCTATGCAAACACCGATCGCCAGGGAATCTGGTTGGCTTGGCAAAACAACCAGCCGTTGGGTTGCATCGCCGCGGTGACCTACAACCCCGGCTACGCCTTCATCGGCCTGTTTGTTGTGAAGCAGGACCATCGCGGCCAGGGCATTGGCCATCGCCTCTGGCGACATGCCCTGCAGACCCTCAACAGTGTGGAGTGCATCGGCCTGGAAGCAGCGGTGCAGATGGTTGGCTTCTATGAAAAAGCCGGTTTTCAGAAGGACTGCGTCACCACTCGCCGGCAGATGTTGTGCCTGAGCGATCAATCGAACAACCCGAACACAACCCTGCTCCATCGCAGCGACATCAACGTCGTGTCATTGCGCGACATCTCACTCGAGGCGATTCAGCGTTACGACGAACGCCACGAAATCAGCCCGCGGCCCCATTTCCTTGAACTGTGGCTTCGCCACAAGGCCGGGGAGGTGTTCGTGGCCATGGATAGCAAGGGTGAATGCCATGGCTATGTGCGCATTCGACCCTGCCTCCTCCCGATTGGCGACGGTTGGCGGGTGGGTCCGTGGCTTGCAGAAGACGCCGGGATGGCATCGCTGTTGCTGAACAACGCCATGGACCGCCATAAGGGTGTCGTTCTGATCGACACCCCCGGCCACAACCACTCCGCCAAAACCCTCACAACCGCGAAGGGTTTCAAACCCATGGGATCAACGGTGCGCATGTACAAAGGCGTGATGCCGAAAGGCCACGATCGCAACATTTATGGCCTGGCCTGCCTCGAGCTGGGTTGATCTCCGGGAGCAGACCTGAGGGCACTGATCACTCCACGAGGAATTCACTACGCAACGCCCGCGCATCCTGTAAGCGTTGCCCCATGGCGAGCTGGCGAAGACGTGTGTTCAACCAGGCACGCAGTCGTGTGGATGAGACCGACTTGTTCAGCAGACCATCCGAAAACTCAGGTGTGCCGAAGGGAATGGTCATCAACCGCGGTCGGCGGTTCAGGCTAATCAGATCACGGCCACGGCCTTCCCACTGTCAGCCGATTCAGCCCTGAAAGGCAATGCGTGTTCGTGCTGATTGCCGGGACTCGACCCACCCCCAAGAATGTGTCCATCGAGATCGGAGGCGTCCATGCGTGACGACGGTCCAACCGAGCAGACGTCAGAAGCAAACTGACTTTCAGGCCCCTGCTCCAACAGTTTTCACACCTCTTGTCGGGTGCGCCCTTCGACAGGCCTTGTGCGAAAGGCCAGGCCGATCGGCACTCCATCTGCACCGTGTCAGGTGCCCTAAGGAGCCCCCTTCACCCGACCCCTTGGAACATGGCCCCAGGCGCCACGAGCCAGACGCTTCGACCTTCCTTCAGCCGAAAACCTGATGGAGTGCGTCATGCACAAGCGAGCGATTTAGGCCGCCCGTTCATCGGAACGGGACGGCCACTTCAAGCCTGAACGACACCGTTCAGAACCAGACCCCCGGCCCCTTCCGTCAAAGGGGTCGGGGGTCTGCTGTTGCGAAGCTTGCTTGAGTCAGGCCTTCCGCTTTTGATCCGCCTGCCGCAACTGTTCCCGCAGGATGATCGGGTCGTCACAGTGGGATCGCCGGTACAGCGCCTTGATCTTCCGGGATTCCTCATCGAGCAATTCCAGCTCAACCGCGTCGGCCATGCCCACGGTGAAATCTGCGATCTGGCGGTCTTCAAACTGATTCTCCAAAGCCATCAACTCCTTCAACGAATCACTCATATAGAGGCAACTGGACGCCATCAATTTGAGATTTTCCCGGATTTTTAGATCCGCCTGCTCCCGCACATCCCGCGCTTGTTCGAGCGTCGCAATCAAATCACTACTCGCCGACTCCTCGCTCATTGCAGCAAAGACCGGTGAAGCTGTTGCGCAACCCAGCACCAACACCAACAGCAACGCCAGAACGGATTGCAGAACCCTCATCCGAACCTCGAAAGACACGTCACGATAAAGAAGCTGACCCTGGGAGCCACCCCTCGAATGGGGGAGACGTCGCCTGGGATCAGTGCAGACAACCACTCAAATGGGTGATGTGTTGCGATCACATGTTCGCGATGCTTTGGGGAACAAGACGAGACCAGACGCAGCAAAAGACCATGACAAGCACAACGGCCAAAGCACAACTGCTCGAGCTGCTCACCGAACCCATCAAGGGTTGCAGGGGGCTTTACGCCCATCGGCAAGACCTGATGCAACGCGTGATGCGAATGCCAGACCTGGAAGTGCGGGATCACCTTGTTCGACTCAAGGCCAGTCACTTCCCAGGCACCTGAGGCCCACGAAGGCACAGGCCTGAATCCTCAAGAAACACTGAGGGAGGCAAAGAAAAGCAAACCCGTATCAGATGTCGCAGTCAAGCCCAATCCAGGATCCGTAGGACGGTTTTGCCTCAAGCGTCGTCCCATGGCCGAGCCTCTGCATCTGCCGTACTCCGTTCAAGGCAACGGAACAGTCGAATCCATTGGGCATCACTTCTACCGAGTCTGCGGCCCGGCAGGATGCACCGTCGTGATGGGACTCAGCAATGCCCTGTATCTGAGCCGAAACGTTCCGGCAGTTGGGCGTAACAGCGGCTCGCGCAGGCGACTGAACTAGATCTTGCGCAAAGCGATACCACTCACAGCAGGGCCATAAGTGCAACCGGATCCGCAGCATGAATAAGAAAGAAACACTGCATCCTTTGGCAGTGGTCGTTATGTTGGGATCCCCCATCACCCGGCCCGCTGCTTTGGCGGGCTTTTTTGTGATTAGACCCCAGACAAAGGCCTAGGTGAGCTGAACTGCAGGCCAGCCACAAAAAAGGGAGGGTTCCCTAGTCCCTCCCCTTGTTCGACGCAGATTCCCCCTGTTCTGAGCTGGGGGTCACCCTTTCAGTGTGTATCGTCAAGAACCAATTGACATCGGTGCTTTCACCTAGGGGGCAGACAAACGCATCACCCCCATCAATCCAAACAGCCCCCACTGGCGGGCCAAGTTGGCTGCCCAAGACACAAAACCTGCTCAGGGATCCAGAACACCGGCATCGAGATTGCAATCGGGATTGAGCTTGATCAGCATCCAGAGCAACATGGCCGAACAATCACGATCACTGACGCCGAAATCGTATTTCCAGTCAGTCACCATAGAGGTGAGCTCATGTTGAGCCTGGGAAACAAATTCATCATTCCATTCCTGCACGAATTACCCCCAAAACTTCAGGTCAGGCGTTGCATTCACTCCTCTTCGAAATCCTCTTCTTTCACATAGAAGGGCTCATCCACACCGGGCTCATCGTTCTCCAGAACTAGAACCTTTAAGGAGTCATCACTTTCAAAAATAAAAAGGCCATCCTCGTCAGGATGCACGCCCTTCATTTCGGGATGCTGATTGACCAGGCGATCGAGACGACGGTTCTCCTTCCAGAATTTGAAGCCTTTTTCAAACAGATAAACGATCAGAGCCAAGTTCACCAGCACGAGGGCGAGGAACTCCAAGGCCTGCATAGGTCAAAACCGAGTTCTGGTGACCCTAGCGAGAGATGCAAGCACAGCCCATAACAAGCGATACCAACCTCAATGCAATGGAGCCGAAGCGCGACAGGGCAGCGACGAGCGACCATAATGAGAATGATTCTCGAGCTTTGTGGAGGCTGCGATGGGTCAGGTGTGCCTGATTTCAGGTCCTCCGGGGTGCGGAAAAACATCCTGGGCACTCAAAACGCTCCAAGATCACGGCGGCCCCTGCGCTTACCTGCGCCTGGAGGAAGAACCAGAAGCGGGGCTTGAGCAGGGAGCCGACAGCGGTATCGACCTGAGCTGGCTCAAGGACCAGATCCCCAGGCTTGAGGAGGCGACGCCATCCAATGCAGCAGACCTGAAGGAGGAGGACGATGCGCTCACGTTGATCGAAGTTCAGAGGTTTCGTACTCCCACCGAGGAGGGCATCGATGGCTTCGGAATCAACGTCCGCGCAAAGCTGGACGCATTGCAGCTGCGACCTGACCAAGTCATGCACTTTGGGCGAGACCCAGAGTTGCCTTCGAATGACACCTTGGAGTTCAGCAAGCTTGAGGCTTGGCATACATCCCTTTCAGGTTGTGTATGGGACCCAGACAGCCTCAGCAGCTTCTGGTTTGAACTCGTCAATGGTGCCTACGGCGATGTGTACCGCGCCAAAGGATTGATGAATCTCCCCGACGGGCGTTCATTTTTCTGCAATTGGATGGTGAGCCAACAGGGATCACAGTTTCTGCCCTTGGACACCACGGATCCCCCCACGGGGCGCCCCAGTCGCACTTCAGAACTGGTCGTTCAAGGCAAGGCACTCAATCCTGAAGGAATGCAAGCAACCATCAACGATTGCCTGCTCGCAGATGACGTGCTCACCGCGCAACAACAACAGCTCCAGCAACAACAACCCACATTGGAAAGCTGACTGACATGAAGCATGCCGTCATCTCCTGTTTGCACGCCAACCTGGCAGCCGTTGAGGCCGTCCTCGACGACATTGACTCCCACGGGATCAAAACCATCACCTGTCTGGGCGACCTTGTTGGTTACGGACCACAGCCCAATGAGGTGGTGGAGTTGGTGCGACAGCGCCAAATTGACACGTGCCAGGGGTGCTGGGATGAGGACATCATTGATGGCTTGAATGCCTGTGAATGCAGCTATCCCTCCCAGCTGGCGGAACGGCGAGGCCATCGTGCCCACCACTGGACAGCCGCAACGCTGACGGAGGCGAACAAAGCATTTCTGGCCGAACTGCCCATGACATTGCGCAGAGACAAGCTGCTGTTTGTGCATGGCAGTCCCAACAGTCAGCACGAGTATCTGTTGCCTGACATGAACGCATTTGCAGCCCTTGAGCGGGTGGAAACAGCGGGAGCGGAAACCTTGTTCTGCGGCCACACGCATCAGCCCTATGTGCGCGAACTACGCGAGGGCTCCATTCGCATCAAGGTGCAACAACGCGATCACAACAAACCAACAGAACACGAGCTGGACTTACCAATGCGACGGATCGTCAATGCAGGTTCCGTGGGAGAACCTCGTCACGGGAGCACGAAGGCGACCTATGTAATTCATGACGACAACACAGGAGACGTCACAATTCGAGAGGTCGACTACGACGTCGCCAAAACCTGTCAGGCCATCGTTGATGCGGGCTTACCGGAAGTGTTTGCCTGGAGGCTCAGCCACGGATTCGAATACGCCGAGCGGGCTGAAGACGCCAGCCACGTGTGTGAACGCTGAACGCACAACCAAAACGACCTGCAATTACTAGGTCTCAGTCGTATCGACGGGTTTGAGGGGAGTTAATAGGCACAAAGTAGGCACAACAGCGCAATACAGCCAGGTTGTGCCCAGGAAATCACGCCTGCTTCCTTACTTACGCCTGAATAGGGCGGGCAGGCTGACCTATTACCGCCGTATCCCCGCAGAAATCAGGGAGAAGTGTGGTGGATTGCGGGTGTTCAGCCGCTCGCTAGGGCTAACCAGCGTTGATCCGAAGGACCAAGCTGTGATTACGGCCTGGTCTGCCATACACACCGAGGCAGAAGCGTTGATTGCCAAGGCCCAGGCAGAAGAAGCCGGACAACTCCAGCAATCAGCGGAGGTCACACCGCTTTCTCCCCGTGATGCGGCAGGAATTGCGGCTGAACCCTGGCGAAAGCTGCTGAATGCAGGTGATCAGGGGCAAATCACCACTGATATCGAGGACATGGTGGCGGAGGTGGTGCTAATTGCATCGCAAGCCATGGGTCAGGCGGGCAAGCCGGGGGCACTAGAGCAAATCAAGGCAGCCAAAGCAGCAATTACCCAGCGCATGGTGGGAGAAACACTGGAGAAGCTGCAGATCCAGCTTGATTCGCAGGCAATGCGCCAGATCCAGCAGCGATTGCTGGGTTATGTCCCGATGTTTGGAGCAGACGACAAGCGCCGGAGCGAAGGAGACTTCAGTTCGGGGGATATCGAAACGAAGGCACCACCTCTTCCCGACAGCCAGGTGACATGGGAACAATTACTAGAGCAATACGTCTTATTTGCGGGTGGCATCACTGAAGAGCAAGGGATAGGCATCAGTCGAGCGCGATTGGGAAGTTATCAAGTAGCAATCAAGCAGATTGTCGAGACAACACAGAAACATTTCCCTAATGAGCTGACGATTGACGATGCAAGGCACTTCATTAACACACTTCAGCAATCGACACTGGCAATACGCACCAAGCAACAGAAGCTCACGCTAATCAAGACGTTGATTAAGACAGGCCTGCAGTTTGGCTTGGTTGATACGGATGTGTTCGCAGCAATGAAGATCAAAGAGCCGAAAGGCACAACACATCAGACGTACCGGTCGTTCTCAAGGGAAGAACTCAAGCAGATATACCAGAAGGTCCATCAGATTGGTGACATTGAGCGGTCCTTTGTCTTTGATGCTTTGTTATGTACTGGATCGAGGCAAGGGGAGGTTGTTTATCTACGTAAAGGGGACATCAAGAAAGACAAGAAAGATATTTACTACTTCGACTTCAAGCACGAGCCAACTGCTGCGTATTCAACAACGCTGAAGGGTGGAGCGGCAGGCGAGCGCAAGATGCCATGGCACCCCTTGCTACTACAGCAGGATTACGTGAAGTGGATACAAGAGAAGGGGGATGGATACATCGTTGATCGTTCAAAGAGCAACAGCGTTTGGACCGTCTGGTTCCGTGACTGCGTGCTGAAGAAGGTTGATGCGTACGAGAAGGGGAAGACAGGACTGCACAGCCTGAGGAACACAGCCATTGACCTGTGGCGGGAGTGCGGCATCGACCAGGAGTTCAGACGTGCGTTCGTTGCCCATGCATCAAAGGATGTACAGGACCGGGTCTACGGCGAAGGCTTGAAGAACATGCCAGCAGTGATGGCAAAGGAACTAAAGAAGCTGGACCTGAGTTGGCTGTCATAAGAGAAATAAAACGTGAATCTGCCAAATAAGTGATGCTGCCTATGAGCCCAGAGTTTGGCTGACATCACTGGAATACGTGCATAGCTTGCAAAAGATGCTTTTCCCTCTGCATGTCAGATCTGATTGTCGTCGGCTTTCCCAAAGTTCAGGAGGCGGAAGAGGTGCGTCTTGAGTTGGTCAGCATCCAGAAAGAGCATCTGATTTCCCTTGAGGATGCAGTGGTGCTTGAGCATGGTGAAGACGGTCACGTGCATCTCCGCCAGGCCATCAACTTGGCTGCTGCAGGTGCTGCGAGCGGTACCTTCTGGGGCGTGCTGGTGGGTCTGCTCTTCCTTAACCCTCTGGTGGGTGCTGTTGTCGGAGCCGGTGCAGGTGCTGCCTCTGGCGCCCTCTCTGATATCGGCATCAACGATCAGTTCCTGCGGGAGCTGGCCGAGACCCTTCCAAAAGGCAGCGCAGCTTTAGCCCTGTTGGTGCGTGATGGCACGCCTGATCGAGTGATCGAGCGTCTGCGCAAGCACGCCCCTCACGCTCGCTTGGTAAAGACAAACATGTCTCACACCGATGAAGACAAGCTGCGCGATCTTCTGGCTACAGCAGCTAAGCAAGCGGAGGCGCTTCGCCTTTCCTGACGCTGATTGCCAGCAGAAAGAGAACTAAAAAGCCCCCGCCTCGGCTAGAGGCAGGGGCAGACGACCTTTGACACCACCTATTGCAGATCAAGCGAAGCGCTAATACAAGAGTATTAATGCGGAGTTTTGGGGCTCGGCTGCGATAAAAGAAATAAAAAAGCCCCCACCCAGAGGGTGAGGGCAAGAGGTTCAAGCAGTGACTTGTTCAGTGCTGGCGCTGGCCTTACGACGGGAGCGCTTTGGCTTCCGAATTTCGTCGAGCAACTCGTCGATCTCCTCAGCAGGTACCTCGAAAGGTTCCTCTTCAACCTGGACCTGGGCTTCAACAACGGGGGAATCCTCGTTGTCTTGGCTGGTCCCGTTGACGTAGGAGATCAGATCAAGGCGCTCGTCGTAGCCAAGTTTCTGCCCTGTGAAGGCGGAGTCAGGCAATTGCACACGGTGAAACTGTCCGTTCTCTACGTAAGAGACATCGACAAAGGTTGCCCGCCCCTTGCTTCTCAAGGTGATGGTCACCTGATCCGCAAGTTGCTTACGGGTCATGTGTTTGAACTGCGTGAGAAAACTGGTGGCAGTCCAGCTGTCAAAGCCGCAGCGGTACACATAAGTGGTGCCGTCTACTGCTGTGACACGGATGAGCAGTTTCTCTGTCGGGTCATAGCTCTCGTACTGCTGAGTCTTGATTTGAAGGTCAACAATCCAGCAGCGCAGTGAGTTGGGAACCCACATGCGAGAGCCATCTTCCAAGAGGAGATAGGCACACCGCCCCTTGCTGGCATCACTGGCACCAGCAATAAACAACGTGGTCATCATCGATTGCTGCAGCTCAGAGGATTCATCGGTGAACCCACTGAGGCCATCAGCAATGTTGTCAATGCCGGCCTGGTCGACGGGCACGATTGAGAGAGTCATCACAGTTATCTGTTAGGTGAACACGACCTTCCGGCTGATGAGGCAAGAAGATCAATGAGACTTGGTGCTCGGTGGAACCGAGCGGGCTGTTATTTGCAGTGAGTTGTTGCCAGGAAGAAATTATGTTTGCTAGGTTTGTGTCATCCGATACACAGAAAACAAATGCTGACCGGCACCGACCTTCTATCGAAGGTGAAGGATCTTGGCGACGTTTCCAAAACAGATCTGGCCCGCAGCTGTGGCTACGTCTCCACCAAAAAAGATGGCGGTGAGCGGGTGAACTTCACCGCTTTCTATGAGGCCCTGCTTGAAGCCAAGGGCGTCACCCTTTCGACTGGTGGCACCGCTGGCATTGGCAAAGGTGGACGCAAGCTTTCCTACAAGGCTGTGGTTCAAGGCAATGGCAACCTTTTGATCGGCAAGGCCTACACCGCATTGCTTGAACTTGAGAGCGGTGATGAATTCACTATCAAACTTGGCAAGAAAGCGATCCGTCTGGTTCCTGTTGGTGGATCAGACGAGGAAGAGTGAGGACCACGGCTAACCGATAGCCCTCACCCGTTGCCCCGCCGCTGTATTTGAACTGGTGTGTTTTCTCGTAGTTTGTAGTGACCCCCACCTACAAGTTCTTCTGACGTTCAATGTTTACTAATGCCAACCCAACCCAAAGGCATAGACCAATGCGTTAACGAACGACAAACTTGTGTTCCTGGGGTCGCTACAAGCTACGAAAAACCACCTGTTTCAAACGCGTGGAAGCCCGAAAACCGAGGGCGAGGTTTAGCAGTTGCGTTAACAAAAGAGACAGTGGTTATATATCTAAAACTTTGATTGACGGTGGTCGGAGAGGTCACTGCTATGGGAGAGCAAAAGAAAGGAGCAAAAATTACACAAAAGTCTTGCAAAACTAGCGTGATTGGTCACTTCAACAGATGAAAATAAAAGTAAATCGACCGCTTTAGCGGTCGTCCTTTCCGATGTGCAGCAATAGGCAGCACAGGTGAAGCACCAAAGACAAACCAAACGCTTTAGCGGTTGTCCTTTTTATGAAGAGCCATCCTCTTAATCTTTCTTGGCTAGCTTGCTATCGATCCATCTTGAGAAGATATAAACACCAACAAACATTGGGGCATAGATCACCCACATGTTCTCAAGTTGATAGCCACTGTTATTCACAAGCACCAAGCCTGAATAACTGAGAACCATATAGATGGAAACTCTTCGGATGACTGGATACTTGTTGAGCATCTATTGATGAAGTGAGTGGTCACCATAGCAAGCTCAATGAGTTTTTCAATATTCTTTTGCCTTGATTGCTTTTATGACATGAATCCTTAAAACATTTAACAGTGGAGATCGTTTAAGACCAATTAAGCTATCAGCATTAGCATTGGCAAGATATCGCACAAGTGGGTGATGCATCCATTGACCAAAGGCTTGCTATGCGTAGGAGCTGCAATCGGCACTGCCGCATATTTTTCGCCAGTAATATTTCGGGCTAATTATTTTAATCTCTGCGTGATGACTACATCAGGCATCAATGATTCAAAGATGTGGAGTCAGCTCACCTCTGGACAGCAAGCCAACATGGTTGCTAGTGCGGTCCAAATTTGCAACGGTGGCGCAGAGAAATATCAAAGTGCTGAATAGCAATCGCCACTGTCATAGGCAAAGTTAAGAGCAAGTTAAGGGCGGCAATGAAGCACTGGCCTACTGACTGATATCAATTCCGTAGTAGGTGATGCGCTGCCCCTGCGAGGCAGACGGTTACGACGTAGTTGCCCCAGTTTCTGAAGAGTCGACTGGGGCGGCGGAACCACCTATCGCTCGGTCGTTGTGGCCGGTGGTTCCGCTCAACCAACAAGTGGAAACACTGGCCTACTGACTGATATTGATTCTGTAGTAGGTGATGCGTAAAGCCTGCGAACACCAGGGTTACAAAATGGGGGCTCTGTTTGATTTGCACTTCACGGAGCGGCGAGGTCACCCTGTTCGAGGAGTGGTGGCTTCGCTTGGCATTAGAAAAAGCCCCCGCAGCTCTGCAGAACTTGATAAAGGGGCTGACGAGCACAAGAAAAAAGCACTCGTGGCCGAAAGATAATTATTCTCAATTCTTCAGTACAGAAGGTGAGGTGACAGAGAAAAAAGCGCTCACTTAGTTATTGCCAAAGAATTATTACGCCTATGCAAACTAGGCAAGCTAGGTCAAGTAGGTGCGTACATATACTTACCGGCGGGCTTGCAGAGCGCTTGCCCATGAATGTGCTGGGCTTAACGAGGGCCCAGCGCTTTCCCTAAAAAGGCTTTGGCTAAGCGCCTCACATCAGTGGGTCATCCCAAGGGGCAGGGATATCGGTCATAGGCAGGGTTAAGGGAGGCAACACAGGTGCTTTGCTTGATCTGCATTTCACGGAGCAGCGAGCTCACTCTGTTCGATGCATGGAAGTACTGGCCTATGGAGTGACGGCACCCTTGTGTCCTGTGATGCAGTTGTCAGTGCAAAGCGGGAGGTAGGACAAAAGAGCTCTGGTTGACAGACGTGTCGCTCTGGAGCACTCCAGTCATCCCTATTTTGATTGAGAGAGGGGGATGGCTTTTTTTGCCCACGGGGTTGCGTAACTCCAGTGCTTGCAGCGCTTCAAAGCATGAGCACCAGGGGCCAGTAGTCCTTGCTTGAGGTGGCACCCACCCAGCACTTGGCATTGAGACAAGGTGACGTAGCCGAAGTGATGGCATGTTGCACAGCTCTGCATGCCACGAAAGCTGACGAGGTCACGCTCATCGAGAAAGCTCCAGTCCTCCACCCTTGAATGCGCAGCAATATATCTGTACTACTACAGAAAAGCGGCGACTTGCCACCTATGTCACGAAGGGCTGCCTCATTTGACGCACGTGGCTATAAAGCACAGCGAGAATCGTTCTCACATACCTGGAGAAATGCCAGCAAAGGACGCACTACGTAGGCACAACAGTAGGCACTACGTCCTTCGGGATGAAATCAAGAACCATTGCCATCACTGGAGTCTCAAGGACAGTCTTATGAACGCTGACGCTGTGTGTGAGCGCTGATGGAACGCTGGGCCCTGGTGAGTGGTCTCCAAGGAGACCTGGATCTGTACGAGCAGATCCAGAAGGAGTTAATGCAACAACGAGGAGTCGCCAATCTCTTTGTTCTTGGTGATTTGATCGGATCACAACGCGAGTGCAATGCACTGCTCGAGCGCCTACGGCATCCACAACGCTCGGATCTCCAGCCCGAATGCATCTATGGCTGGTGGGAAGAGCAGCTGCTTGCTGAGTCTGGCTACCGAGGGGAGCGCAAGGCTGAAGGTCTCAGACAAAAGCACGGCGAGGCTAGCGTCAACGCACTTCTTGCTGCCGTGGATGCAGACCATCTCAACTGGCTGGCATCGCTGCAATTCGGTTTCATCGAACTCGACTGCGCCCTTATCCATGGCAGTTCAGCTGATGTTGGTGACCGGCTGACAGAAGACACTTCTGCCCTGGTGTTACTGGATCGCCTGACGCGGCTGGATGTCAATCGCCTCTTCACAGCACGCTGCCAGCGTCAGTTCCGGCTTGAACTCTCCGGTGGATCGATCCAATCGCATGTGAAGGACCATGCCGGAGAAGAGCAGAGCGAACAGGCCGTACCCAAGCGCAGTGTGATCGGGATTGGCGGAGGGAGGAACTACACCCTGTACGACCCCGCAACGGATCACATCGAGTTTCGGATTGCGGGAGAACCCGTCCACGCCGCGGGGCGGGGCTTTGGCTGACTGCCTCGTTCATTCAGGCCAAACGAACCGAAAGGGCGTTCATACGCTGGGGCAATCGCAATCAGTACATGAACGATCACAACCAACAACAGCTCACGGTGCGTGAAATGGTGAGAGCCCACGCTTACCCGCTGCTGGCTGCAGTGAGCAGCCTCAGCCTGGTCAGCATTGCTGTTCTGTTGATTCCGCAAGCCGTCAAAACCGATCGCTACAACCGCTGCGTCGATGCCCAGATCGCCATGCGGGTCGCGATCAACACCGACGGACACACGCAGCCCGGCAAGATGAATTACCTGAAAGCCATCGAACACTGCGAAGGCTTCTGAACCAATGCCCGCCATCCAACCTTTAACGGCTCTTGCCGTCGGTGTCGTGACCCTCTTGGTGAACCAAACGCCAGGATTGGCCCACGGCAAAGGGCTCTACGCCACCAAGGCGGAAGCTGAGCAGCGAGCTGCCGAAATCGGTTGTAAAAGCGTTCACGAGAACAACGGACGCTGGATGCCTTGCGCTGATGAAAGGGAACTCCATCAACAGCTGCGCAAGCAATGAAAACCTCCAGAACAACGAGCCGTCAGGCACGACGCATCCACCGCTGGCTTGTGCCAATCGCCGCAGCACCACTACTGATTACAGCGGGCACTGGCTCCCTCTACAGCTTGCTCCTTGAGCGGAACATCGATGCCTTCTGGCTGCTCAAGCTGCACACGGGACAATTCGGCTGGCTGAACCTCCAACCGATTTATCCAATCCTGCTGGGAGGGCTGACCATTGTTGTCACCGTGTCAGGGCTGACGATGCTGCTGAAGCCATGCCGCTGAACGACACGGCAGTCAAAAAACAGCAGGCAAAACAAACAGCAAGTAAGGGAGTTGAGCTCAATCCAACTCGCTCAATCCGCGCAGGTGCATCCACAGGAACCGCTGCCATGGCATGGCTCATTGTTGGGGTGACCGCTGGCACAGGCCTCTGAACAGAAGTTCAGGCCATGAAGGATCACAGCTTTAGTCTCCTGAACCTCGCAGGTGCAACGCTCACAAGCACAACGCAGAAGGGCTGAAGGCATAACGGACGGATGATCTGCGGATATCTATAGAGGCTTGAAACATCAGAGACAGATAAAAGAACAAACCAACACAAAGAGCGAAGAAAATAGCGAGAATGATTATCAGCAAAAAACGCGACCAAGGGCTACAAAGCACGTGCAGATAGGCGCCGCTAACAAAAACGTTGAAGACCAAAAGTGGGGTTAAAATCAAAAAGCTTCAAAAGGCAGGCCCAAAAGAGAAGAAAACCAATGGTTACAGGGGAGGCAACAATTGACTACGTTCAAACGTTCACAAAAAAAGAAAGCTAGAAATACAACGCGAGAAAATAAGAGGACCATCAAGTGAAGACATGCCATCAGAAAATATCAACAAAAATCGCCATAGAGCCAAGACACTCAATGACATCAAAGACTGGTGTTTCGGACGAGCGTCGCACCTGTCTCTTGCAGGTCAACATCAGGCCGCTCAGGCACTAACCAACGAGCACATGGAAGCCCTTGAGACAATTAGGCCGGAAAAAATGCTGTGGTTGAAGCATTAACAGGCAGAGAACCGTTATCACGACGCCGCAATGTGTCATATCGAACTTCAAAAAGAGCAAATATCACAACAACGAACAAAGCCAACAATCCACAACGTGCTATAAAATCCATTCAACACAAAACCACGATGACTTGTTTATACAGAACAGTAAATAAATAGGCGGTAACGCAACTACATCAGCAAGTATCAAAAAGCACACGTCAGCACGTCAATGAATACGAAGGGCGGACATAACCCCAGGCAGAACAGGCCAATATTCCTTAATGCCTCGGAAACAGTGCTTCTCGATAGGCCTAGAGGCAGAGAAGACGTAGAAATAACAGTAGAAGATGGAATCGTAAGAATTGGCGCCTACCAAGAAGGCAAGACAATTGATTTGACTTTAGCTTTTGCATGCAAATCTGAACCATGCAGGTTCAATTACCCTGAAGAATTATGGATCAGGATAGAGGCGATAACAGAAACAAAATGCCAAGCAAGCTATGGCCATGATCCAGAACAAAGATCCAATGACAGCATCTTGGAATGGGTGTTACAACTACACATTGTCAGACTCGAAACAAACATAGAAAGTCGTCTCATGAAATTATTCCAACTATTAACGACCAGACTTGGTATACGTACAACCGATGGCTATTTGCTAGAGCACACTCTCTCTCATGGGCGCATCGCTGAAATCATTGGAACTACAAGATCAACTGTTTCCAGAAGCATAAGCTCTCTCAGGAAATCTAATAAAATTTATATTGACGAACTAAAGAATCAACTGATATTGCCGGCAAATCAAATCAATGACCACACCGACATGTTCCACCCTTCCATTTAGAACACTTTGACTTTTTACAGCCCTTTTTCTTGCTCTGCCGTAAATTGTCGTCGGATGAATTGGCCAAGATCCGATGGGAATCAACTTTTTAACTCTAATCGCTCCAACAGGCCCAAAACATGGAAGTGAGTAACAAATGACACAAGCCCGTCAGTCTTCTTATTGATGCCTGAAGAGACAAAGCGAAGCCCCAAGCAGAGCACAGACATCTGCAAAAGGGACTGCGATGAGGCTGATAACAGAAAAGAACAGACAGACGTATAAAAAGCTACTTGGAATTGCTCTATACGAGTAGCAGCAAATACAGCGCAACGGCAGTATGGGCGTGCCCAATTTGGGCTTTCCTGTGTGAGGAATTCAATGAAGCTTTTCCAGCAACTGCTGGTGGCTCCTGCCGCCCTTGGCCTTCTGGCCT
>NZ_UCNV01000010.1:0-1047 GCF_900474015.1 Synechococcus sp. UW106
TCTCATGACGATCGCTGTAGGACGCGCGCCACAGCGGGGATGGTTCGACGTCCTCGATGACTGGCTCAAGCGCGACCGCTTCGTATTCATTGGCTGGTCTGGCATCCTTCTCCTCCCAACGGCCTACTTGGCCATTGGTGGCTGGCTGACCGGCACCACTTTCGTGACCTCCTGGTACACCCACGGCATTGCCTCCTCGTACCTGGAAGGTTGCAACTTCCTTACCGCTGCTGTGTCCACCCCCGCTGATGCGATGGGTCACAGCTTGCTTCTCCTCTGGGGCCCTGAAGCCCAAGGTGATTTTGTTCGCTGGTGTCAGCTCGGTGGTCTCTGGGCCTTCGTTGCTCTGCACGGTGCCTTCGCCTTGATCGGCTTCATGCTTCGCCAGTTCGAGATTGCTCGTCTGGTTGGCATCCGCCCTTACAACGCCATCGCCTTCTCCGGTCCGATTGCGGTGTTCGTCAGTGTCTTCCTGATGTACCCCCTCGGCCAGAGCAGCTGGTTCTTCGCGCCCTCCTTCGGTGTGGCAGCGATCTTCCGCTTCCTCCTCTTCCTCCAGGGCTTCCATAACTGGACCCTGAACCCCTTCCACATGATGGGCGTCGCCGGCATCCTCGGCGGTGCACTGCTCTGCGCCATTCACGGAGCCACCGTGGAAAACACCCTGTTTGAGGATGGTGAGCAGGCCAACACCTTCAAGGCGTTCGAGCCCACTCAGGAAGAAGAGACCTATTCCATGGTCACCGCCAACCGCTTCTGGAGCCAGATCTTCGGTATCGCCTTCTCCAACAAGCGCTGGCTGCACTTTTTCATGCTGTTCGTGCCTGTGATGGGCCTATGGACCAGCTCCATCGGCATCATCGGCTTGGCCCTCAACCTGCGCGCCTATGACTTCGTGTCACAGGAAATCCGCGCTGCAGAAGATCCTGAATTTGAGACCTTCTACACCAAGAACATCCTTCTGAATGAAGGTCTGCGTGCCTGGATGGCACCGGCTGACCAGCCGCACGAAAACTTCGTCTTCCCTGAAGAGGTTCTGCCCCGTGG